>NZ_VORR01000002.1 GCF_007997085.1 Polaribacter sp. IC066
GCCACTTATAAATTGATTTTGATATGAAACCGATTTATTAGGCACAAAAATATAATCATAACTAAAAGCTTCTACTATTTTTGTAGAAAATATATCAGCTCTTTTTAAAAGCGCATATTTTATATAGGTCGTAGTTACATCTAAATATGTATTTACAGTATTTTTACTGAATCTTTTTTGAAGCAACCATTTTCTGAACTTTTGTAATTCTATTTCATAAGCATCAGGAACTTTAGGTATTAAGTGCGAGTTTCTCTTTTCTTCTATTTTACTTTTATCAATGAAAGGTTGTAATTCTAAATAGTGAACGCTCCAGTTTTGATCTTTAAGATGTTTAAAGACAATTCTTAAATTATCTAAAGACAATTCCATGTAAAAACATCGTAAAGTTTGACTCCAAAGAGTATTTTCTAGTTTCTTAATATGCTCTTTTATTTCAGTATCATATTTGAACCGAATTGTAAGCACATTTTTATTTCGATGTTTAGCAGAATTTAAAGTTATTTTTTTCATAGCGTAAATATGTAAATTTAAGCTTTTTATTTGATTATCAGTGTCTAGGGTCACTAGAAATGCTCATCTTTTTAGATTTAATAACATTCATACTACAAAAATCAAAACGGTTGGTAATTTTACCATAGCAGGCGTAAATTCCCATTCCGTTTATTGGATATTGGTTTACAACATCGGTAAAATGTACCGCATCAAAATAATGGCCATCGGCGTCAATAAACGTGCTTAATCGCATTAATTTTCCTTGTGATGTTTTATTGAAGCGAGTGGTTACTAACTGTCCGTATAAAAGTACATTTTGATTGGTAAATAGATTCATTTCTTTGGCTTTAATATGTGGGCAAAATTTTTCTGTAACCATAGAAAAATAGTCATGAATGGTAAACCCTAACAATTCCATTTCATCATATACATTTTCTAGCCAATGCGAATGGAGTTCCGGAATCTTAAAATTTTGATGCTGCAAACGGAATAGTTTTCCTTGTGTTTGTTTTTGTTTTGATTTTGTGGCATTCAATTTAAAAGTAGCATCCCAAAGTAAGGTCGTTTTTTGTTTTGATGTAAACCGAAACGCATCAATCCGAATTAAAACGGTTACTTGTTCAATAGAAATTGCAATCCGATCGATAAAGTCATCCAAAGAAAAAAAAGGTCCATGAATTTGTCGTTCGGTTAAAATTCGTTGAATCGTTAATTGTTCTACGTTTTTAAGATATCCAAAACCTAAATAAATAGTTTTTCCTTTTACGGTATTTGCATGATCGCTGGTATTGATGCAAGGCAATGCTATGGTTGCTCCACACATTTTAGCCTCATGAATATAGTGTTCTGCGGAATAAAATCCGCCGCCATTATTTAAAACTGCCGTCATAAACTCAATAGGGTAGTAGCATTTTAAAAATAAACTTTGGTAACTTTCTACTGCGTAAGATGCCGAATGCCCTTTTGCAAAGGCATAGCCTGCAAAACTTTTAATCTGATTCCATACTTCAAAAATTAATTCGTCTTTGTGTCCTTTTTTTCTACAATTAGAAACAAATTTATCTTCCACGGCTTTAAATTCTTCCACAGATCTATATTTTCCACTCATTCCTCGTCTTAAAACGTCTGCTTCGCCTAGTGTTAAATCTGCAAATTTATTTGCCACTTTCATCACATCTTCCTGATATACCATTACGCCATAGGTTTCGGGCATAATTTCTAATAAAATAGGATGCGCTTCTTTTCTTTTTTCAGGAAAACGATGCCTTTTGATAAACTCTTCTTTCATTCCAGAACCAGAAACACCGGGTCTTATAATAGAACTCGCAGCTACCAAACCTAAATAATCTTGTGTTTGTAGTTTTTGCATCAATCCACGCATGGCGGGCGATTCTACATAATATGCACCAATAGCACCACCACTTTTTAAGAGGTTATTAATATTTTTATCTTTCTTAAAACTTTCAATATCGGTAATATCTATTTCAGGAGCATTTGGGTTGTTTTCTTTGATGATTTCTAAAGCATCTTTAATTTTTGCCAAACCTCGTTGTCCTAAAATATCAAACTTAAAAATGCCAACATCATCAGCAATATTCATATCAAACTGAACGGTAGCAAATCCTTTTGGAGGTAAATTTGTGGCAGAATAGTAATGAATAGGTTTGTCTAAAATTAAAATCCCGGCAGAATGTACACTTACATAATTCGGAAAGCCTTCTATTAATTTCCCGTATTTTAAGACCAATTTAGAGATATCATCTAATGTATTTCCAACAACTCTTTTACTTAATTTATCAATTTCTTCTTTTGGCAACCCAAATACTTTTCCTAACTCTCTAACAACGGCTCTGTATTTAAAGGTAACATAGGTTGCTAATAAGGCTACATTGTCAAAACGATCAAAAATATATTGTGTAACGGTGTTTCTATCTTTCCACGAAAAATCAATATCAAAATCTGGTGGAGAAGCTCTAAACGGATTGATAAAACGTTCAAAATACAAATCTAATTCAACAGGATCTACATCTGTAATTCCGATAATATAGGCCACAATACTATTGGCGCCACTTCCTCTACCTACATGAAAAAAGTTGTTTTTTTTTGCATAGTTGATAATGTCATAATTGATTAAAAAGAACGAAACGAATTTCAGTTCTATAATTACTTTTAATTCTTTTTGTAGGCGAGCATGTACTTTTTCAGACGGATTTTTATATCTCTTGTGTATTTTTTCATCACACAATTGCAATAACATTTTACAGTCTTCATCAAAACTATTATAATACAAGTTTAGATTTTGATTTTTACGAGCATCACCAAATCCGAAGTTGATAGTACATTGTTGCAACAGCTTTTTTGTGTTTTCAAGAATAAAAGGAAACTCATCAAAATGTTTTTGTAGTGCTATTGCGGAATGCATTTTATCTGTTTCTAAACATTCTTCGGTTGTTGGTAGTTTGCTTAATAATGTGTTGTTATCAATGGCACGTAAGAGTCGGTGTGCATTAAAATCTTTTTTATTACGAATCGTTACTTGTTGTTGAATGACTATTTTATCTTCATACTTTTTTAAATAGGAAAAGCGCAGTTTATTAATTTCTGCAATCGAAATTCCTATAAATTCATTGGTAGCAAAAGAGGTCAGATTCAATTCCAAAACTTTTTCAAAAGGATAAATGATAAAAACATCTTCTAAAGGTTTTGGTTTATTAGGGATAACCGTTTTAGATTCTAAAAAAGAAGATAAATACCTGTTGATGTTCTCAAAACCTGTGTTACTTTTTGCAAGCGCAATAAATTGTTGCGTATTACCATTTCTGAAATCGATACCAATAACTGGTTTGATATTTAGCTTTTTTGCCTGTTGCACAAAATTCATACACGCAGACGTATTGTTGATGTCTGTAAGTGCAATCGTGTCGATATTATTCTCTACGGCAAGTTGTAATAAGGCAACTTCAGAAAAGGTACCATAGCGTAGCGAATAATACGTATGACAGTTTGTATACATGCGTTATTGTTTTCTATGCGCTAAAATTAAGGGAGGCTCGCCATTAAAAGGATTGCTAAATCTGCCAATAGATTTCGCGCCCATGGCAGTGGCTCTCATAATGCTTAATTCTCCGTATTTATCTCTAATCGTATCCATGGCATTGTATAGATTTAGCATTTGTTCTGTATCATCAAAAAGATTAATTTGATAACTGCCGCTTACAATATCAGATACTTTTACACCAACCAATCGTATTAATAACCTACGTTGATATAATTTTTTAAACAATTCTAAAACAGCAGGAATGATAATATGATCGGCACTTGTATACGGAATTTTAACCTGTTTACTGTAGGTGTTAAAATCTGAATATCTGATTTTTACGCTTAACGTTCCTGCTAGTTTATTGCCTTTTCTTAATTGATAGGCCAAGTTTTCTGCCATGGCAAATAGGGTTGCCTTTAGTTTTACCATATCAATTGTGTCTTTATTGTAGGTTCTTTCTGTAGATAAAGATTTGCGCTCATGAAAGGCAATAATTGGCGGATTGTCAATGCCGTTGGCACGTTTCCAGATTGTTTTTCCGTTGGCGCCTAAAACACTGATCATCATTTCTAAAGGCATTTCTTGAATCACTTTTACTTTGTCTACACCAAGATTTCTTAAAATTTGGTAGGTTTTATTTCCTACGGATGGAATTTTTCGAATCGATAAAGGCGCTAAAAATTCTTTTTCAAAGCCTGCATTAATCAATAATTGATTATTTGGTTTTGCTTCGCCAGTTGCCACTTTAGAAACAATTTTATTCTGCGATAACCCAAACGAAATTGGCAAACCACTTTCTTTTATAATTCGCTGGCGCAGTTCAGAAGCATATTTATAACTTCCGAAAAAAGCATCCATACCAGAAAGGTCTGCATAAAATTCATCAATACTTGCTTTTTCGAAAATGGGCACTTTTTCTTTGATAATTTCTGTAACGATGTTTGAGTATTTAGAATAGGTACCTGTATCTCCTCTAATGATAATTGCTTCTGGGCATAATTTTTTGGCAATTTTCATAGCCATTCCAGAATGTACACCAAAACGTCTGGTCTCATAACTACAAGCCGCAACAACACCTCGGTCTCCAGTACCGCCAACCAGTAATGGTTTTTTTTGCAACCTACTGTCAATCAGCCGTTCACAAGAAACGAAAAAAGTATCTAAATCGAGATGTAAAATGTGCTTTTGCATAGTGTAAAATTAGCTACAAATACATACATTTGTTGCTTATAATTGTAGCAATATGAAAAACTTATCAAAAAATATAAAACATTTAAGAACGCTTAAAAAATTAACACAAGAATCTTTAGCAGAAGAATTATCTGTTACAAGGTCTAGAATTAGTTCTTATGAAGAAAATAGATCATCGCCAACGATTGAGTTTTTAATTGCATTTTCAGCCTATTTTAAAATTCCTATAGATATTATTATCAAGAACGATTTAACCAAAGCCAAAGATGTCTCTTTTATTGAAGTGGGTAATAAGCGAGTCTTGTTTCCTATTACAATTGATAATGATAACGAGAATTTAATTGAGGTAATTTCGGCAAAAGCATCTGCAGGATATTTATTAGGCTACGATGATCCAGAATATATAGAGCAATTAGAAAAAATAAAGTTGCCTTTTTTACCAAAAGGGAAACACAGAGCTTTTCCGATAAAAGGAGATTCTATGTTGCCCATGAAAGATGGTTCTTATGTAGTGGCAGAATTTGTTGAAGATATTAAACAAGCAAAAAGTGGTCATTCTTATATTGTGGTTACAAAAGACGACGGAATGACGTATAAAAGATTAGAAAACCGAGTAGAGGAGAAGCAATCTTTTTTGTTAAAGCCAGATAATACAAGTTACCAAGCCTATGAAGTTCCTGTTTCAGAAATTTTAGAATTATGGAAATTTACCTGCAGTATTAACACACAAGAATATGAAGAGCATGAATTAAAATTAAGTAGCATTATACAAATGTTTCATGGTTTGGGGGTAGAGTTAGAGGCTTTAAAAAAATCATTAATTTAAAGTTTTTTTGTGTGCAAAAGCTTTTAGGGACTACTATTTGATAATTGTAATTGGCAGTAAAAGAATATAAAATCAGTTCTTTATTTGTGTTAAAACTATAAGTTTAAAAGTATTTATTCTTTCAAAATTAATATATTTGGTTTACTAAAACTAATCAGACTTTAATGAAGCTATTGTGCACTAGATTTTATGTATTATTTCTACTTCTTTTTTCATTAAAAGGAACCTCTCAAGAGACTTTACCTATTTATCAAGATTATCTTTCAGACAACGTCTATTTGGTACATCCTTCAGCGGCAGGAATTGGGAACTCAAGTAAATTACGTTTTACAGCAAGACAACAGTGGGCAGGTATACCAGATGCACCATCTTTACAAACGTTAAGTTTTCATACAAAATTTAGCGAGTATTCTAATGCGGGTTATGGTTTTGTGTTTTTTAATGATAAAAACGGATTTCATTCTCAAAAAGGTTTTCAAGGAAGTTACGCCTACCATTTGCCTATGAGTGATGGTAAAGTTTTTAACCAACTTTCGTTTGGTTTGGCATTTACATTTGTTCAAAATCAATCTGATCAAAGAAGTTTTACAGGTGATGCTGCAGTATCTTCAATTATCGAAAGTACAAGTTATTACAATGCAGATTTTGGTGTTGCTTATCATTTAGGTGGATTCTCTTCTTATTTTACCGTTAAAAATTTATTGCTAACGGCTAAAAATAATTTGAACGTTCAAGAGCCACTAGATTTAAGAAATTATATACTATCTACTGGTTACTACTTCGGAGAAGAGCTTTTTGTTCAATTTGAGCCTTCTATAATGATTCAGTTTAGAGAAGGTACAGGAGAGAGAATTGCAGATTTTAACATCAAGGCGTATAAAACAATTTCTAAAACTCAATTCTGGGGAGCACTTTCTTACAGAAGAGGTTTTGATGTAAATGCCATAGAAAACGCTCAATATATAACGCCAATAGTAGGTGTTAACTACCAAAACTTAATGTTTTCTTATACGTATACAAGTCAAATGAATGAAACCGTTTTAACAAATACAGGGTTTCATCAAATTTCTGTAGGTATAAATTTATGGACAAGAGAACAAAGAGCTGCAGCTTGTCCTAATATTAATGCTGCTTTTGGAGGGTTTTAAAATTTTTTTTCATCTATTTTAATGAAGTTATTATTCTTTGAAATAATCTTTTCTAAAACTCTTTTATCTTTATTGATGTAAAATTGATGCGTTCCTGTTTTTTGATCAATTTTTAAAAGATCATGCTTTTCTAGTATCCATTTTGTTTGCTTTGCAACTGCTTGTCCTGAATCTATAATTTGCATTTTATCGCCAATAATTTCTCTAATTTGAGGTATTAAATAAGGGTAATGTGTGCATCCTAAAACTAAACAATCTACACCTTCTTTAAGCATCGGGTTCAGGTAGTTGCGTAGTAATTTCTTCATTTCTATAGAATCTATTTTACCCGCTTCAATAAGTTCTACCAAATCTTTACCAATGGTTTCTATAATTGTTATTTGTTTGTCTATAGTCTTTGACGTTTTTTCGAATAATTGGCTGTTTAAGGTGCCTTTTGTAGCGAGGATACCAATCTTATTTGTTTTTGTTTTTAAGGCGGCCGGTTTTATGGCAGGTTCTATGCCAATAAAAGGAATCCTATAATGTTCTCTTAAAAATTTTATAGCATTTGTGGTTGCCGTGTTGCAGGCAACAACAATTATTTTACAATCTTGATCAATTAGAAACTTTGTGTTTTTAATTGATAAATCAATAATTTGTTGGCTGCTTTTTTCGCCATAAGGAGCGTGTTTACTATCAGAAAGATATACGGTATTTTCATTTGGTAAGAGTGCTGTAATTTCTGCCCAAATAGAAGTACCACCAATGCCTGAATCAAAAATACCAATAGGATTATTGTTTGATTTCATATAGTTGTAAAAGTAAAAAAACCTACTTTAAAAAGTAGGTTTTAAAATAAGTTTTAAAAAAGGTTCTTTTAGAATCCTAATTTCGTTTTTACAGCTGCATAAAGATCTTCTCCTTTTTTAACTAATAAGCCTTTACCCATTGATGCATCAAATACGTATAAAATAGTTTTAGAAGCAGCAACCTCATCAATTGCTTTTTGTGCAGTTTCAATGATTGGTTTTAAGCCTTCAGCTTGCTTTTTTTGCATGTCTTGGTATGCAGTTTGTCTTAACTGCTCATATCTAGCATTTTCTTGCTGAACCTCTTGAGCTCTAATTTCGTTTATTTCTTTAGTTTGTGAAGGTTGTTCAGCAGTATACTTTTTCATTTTGGCGTCTAATTTTTTAGCCATGCCTTCAACTTCATCTTGGTATGTTTTACCTAATTTTTCAATATCTAACTTTAATTTTTGTGTTTGAGGCATTTCTGCTACTAGTTTTTCAAAGTCTATATGACCCATCTTTTGTGCATTTGCAACACCACCTACTCCTAAAGTAAATACAGCAATTAATAGTAACGTTTTAAAATTTTTCATTCTTGTTTTGATTTAATTATTATTTTTTGTTTAATTATTTTCTTTTTCTTTCTTTTTTTTCTCGTCTTCTTTTTTCTTTCTGGCAGCTTCTTGTTTTTCTCTTAACAGTTTTCTTTTTTCTTCACGCTGCTTTAAACGGGCTTGTCTTTTTTCTTCGATAGCCTCTTTTTGTGCTTCTCTTTGTGCTACTTTTCTTTTTACAGCTTCTATCTGTTTATTTTCTAATTCTTCTAGTTGCGCTTCTTTCTTTGCTGTTTTTTCAGCAAATACTTCTTGCTGTTTTTCAGATAATTCTCTTGTAGGGGCATTTGTTTTATTTCTTCTTGCCTCTATCTGCTCCTTTTTTTCTTCAGATAATCTTGTTCTGTTTATAGTAGCTAAAACAAGGTCGCTAATATCGTATTTTTTATTTGAATATAGCATTACTAAATCAGTAGATTTCTCAAAAACAAAGTCGTATTTTTTTCTTTTTGCAATACTCTGAACTGCATTGTAAACTTGATCTTGAATTGGCTTTACTAATTGCTTTCTTACCAAAAACATATCGCCATTTGAACCAAAATACAAAGATTCTAGTCTTCTTAATTCTTCTTGTTTTAGGGTAATTTCTTCTTCTTTTTCTTCAATTAAATCTTTTGTTAAAATTGCCTTTTCATTTGCTAAATCAGATTTTAAAACTTCTATAAAACGTGCTTGTTTGTCAAGTTTTTTTCTCCATTTGGCAACTTTAGAGTCCAAGGTGTTTTGCGCTTGTAAATATTCAGGTACATTTTCTAGAATATACTCCATATCTAAATAGGCAATAGTTTGGTTTCTTTGTGACCAAGATGTTGTTACGATAAATAAGAGAACGGCTACTAAAAATATTTTTTTCATTTGTATAATGTGTTTAGAAAAAACCGTGCCAAAAAAACCTTGACATCACAAATGTACAGTTTTCCTAGAATTGTCTTCCGATAATAAAATGTGTTTGCCAGCCAGATTTTTCTATTTGTCCTGGCAGCGGATCAAAGCCGTGCGCAAAGTCGATACCTAATAATCCAAAGGCAGGCATAAATATTCTTACACCTAAACCAGCCGAACGTTTTAATTCAAACGGATTAAATGTTTCAAAATTGTCATAAGAATTACCCGCTTCTACAAAACCTAATGTATAAATAGAGGCAGAAGGAGCATCTGTAATAGAGTACCTTAATTCTAGTTGAAATTTATTGTAAATAGAGCCTCCTTCTAAAGGCGATAATCTATTGTTTTCGTATCCTCTTAAACCAACAACTTCTCTACCATCTAATTGAAAAACAGCAATACCATCTCCACCCACAAAATAACGTTCAAAAGGAGATAAACCTACTTCAGAATTATAAAATCCTAAATAGCCCATTTCTGCATTAGACATTAAAACTAACTTGTCTGTAAAAGCCGTGTACCATTTACCTTTTATGCTTAATTTATAGTACTCTAACCATTTGTATTTTTCTGCTATCTGTGCACTTGTTTCCGCTGCAGATAAACCCCCATCAATAGAATAGTCTTTACCATTTACTAAAGAATAAGGAAATGTTGCTTTTACGCCTAAAGTAAATTCTGATCCGTAGGTTGGGAAAATTAAACTAGGTCCGGCAGAGTTTCTTGTTAAACTTGCATTGTATGCTAAATTATTTAAAGTACCATTATTTAAAATATCTGCGCCCACTCTAAAGCCATAATCATTTAATTTAAAGCTTTGGTAACTGACGGTTTGTGATAACTGGAAAAAGTCATCTGGCCATTTTAAACGTTTTCCTAAACCGATTGATGCACCAATAATACCCAAACTACGATCTCTATCTACATCAAAAGTTTGCGGATTTAGTTGATATTGGTTTGATGAGTATACAGAGAATGATAATGATTGCGGAGTTTTACCACCCAACCAAGGTTCTGTAAACGAAAAACTATACGTACTAAAGGTTCTACTTGTTTGTAAACGTAAGGCTAAATTTTGACCATCGCCCATAGGCAAAGGTTTGTACGCGTCTTTGTTTAAGAGGTTTCTAATCGAGAAATTATTAAATGACAATCCTAGAGTACCAATAAAGGCACCACCACCATAACCACCTTGTAATTCTATCTGGCTTCCTCCTTTTTCAATAACAGTAAAATCGATGTCTGCCGTTTTATTTTGATAATCAGGAATTACATTTGGAGATACATTTTGATCAAAGAAACCTAATTGACCAATTTCTCTAATAGAACGTATAATATTACTTCTACTAAATAAATCTCCTGGTTTTACCCGCAATTCTCTAAAAATTACATGATCATTTGTTTTGTCATTACCTGTTACTGTTACTTTTCTAATTCTTGCTTTTTCATCCTCTCTAATTCTAATTTCTACCGTAATAGAATCGTTTTCAACTTTTGTTTCTACGGCATTTACTTGCGAAAATAAAAAGCCAGTATCTTGGTACATGGTAGATAAATCTTCTGATGTTGGTGAACCATCTCCTTTAACTCTCTCTTTTAAGACGGCGCCATTGTACACATCACCTTTATCAATTCTTAAAACAGCTCTTAACTGTTCGTCTGTATATTCTTTATTTCCTACAAATAAGATGTCTGCAAAACGATATTGTCTTCCTTCTTCTAAATCTATATTTATGTTAATCGTATTGTCTTCATTCCATGAAATACCTTCACTTAAAATACGGGCATCTCGGTAACCAAGTCTACTGTATTTATCTAGAATAGCTTCTAAATCTTCTTGATACTCTTCTTCTATATATTTTGACCCTTTCCAAAAACGACCAAAGAATTTTTCTTTGGTGTTTTTCATTGCCTTACGAAGCTTTTTGCCTGCAAGCGCTTTATTACCGTCAAAAATAATGTCTTTTATCTTTATTTTAGAACCTTTATCAATATAGATCTTCATATTAACAATGTTAATATCTGAAGTATCGTTTTGAATATCTAAATTAACTTTTGTTTTTAGGAACCCTTTATCTGTATATTTTTTTGTAAAATAGTTTTTAGTGGTTACAACTAAATTGTCTGTAACCATGGCGCCTGTTTTTAATTCAGCCTCTTTTTTTAATTCTTTAGCTTTAGATTTTTTAATTCCGCTAATGGTTATTTCATTTAATTGAGGTAATTCTTGTACATCAAATTCAAGGTATACAGATTCACCATCTAATTTAGCTAAATAAACATCTACGTTACTAAACTGCTTACTTTCGTATAACTTTTTAATAGCACTGGTAAGTTTATCACCCGGTAGTTTAATTACCTGACCTGTTCTAAGACCTGTAAATACTTTTACGGTTTCTTCACTAAATTTCTTTAAACCAGTAACAGAAATCCCTCCTAAAATATAATCTTTTCCTTTCTCAAAAGAAGCAGTAGTATTAGAAATAGTGTCTATTTTTGTTTGTGCATTTACATTAAAAGTAAAAAATAATGCGAATAGCACTACTGTTGCAGAAATTAATTTCATATAAAATTTATTCTGTAATTTGTTCGCTTGTTTTTCCAAATCGTCTTTCTCTATTCTGGTAGTCTATGATTGCATCATAGAAATGTTCTTGTCTAAAATCAGGCCAAAGTGTATCCGTAAAATACAGTTCGGCATACGCCATTTGCCATAATAAAAAATTACTAATGCGTTGTTCTCCACTAGTTCTTATCATTAAATCTACGTTGGGCAAATTAAATGTATATAAATGGTTATTTATAGTATTTTCATCTATTTTTTCTAAATCGAGCTCTTTATTAACAACTTTTTTGGATATGTTTTTGATTGCGTTAACAATTTCTTCTCTTGAGCCATAGCTAAGCGCAAAAGTTAAGATAATATCTGTGTTATTTCTGGTTTCAAAAATAACATCATTTAGTACTTTTTGGGCATTTTTTGGCATGTTTTCTATAGAGCCAATAGAATTAACCTTCACGCCATTTTTCATAAAGTCTGGTAATTCTTTTTTTAAGGAATTAATGAGTAAACTCATTAAAGCATCTATCTCTAATTTAGGACGATTCCAGTTTTCTGTAGAAAAGGCATATAAAGTAATGGCTTCTATATTTAATTGTGAAGCTGCCTCTACAGATTCTCTTACCGCAGTTAGTGCATTTCTATGACCAAAAATTCTACTCATCCCTCTACCTTTAGCCCAGCGCCCATTGCCATCCATAATAATGGCAACGTGTTTTGGAACTCTCTGTAAATCGATGCGTAGTTTTTTATCCATGTGTTATAATCCTTTTGTATAACACGCAGGTCTACCAAACGTATAAATTAAAGAAACGCCTGTAAACATATACCAATCTTTACCATCGCCTCCCAAGCTTAAACTTGGTATTCTGCCAGTTGTATAATCGAGATCATCTTCAAAAGTATACCTAAATTTTGTTTCTAAAGAAAATGCAATAGGACCTACTAATTTAGATTTAAAGCCTATTCCAAAAGGTACGGAAACCGAATTCTTAGTGGCATACTCGTACTGACCAGGTAGCGGTTCTGAAACAATATACTTATAATTAAAAGCGGCTAGTTCTAATAAAAGATAAGGAGTCCAGCTTTTATCCTCTGAAGAGATGTCGTATTCATAAAAATTATATTCTATCCCTACTGCCAATTCGTTTATGGTATTTGAAAAGTTTAAAGCTCTATCGTTTCTAAAATCTGTATCTGCGTCTAAATCATCTCCTTTTATGGGTAAATAACTATAGGTAGCTCTTAGTGCTATTCTTGGATTCCAATTATATTTAAAAAATACAGCACCAGCAATATTATTTGGGTAGATATAGTTGGTTCTACCAATGTCTCCAACATAATTAGAGCCTCCAATAAATACGCCAGCCTCATATTCTTGCCCTAACAAAATGCTAGAGATACTTATAAAAATGAGTAATGATATTCTTTTTTTCATCCTAAAAAATAGCGAGCAAATGTAGGGATTTCAATTTGCTTTTTAAAGTTAATAGTCAGTCTTTTTTGAATAACAACTATTTGAGAGATTTATTGCAGCTTCTTTGTTAAAGGTTGGTTTCGTTTCTAGTATCTTCTCCCCACAACAGTTTTGTCCGTAAAGTTTTTAGAAAAGATTGATTATTCGGAATAATACTTTGAATTGTAAACGGCGCCTTGGTTATGGATACTTGGGTGTTTTTTGGTACGGTAGTAATTCTAGAATCTAATGAAATTAAAAAATCTTTTTCTCTAGAATCTATGGTTAACTGAATATTGGTTTCGTCAGATATTACCATAGGCCTTGCGTTTAAATTATGAGGTGCAATAGGTGTAATAATCAGGTTTTTAGAGTCTGGTGATATTACAGGACCATTGCAACTTAAAGAATAACCTGTAGAGCCTGTTGGGGTTGCTATGATTAAACCATCTGCCCAATAATTTGTTAAATATTCGTTGTTTAAACTTGTTCTAACACCAATCATAGAAGTCGTGTTTTTTCTGGCAATAGTTACCTCATTTAAAGCAAAATTAAGCTCTTCAAATTCTGGTGTTTTGGGTGATGTTTTAACAGAAAGTAAGGTTCTTTCTTGAATGGTATATGCACGATTTAATATTAACGTAATACTTTCTTTTATTTTTCCTTTATTAATGGTGGCCAAAAAACCTAAACGTCCTGTATTAATTCCTAAAATAGGAATGTCTAAATGTCTTATATAGGTAACAGCTCTTAAAATAGTACCATCTCCACCTAAAGTAAACATGGCATCAAAAGAGTTATCTAAATCAGAAAAATGAGAAAAAGTTGGGTATTTTTTATCTAAAATATTACCTTCAACTAATAAATCATAAAACTCTTTTTCAATAAAATTGACAATGTTATTTTCTTTAAGAACCTCCAATAAAATCTGGATTTCTTTTTCTGCAGAAATTGAATAAGATTGGCCGTAAATTGCAACTTTCTTCATTTTGTATAATTCATTAACGTATTAAAAAAAAACCGTGTAGTAATTTTTAATAAAACCATCTAAGATGGTTACATTTCTAGATATTTTTGTAGATACTCTGATCTGTTTTTTAAATCCTCTAAATAAATATCATTTTCATGAGCAGAAATAACTTTGTAATCATACCGCCTAAACGTGTGCATGATCTCGTTAATTTCTTCGGATATTATTTTTAAGGTTACTTGCACAGATTCATTTTCTTTTTGAGAAATATACAAGCCTAATAATTTACCACCATTAGATTCTACAATTTGAGTTACTTCACTCATAGAGTAATCATTTTCTAATTTTTCTACAATTAAAGTTTCACTTTCTTCGATCATAAAAGGACTTGTAGAAAAAACATCCAGTACATCTCTCAAGTCGTAATAACCAATGTAGTTTTTATCTTTGTCTAAAACCGGAATTATATTGGTATCGTTATCCGCAAAAATTTTAAGCAACTCTAAGACCGTCGCTTCTTCATCTGCAAAAAAAGTATTTAATAAATGTGCATAACCTACAAGTTCATCTTCTTTGTTTTCAATTGTTTGTAGATCGTCTTCGGCAAAAGAACCTAATAGTTTTTCGTTTTCAATAACAGGAAAATGTGTTATCGGATAATTTTTAAACAGCGTTTGGGCGCTCCTCACTGTGTTTTTCAGTTCTATAACTTTAATCTCTTGTAGTATGTAATCGTTTATGTTCATTCGTTACGAATATAGGATAAAATGATTAAATGAATTATCTTTGTAAGCTAATTTTATACAATGACAAAGTTAAGCGTAAATATTAATAAAATTGCAACTTTACGAAACTCTAGAGGTGGTAATGTGCCTAATTTATTAAAAGTGGCTGCCGATATCGAAGATTTCGGGGCAGAAGGAATTACAATTCACCCAAGACCAGATGAAAGGCATATTCGGTATCAAGATGCAAGAGATCTAAAAAATACTGTGAGAACAGAATTTAATATCGAAGGCAACCCGATACAATCGTTTATGGATTTGGTTTTAGAAACAAAGCCAACGCAGGTTACTCTCGTGCCAGATGCAATTGATGCAGTTACATCTAATGCAGGTTGGAATACCATATTGCATCAATCTTTTTTAAAAGAAGTAATTCAAGAGTTTCAGAAAAACGGAATTAGAACTTCTATTTTCATTGATACAGATGTGAAATTGATAGAAGCTGCCGCAAAAACAGGAACGGACAGAATAGAATTGTACACAGAATATTTTGCAAGCGAATTTACTAAAGGCAATAAAGACGCTATAAAACCATATACAGAGGCTGCAATTTTAGCACATAAATTAGGTTTGGGAATTAATGCAGGGCATGATTTAAGTTTAGAGAATATCAAGTTTTTTAAAGAGAACATTCCTAATCTAGCCGAAGTTTCTATAGGACATGCCTTAATTACAGAAAGTTTGTATTTAGGTTTAGAAAATGTTGTGAATATGTATTTGCATCGATTAAAATAATAGTTAGTTTTTAGTATCAGTCTATAATCAATAAGCGATGCTAAAAAAGCGATCTGCATCTAAATAATTTCTAAAGAAGAGAATCTTAAAATAAAAGTTATAGTTTTTCTGTGCATTATTGTTTCTTGTACAGGGAAACTTTTCAGTACAATCAAATAAAAATGACAAAAAATCCAATATTACATTCACAAATTTTAGGAGAAGGGAAGCCTTTATTAATTTTACATGGTTATTTTGGTTCGAGTGATAATTGGAAAACTTTAGGAAATCAATTTGCTGAAAATTACCAAGTTCATTTAATAGACCAAAGAAATCACGGGCGAAGTTTTCATGCCGATGCGTTTAATTATGAGCTTTTGGTCGATGATTTGTACGCGTATATTCAAGATTACAAATTAGAAAGCTTTTATTTGATCGGGCACTCTATGGGCGGAAAAACAGCGATGTTATTTGCTGTAAAATATCCAGATTTGGTTGATAAATTGATAGTTGTTGATATTTCACCAAAAGAATATGCACAACATCATAACGCAATTTTAGCAGGTTTAAATTCGGTCGACTTTACAAAACAAAACTCTAGAGGTTTGGTTGATAAACAAGTTGCCAAGTATATAGCAGAAATTGGGGTTCGTCAGTTCTTACTAAAAAACATCTATTGGAAAGAAAAAGGGCTTTTAGCGTATCGTTTTAATTTAAAATCATTGACAGAAAATAATCCTGAAGTTGGTAAACCTTTGCCAACAGGTACAAAGTTTATAAAAGAAACCTTATTTTTAAAAGGAGAAAAGTCGGGATATATCATTTCTTCTGAACATATTATTATCGATGCTCATTTTCCTAACCATAAAATTGTAGAAATAAAGAACGCAGGGCATTGGTTGCATGCAGAAAATCCGAAAGATTTTTATAAAGAAGTTGATGTGTTTTTAGATGCATGTTAAAGAGTTTACCGGTTGCTAACCTTGCTCTTGATTGCTTTCTTAAATTTAGTTGTTCGTTAATTTATGTTGTATATTTTTGTTTTAGAATTTTATTCTTCAGAAAAAGGTTTAAAAGAGTAATTTTTTAATGAAATAGCATGAAAAATATTTTATTTTGTTTTTTGTTTCTCCCCATTTTTATTTCAGCTCAAATTAATGAAAGTGATACCTTAAAATTTAAGGCAAAAATTTCTTTAACAGGGTTTTGGCAAGGAGGTAATGTAGAGACTTTAATTTTTAGGGCAAAATCTGATGTGAGTTTCAAACCAGCCGAAAAATGGGTGTTTAAAACTATCAATTCTTATGTGTATCAGGCATTCGGAAAAGTAAAGGCAGATGAAGATATTTTGAGTCTTAACTTTTTATATTTCAATCCAAACCGTAAAATATATCCGTTATTGTTAAGCTTTGTAAGCACAAATTTTAGAAGGGAAATCGATTTACGTTCTTTAGTAGGTGTCGGAGTTACCTATCAGGTTTTAGAAAATAAAGAATATTGGCTTAAATTTTCGGTTTCAAGTGAGTACGAGCAAACCAAGTTTGCAAGCGCTAAATTTAATCTTACCGAATATAACGGAAATCAATCTATCAATACCTTTCGGAGTACTTTTTGGGTAAACGGAAAGTATAATTTGTTTAAGAAAAAAGTACTTATAAATCACGAAATTTATTTTCAACCCTCTCTTGAGCAAAGTAATAATTTTCGCTGGCAAGCAGATTTAGGGTTAGAATTGCCTGTTTGGAAATTCTTAAATTTTAAAATAAATTACCTGCATACTTTTGAAAGTATTGTTATCGAAAGTCAAAAACAAGAAGACGGTATGCTGTCTTTTGGCTTTACTTTAAAAAGTTTTTGATTGGCTGAAAACGGCATGTTTTAAGAAATAAATACGTACGTTTTTTAGAACTTATATTGGGGCTGTTTTTATTGGGGCTGTTTTAAAGTTTAGAAACAAACCAACTAATTTTAGAAACTATATCTTTGAATCTTTAAACGCTACAATCTTTTAATAAAAGAAACATGAATATAGAAAACGCACAACAGCAAGTAGATGATTGGATAAAAAAGCATGGAGTTCGCTATTTTAATGAACTTACAAATATGGCACAACTAACCGAAGAGGTTGGTGAGGTTGCCCGAATTATAGCAAGACGTTATGGCGAGCAAAGTGAAAAAGAATCTGATAAAAACAAAGATTTAGGAGAAGAATTAGCAGATGTATTATTTGTGGTTTTGTGTTTAGCAAATCAAACAGGTATTAATTTGCAAGATGCTTTTGAAAAGAAATTAGATATTAAAACAAAACGCGATCACGATCGCCATCATAATAATCAAAAATTAAAATAAATGACTTTTAAAGAAAAAATTAAACAACCAATATTTTGGAATAATGTTGCAAAAATTACCATTCCTTTTTTTATTATTGTGGTTTTAATTAGTTTGTTATGGAATAGTTGGGGAGCTATTTTTTCAGGAGATTTCGCTAAAGTAAATGAGCTAAATTTTGCAGACGGAAAATGGAAGAATTTTTGGGTATCAAAAATTCTAATTAGCTTTTTCTATGGCATTTATGTAACCAATAAGAAAACGAAGTAAAATTAAAATAGCGACTTTAAAAAGTCGCTATTTTAATTAAGTGATGTGTTCTTTAATCCAACCGAATCAAATCAATCGTACTTTCTTTTACTTTTTTATTTAATTCTTTTACCTTTTTATCAAACAGCGTATATAATTTAGTTAATTCTATGTCAATATCTTTTGTAATAGCATTCTTAAAATCGATTGCTTGTTGCGTAGGCGCATAGTTTCCTATTCTTGTTAAAGAATTTAAATGTGCCAATTTATTGTTTAAACGAATCGGGAAATTCAATGGATCTTGTCCGCTTTTAGATTTTGTTTGATATAGCGTTTCTTCAATTTTAGTCATGTCTTTTACTAAAGTATCCGCAAAATCTAACAACTCTTTATGTTTTGTTTTATCAGAAATAGATGTTTTTAACAAACTAACCTGGGCTCTCACTTTTTTCACGTTTATCAATGCTTTATGAATTTCGGTCATTTTAGTGTTGATATTATTGATAAAGTCAAATTGCGCTTTCATATCACTTTCTGAAGCTTCAGAAACAGGATTTTTTAAAATCTTAAAACTCTGCTGTATTTTTCTATCGTTCACAGCTAATTCTACTTTATAAGTTCCAGGCAATGCCATTGGGCCATCTAAAGAAGCCCACCATAAAATCATTCCTTTTACAGATTCTGCGCCAGTATACATCATGTTCCAGTTAAAAACATTGTTTCCATCTTCAAGTTTTAAAGTTTCTTCTTTGTTTTCTTTGTTTGGTTTTGTTGAATATTTTTTGATTAAAGTATCATTCGAATCATAAAAAGACAGTGCAATCGTATCTTTTTCGTTTTCTTTTTTGATAAAATAATTTACAGCAACACCACCAGCATGGTTTGTCCCTGCAGTTCTAGAAGTTCGTCCGTTTCCGCCAGATAAATTATACGCATCTTTTGGCTGGTATAAAACCAGATCTTCTTTTAAGATTGCTTCATTTAGTTGATGTAAAGGGGTTAAATCGTCAATAATCCAAAGAGAACGACCTTGTGTTGCCGCAATTAAATTATCGTCTTTAATGGCCAAATCGGTAATTGGTACAATCGGTAAATTTTGTTGAAAAGATTGCCAGTTTTTTCCGTCATCAAAAGAAATATACATTCCTTTTTCTGTGCCAGCATATAACAAGCCTTTTCTTTTAGGATCTGCTCTTAAGGCTCTGGTAAAACTTTCTTCTCCAATTCCGTCTACAATTAAATCCCAAGATTTTCCGTAGTTTTCTGTTTTATAAATATAAGGTGCATAATCGCCAGATTTATATTTTGTACCAACAATATAAGCGCCACCCTTTGTAAAAGGATCTACTTCAATACAATTAATCATCATCCATTCGGGCATTTTTTTAGGGGTAATATTATCCCAAGTTTTGCCATTATTTTTAGAGACATGCACCAAACCGTCATCAGAGCCTGTGTAAATTAAACCAGGTTCAAAGGCAGATTCTGTTGCAGCGAAAATAGTTCCGTAATATTCAACGCCTGTATTGTCTTGTGTAATAGGGCCGCCAGAAGAGCCTAACGTTGTAGGATCGTTTCTTGTTAAATCAGGACTAATTACTTCCCAAGATTGTCCTTCATTTTCGGTCACATGCAACTGATTAGAAGCAGCGTACAATCTCTTTTTATTATTTGGCGAAAAGAAGATTGGAAAATTCCATTGAAAACGATATTTAAAATCTTCAGCTCCATGCCCCATTGGGTCGTCTGGCCAAACGTTTATAGCTCTTGTTTCTCCCGTTTTATGATTTTTTCTGGTTAATAATCCGCCATAACTTCCACCATAAACAATATCATCATTTAAAGGATCTACGGCAATATGTGCACTTTCTCCACCTGCGGTGGATGTCCAATCAGATTCTGTAATAAAACTTTCAGAATTTCTATGAGCAATTCGAACAGTAGAATTGTCTTGTTGTGCAGCTAAAATTCGATACGGAAAATGATTATCTGTGGTAACTCTATAAAATTGCGAAGTTGGTTGATTATCCATCGTACTCCAATTTTCACCAGCATCAAAAGAAATTTGAGCTCCACCATCATCACCAATAATCATTCTTTGGTTGTCTTCTGGCGCAATCCATAAATCATGATGATCGCCATGAGGAGCATTGTAAGTTGAATATGATTTTCCGCCATCGGTAGATTTATGATAGCGAACATTTAAAACATATAAAATATCTTCGTCTTGAGTATCTGCGTATAAACGCGTGTAATACCAAGCTCTTTGGCGTAATTTTCGTTCAGAATTGATCAGTTCCCAAGTTTTACCGGCATCCGTAGATTTATAAACGCCACCTTTTTCATTTTCTATCAATGCCCAAACAATATCAGAATTTACTGGTGAAACAGTTACACCGCTAATTCCCCAAATGCCATTTGGTAATCCTTTATTTTCAGAAATATTCGTCCAAGTTTCTCCTTCGTCGGTACTTTTCCACATCGCAGAACCTTTCCCGCCAGACGACAAACTATACGGAGTTCTTCGCACATCCCAAGTAGTAGCATATAAAATTCTAGGATTATTTGGGTCGATAATTAAATCGACAACGCCAGAGTTTTCATCAGAAAATAACACTTTTTTCCAGTTTTCGCCACCATCAACAGATTTATAAATACCTCTTTCTTGGGTTGGTTTGTATAAATCACCCATGACACCTGCAAAAACAATATCAGCATTTTCAGGATGAATTCTCATTCTAGGAATGTGTCTAGAGTTTTTTAAACCCATGTGTTTCCAAGTTTTTCCTGCGTTTTCAGATTTCCAAATTCCGTCACCAGAAGAAACATTTCCTCGAACGGTTTTTTCTCCCATACCAACATAAATTACGTTGTTATCAGATTCAGCAACGGCAACTGCGCCCACAGAACCCCCAAAAAAGCCGTCAGAAATATTTTGCCAAGTATTACCGGCATCGGTAGTTTTCCATACACCACCGCCAGTTGCGCCCATATAAAAAAGATTCGCTTTATCAGAAACACCGGTAACGGCAGCAGATCTTCCGCCTCTAAAAGGGCCAATATTTCGCCATTCTACAGCGCTAAAATATTCTTCAGAAACTTTGGTAGCTGTTTTTTGTGCATTAACTTTGACGCTTGCAGACAGAAAAATGCAAATTGCCAGAAAAAGAATTTTTTTCATAAGGGTTAGTTGTAAGTTTGAAAGTTAAAAGTAAGAATTAAAATCAGGTTTGAGAATGGACATATTGTTAAATGTTATAGCGGATAAAAATATTCATGAAAAAATTACCATTTCTGGTTCTAAAAGTGAGTCGAATAGATTGCTTATTTTACAAAAACTATTTCCAGAAATAGCTATTGAAAATTTATCAGATTCAGATGATTCTATACATATGCAACATGCACTTTCTACAGATAATGAATTGGTAGATATTAGCCATGCGGGTACAGCGATGCGTTTTTTAACCTCTTATTTTGCAGTAAACCAAGGTAGAGAAACGGTTTTAACAGGTTCTGAAAGAATGCAAAACAGACCGATTGAAATTTTGGTTAATGCTTTGAGTGATTTGGGCGCAGAAATATCTTACGAAGAAAAAGTTGGATATCCGCCAATAAGATTGAAAGGAACAAAAATTACAAAAGATAAAGTTCAGATTAACGGAAATGTGAGTAGTCAATATATTTCTTCCTTATTATTAATCGCTTCGAAATTAGAAAACGGATTGGAAATTGAGCTTTTAGGCGATATTACATCAATTCCGTATATAAAAATGACATTGAGTTTGTTAACGCAGTTAGGCATCGAGAATAAATTTGAAGGGAATGTCATCAAGGTACATCCGAAGAAAGAAATACAGAAACAAGTTGTTGTGGTAGAATCTGATTGGAGCTCTGCAAGTTATTTTTATTCGATTGTTGCCTCTGCAGCAATGGGTTCAGAAATCCAATTATCTGCCTATAAAAAAGAAAGTTTACAAGGCGATTCTTGTTTGGCAGAGATTTACCAACATTTTGGGGTACAAACTATTTTCGGCGAGAATTTTATCACCCTAAAAAAAGAAAAGGAAAGTAATAAAGGGGTTTTAGAAATCGATTTAAAAAATGCGCCTGACATTGCACAAACAATTGCAGTTACATGTTTTGCAGAAGGAATTGCGTGCAATTTAGTGGGTTTGCATACTTTAAAGATCAAAGAAACCGATAGATTGGTGGCTTTACATGACGAATTATCGAAGTTGGGGGCCATAATTACCGTGACAGACAAAAGTTTACATCTAAAAAAATCATCAGAAATAAAAGAAAATATAGCCATTAAAACCTATAACGATCACAGAATGGCAATGGCGTTTGCACCTTTGGCTTTAAAGGTTTCTATTAAAATTTTAAATGCGGAAGTGGTTACAAAGTCATACCAAAAATTTTGGGATGATATGCAACAAATTGGAATTAATATTAGCGAAGTTAAAAGATAAACAGTCAAACACTTGACAACGCCTATTTGCATATCGTATCTTTGCAACTTTTATAGCAAATATATATATGAAATTATCGCAATTTGATTTTGAATTACCAGAAGAACTGCTAGCAACTTACCCTGCAGAGCATAGAGATGAATCTCGTTTGATGGTATTAAATAGAAAAGACCAAACTATAGAGCACAAAACTTTTAAAGATGTTATTGATTACTTTGAAGAAGGTGATGTAATGATGTTGAATAACACCAAAGTTTTTCCTGCAAGAATGTTTGGGAATAAGGAAAAAACAGGAGCAAGAATTGAGGTTTTCTTATTGAGAGAACTAAATTCTGAAAACAGATTGTGGGATGTTTTAGTAGATCCGGCAAGAAAAATTAGAATCGGAAACAAATTGTTTTTTGGAGAAGATGATAGTTTAGTGGCAGAAGTGATAGATAATACAACGTCTAGAGGAAGAACTTTACGTTTTTTATACGATGGAAGTTACGAGGCTTTTAGAGAAAAATTATTGGAATTAGGAGAAACTCCTTTACCAAAGTCAATGAATAGAGACGTGGAAGCTTCTGATGAAGATCGTTTTCAAACCATTTACGCAAAACATGAAGGAGCGGTTGCAGCACCTGCAGCGGGTTTGCATTTTTCTAAACATTTATTAAAGCGTTTAGAAATTAAAGGCGTAGATTTTGCTGAAATGACATTGCATGTTGGGTTAGGAACTTTTAGTGCTGTTGAGGTAGAAGATTTATCGAAACACAAAATGGATTCTGAACAAATTGTAATTCCTGCTGCTACGGCAGAGAAAATAAACAAAGCTAAAAAAGAAAAAAGAAGAATTTGTGCCGTAGGTACAACGGTTATGAGAACTGTAGAATCTTCTGTTTCTTCAAAACAAGAATTAAATGCTTTTGAAGGTTGGACAAATAAATTTATTTTTCCTCCTTTTGAGTTTAGCATCGCAAACGCTATGATTACGAATTTTCATCCACCAAAATCTACCTTAATGATGCAGGGAGCTGCTTTTGCTGGGTATGATTTTTTAATGGAAGCGTATAAAGTAGCCATTAAAGAAGGTTATAAATTTTCTACATACGGCGATGCGTTGTTAATTATATAATTACAAATCATTTATATATTCATAAACCTCACAAGCCTTTGCTGAACTTACTTCAGTATCGCTGTGAGGTTTTGTATTTTTGCAGAACATGGAAACAAAAAAGAAAGATATTAGAGCCTTAACTAAAGAGCAATTGCGAGATTTTTTTGTAGAAAATGGCGACAAAGCTTTTCGTGGCAACCAAGTTTATGAGTGGCTATGGAGTAAATCGTTGCACACTTTTGATGCTATGACCAACATTTCTAAACAAACCAGAGAAATGTTAGAAGAAAACTTTGTGATTAATCACATACAAGTAGATTCTATGCAAAAAAGTGAGGATGGTACTATAAAAAACGGCATTAAACTACATGATGGTTTAATTGTAGAGTCTGTTTTAATTCCGACTAAAAAAAGAACAACAGCCTGTGTTTCTAGTCAGGTTGGTTGTAGTTTAGATTGTAAATTCTGTGCAACGTCTCGTTTAAAAAGAATGCGGAATTTAAATCCTGATGAAATTTACGATCAAGTTGTGGTTATCGATAAGCAAAGCAGATTGTACTTTAATCATAAACTGACAAATATTGTTTTTATGGGAATGGGAGAACCGCTCATGAACTATAAAAACGTAATGAAATCTATAGAAATGATTACATCTCCCGAAGGTTTAGGAATGTCATCAAAAAGAATTACAGTATCTACTTCTGGTGTGCCAAAAATGATTAAAATGATGGCAGATGAAGACGTGAAATTTAATTTAGCCGTTTCTTTACATTCTGCGATTGATGAAGTAAGAACTTCAATTATGCCTTTTAATAGTACTTTTCCGTTAAAAGATTTACGCGAATCTTTAGAGTATTGGTATGAAAAAACGCAACGAGAAATTACCTATGAATATATTGTTTGGGACGGAATTAACGACAAAAAAGAGGATATTATAGCACTGGTAGATTTTTGTAAAGCGGTACCTTGTAAAGTGAATTTAATAGAATACAATCCTATAGATGATGGTGAGTTTCAGCAAGCAAGTTCATCTGCAATTAATAATTATATTTCTAATTTAGAAATGAATGGTATTACCATAAATGTAAGAAGAAGTAGAGGTAAAGATATTGATGCTGCTTGCGGACAATTGGCAAATAAATCTTAAAAACTTTAATGATGAAGAATTTTAGTATCAGTTTATTACTTTTATGTTCATTAAGTTTAGTAGCGCAAGACAAAAAGAAAACTTTTTGGCAAACACTAAAAGGAGAAGAGTTAGAAACTTCGATATCTTTTCTTCCCTTTGGCACGCACTACACTTCTTTAGAGTTTAATGAAGTTTGGTACACCACTTTTAACTACAAAAGTATAGAGCTTTTGGTTTTTAAAAATTCTTTTAATGAGCCTACTATAGGGGCACTATATAAAAGGAAAATTGGTATTACTCAAAAATTGTCGCTTATTTATGGTATTGGTATTATGTATGGTTATCATGGTGAATTAGTCGATGTACCTACTATACCGTTTAGAAATACGTTTCTATTTAAAGGAGAAATTAACCCTTTGGCCGGGCTTACTTTTGACTATAGATTCGCTAAAAAATTTAGCTTTCAATTAGCTTTATCTCCTGCCGTTGGTATTTACGGCTTTCGATATTTCCTTTAATATAGTAAAATTTGTAAAACGGATGAAAACAGTAGAATCTATAAAACTTCCTATTAAAAGTGAAATGGAACTCTTTGAAAAAAAGTTCAAGGATTCTATGCTTTCTAAAGTACCACTTTTAAACAGAATTACCTATTATATTGTTCGTAGAAAAGGAAAACAAATGCGACCAATGTTTGTTTTTTTAGTTGCAAAAATGGTTTCTGATGGCGGTTTTGATGAAAGAACCTATAGAGGAGCTTCTGTCGTAGAATTAATTCATACAGCCACTTTAGTGCATGATGATGTGGTAGATGATAGCAATAGAAGACGTGGTTTTTTCTCTATAAATGCTCTTTGGAAAAATAAAATTGCGGTTTTAGTGGGTGATTTTTTACTTTCTAAAGGACTGCTTTTATCGATCGATAATGAAGATTTCGATTTGTTAAAATTAATTTCTATCGCGGTTCGTGAAATGAGCGAAGGTGAATTATTGCAAATAGAAAAAGCAAGAAAGCTAGATATTACAGAAGATATTTATTTTGATATTATCCGTCAGAAAACAGCAAGTTTAATTGCTGCTTGTTGCGGAATTGGTGCGGCTTCTGTAGGTGCAAAACAAGACACTGTGCAGCAAATGCGAAAATTTGGCGAATATATTGGTATCGCTTTCCAGATTAAAGATGACCTATTTGATTATTCTGATGAAAAAATAGGAAAACCTACAGGCATCGATATTAAAGAGCAAAAAATGACCTTACCACTAATTCATACTTTGAATAATTGCTCTAAAAAAGAAAAAGCTTGGATTATAAATTCTATCAAGAAATACAATAAAGATAAAGTTAGAGTAAAAGAAGTGATTGCATTCGTAAAACAAAATGGTGGTATCGAATACACTACTGCTAAAATGAATAGTTATAAAAACAAAGCTTTAGCCATTTTACAAAATTACCCAGAGTCGCCTTATAGAGCCTCTTTATTACAAATGATAGATTATGTTGTAGAACGTAAAGTGTAGTTTTTATAACGCCAATAACTCCTCTACAAAAGCTCTAGAATTAGACAACCTTGGCACTTTATGTTGTCCGCCTAATTTATCTTTTTTCTTTAGCCAATCATAAAATAACCCTTTTTTTGCCACATGAATTTTAGGCATTGCCAAAGCCATAGAATTGTAACGTTTTGCTTCATAATCAGAATTGATAGATTTTAAGGCATTGTCTAACAACTCTGTAAAATAACACATGGTTTTTGGTTTTTTATTGAATTCAATAATCCATTCATGACCACCACTATTTTTATCTTTCATAAAAATAGGTCCTACCGTATAATCAACAATGGTTGCATTTGTTTTTTCGCAAGCTAGTTTTAAAGCATCTTCTACATTTTCAATATTTAGTTCTTCACCAAAAACATTAATATAGTGTTTTGTTCTTCCTGTAATTTTAATTCGATAAGGCTCTAAAGAGGTAAACCTTATGGTGTCGCCAATTAAATAACGCCATAAACCACTATTTGTGGTAATTATTAAAGCATAATCAATATCCTTTTTTACTTCGGATAAAGGAATTGTTGAAGATTTTTCTCCCTTATAATTTTTCATCGGAATAAACTCATAAAAAATTCCGTAATCTAACATCAACAATAATTCTTTAGAACGATTTTTATCTTGAATAGCAAAAAAGCCTTCAGAAGCATTATAGGTTTCATAATATTGAAAATCCTTTTTAGGAATTAGCTTTTTATACTGCTCTCTATAAGGGTTAAAGTTAACGCCTCCATGAAAATATACTTCCAGATTAGGCCAAACCTCTAGAATATTATTTTTTCCGGTTCGTTCTAAAACGCGGTTTAATAAGACGAGCATCCAACTTGGTACACCAACTAAACTGGTAATATTCTCATGAATTGTCTCATCAATAATCGCCTCCATTTTAGTTTCCCATTCTGCCATTAAAGAAACTTCTTGACTAGGAGCAGAGCTATAATCTGCCCAAAAGGGTAAGTTTTCTGTAATAATTGCAGATAAATCTCCAAAATAAGAATTATTATCCTCGTAAATATCAGAACTTCCGCCTAGTCTTAGCGCTTTACCCGTAAACAACAACGTTTCTTCGTTGTTGTTAATGAACAAACACAGCATGTCTTTGCCAGCTTTCATGTGGCAATACTCTAAGGACTCGTCACTTACAGGAATAAATTTACTCTTTGCATTGGTGGTTCCGCTACTTTTTGCAAACCATTTTATGGGCGTTGGCCAAAATAAATTTTGTTCTCCTTTTCTACAACGCTCAATTAAAGGTTCGACACTTTCATATTTTTGAATGGGAACTAAATTTGTAAAATCTTTATAATTTTTGATAGCTGAAAATTGATACGCTTTACCAAACTCGGTTTTTCTAGAAGCATGCGTAAGTTTTAACAGCAGTTCTTCCTGCACATCCGTAGGATATTTTAAAAATAATTCAATCTGATGAATTCGTTTTTTTAAAAACCATGAAATGATTGAATTTACTATGGGTAATGCCATAAATTAAGTTCCGTTTTTTTGTAAATTTGTTGAACGCTAAAAATACTAAAATTTCGTTATGCAATATCAAGGAGTGTTAAAAAAAATGAAAACTGAAAATCTAGAAGAAATTCAGTATTATTTAGATATGAAAACTGATTTTTTAAACATGAATCAGTTGTTAAATAAGGAGATTTCTATCAGTTTTATAAAATACGAATGTTTAAATTGTCATTTAGAAAAGACAGTTTACAGACAAGGTTTTTGTAAATCTTGTTTTTTTGACATTCCGAATGCGGCAGATTGGATCATGAAACCCGAATTAAGCAAGGCGCATTTAGGAATTGAAGATAGAGATTTAGCGTATGAGCAATCAGTGCAGTTAAAACCACATATTGTGTATTTGGCAAATTCTAGCAACGTAAAAGTTGGTGTAACCAGAAAAGGACAAGTGCCAACAAGATGGATAGATCAAGGAGCGCACGAAGCCATTGAAATTGTAGAAACACCAAACAGATATTTAGCCGGAATTACAGAGGTTGCTTTAAAGGAGTTTGTTGCAGATAAAACCAATTGGCGTAAAATGCTAAAGAATGATATTGAAGATGTTAGTTTGCTTGAATGGAGAGAGAAGCTAAAAGAATTTATTCCTGAAGAAGCGAAACAGTATTTTATCGAAAATAATTCAGAAACACATTTAAACTTTCCCGTAAAAAAACATCCCGAAAAGCCTAAAAGTTTAAATTTGATAAAAACACCAAAATATACTGGAAAATTAGTAGGTATCAAAGGGCAATATTTAATTTTTGATGATGATACTGTTTTTAATGTGAGGAGCAATGAAGGTTTGGTAGTTTCTATTGAGGTGTAACGTTACGCTCTGCGAATCTTTGTAAAAAAACGCTGTGTGGCTCTGCGAAACAATTTTACACAAATACTTGCCTGCTGCAAACAGATTTACAGAGAAAACACAGAGATTTACAAAGAAATATTGAGGATAATATGAAGAAGGTCTTAATTTTATTATTGATTTTTTCAGCTTGTAAAAAGGAAGTTTATTATTATCCATCCAAAGATTTTTTTGATAAAAATAATCCGCAAGAAATTATTATTGATGATTTAAGTTTTCAAGAAATTACAGATTCAATAAGAAATGGATTATACGATGATAAAAAATTATTTTTAAAAATTGAAGAGTCTAATAAAACTTATAACGTAATTTCTTTTGCCGATACAGGAGGTTATAGAAGAGAAAGAAATGGGCTTCATATAAGGAATGATAGTTTAGATTTGATAAATGGTAAGTATCCATTAAAAGATTTATCAAAATATTTAAAACTACATTATGAAAATAATAATAAAGAATATTTTTATGCAAGTTCTCACAAATGGGCATATGTAGTGCTAAATTTAGAAAGAAAAGAAAGTTCTAAAAAACTAAAAGAGTTGTTATTAGAAGTGATTAAAACGTATAATGAAACAAATATTAATTTTAAAGACAGTATTCAGTTTAATATTCTTCTTGAATATCCTTTAAAAGGAGTTTTTCCAACACCTCCGCCACCTCCAATTGAAATAGAAGATTGATGAAATAAATCTCTAAGTATCTCTGTAAAAAAACTCTGTGAGACTCTGTCTAATAATTTTTACGCAAAGAATCACAGAGAAAACACAAAGATTTGCGGAGAAATAATAAATATATTATGAAAAACAACTTATTAAAAGTAGCCTTAGCGCAAATTGCGCCAGTTTGGTTAAACAAAGAAAAAACCATCGAGAAGATTGAGAAATCAATTACAGACGCAGCAAAAGAAAACTGTGAATTGATTGTTTTTGGCGAAGCATTATTGCCGGGTTACCCTTTTTGGACTAGTTTAACAAACGGTGCCGAATGGAATTCTAAAACTCAAAAAGAAATTCATGCACATTATATTCGGAATTCTATAACGATCGAGAAAGGCGAATTAGATTCTATTTGTAAATTGGCAAAAGATCACAAGATTGCTATTTATTTAGGAATTATAGAACGTGCACAAAATAGAGGCGGACATAGTCTTTATGCTTCTTTGGTCTATATAAATCAAGAAGGAGACATAAAATCTGTACATAGAAAGCTACAACCAACGTATGACGAACGTTTAACCTGGGCACCTGGAGATGGAAATGGATTACAAGTGCACTCATTAAAAGAATTTACAGTTGGCGGTTTAAATTGTTGGGAAAACTGGATGCCTTTGCCAAGAACTGCGTTGTATGGTTTAGGAGAAAATTTACACATTGCTGTTTGGCCAGGTTCTGATCATAACACCAAAGATATTACACGGTTTATTGCAAGAGAATCTCGTTCTTTCGTAATTTCAGTAAGTTGTTTGATGGCAAAATCAGATTTTTCTTTGGATGTTCCTCATTATGAGAAAATTGTAGAAGATGCGCCAGCTATTTTGGCAAACGGAGGTTCTTGTATTGCAGGTCCTAATGGCGAGTGGATCGTAGAACCTGTCATTAACAAAGAAGGACTAATCATAGAAACGTTAGATTTTAACCGCGTTTTAGAAGAGCGTCAAAACTTTGATGTTGTTGGGCATTATTCGAGACCAGATGTCACGAAATTGCAGGTAAATAGAGAAAGACAAAGCACGGTTTCTTATACTGATATCCTATGATTTTTGAGCAGAAAGAAATCCAGTTAAACCCTTTTAACAGAGGGTTTCATTTAATCACGGATCTAATTCTAAACGAGTTTCCTGAAGTTGAAAAAATTGAAAAGGGATTTTTGAAAGTTTTTATTAAACATACGTCTGCGAGTTTAGCAATTAACGAAAATGCAGATACGACGGTAAGATTAGATTTTGAAAGTCATTTTAATATAATGGTTCCTGAAAATGCAAGTTATTACCAACATATTTATGAAGGGAGTGATGACATGCCAGCGCATATAAAAGCATCTTTGTTAGGAAGTTTTATTGAAGTGCCAATTACAGATGGCAAATTAAATATGGGTATTTGGCAAGGAATTTATCTCTGTGAACATAGAAATCTTGGAGGTTCTAGAAAATTAATTCTTTCTGCTTTTGGAGTTTAATTTGGAGTTTTCTTGGTCTTGAGTGAAATGCTTAAAGCAAGAGAAATTAAATGGAAATTGTTTATAGATAAAAGGTAAATTATACAAAAAAAAGGAGGTTTTCAAAATTCGGAATCTCTCTGTTGAACTTTATAAAAAGAACCCATAAAAAAGGCTACGAATCTCTGCGTAAAAACTACAAAGACCTAACCAACTTCTCTAAAATACGTTCAACTCCAAAATTATCATTACTTTCAGTAGAAAATTTAGCCAATTTAGTAATATCTTTATGAGCATTTTTCATCGCAAAACTAAAGTCCGCTTCTTGCATCATTTCTATATCATTATGGTAATCACCAAAAACCATTGTTTCTGCTTTGTTAACATTTAAAAGTTGTTGCACTTCTCTTAAAGCATTTCCTTTATTGGCTTTTTCATCAGAAATATCTAACCAATTTATACCAGAAACTTTGAGCAATATTTGGTCATTTAAATGTTTTACAAACGGATAAATAAATTTTTCTGAATTATCAAAATGATAGACAGCAATTTTAAAAACAGGTATTGTTTTTGCCGTTTCCATTAAATCATCGACCACTTGAAAACTATGATAGTATTCTTGAAACAAAGAAATAAAGCGTGCGTCTTTACTTTCTATATAGGCAGCATCATTGCAGCAAAGTACGATATTAGTCCCTTTAAGTTCTCTTAAAACAGGAATTAAGCTCAATACTTTTTCTGGCTTTAAGAAATTAGAAAGCAATACTTTGTGACCTTTTTTTGCGACCCCACCATTTTCTGCAATTACATAGATGTCATCTTTTATCGCATCTAATTTAGAAACTATGCTGTTATGTTGTCTGCCACTTGCGGCACAAAAGGTAATATTGCGTTTTTGCAATTTTTTAAAAAGTTCAAAAAAACGGTTGCTAATTTCACCTTTTGAGTTCAGTAAAGTACCATCCATATCAGAAACTACTAATTTTACTTTAGAAAAATCGATCATATTTATTTGGTGGAATCTCTAATTACTAAATCTGTTGTAACTACTTTTATCAGGGTATCTGTGTTTTTTTTCTCTAACTTATCAATTAGAACTTTGGCAGCAGATTCTCCCATTTGCTCTCCATGCTGACTAATCGTTGTCATTTTAGGACTAGAATGTCTTGCTAAGATTCCGTTAGAAAATGCAATTACAGATAAGTCGTTCGGAATTTTACGTCCGGTTTTTATACCAGCTTTCATAGAGGCTACAGCGGCAGATTCACCAGTTGTAATGATACTATCGATCTTGTTTTTCTCTAAAAAAGGAATTAATATAGACTCATATTTTTTGTAATCTCTATCAAAAATATTGATGACTAAATTCTCGTTATAAGGTAAACCAACATTTTCTAATCCTTTTTTGTATCCTAAAAAACGTTGTTTTCCAATATGAAAATCACTCATTGTAGAAACAAATGCAATGTTTTTATGCCCGCTTTTGTATAAAAATTCAACGGTATTTTCTGCACCGTTAAAATCATCTGTAATTATTTTATCGCAATCTAATGTTTGCGCAACTCTATCAAACATTACAATGGGCGTGCCATTATCAATGGCGTCTTGCAAGTGCTTGTAATCACCTTTTAATTCTGTTTCTTTTGCCAGCGAAACAATAAAGCCATCAATACTGCCATTAGAGAGCATCTCGATTATTTCTACTTCTTTGCTAAAAGATTCGTTAGAGATACAGGTAATAACCTTATAACCTCTTTCTAAAGCGGTTTTTTCAATGCCTTTAAAAACTTGTGCAAAGAAATACTTTAACATGGTAGGAATGATAATCCCTATTGTTTTTGTGCTTCTGTTTTTTAAGCTTAATGCATTAAAATTAGGTTTATAGTTATGCTCTTTGGCATATTTTTGGATTTTACTTTTAGTGGCCTCACTTATTTCATAGCTGTCGTTTAACGCTTTTGAAACCGTAGAAATTGAAACATCAAATTCTTTGGCAATATCTTTTATCGTAAGTTTTTTCATAAAAAAAAAGTTAGCTGGTAAGGTATAAAAATATAACCATTCTATTTTTAAGAAATTATTAAATTATCTAATTTTTGTCGATTTAATTTTTATTTCATAAATAAGATAAGAAAATACGACTAAATACTCAAGAGTTACAAACCATAAGTTTTCTTGCCAGGGTATATTTGCATAGGCTTGATAACTTAAAATAACAACGATACTCCAAACAATCGGGAATCTATATTTTGTAAAAATAGATAGAATAATTGGCGTTGCTACATACCAAGGGTGTACCGTGGTCGCTGTAAAATAATAAAAACACAAACCAAATAACATTGCTGTACATAGTTGTTGTAGTGAGGTGTTTTTTCTAAAGAAAGTTAATATACATAAGAAACCTATAGTAAGAACAGGAGTTATTTTACCAATGATGGCAATTTCATTATAACCTCTAAATAAGTAGCCTAATTCTCTAAAAAAATAATAGAAACTTGCATTAAATTCAAAATTTTTGAACCATAAACCCACTGAACCAGTATAGTTAGCAATTAATTCTTGAGAATAAAAAGGAAGGAATAAAAGGATGTTTGTGATAAAGATAATGGCGTAAAATGAAATTAATTTCCAAACCTCGTTGGTTTTTAAAACCTGTAAAATATTTTTGTGACCAACAAACCATTGAAAAAATAGGGGTAAAAATAGCAACGGAATTAATTTCACAGAAACAGAACAAGCAATTAGAATGGCTGCCCAAATCCATTTTTGTTGATACAGTTTGTACATTCCGAAAATTAAAAAAAATAGCATTACAGGTTCAAAATGTAAATTGCCTGTCATTTCTATAATGATAAACGGATTTAATATATACAAAAAAATATTTTTTACTGGAAGCTGTAACTTTTCTAAAAGTTTTTTACCAAAATATAAAATTCCGATATCGGCTAGGATTATAAGCACTCTTAAAACAATCACAGAACCAAAAATACTTTTACTAGAAAAAATAGCTGCAATTAAAAAGCATAGTTGGTTTAAAGGCGGATAATTTGTGTAATGACTTCCGTTTAAAACACCCATCCCTTGGTATAAGGTTGAGGCTTCTGCAATAGGTTTTAAACCTTGCTGAATAAAGGTTTGTGGTAATGATAAATACGGATTCAATCCTTCTAGAAGTATGCGGCCATCCCAAATAAATCGATAAAAATCTTGCGATAAATTTGGAGTTGCAAAAAGAAATATCAACCTAAAAATAACAGAAATTATAACGAGTGTTGTAAATGAAATTTGAGTACTTTTTATCAACCAGTAAAAACACCCAAATAACGAAAACCATAAAAATACGAGTTTGTTAAATTCGACTCTTTCTGTAAAATAAGCAAATAGAACGTATAAAACAATGCTTAAGAATAAAGGTAAAATATTTTTATATTTTTTAAAAAAATACATTACGCTTTTGAGAAAATAGATTTAAAGAACACATAAGAAAATCCTGCAAAAAGCATAAAATGGAAAGGAAATAGCCCAAAATCGCCTCCTTGATCTCCTACAATAAATGCACTATACATTCCGAAAACAAAATAAATTGCTAAAAGACCTTCTAAAATTACATGAACAGAAGGTTTCTTTTTGATGTATTTATTTGTTTTCCAAGCATCTTTTATAGTCGTAATATTAAATTTAGGAGTTCTTACAAATTCACTTTTTTTACCAAAATGACCTTCCAAAACACCAATAGTATTGTGCAAAGAAAAACCCATAGCAACAGAGAAAAAAGTAAAAAATGCACCAATATATTTTATGAACTTTATAAAGCTACTGCCATAAATATTTTTATACATATGCCAATAACAAACAAAAAAGATAATGGAGCTAGCGATAAAAAAGCTCATCACATAAAAATAATTTTTTAAATGTGCATATTCATTTTTAATGTACAACATCGGTATACTTAAAACGGCCACTAAAAAAATACAAATAAACATAGAGCTATTTAACAAGTGCAAGACTCCATGAATTTTTGTTTTTAAAGAAATATTTTTACTTGTAACAATGCGTCTTATCATTTTTTGAAAATTCTCTGCACCTCCTTTGTTCCATCTAAATTGTTGCGTTCTGGCTGCACTAATAACGACGGGTAATTCTGCGGGTGTTTCTACTTTCTCTAAATACTTAAATTTCCAATTTTTTAACTGCGCTCTGTAACTTAAATCGATATCTTCTGTAAGCGTATCACCTTCCCAATTGCCAGCATCGTAAATACATTCTTTACGCCAAATTCCTGCAGTTCCGTTAAAATTGATAAAATGACCTTTGCTATTTCTGCCCACTTGCTCTAGCGTAAAATGTGCATCTAGCATAAAAGCCTGAATTCTTGTAAGCGCAGAGTAATTTCTATTAATATGACCCCATCTGGTCTGTACAACACCAATTTCTGGATCTATGAAGTAAGGAACTGTTTGGTATAACCAGTCTGTTTTTGGTAAAAAATCAGCATCAAAAATGGCAATGAATTCACCTTTTGCAATTTTGAGTCCTTCTTTTAAAGCGCCTGCTTTGAACCCATCTCTGTTAGGTCTTCTAATATGCTGAATATCGATTCCTTTATCTTGGATTTCTTTGATCAATTTTGCAGTTATGTCTACGGATTCATCGGTAGAGTCATCTAAAACCTGAATTTCTAATTTTTCTAAGGGATATGCTAGTTCTGCAATGTTTTTTAACAAACGTTCCATGACATACAATTCGTTAAAAACAGGCAACTGAATGGTAATAAAAGGAATTTCAGAAGGTTTTTTAAAGTCGAATTTAAGAGAGGTATCTTCTTTGTCTTTGTATTTTAAATAATTTATAAGCAGATTTAGCTGTGCGAGTGCATAAATAAAAATTAGCACTAGACAGATGGTGTAGACGATTATAATTGAGTACGCTAAAACCATTATTTAAAACTGTATTTAAAAATCCAACCAAGTATTTTTATGCCTGCAAATATAGAACCTTTTACAGTACCTGAAACTTTAGAGACACCAATTCTATTTCTATATTTTACGGGTATTTCTATGTAACTCATTTTTTGTTTTAATACTTTTAATTGCATTTCTACCGTCCAACCATACGTTTTGTCTTCCATTTTCAGTGCTAACAATTGTTCGTATTTAATAGCTCTAAAAGGCCCTAAATCAGAAAATTTAGCATTAAAAAACAATTTCATTAGAAAAGTTGCTAACCAATTGCCAAAAATTTGCTGCGGTGTCATAGCACCATTTTCGCGCAATTCTTTTACGCGAGCTCCAACTACAAAGTCGATACCATCCTTTAAAATAGGTGCAATAATTTCTGTTAACTGTTCTGGATAATCAGAATAATCGCCATCTAAAAATACAACAATTTCTGGTTTTATACTTTGTTGTGAAATATAATCCATTCCTTTTAAACAGGCGTAACCATAACCCTTTCTGTTTTCTGATAAGACAGTGGCACCAGCGTTTTTAGCGTTTATTTCTGTATGGTCTGTAGAGTTATTGCTGATGACAATAATTTCATCAACAATTGCAGGAATGTCTTTAATGACGTTTCCAATAGAATCTTGCTCGTTAAATGCAGGAATAATTACTTTAATAATAGGTTTCATTATCTTAAATCGTTTAGACTATTTTCCTTTCTGAAAGATGAAAAACTTGTCCATTCTTTTACTTTTCTACCTGCTTTAAATTTCGAGGCTTTTACTAATTTGCTTTTTTGATATACCAAGCAATAGCCATTTTTTAGATTGTTTTTTAATTGACATTTATGACTCACATTTCCTGCGTTATCATAAAACAACCACCAATTACTTTTTGTATCTTTTTTAAAATGACCCTCTTTTTCGATAACTGAATTTTCGGCGTAAAAGTACCAATATTTAGTTGCTAAATTATCTTTAAAACTGCCTTCTTTTTTGATGTTTCCGTTTTTGTAATAAAATAGCCAATAATCAGTTTTTAAATTATTTAAAACTCAGCCTTTTTTTTTATTTGTCCGCTGGTATAATACTCTTTTTGATATTTTTTTTGGGCATAGATTGTACTACGTATCAATAAAATAAAGGTGATGAAAAGTTTATTCATTATTATCGTTTTTTCATAGGGAAATTTGTAATTTTTAAAGCTAAAAGCTAAAAGCTAAAAGCTAAAAGCCTAAAGCCTAGAGCTAAAAGCTAAACCTATTTCTTATTCACCAATTCCATTAAATCAATATCATTTCCTAGTAAAATTTCAGTCGGATTTATTCTTCCTTCTTCTGGGCCGTTCTCTAATTTTAAAACACCTCTTGGGCAAACAGCAGAACATATACCACAGCCTACACAACTAGAACGTACAATATTTTCACCTTTTTGGGCGTAGGCTCTTACATCAATTCCTTGTTCACAATAGGTTGAACAGTTTCCGCAAGAAATACACTGTCCGCCATTGGTAGTTATTCTAAAACGTGATTTAAAACGTTGAATAAAACCTAAATACGCTGCTAATGGACAGCCAAAACGGCACCAAACACGATTTCCAAAAATAGGATAGAAACCAGTACCAATAACACCTGCAAAAATAGCACCGATTAAAAAACCATAAATATCTTGAATTGTTTGTGTTTTGATTCCGATTACTTCGCCAGCCCCTGAATAGAATGTGTACAAAGCAAAACCTGTCATCACCAAAACAAAAATTAACACCGAATGAATTACAATACGCTCTACCCGCCAAGAAAGGAGCGTTTTGCTAGACAGCTGTCTGTAAGGATCTCCTAATGTTTCTGCCAAACCACCACAACCACAAACCCAAGAACAATACCATCTTTTACCAAAGAAATAAACCATTACAGGAACTACCACGACTGTTAAAACGACGCCCCAGACTAAAATAAACAAACCAAATGTTCCGCTTGCAAGTAGTTCGTCTAAATTCCATTTAAAGAAAAAATCATAGTCTAAAGGAAAGGCATTTTTAAAGTCGTACCAAGGTTTATCAAAACGAACTAAAATTTCTGGAATTAAAAAAGCAAATACAATTTGAAAGAACAAAACAGACGTTGTTCTTAAAATTTGATATTTACTGTGGCGGTATTTTATGTACATTCTTACAGCCATAACCGTCATCACGGTGCAATATAAAAAACCATATAAAAACCATTGACTGGCAGGATTACCGCTTGTAAATTTACTAATAGGGTCTACTAAATACACCCAGTTTACGATAAAATCTGGATAAAAATAAAGCAGAATATAAAAAGTCACCAAAAATATAAAGGCAAACCAACCAATCCAGCCACGGTTTGTAGCTGCGTTTAAAAATATGCCATCGTTTTTAATTCCTGGTTTACCTAATAGCACAACATCAGGAACGATGTATAGCAGTGCACCAATAATACCCAAGCCAAAAGTTAAAAACCAAGCGAGTGCTGTGTTGTCAGCAGCGAAACCTTTACCTGCTTTTTTTGCAAGTGTAAAACTTGTGCTATGAAGTTTGCCTGAAATTTTGTATTGATATTGTTGTCCTTTTTTAGTCCAATTTTTTTCAGCATTGTATTTTGCAATTAAAGCATCGTAATAATTGTTAGATGTTTCAATTGCAGTAATTACTTTGTCAGAAAAAGCAAAAATATTTAAATCTTCTTTATCAACAATTGCTTTAGAAAGTTCGTCTTTGATGATTTCACTTTTATATCCCTTTTCGGAAATAAAAGTATCTAATTCTTGCGGAGTTAAACTAAATGAACCTGTAAAAATAGCTCCTATAAAAAGGGCTAATCCTATTAAAAAGATTACTAAACCTGTCTGTTGTATAAATTTCACAATAATAATTTTATGTTATAAGTTTTAGTTGAAAGACTTTTATGGGTGCTTACTCTCATTTAAAGGCTAAAAATTCGTTTCCAACTTTTTTTCTTTAGTTGGATGTTGGTGTTGTTTTCTTGATTAAATTTCGATAGAATTTCAACCTCATATAATTTATAAAATTCAGGGTCAAAATTAGCATCTGATAAAAATTCTAAAACATGTGCAATCGGTTTATTTTCTGTGAGCCATTTGTCAAAAATTTCATGACGCATTCTAATTCCGAATGTATTAATCCCTAAAAATTGATGGGTGTTTTTATCATAGGAAATAGTAATACAAATATTTTCTTTTGGATGTTGCCATTGAAAATATTTTTCATGCTCCAGTTTATCTCGTTCACTAAATACCCACCCATAAGTTTGATATTCGATATCTAAAAACTTGGCAGAATTAAACCAGTGTCCTGGGTTGTACTCCCTTTTTTTGCCGCAAATTGTTTGCGCTAATGCTTCGCCCATCATGCGGCCTGTATACCAAACAGCTTCAATATTTCTGCGCTGTCCTATGGCTTCATGTTGTTCTGCACAATCGCCAATGGCATAAACGTGGGGTATGTTGGTTTCTAAAAAACGATTGACTAAAATTCCACGTTTTGTTGCAATGTTAGAATCCTTTAAAAAATCAATATTGGGTACAACACCGGCGGTTAAACCCACTACATTACAAAATATTTCTTCGCCAGTTTCTTCAATAATAATCGATTTTACAGTGCCATTTTCATCCGCTTTAATCTCTTTTAAATTAGTGCTTAAACGCAAATCGATATGGTGTTCTTTGATGTGTTTAGTAATCATTTCTGATTCTTGTGTTGGTAAAACCCCATTCCAGAAACTAGCTTCACGTACTAAAAAGGTAACCGGAATTTTTCTACTTCTTAACATTTCTGCCAATTCAATACCAATCAATCCACCACCAACAATTACAGCTCTCTTGCAAACCTCTTTATTGGGCGCATGTTTTTCTAGATTCTCTAAATCTTGTTTGTGGTACATGCCCATAACGCCTTTTAAATCTTGCCCTGGCCAGCCAAATTTATTCGGTTTAGAGCCCGTAGCAATAATTAATTTATCATAAGCAAGTGTAGAAGAATCTTTAAATGTGAGTATTTTTTCATCCGTATTTAAATGAGTTACAAAACCTTCTTTTAAGTCGATGCTATTTTTATCCCAAAACCAGTTTTCATACGGTTGTGTGTGTTCAAATTTCATGTGCCCCATGTACACATACATGAGCGCGGTTCTTGAGAAAAAGTATTTGGATTCTGCAGAGACGATCGTAATTTTTTTATCAGAATTTTTTCGGATATGCCTTGCAGCCGTAACTCCAGAAATTCCGTTTCCGATAATAACAATATGTTCCATGGTTTGTAGGTTGTTGGGTTTATGTCGAAGTTAATATGAAGAACTTAAATTTTAATAGCAATTTAGAATTGATTTAAATAAAAAACAAATTGATTTTAAAGAATTTTGTAAGTAAGTCATTTTTTAATTGACTTACCTTGTGATTTAAACAAAATCAATCAAAATGAACTTTAAATTCATAAAAACAGCTTTTTTAGTCTTTGTTCTTATCAGTATTCATTTGGTTGCACAAAACGATTCAGATGTTGATAGCGAATTAAGTGCAATGCAAGCCAGTAATATTCAATTTTATACACCTTCTAAATTACTAAACAAAGGTCAATGGGATATTAAGTTTTTTAATAACTTATACACAGAAATAGTAGCTAAATTTAACGGTGTAAAAAGGGCTAAGGCAAGAGAAACCTATTTTACATCGACGCTAGATATTTTTACAGGAGTTACAGATAACAACAGGGTAAACATTGGTTTGTTATTAGCGTACAGATCTAATACTATAAATGGTAAAAAAGCAACGGCGGTTTTTAATTTTGCTGATGATGTTCGTTCAAGAAATAGTTTGTCTTCTTTTGCGCCTGCATTAAAATGGCAGCCCATAGAAAATACCGATAAATTTTCTATTCAGAGTGCTTTTCATATTCCTTTAGTAGTTGAAGAAAAGGACATCAATCGTGTTTTTTTAGATCAAACTGCATACATGTTTCAAAATAGATTTCTTTATGATTATACATTACCAAGCGGCAATTGGCAATTGTTTACAGAATTAAATACAGAATATAATTTTGGCGAAGATGCTAGTTTTGCCAACAATACTTTTGTGATTGCTCCTGGGTTTTTTATAAGTTATTTTCCACATAATAAGTCTACCGTATTCGTTTCGGTACAGCATTACCAACGTTTTGGAGATTTTACACAAGATTTTACCACAATGGGTTTTGGGGGCAAATATCAATTGACAGAAGTTTTAAATTTAGAAGTTTTGTACAACAAATTTGTAAGAGGAAACGATACTGGTTTGGGGCAAAGTTTTAACATGGGTTTAAGGGCGTTGTTCTAATAAAAAGGACTATTTTTAGGGAGATTTATGAAAACAAAAAATCTCTTTTTATTCGCACTTATTTTGGCACATTTCTCGTGTACAGGTCAAACCAAAAAAATTAACGGATTAAGCTTTGTGGCCTCAAGAGATTCTATCGATGTTACACATATAGCGCCCGTTTTAAAGGCACAAAGTAATTATGTTGCCTTGATGCCTTTTGGTTTTATAAAAAAATTGGCATCGCCTCAAATAATACATAATACCAAAAGACAATGGTTCGGAGAAACTGAAAACGGATTGTTACAATACGCAAAAGAGTTTCAAAAGAACAGCATAAAAATTATGGTAAAACCCCAGATTTGGGTTTGGAATGGCGAATTTACAGGATTGATAGAAATGGATTCTGAAGAAAATTGGTTAATGTTAGAAGAATCGTACAGCGCTTTTATACTCACGTATGCAAAAGCTGCGCAAAATTTAAAGGCAGATATGTTTTGTATAGGAACCGAACTAGAAAAATTTGTACAGAACAGACCTCAATATTGGCTAGGGTTAATCAAAGAAATTAGAAAAGTTTACTTTGGTAAATTAACCTACGCTGCAAATTGGGACGAGTTTAAAAGAATTCCTTTTTGGGGAGAAATCGATTTTATTGGCATTGATGCTTATTTTCCTTTGAGTGATCAAAAAGCGCCAACAATACAAGAGTTTGAAATGGGTTGGAAACCCCATAAAAAGGAAATTATGAAAATTCAAAAACAATTTAACAAACCTGTTTTGTTTACCGAATTTGGGTATAGAAGTGTAGATTTTAATGGTAAAAAACCCTGGGACTCTAACAGAGTAGAAGGGAACATTAATTTACAAGCGCAAGCAAATGGCCTGCAAGCAATTCATAATCAATTTTGGAACGAAGAGTGGTTTGCAGGTGGTTTTATTTGGAAATGGTTTCATCGTCATGATAAAGTTGGTGGTCAAAATAATAATAGATTTACGCCACAAAATAAACCTGCAGAGGTTTTATTGCAGCAATTATATAGGCAATAATTTATTTTTGAAACATGACGAAAGTCGTAGAAAACCATTGTATAGAAAGTTAAATTTGTAGTATCATTTTAAAATAATTCCTTATGAAAAATATAATAGTACCCATTGATTTTTCTGAATATTCAGAATATGCCTTAAAAGCGGCGGCACTTTTATCAAAAAAAACAGCCGTAACGGTGTATGCTTTGCATATGCTAGATATTCATGAAGTAAGTTTGTCACAAAGCCCTGAATACAGTCAAGAAAAGGCTGTGTTTTTATTAAAATTAGCAGAAAAAAGATTCAAAGAATTTTTAAAAAAAGACTACTTACAAGATGTTAAAGTTGTTCCTATTATTAAGCACTATAAAGTTTTTAGTGAGGTAAATTCTATAGCAAAAGAAGTAGATGCAGACTTTATAATTATGGGGTCTCATGGAGCAAGTGGGCTAAAAGAATTTTTTATGGGCTCTAATACAGAAAAAGTAATTCGATATGCAGAAGTGCCAGTTTTGGTTGTTAAACATGAGCTATTCGATATTAATTTTTCTGATATTGTTTTTGCTACAGATTTCTCTGAAGAGTCTATTGCTACCTTTAAAAAAATGCTCAATTCATTAGATTTTTTAAATGCTAGAAAGCACCTTTTATATGTGAACTTGCCAAATGAAAATTTTAAGACAACGCCAGAAATGGATTTTTTAGCAAATAATTTTTTAATGCAAGCAGAAGGAAATGTAGATCGATTAATTAATGTTAATTTTGTGTGTGCAAAATCTATTGAAGATGGTATTTTAACGTTTTCAAATTTAATAGGTGCCGATCTAATAACGCTAATTACAAATGGCAGAAAAGGATTGTCTCATGTTTTTACAGGGAGTATTTCTGAAGATATTTCAAACCATGCTGCGCTACCAATTATGACTTTTAAAATTTAAAATCTTTTATGAAATTAAAATATATAGCGTTTGTTTTTTGTGTTTTAATATTTTGTGTCTCTTGTTCTGTAGATAACGATGAAATAATCCCAAGAGACTTGCAAGAATATATAGCTGCAAATAGCGATAGTGAATTAAACGATGTTATTGCATACGCCGCAAATGCAGATGCCAATTTAGCATTGACTTATATTTTCTATTATCCGGTTGATGGTGCTACAGAAATAAAATATTTTGAAACAGAAAATGCCACTGTAGATGAAAATAATTTTGCTAATTATACAAGAAAAATTTTAGCAGAAACGGCTATTTTTGGCGGAAAGTTAAAACGTTTTTCACGATCAGGTGCTGGTGAATCTTGGTGCATTGTTACCTATTTAACAGGGGGTAAATTAAATAGATCAGCACCGATAAGATTAAAAAATGCAACGAACCCAACAAACTGGAAAAATGAGGTTGCCATAGAATATACTACTCCTTTAGAACCCAAATTTACTTGGTCAGACTTCGGTATTACAGATAATGACATTTATTTTCAAGTGCTTACAGATGAAGAAAATGATTTTATTTCAGGAATTTATACGCGCAATAATTTTTTTCAATATTATGATATTTCAGATACAGATCAAGACCTTGTTATCAATACAAAAAATCCGCCAAGTTTAATTTTAGATGCTACCTATAATTTTACTTTAATGGCTCTAAGTAAAGATAATTGGGTGAATTTGATGATTCAGAAATCATTTGTAGTCAAATAATGAACTGCAAAACATGTGTGTTTCGCTTGTTTTTTTTAGCAATATATAAATAAATTTAAAGGTTTTTTATCTCTGTAATTTGTTGTTTTTAAGAATGCACATCAAAATAGTTTTTTAAACTAGAAAATAATTGAAGATAAACGGAATTGGTTAAACAGCATGCGTTTTGGTCTGTCTTCTAGTTAATATACTTCTTTTTGTGCCTTTTGCTTTAGATCATAATATGAATTTGCGATGTGCGGGTATTTTGTTAGCTAGAGTGACTAATCATTTTTTTTAAATTCGGAATATAGGTATACAGTTTCCGATAAAAAATGGCTGGCAATTCAGACGAATATTTTTGCTGATATGAGTTTTTGGCGAAATCCTGAAAAGAATCCTAATAATTTTTTTAAGTTTGATAGTTTAAAATGTTACAGTAGTGTTAGTTTGCCCTGTATCAGTAACAAAATATACAAAGCTATTTTTAAAGTAGATTTTAGTTTTGGTATGCTCATTCCAAAAAAATAATGCTGAAGGAGGTTTAATTTTTGGTAGTATTCAATATTTTTAGTGATAATTTAACGTATTATTCTTTGAGATGAGGTTCTAGATGTTAGTTTTGTAAAAAATAAAATTATAATGAGAACGTTTGCAGTTGGTGATATTCATGGAGGTTTTAAAGCGTTGGTGCAAGTTCTAAATCAGTTAGAAATACAAGAGGAGGATACCATTATTTTTATGGGAGATTATGTTGATGGTTGGAGCGAATCTGCCCAAGTAATCGAATTCTTGATTAATGTGTCACAAAAAATTAACTGTATTTTTATCAAAGGAAATCATGATGTTTGGTGTCAGAATTGGTTAAAAGATAAATCTGTAAATCCGTCTTGGTATTTGCACGGAGGTAAAGAAACGATAGATAGTTATGAGGGTTTTTCTGATGATGAAAAGAAACAACATTTAATATTCTTTGAGAATATGCCTTTTTATTATTTAGATAGCGACCATAGATTGTTTTTGCATGCAGGTTTTACTTCGATGCACGGCGTTGAAAAAGAAGCGTTTTCGCATACTTTCTGCACAGACAGAACTTTATGGGAAATGGCTTTGGCAATAGATAAAAAAATGGCTAAAAACAGTGCGAATTATCCTAAAAGGCTAACGCATTATAAGGAAATTTACATTGGTCATACGCCTACAACGAATTACGCAGAAACGGTACCAATGAAAGCAATTAATATTTGGAATGTTGACACTGGAGCTGCCTTTAAAGGACGAGTTACAGCAATGAATATAGACACAAAGGTTTTTTTTCAGAGCGATTGTTTACCAGATTTATATCCTAATGAAAAAGGAAGAAATAAATAAGTGCCTTCTTTCTTTTAAACTATTTCTAAAGTTATAGCTGTAACTTTAGATGCAATAGGTGCAACGTTTAAAGAGGCTGTCTTAAGTTTTGAAAAAAAATATTTTAGAGGTTTTTATCGAGCACTAGTAATGTTTTTTTTGATTTTAATACACTTATTCTTTATCCTACTACGTTTATTTTTTAAAAAGCGCAAATACTACTACATTCCTTTTTTTGATATCCAAATCGTCATTTTAATGTAAATTTGGGTTTTCAATTATTTTTATGAACTTATAATTCCCCCAATTATGAAAAAGAATACTTTAAAATAAGCAGCAATTCTTTTAGGAGTTGCAATGGGCCTGTGTCTTTTAGACCTTAATCTACCAACCATATCTAGCATAAATTCTTTAGCAGACGGTTTTACGGTTATAACATTTTTCTATTGTTTCTTTCCCTATTTAATTTTAGCCTTTAATTTATTTGGTAAATTTTTGAAATCCTTTCTGAAACTTGATACAAACTAGTTTTTAGTTGTAAGTTAAAATTAGTTTACAAGTTATTAATCTAAAGAAGGTTGCTTTTTATCGAATATTAATTTCTGAATCACTTTTAAAAGTGAACTTTGTATATCCTCTAAAAAATAAATATGATCTTAAAGAATAAAAAATTCAATAGTAAAAGTAATTTCCTGTTAAATTTAACGCTATTATGTGCTTTTTTATCAATGTTTCATGCAAACGCACAGTGTGTAGTGACAACAGATTGCGATGGTGACGGAATTGTAAATAGCATTGATTTAGATGACGATAACGACGGTATTTTAGATTGTGTAGAAAATGGTTCAAGCACGCCGTTTTTGAGTAATTTGTTTTCTACTGCGGGCAGTGCATCTTTTATCAGTGCAAGCGAAATAGAACTTACACCAGACTTGCAAACGCAAGCTGGGTCGTCGATGTCTTTTGGTAAAATTGATTTTAATCAAAATTTTGATTTTTCGATAGAAATTAATTTAGGCGTTAAAGATATAGGAGCAGATGGTATTGCAATTGTTTTTCATAACGATTCTAATGGTATTGCTACTGTTGGTTCTACAGGTCAAGGAATTGGCGCTAGAAATATTAGAAACGGTATTGCTATAGAATTTGATACGCATCAAAATATAGAAGATTTAAGGAATGATCATACGCAAATAAAAAATACAAGGACTTGGGTTGACCTTACACCAATGACCGATTTAGGGAATATAGAAGATGGCAAATGGCATCTTGTAGATTTTAGTTGGGATGCAGATGCTAAAACGTTAAGCTATTCTTTTAATGGCACTGTTATCGCAAATTATACGGATGATTTAATCGCGAATGTGTTTAACGGGGAATCTAATGTTCATTTTGGTTTTACGTCATCTACTGGAGGATTAAGCAATAGTCAAAAAATTAGATTAATCAATGATTTATGTAGTTATCCTTTATATGTAGATACGGATAATGATGGTATTCCAAATCATTTAGATACAGATTCAGACAACGATGGGTGTCCAGACGCTTTAGAAGGAGGCGCTAACTTTACAATTACTGATATCGATAGCAATGGTCAATTAACAGGTGATGTAAATACAAACGGAGTTCCGTTAGTTGCAATGTTAACAAGTCAAACAGTAGGCAGTAGTTTAGATGATACTGTAAGATCATCTATTTGTGATACTCCTTATCAACCAACCGCGACAGCAGATTGTTTTAGTATTTTTGTAGAAAATAACATTCACGTAACTAGTGGTGGTACAAATGGAAGTTTAGCAGCAGGAGGCGATTTAACCATAAACGGTAATTATGGAGTTGCTTTGCAAGACTGTGGTTGTTTTGAAAGTAACGGAAATAAAGTAGGCCTTTTAGTAGCTGGCAAAGTTCAGTATACTTCGGGTGTTTTAAAGTTATACAATCCAACACAATATGCACAAATTGGCACAAGTGCAGGATCTAATGCATGGTATGCAGATCCACAAAACGCACCAACACCAATTCGAATAACACCAGCAGCAGATTATCAGAGCGCCTCTTATATTCAATTGTCAGGAAATGCAGCAGGTTTTAACGCATCTGCCGGAACAAACGCTGTGTTTGCAAAAGATTTGATTGATTTTCCTTTAGCTTTTCAAAGATTACGAACAAATTCAACGAGTATGTCAGAGAATGCACACAATGCATCTTTAGAAGACGCTGCAGGCAATTCAATATCCAATATTAATCCACCCAGCGATTTAGAAATTTTTCTAAACAATGGCATCAACTATATGAACATTACAGGGGCAGATTTAAATAGCGTTCAGAATTTTACCGCTCAAAATCACCCAGATGCAACTAAAGTATTAGTGATTAATGTAAATGCACCTGCTACTTTTAATTGGAATGTATGGTCTCAAGGAGGGTTTGCAGATCAAGACTCACCTTACGTACTCTATAATTTTTATAATACTACGGAGTTAATCATGGAAGGGAACAACGATGTATTCGGAACTATTTTAGCGCCCTTTGCAGCGATTATAAAAACGGTACACACCGCAGATATTTTAGGACAGGTAATTGGAACTTCTTTTACACAAGACGGTGGCTATGTAAAATGTGCCAACTTTATCCCCGAAGTAGTAGATTCTACAGTTTCAAATTTTGCACCTGTAGCAACATTAACTGTTAACAATACCGAATGTTTAAATGGTAATGAGTTTGTTTTTAACAATACCTCAAACATACAGCCAGCAACACAGCCAACAGACCCAATTTCATATACATGGAACTTTGGAGACGGGACAACTAGCAATTTTATGAAGCCTACTAAAACCTATTCAGATGCAGGCATCTATACAGTTACTTTAACCGCTACAAACACTTTTGGCGCTGATACTACCACAACTCAAATTACTGTAATACCTGTTGTAAATGCAGATATTACCACAACAACAATGAGTGCTACAGATGCTTCAGTAACCAAAGAGTTTACCCTAAACAATCCCAATGATTTTACAAATTATTCTTGGGCTTTAACCGGAACAGGGGCTGGTTTATTTCCGAATCAAACAACAGTAAACTTTACGTTTACCCAATCAGGAATGTATAATATTCTCTTTTCTGGAACCAATTTAAATGGATGTACGGTAAAAACAATCAAAGTGGTAGTGATTAGTTCTAACGAAGTTACCGGAGGTAACGACGGGGCGATTGAAAGTGAATCTTTAGGCGATATCATTTCTAAAATCTATGTAGGTCGTAAGAAAAACTCTGTACCAACAAAGTTTGTAAAATCAAATGCCAATTTGTACAACAAAGCAAAGTTAAAATCAGCACAGCCTTATCAAGGAAAAGGACAAACAATGTTAGACATGTTTCCTACAGAATTAGTTGCCGGAAACATTGCGAATATTACCTCACCAACAGACATTTTAGATTATACGGTTGCCGATGAAGTATTGTCTGTAGATTTTTCTTTAGACGGAAAAACAAAAGGGGTTGTATTAGGGATTAAAACATCTGATAAAATCTACAACCATACCAAAGCATCTTGTGATCGATTAAGAGGTGCCGAGATTTTAAACATTCAAACAGTTCAATTAGAGGGCTACAATTTCTTAATGCAAGGCATTCAGCAAAGAAACGGTGTGGTAGAATATGCTATCTCTTTTGCAACGGCAAAGAACAACAACGAGAACACGTATACCATTCAAACCAACTGGTATGTAAACAACTACACCAAGTTTAACGATGTGTATAATTTTCAAGTATGGTCTACGAATCCTGAAGGTACTAAAAAGTTAGTGACGGATATTTTAAAGAACTTAAGAACCTTTATTCCTGTAACACAAACAGAACTGCAGAAAGTTCCAGAAACCTTTGCGGCAAAAATATCAAGAGAGCAAGCAGATTTGGTCATTCTATTAAGAAGCACAAAAGAAGGTTTAAACACCGAGATCTCTATGGAAGAATTGTACTCTGAAACGGCCAATAATGTAAAATACAGATACAATCCTGTAAATACAGCGTTTGAGCAAACAGTAAGAGTAGACATCAAAGATGGTTATGAATATGATGCTTTGATCAAAGTAAACGGACAAGTAGAAGACGCTTTTTATCATTCAGACGGAAACTGGGGATTGGATTTCGACAAGAGATACACCGAGGTAAAAGAGTATTTTGTATCTAATGATTTCGACAGATTTTATAATGACGATGAATATGCTATCAACAGAAATATAGCCATCAAAGCAACGAGTGAATATGATTATTTAACGGTTTATAAGTCATTATTACCCGGAACATTATCTGCAGATTATTCCGAATACAAGTATGTTGCTTTTACAGCAACAGGCTCTGGATTAATGGAGTTAGGTTTGATCAAATCATCAATTGAAAACTGGAAATCACAATACAGAATCATGGTCGACGTCTCTGAAGAAGCACAAACCTACTATGTACCTTTTGATGTGTTTACATCTACCGGAACCTTGGATGAGATGACTGTAGAAGATTTTACCACCTTAACCTTTACGTTTTTACCTGTAGAAGCACAAACAAAAGAATTAGACTTAAACATTTCTGATGTAAGGTTTACCAAGACAGCTGTTGAAAGTGAAACAATACAAAAAATCAAAACTTTTGAGAATGAGTTTATGGCCTATCCAAATCCATCAAAAGGAAATGTAAACTTGTTATTGTTTAGTAAAACAGATACAGAAGCAACAGTAACTTTAACAGATATTACGGGCAAAATCATCTACCAAGGAGAAACAACATTAACAGCGGGTAAAAATGAACTAGCGTTCGATTTTAAGGTGAAACCAGGAGTAATGCTTTTAAAAGTAACCAGCAATCAAGTAAATTATGGGACCTCTAAAATTCTATTCAGATAGTCTAATAGTGTGTAAGCGCTAAATATATTTTTCATTTTATATCGATAAAGTGTGTTTATCTTAAAAAAAAACAATTCATCGACATAAGCAGGTTAATTATAGGGCTTACCGTTTTTTAAGAGTTTATATTTATAACTTTGTTCAAAAGAAAAACAGAATGTTCTTTAAAAAGTTCATTTTATCATCAAATTTTAAAATAGTAATAGACATTAGGTTTATTGTGTTTAACCCTCAAATCAAATTATATGAAAACTAAATTTTTTACATTAATTATTTTATTAACATTATTACAAGGTTGTACTAATGAATTTCCAAAAGATAAGGCTGAATCAGTAGCATACATCACGGATGATATTACAACATTGGTGGTACCCAAAGGTCACGATTTAAGACCTATTACATTACAAAATACCAACATTAATTTATCTGAAGAATCTAAAGCAGATATTGTAAAAATAAAAATATTCAAAATTGAGAATGATACGTATAAATTATTGTTCGATGGCGCTATTGATAGAGAAAAATCAATTAGTAGTCTTATCAAAATACCTAATCATGTAGGTTTGTTAGCGGTACAAGCAGATTTAGCAAGAGGCACAAGAGAGTGGGTCCTAACACCTAATGAATTAGGAAGTTTAGTTATTGAAGATGAAGTTCTAATTGATGAGGAGGATAGTGAAAACAAAAGCGCTACTGCAGCTAAAACAAGCGCAGCATTTTCTAAAGACAATCCTCCATCATGGAATTGCGGTGATTATGCCGAATTTAATGGCAACGATGACGGTAATTTCCAAATAACCACTAATTCAACGCAATCACTTACAGTTACTAAAAACACAAGTATCTATATATGTAGCGGTAGCTCTTGGAATCCAACCTTGTTAACTGATTGGGGTAGTAAACTTACTATCTATGTCGCTAGTGGGGCGAGTTTATCTCTTCGTGGATCATTATATTCAACTACATATAACGAAGGTACTTTTAATGGAGTAAATACAATCTTCACAAATAAAAGTGAATTTAACAACTGGGGGACTGCGAATATTGTTGGAAATCTTGGTGTCTTTTCTGATGAAATAAATATTTATGGAGGAACTTGTAATATTTCGGGATCTTTAAGCATAGAGGGACATTTTGATAATGATGGAGGAACTGTAAATGTTGGTGGAAGTGTTACAATTTCAGATAAATTGCACAATAAAGAGGGATCTACACTTAAAGTTGGTGGGGATTTTACTGTTAATAGTGGTGAATTTAAAAACGAATGTAAAACTACTATTTCTGGTAACTTCGTAAACAGTAAAAAAGTAGAATTTAAAAATGCTTCTTACACCGCAATAACTGGAAGTTTTACAAGTAATCCAAGTACCGATATAAAAATTGAAGAAGGTTCAATATTTAAATGTGCAAGTATTACATCTGGCGGAAACATAAAAGGAAATCATGGGTATTCTATTATAGAAACTGGTTCTATAACTTTTTGGTCATCAAGTAAACAGTTTAAAGGAGAATTAGATATTTGCTCTAATAGTTATACAGACGGCATGGGTGATAACAAAGTAATTAATTCTTGTACTACTTTTATCTCTACCAGTGCTTGTTCATTAGGATATAATAACGCAGTTGATAACGATAACGATGGCGCAATTGCAGGTGTAGATGTAGATGATAACAACGCGAGTGTAGCTTCTTATCAGTATCCGCAAGGACAAAATACTTTCTTTACATCGTTGTATGAAGATTTATATCCGTGTATGGGAGATTACGATTTAAATGATTTAGTACATAATTACACGTACCAAGAAAGTATCAGTAATGGAGAAAATGCTTCGATAACCGAAATTAAATTCAATTATAAATTTCCAGCAATAGGAGCAGGTTTTAACAACAGCCTTGTTTTACGTGTTATGGATGAAGATAATAATGCAACTTTAAATTTAGAGAGCTCTGATCGGTATGCTAGCAGCAAAATAACAAGAATGCATGACAGTCAGAATAATACAACCTTATTTATTTTTAATAATATAAAAACAATCTATACCGAGAATGTTAGTGGCATCATTAATACGGTGGAAATAGAGTATTCAGACATTCCAGTAATTTCAGGAACTGTTTCAAATATAAACGGAGCTTATGACGAGTTTATACTTCAAGATGGTAAGTTGGGTCATGAAATACATCCTTTATATAATGAGTTGCACCGTAATTATTCGGCTTTAAACACACCAACGATGTACAATGATGCAAATAACTTTTCAAGATGTGATGATAAGTCTTTAGGTGATGGTAATTTATTTATAAATGCAAACGGATTTCCTTGGGTGTTAACAGATTTACCAATGGATTTACCTTGGCCAAAAGAGGGGGTTTTAATTTTAGAAGCGTATCCTAATTTTGATGATTTTGTAATTTCAAATCCTGCTTTAGATTGGTATTCAAGTATTAATGGAAACAGAGAAGAATCGCAAATAATAAAATAATTAAATAGAGTTTAAACAATTACAAAGCGCCTACATAATAGTAATCAACTAGTATGTAGGCGCTTTTATAGTTTGTTTAAGTTTGTGTACAGCTAAATTATTAGGTATTTTGAATACGATTTCAATTAAAATAGCAGGCTAAATTTCTTGAAAAAAAAACAGGGCATTTTATTTATTGTGATGCTCAATTTTGCTTTTTAGAGTGATGTAGATTACTTTTAATGAATAGAAATTAAACGATACCAGAAATTTGATTGAGTATTTACACTTCAGCTCTACTATTGTAGCGGCTAAAATAAAATAGTAGCTAAATAAAAAGTAGTGGTATCTAGTGTCCAGTAAACACAGAGCTTATTTATTTTATAAGAGAGTTGCTTTGTAAACTCTTTAAATACAAAAAAGGTTGTTGCTTGTTTTCGGTTAATTTTTTTGTAAGTTGATTTATTTTAGGTGATTAAGGTGTTTTTTTAAAGGATAAAAAATTATAACTTCCTATTATTTTTACTTTTTAAAAAGGTTTGTAGAAAGCCAAATAAAAATAATCAAGATAAACTCAAGCAGAAATTGTAGAATATTGAATTCTAAAATGAGGCTTCTTTCTGTTTTTCTGGTTAAAAACACAAAACTGTGGCATATAATTTTTGTTTAAAAATTTTTTTAGTTGATGCTTTGCAGTAACGAATTCAATTATTTTTTACTAAAAGGATATAATTCTTGCTTCAAAAACCCTTTCGGGAAATGTTCATCACCATTAAAACCGATTTCAATATCTCTGCCAGAATGCGGAATATAATTGGTTTTAAAAAGATAATCCCAGATACTTAGAGTAAGTCCGAAGTTTACACCAAATTTTCTTTCTGCTGGTAATTTTTTAGCGTGATGCCAAATGTGCATTTTAGGGTTGTTAAAAATGTATTTTAAAAAGCCATAATCCCAATTGATATTGGCATGATTTAAATGCCCAATAGTGATGTTAAAAAAGTGCACAAATGCAACATCTTGTGCAGAAAAGCCTCCAATAATTGCTAAAGGAATATAGCGTAAAGAATTATAAACAACAGGTTCCATCCAATGATAACGCAAGTGTGCAGCAAAGCCCATTTGTTTTACAGAGTGATGCACTTTGTGAAAATTCCAAAGAAATTCAACTCTATGTAATAATCTATGCGTCCACCATTGTGCAAAATCAACCACAATAAAAAAGATAAAAATACGAGGTACAAAAGCCATTGAATTCAAATCTAATAATTGAAAACTAGCAACAGATAAACCTATAAATCCTAAAATATCATTAAAAATTGCGGCTGCAGAATTTGATAAAGCAATTAAAACAATTAAGTTTAATAAAAAGAAATTAAAAAACATGTAAAACGTGTCTAACCAAAAATCTTTTCTGAATAAAGATTGATTTTTACGCCAAGGAAAAATAGCTTCCAATCCCCAAACAACCAAAGAGATTATAATTAATCCGTAGAAATAGTTCTCCCAATTAAGATCCATTAAAACAGACTGTTTTATGTAATTCCAATAATTGGAATAGGAAATTTTTATGATTTCTATATATTTATCCATCGACTACAAAGATACAGAGAGCTTTTAAATTATTAAAAGTGGGATACTTAAATATATCATAAAACCTTAATCACTTCTTTAAAGAGGGTAATCATTTTTGGTTCTGCTTCACCAGCAATCGCAATAATTTCTGAAATATCTACCGGTTGTAAATTTTTAGGATCACATTCATCTGTTAAAACAGAAATAGCAGCACAAGGTAAGTTTAACTGCTTGGCAACAATAACTTCAGGAACTGTGCTCATTCCAACAGCATCTACTTCTAAAATTTGCAACATTCTATATTCTGCTCTTGTTTCTAATTGCGGTCCTAAAACGCTTGCATAAATTCCTTTATGTAATTGAATTTTATGTTCTTGAGCAATTAAATTCAATTGCGAGTTCATTTCGGCAGAGTACGGTGCCAACATATCAGCAAAAATATTACCAAAGTTATTGGCGCCTGGAAACGCTAAAGGAGAACTTCCCTGCAAATTAATATGGTCTTCAATGAGCATTAAATCACCTTTCTTATAGGCAAGATTGATAGCTCCGGCAGCATTTGAAATTAGTAATTTCTTGATTCCTAAACCATGCATGGTTCTAATTCCGTAGGTAACTTCCCAAGCATCATACCCTTCATATAAGTGAAAACGACCAGCCATTACAAGTACTTTTTTGCCAGATAATTCTCCGTAAATTAGTTTTCCTGAATGAAATTCTACGGTTGCTTCAGGGAAATTAGGAATATCGGCATATGCAATCTCTTTTTCAATAGAAACTTCGTTCACTAATCTTCCCAAGCCTGTTCCTAAAACAATTCCTATTTCTGGATTTGTAATTCCGTTTGATATTAAAAAATTGACTGTTTCTTTTAATTGGTGTTTTTTCATAAGTATTACTGAATCACTAATTTTTGAGTTTTTGATTTTCCTTCCATATTAATTTTAACGAGATAAATTCCGCGACTAAAATTAGAAATATTAAGGGTTGTTTTTGTGTTGTTCTTTTGATGAAAAACTTGTTTTCCTAAAACATTAAAAATACGAATTTCAGCAGAACTAGTATTCATATTTAAAAAATGAATTTTGTCTTTTGCGGGATTTGGATAGAAAGAAATTTTATCTATTTTAAAAGTATCATTATCTAATACCGAACAAGAACTAGCATTAAATTTAGTAAAAGTCCCTAAATCCCAAAAATGATTAAATTGCAAACAATAGAAAAAAACGGTATCAAAATCAGAAATATCTTTGTTGTCTGGAATGGTAACTGAAAGCGACTGTTTTCCTGAAGGTTTTATCAAACCGAAATCAATATGATTTAAAGTAGCAATTAATGTTTCCGTTAATTCCTCTTTTGTTTTTCCATTTGATGAAACTAAAAAAGCTCTTACATCTGGTCCTGGCTCTGTAGAAAAATTTTCTTCAAGAGATAGTGTTATTTGATTTTTAGATGTTAATGAAATGCTTACATCACCAGAAATATTATAAGAAGGCGCATCTTTTACATTGTTGCCAAATTCGCCAAGAGTTTCTGTGCATTGTCCATGTATGTTGATACTAATAAATGCTAAAAGTAAGATAAGTAGTAATTTTTTCATGTAAATTATTTAGGGTCTATAAACGAATCCATGATTTCTGGAATATGTACAAGATCTTCATATACATCTATGTCGTTTTTTATTGCCAATAATTTCACTTTTTTATTCTTTAAATCTTCTAACGTATCTTTTCTAACGCTTTCTGTGCCCCATTCTTTATTTATGAAGATGTTTTCTTGCAACGAATTCATTCCTAAAAGATAGTAACCACCATCTTCAGCAGGCCCAATAACAACATCATTCGTGTCTAATTCTTGAAATCCTTTTTCGATGTTTTCCGACGATAAATCATACAAATCACTCCCTATAATCATCACTTTTTGATAACCAGCTTCAAATCCGTTTTTGAAAGCGTTTTGCATTCTTATGCCTAAATTTTCACCAACTTGTTGGTGTTTTTGATATACTTTTGCATCCCAAATATCATTTTCTCTAATTTTTACGGAATAATAGACCGCTTTATCAGAATTTACTTCACTTGAAACATCACGAGTTCTTTCTAGTAAAAATTTATAGATTTCTAAAGCAGTTTCATCACCAACCGTTTTTGCTAAACGTGTTTTTGCTTTGCCTAATTCAGGATTTCTTGTGAAGATTAAAAGTAAGTTTCTACTATATGAATTCATTTTTTATAAATTTTAAACAACGAACAACGTAAATCGTCCATCGATTACCGTTTATCGTCTATCGTTAACCGATTATAGTTAGCCGAACGTCGTAAATCGATCACCGAACACCGAACACCGAACAACGAACAACGTAAATCGTCCATCGATTATCGTTCATCGTTAACCGATCATAGTTAGCCGAACGTCTTAAATCGATTACCGAACATCGTAAATCGAACAACGAACAACGTAAATCGTCCATCGATTATCGTCTATCGTTAACCGATTATAGTTAGCCGAACGTCGTAAATCGATTATCGATTACCGAACAACGAACAACGAACAACGAACAACGAACAACGAACAACGAACATCGTAAATCGAACAACTAATAAACCTTTTCTCCCTTTTTGAGCCATTTACCCCAGTTTTTATTAAAAGCATGCACTTTTTCTGTTGATTTTCCTAAAGTGTCAATTACTTGAAAATCGGCATTTTTCCACTCAAAAATACCGCCATATAAATTATAAACATTGGTGTAGCCTTCTTGCATTATTTTATAAGCAATTGTTTCAGAACGAATTCCTAAAGAACAATACACCACAATTTTTGTCGCTTTATCTTTTGGTAATTTTCGCAAAGTTTCTTCGATTTTAAAATCGTTATAACCCACAGAAATAGCATCTTGCAAATGGCTCACTTTAAACTCTTTTTCTTCTCTTGCATCTAATAAAATAGCGTTTGTTTTGGGCATTGCCAAAGTTTCTACAGACATATAAGGAATATTTCGCTGATTCCATTTGTTTAGTAATTTATCTAGTTTTTTCTGACCAAAAGTTGCTGAACTAATAACTAAAAAAAGTAGGAGAATTTTTTTCATAAAATGTGTTTTAAATCAAAAGACGACTACTTTCATAGCAATGCTATTTCTATAAAAACTAGCTGCGCTAGTTAACAACATCCACCGCCATCATAATGAAAAGTAGAAGGAGAGAAGAAAATATCATCTCGTCCTAAACTTTCTAAAGCAGCAGCAGTTTTATCACAAATTGCTAAAGGCTGATTTTTTAATAAAGTATGTCCTAAACCATCATCGAAAAAATCATCTTCGCCATAATAAATAGCTGCTTTTCCTGTAAAAATACACGGACCATCTGTTGGCATCGGATCTTTAATTGCGGCAACTTCTATAGATTCAATATAAATTAATTCATCTGTTGGATAACTCTTTGGGTCTAAAATACGATATGGTTTTCTGGCTCTAATTTCAATCGTTCCAAAACCAGCATCGGTCAGCGCTTTTACATAGTTTGCAATCGATAAACTTCCGCTTAAACACAAAGCACGCAAGCGGTCATCATTGCGCAACTCATCATTCATTTCTTGCTCACACGTTGGGTCGCTCATTACTAATTTTCCGTGAGGTTTTAAAACTCTGTACATTTCTGCAATCGCTTTTTTTAAATCATCAGACTTAAAAATATTAAACAAGCAATTTTGAGCAGCCACATCAATCGAATTATCATCCACAGGCAAATTCATCGCATCACCTTTTCGTAAATCGACAAAATCGCTTTTAAACCAATCGTTTTGCTCTTCGGCAACTTTAAAGTTTTTTTGAGATGCTTCTAACATTTCATCCACCACATCTAAACCAATTACGCCACCTTTACTTCTGTTAAAATAAGCAAATTGTAACAACTCCATGCCTCCACCAACGCCAACATATAGCATTTTAGGATTGTTCGTTAAATCTCTTGCATGCACCGTAGATCCACAACCGTAGTTCATTTCTTGCATTATTCTTGGAATTTTAAGTCCTGGTAATTCCCAAATAGGATTCGTAGTGCAACAAAGACCAACATCTGGTATTAAAGCCGCTTCTTTATATACATTATGGGTAGTTTCTAAATAGCTCATGTTTCTTATTTTAAATATTTTATTACAATTGAATTCCGAATCCCTGCAAACCACTTTCTATTGCAGGTAATATTTCTGTATTATCCCAAATACCTGTAATAATAGTTCTTGAATATTCTTCAGGTAACAATCCGTTTTGCATTAAGGTACTCGTTAATTTATAATTGTAATGTAATGTGTGATGTGTAAAGTTAAACAAATCATTTGAGTCTTCAATAATTGCATACCAAACATCCGGACTTCCATCATTTGCGGGCATTCCTATAACGCCGGGGTTCAACCAAATTTTTTCTTCTTGTTGATGATGAAATGGCAAACCACAATGACCGGCAATAATTAGATTGCAATTTGTAGCCTCGAAATTTGGTTTTTTAACTGCCCAATCTGTAGATTTAAAAATAAACTCTGATACCTGAAAATAGGAACCGTGAACCACAGTTGCATTTTTATCCGCATATTGAAAATTGATATGATTCGGCAATGTTTTCAGAAATTCTAACGAATTTTCAGACAATCTACTTTGTGCAAAAGGATACCAAAGTTGCGAAAAATCATCGCAACGAGAACCTTCTCTAAAATCGCATCCACAATCATCAGCATTTTCTCTTAACTGAATTTCTACATTGCCAACAATACTTTTGGCGCCCCACAATTTAAACAATTGCACCGTTTCTTCGGGTTGCGCACAATAGCCAACAATATCGCCAGTACAAATGCAGTTTTCCGGAGCAATATTTTCTTTTTCAGCAATTTGCTTTAAAGCTTCTAAAGCTTGTAAATTGCTGTAAACACCGCCAAAAAGCAGTATTTTTCCTGTTATTTTATCTAAACTCTCTATTTTTTGATCCATTTCGGAATAAAATATAATATGATACAACTAATAATTCCCCAAATATTTACCCACAATAAAGAGGCATATCTTCCTTTTGTAAAAATCAATGCTTCCGGAAAAACATCAAACACTAAAAAGAACCCAAATACTAATCCGCAGAAAACACTCAAGTAAAAACTTACTTTTGGCACTTTCACTTTCCAAAAAATAAAAATAGGTGTTAAACCAATCACCATGGTTCCAGAAATGGTGGTTGCTGATAAAATTTCTGCTCCAAAAAATACAGGGATTGTTCCTAAAACCGCCACTACAATCATGGTGATTCTTCCGAAAGAAACCGTTTTCCCTAAATTTAAATCGACTGCCAATAATTTAGAAAATGATGAAAAAGTAGAATCTAACGTAGAGGCTGCTGAGGTAATCATGATAAAATTGATAACTAATAAAATAACGACTCCAAATGCTTTTCCTACTTCTACGGCAGCTTGTCCTTTCATTCCTTTTGTTTGCGCATACACACCAATCAAACTAAATAAAACAATGCAAATTGCGCCTAAAAAACTTGCCCATAAAAAGCTTTTTCTAGTTATTTTGGGTGATGAAATAAAACCTCGATCTGTTAAAACAGGATCGTGAAAAGGATAACTGAAAGACTGAATAAGTGCTGCGAAAAAGAGATTTAGGCCGAGTTCAAAACTCCAAGTTCCTGACGAAGCTATTTGTTGCGTCGAAAAATCATCCACAGAAAAAATAGTTCCTAAAATGATCATTAGCAACACAGAGAATAGCACCATTTGAATTATATCTGTAAAAATTGAACTGCTCAAACCACCTTTTATAGCATAAGATAACGTTAAAACTGTAAATAAAATAATTGACCAATAATAAGAAGTACTTCCTTGTGCGCCAAAATAACTACCAATGACCATGGTATTGCTCCAAACTTCATTAAAAAGCCTAAAAGCGATCAGAATAGAAAAAATTGCCATGGCATTTTTCCCGAATTTAGAAATCAAAAATTCATGAATACTTTTAAAGTTTCCTTTGGTTCTTAATTGGTAAATAATAACACCAGCAACAGCAAAAGACAAATAATAACCTGCATAGGCAACACCACCAACCAAACCAAATTCTAACCCGAGATTGGCTGCGTTGGTAATGCTTTTTGCAAAAATCCAAGAAATGATTAGACTCCCAGTTAATACTAAAGTATTGGGCGCTTTTTTCTTGTTCACAGCTTTAAAAAACTGATCTGTTGTTTTTGCTAAAGGTGACAAGAAAAATAATATCAAACTTGATATTAAAATTAATCCCCATTGATAATTTATTACTTCCATAAATTTATATAGAAGACCTCACAGGTTTTTAAAACCTGTGAGGTCTAATTTTACTCATTCCACCAAACAGGAATATCCAAACTATTTCCATTGGTTGCTGTTTCTGCTACTTTATAATTTTCTGAATTCAACGATGCAGCTTCTGCAGGATAAGGCATTCTTACAGGAATTAAACCCTTATTTAAACTGGCAGAAACGCTTTTTAAGTTCGGAAAACCTGTTCTTCTATATTCAATCCATCCTTCATAACCATTGATTACAGAAGCGATCCATTTTTGGGTAATGATTTGCTCTAAAGGAGTTGTACCAAGTGCATTTAAATTAGCATTTCCTGTTAAATATGTAGCAGCTAAATCAGTGTTCCAATACTCAAAAGCTAGTGTAACTCCTTCATTGTATAAAGTTGCTACGTTGGTAGAAATGAATCCTTTTTGAGCCGCTTCTGCTAGTAAAAAACTAGTTTCCCAAGCAGTCATAAAATTGGCATCTAATGTTGATGTGTCTTCTCTAAAACTTTTCCCTGCTAAAGAATAGTCTGACAAAGCTGTTGAAGTTGTAGACGAATTTATACCGTTGATTAAACCATTAAATCCGTTTGAATTTGAATTCGCAAACGGTCTAAAAAATGTTCCAATTCTAGCATCATTTAAATTGCTTAAGATTTCTTCCATGGTTTCTGATAATACAAAATTATTGAAATCGCCGACTCTTAATTGTGCCAATCTAAAACTATTAGGCTCTGAATTTGTGAAATCAAAAACGGCATTCTCAGCATTACTTTTGATGTAATTTCCGTTTGTAAATAAGGTTTGAAGTTGCGCAGCAACATCAATTTTTGCAGAAATTCTGATGAGATATTTAATCTTTAAAGAGTTGGCAAATTTTACCCAAGACTCCAAATTTCCGTTGTATAAAATATCGCCTTCTAGCGGAATGGATCCTCCATAATTCTGAATCGCAGTAATTCCTTTATCTAAATTATCAAAAATTCCGTTTTCATTTTGATAAATATCCTCTTGTAAATCATATTTGGGAGTTACCGTTCCTTCAACACCATTAAAAGCTTCAAAATAAGGAACATCACCAAATAAATCTGTTAAGCCAGCAGCGATATATGCTTTTAAGATTAAAGCAGGTCCTTCATAAACTGCAAAAGCAGTAGCTTCTCTGCTTTGTTTTAAAATGATTTCATTGTCTCGTAAATTTGTAAAAAATACGGGCCAAGGATTTCCTCCTAATTGCGGACTTTTTAAATCGTGTCTGTCAAATAAATTAAAATCTAATGCGGTTCTATGTTGCGCTAATAAATCACCAGCAACGAAGCCTTCGTAACTCATTTGCTCGCCAAAATCGTAGATTACTTGTCTTAATAACAAACTGGGTTGCACGGCAACGGGAGCATTCGGATTTGTGTTGATGTCTTCAAAATCTTTGGTGCAACTTGCCAATGTGAAGGCTAAAATTGCAATTGTATATATAATTTTTTTCATTTTTTTGAATTATCCGGCAAGGTTTCAAAAACCTTGTAGGTATGTTAATATCTAATTCTTGTAGGAATCTAAATATTCAATTATTATCTAACTTTTTAAAACCTACAAGGAATCTTCGTTCCTCGTAAATGTCTTGCAGGTTAAAAATTAAAGGCTACTTTAAAACCTAAACTTCTGCTGGTGGCATAACTCATATCTTCCACTCCGCTAACAAATCCGTTTCCTTGAACGGCTAATTGTTCTGGGTCGAAATGCGGATTTTCTGTAATCACAAATAAGTTATTGCCGATAAAAGAAAAGTTCATATCAGATGCATCTTGTAAGCCTAAAAAACCCTCATTTAAATGTAAGGTATACCCAAAAGAAAACTGACGTAATTTTAAGAAAGAAGCATCATACACATTGTTTTCTTCGTGATTTCTGTCGTAAAATTGTCTGTAATAACTTTCTGCAGAAACAGGAACTGTGTTGGGTTGGCCAGAATTTATATTTACACCTTGCGCCACAATACCGGCATCAGGCCTAAAGGCAGTTTCGGCTAATTGACCACCAACATTTCCTAGCGCTCTCGTTCTTGAAACGATTTCTCCTCCTTGACGCCAATCAAACAAAAAGCTTGCATTAAAACTTTTATAATTGAAAGAGTTGTTCCAACCTAGCGTAAAATCAGGATTGTAGTTCCCGATTTTAATCAAATTATTATCAGCGATATAACGGCCATTATCATCTAAAAGAAATTGACCTTCTGTGTTTTTCTGATATCCAGTTCCATACATGTCGCCAACTCGTCCGCCTTCTTCTACCTGAAACCAAACTGTCTGATTGGCGCTGTTGTAAATGCTACTATACGCCAACGTTAAACGGCCTTCATCTTGGGGTAAATCGTTAACCACAGATCTATTGGTGGCAAAATTGAAGGTAGTATTCCAAGTAAAATTTCTATTTCTAATGGGCGTTCCGCTTAAAATAATTTCAACACCGGTTGTCGTTACTTTTCCGCCATTAATTACTTGCTGATGATAGCCAGATGAAATTGCAATGGGTAAAGAAATAATTTGATCGCTTGTGGTGGCATTATAGTAGGTGAAATCGATATTTAATCGGTCTTTAAAGAAACGTATATCTGCACCAAATTCATAAGAAGTCGTAACTTCTGGTTTTAAATTTGCATTCGGAATAAAATTTTGATTGCTAAATGTGGGCTGGCCGTTAAAGACCGTTTGCGATACAAAGGCGCTAGATGTTTGATAGGGATTGGTGTCATTACCAACTTGTGCAACACTCGCTCTTAACTTCGCAAATGAAATATTTTCTGGCAATTTTACAAAATTTGATAGAATAAAACTTGTTGAAACTGACGGATAAAAGAAAGAGGTTCCATCCACAGAAAAAGGAGTTGCCAAAGCACTAGACCAATCGTTTCTTCCTGTAACATCAACATATAAAAAATCTTTATAACCAAATTTTGCAATTCCGTATAACGAATTAATTCGTTTTTTAGAATCGAATTGAAAAACTTCAATGGGCGATGCGGCATTGTTCAAACTAAAAATACCAGGTTGCGCTAAATTGGTTGTTTGCGATTGTTTTGTAGAAGCAGTTTGGTCTAATCTATTCCCTCCAAAAGAAGCATCAAAAGAAAAATCGCCAAAATTATCGGTATAATTTACCAAGAAATCTGTGTTTACTTCTCTGTAAAAAACATCATGTTCTGCATAGGCTCCGTTTTTAAAACGGTTGCTACTAAAGTTCCGTTTAAATCTTCTTTTTTCTGATGAATAATCCATTCCAGAACGCAAAGAGATACTCAATTTTTCTGTAAACTGATGATTTAGAGAAATGTTTCCAAAAAGACGATCTCTGTGAAAAGAGTTGGTGTTTTCATGTAAGATAAAAAACGGATTATCAAAATACGTATAATTAAAATTATATTGTTGCACGCCCTCTAATCCGGGTTGCCAGTAGTCTCTTAAGTTCTCAATATTTAAAGATCTTGGTCCCCAAGCAACCAAAGAATAATTCACGTTTTCACTACCATAACCATTAGAAGGTCGGTTATCACTGCTAGAATTTATATAATTTACAGAAGAGGTAATTCTAGTTTTTTCTGTCGGATTAAAATTAAGTTTTAAAGCCGTTGTTTTTCGATCTAAATTTACACCAGGAATAATAGATTCACTGTCTAAATCTGTAAAAGATAGTCGGTAAGAACCTCTCTGAAAACGATCGTTTATAGCTACATTATTAATGGTTGTAACGCCTGTTTGATAAAAATTTTTTAAATTATCTGGGTTCGATTGGAATAAAGTAGGCGTAATCGAATTACCAGAATACAAAGAAGTATCTCCACCACGAACGATAGTTCCGTCTGCCAAAGTTACAGGACTATCGAATTGCGGAATGAGATTTCCAGCATCTAATCTGGGTCCCCAAGAATAAGATATGACGTCATTTACACCGGCGCCTAAACCATTTATGTATTCGAAATTACCAGAGTTTCCTTGTCCGTATTCATTTTGGAATTCAGGCAATCGAAAAGCAGTATCAAAAGTGATCGAAGAATTAATACTAATTCCCAAACCTTTCTTTTTTGTACCGTCTTTCGTTCTAATCACAATAACTCCGTTGGAAGCTCTTGTTCCGTACAAAGCGGCAGCACTTGGTCCTTTTAGAACCGTTACAGACTTAATATCGTCAGGATTTACCTCCATGGCGCCATTTCCAAAATCTATTTCCTGAAAACCAGCAGCGGCCTCATTGGTGAAATTAAAAACAGTGTTGTTGTTAATTGGCGTTCCATCTACTACAAAAAGCGGATTGTTATTCGAAAAAGAAGCTTCTCCACGAATGGTTATTTTTGAGGAAGAACCAACGCCTGTTGCTCCTTGAGAAATCGTTACACCTGCTAATTTTCCTGCTAAATTATCTAGAAAATTAGGTGTTTTAACTTCCGTTAAATTTTTTGTCTTTAGCTCTTGAACCACATAACCTAATTCTTTTGTTTTTCGATTGAGTCCTAAAGCGGTTACGACCACCTCATTTAAATTGGTGTCTTCCTCTTCTAAAAGAATATTGAAGACTGTTTGGTTACCAATCGTAATTTTTTGTGATTGATAGCCTAAATAAGAAAATTCTAAAACATCAGACTGTGAAGTAACGGTAATCGTAAAATCTCCATTGTCATCTGTGGTGGTTCCTATTCCGTCTATAGTAGTGATGCTTACTACAGGTAATTTTTCGCCAGTATTTTTGTTTGTAACGGTTCCTGTAATTTTAATTTGTGAAAAACTTACGCTAACAAGTAGCATAAAAATCCACATAAAAATGTGCTTCATTTAGTAATGATTTTGTGTAAAATAAATGGTTGATTTTTAATCTCAAAAAAAGTAATACGAAGTTATGTACACGAGATTATGGGAGAACCTTTATTAAGGTTTTGAGTGTAGGAAGTTTCTGAAAAGAAAATAAACTCTTCGAGAAAAGTGTCTTTAGTTCTGAAGAATAATTCTTGTAAAAGTCTTAAAATGGAAAAAGAAATTTTCTTGAAGCTGTTAAGAATTGTTTTGAGATCTTCTTTTGTATCGAGGTCATTTAGAGGTTCTAGAAAGTTAATTTCTAAATGATTTTTATCTGCAATAGACGAAATACATTTTTGTAAACGATTAGTTTGCCAAGGTAATTTTAAAAATGTTTCTTTCTGAAAATGCTTTTTTTTGAGCCCCATTAAATAGAAACCACCATCTATTGAAGGGCCTAAAACAAAATCATTTTTTTCTAATTGATGCAGCGTATGAACTAAATGACGCGTTTTTAAATGCGGAGTATCATTACCAACGGTAATGACGTTTTCAAAACCGTTGTTAAAAACACTTTCAATGGCATTAGAAAAACGCTCACCAAAAGTATTTCCAACTTGTTGTTTTTCAGAAATAAGAAAATAATCAATTCCCGATTTTTTAACTTTTTTTAAAGTTTGATTATTCAGCGCAGAAAAAATATCCGCAGAAAGAAACGATTTTCTTTCTGCTTCTTTTTCAGCAGAATTTGCAAAAATTAATATGGCAGTTTTCTTTTTGAGCACTTTTTATTTTTCTGCAAGGTTTTGATACTGAACTTGATTCAGTATCAAAATCTTGCAGGTATTTTTTTAATTTATTATTTTTTTCATAATTACAAGAAGTCCTAATTCTTTAGAGATACCTTTTGAAATATTTTAGCACCAATGTAGCTCCTTTTCTTCTTCGGGGAAATGCCCAAAGGGCAAAAAGGCTTCTTTACGCTACAATACCTTGGCAGCTGCTTCCTGCGCCAGCAGTGCAACCATAACAATGCTGATTGATAATTATATTTCTGTCTTGTAATAAATCTTCGTTATATTCTGAAATATGTTTTACTTTACTAGCTACTTTTAAATTTAGCATTTGATTAAAATCACAATCATACAACCAACCATCCCAACTAATAGAAATAGTATTTGTACACATTACATTTTCTACAGCAGCAGGATTGTAGGCATCCAATAAGGAGTGCATATAATCTTCGTAATTATCAGATGCTATTAAATAATCTAAAAAACGACTAATGGGTAAATTGGTAATCGCAAAAAGACTGTGAAAATCAATATCAAATTCACCTTTTAATTCTTTTTTGAAATCATTTTCTAACGCCTGCTGATCTCCGGGTAAAAATGCTCCTGAAGGATTATACACTAAATCTAATTTTAAATCAGAACCTTCTAAACCGTAACCTACCGCGTTTAATTCTTGTAATGCTTTGATAGATTTATCAAAAACACCGTCACCACGTTGTTTGTCTGTTTTTCCACGCGTCCAGTGAGGCATTGAAGAAACTACATGAACTCCGTGTTTTTTAAAGAATTCTGGTAAATCGTAATATTTTTTATTAGCTCTAATTATGGTTAGGTTAGAGCGCACAATAAAATCTTTAATTCCCGCTTTTGAGGCTTCTTCTACAAACCATCTAAAATTAGGATTCATTTCTGGGGCGCCACCTGTTAAATCTAATGTATGAGCTTCTGTCTTTTTGATAACATCTAAACATTGCTCCATTGTTTCTAAAGTCATAATTTCTTTACGATCAGGACCTGCATCAACATGACAATGTGAACACACTTGGTTGCACATATAACCGAGGTTTATTTGCAGAATTTCTAGTTTTTTAGGACGCAATGGAAAATGACCTGTTTCTTTAATTTTTGCTGCAAATGTTGGTAATTCTCCGTTTGCGAAAATTCCGCTCGAAAGAATTTCCATTTGACGTGCCGTTTTTGCAATATCGTTATTTCTTGCTTTTAATGATTTTTTCATGCTAAACTTTCTTGTGCTGAATTTGGTTCAGCATCTTAATGCTTCTAATTCTTTAAATTATATACGTAAAAAATTGTGGTTTGGTTCTGTTGTAAAGCTTATTTTAAATTATGGATGTCACATTGAGCTTGTCGAAATGCTTTTTAAATGCTGTAAATTATTTTAAAATCCTTTTAAAGATTAGTGAAGTTTATTGTTTTTAGATCATGCCTTTTCTTGGGATACGCAGACTCTAATTTTCCAGTCCAAAAGAGCTTTAAATGAAGCACATTTTTTGCTTTTTAGTAAAAAATAGCTTTTTCTCTTTTTATGAGATCTCTCGTTTCTCTGGATTAGCAGACTTTAAAATTTCATATAGAGATCACGCCCAAAAGCGTGATAAGCGACCTTTAAAATTTTGCCAAAAGGCAAAATTAGAGGCTGCTTACATTTCCAACTTATTCACTTTATTCATCATTTGAACTCCATGCACTAAAGTTGCGCCACTTTTTATAGCGGCTCCAACATGAATTGCTTCCATCATTTGTTCTTTGGTAATGCCGCGTTGTAAACCGTCTTTTGTATAGGCATCTATGCAGTAAGGACATTGTTCTGTGTGTGCAACTGCCAAGGCAATTAAACTTTTTTCACGTGCCGTTAAAGCGCCTTCTTCAAATACTTTACCATAATAATCAAAAAATTTGTTGCCAAGTTCTTCATTCCATTCTGTAATTTTACCGAATTTTCTTAAATCGGCCGCATCGTAATAATTTTTAGACATTGGTATATTTTATGTAATTAAAAGTTGAAAGATAGTAATTATTTGCTGTTCAAACTCCAATCGTATTTCAAATAAGAGATTTTAGCATTGGGGTTTATTTCAGTTTTCGAATATGTATTTAAATACTCAATTACAGAGCCATTTTTTGTAAAATCGTCTTGAAACCAATCAAAAATTGAAGAGATTTGAACTTTATCTTTAGAGAGGTCGTTTCTAGAAGAATCATTCACAAATTCTTGCATTAATTTTTCTAGGGTAGCCTCTATGTTTTCTTCTGTAAAAGCGATGTTTCCTAATTTAGGACAAGAGCCAGAAGCGCAATTTACCGCCACATGAATTTTTGGATCAAACAACGTTTTACGTAAAATTTCGTGTTCTATATAATCTAACGTGTAGGTTGTTCCGCCAACTTTAGCAAACGAAATTTTCCAAGCAGTTTTGTCCTCTTCCTTAATATCCATGATACTTTTAAGAGGGTAATTTTCTAAAATTAGTTTAATGGTATAAGCGTTGTAGGCATTTATCCAAAAAGCTTTTTGTTTATTTTCTGACCATGAGCTTGTAGGTGAAGTTTTTTCTAAATAAGAAATATAACTATTTAATGCAGTTTCATCCGTTTTAAAGGCTTCGTAATCTACAATTCCGGTTTTAGAAACATGCTTTTGTAACAGATCATTAAAAATTGAGCTTTGCGCATTTACTTTGGTACATGTTAGAAAAATGATTGTTATTAAAAATATATTTTTCATGAGTTATGTTGTTTTCCGATTTGTTAGACGAAGTCTTTTTTCATTGATTACAAAAAAGAGTTCAATAATTTTAAACTTTTTTTTGATCGATTTTATTGTCGGAACCAAATAAAATTTCATCTGTAATTTCATCTGTAATTGCTAATTTAAATCGCCGTTTAAAGAGAAAAACGGCACCATACAATATAGGAGTATCTAAAACGGCAACCACTACCTTAAAAAGAAAACCACTAATTAAAAGACTAGTAAAAATAGGCCAAGGTAAAATTTGAAAAGAACAGAGTAAAAATAATACTGTAAACGTATCTATAAATTGAGAAGCAAATGTTGAAAAGTTATTTCGAAGCCATAAATGTTTCCCTTTCGTAAGGTCTTTCCAAAAATGAAAAATCTTAATATCGACAAATTGCGCACATAAATAAGCAATCATAGAAGCGAAAACAGCGAGCGGAGACAAGCCAAAAACTTGATGAAAAATAGCATCGTCTATGGGAGAATTTTCAATTGCAGGCGCAAAATCTGCCAGTAAAATAATGAGCATCGAAAAAAACGAAGCAAAGATACCAGCGATAACCACTTTGTTTGCTTTCTTTTTTCCGTAGATTTCTGATAAAATATCGGTAATTAAAAAAGTGATGGGGTATGGTAAAATTCCGACAGAAATTTCAAAACGATACAAACCAAAAGGTTCCCAGTAAAAGAATTTCTGAAAAATTAAGTTGGACGCTACTAGCGATGCAATAAATAAAGCAGCTAGAATTAGGTAAATATTATCTGCTAATTTTTTGTCTTTACTTGTCATAGAACGAAGTTACTAAATATTTGATCAGTTTTGATAATGCCGTTAACTTCTCGTTTGTTTTAGCCCTGATTGAAGCATTTGTTTGAGCTCTTTTTTAGGCCGAACTCTTTTAATAGCTGTTATAAATCATAAAATTACTTCCACATTTGCACAGAGGTTGAAATAAATTAAGCCTAAAAAAAGCGAGTGCGGAAAGCAGGAAATAGCTTCAAATAAAAATGATTATTTTCGCAGTCTGTATTACAGTTAAACAAATCAACAACTAAACAAGATAAAATGAAAGCATATATTTTTCCGGGTCAAGGAGCACAATTTACAGGAATGGGATTGGATTTATACGAAAAGTATCCGTTAGCGCAAGAATATTTTGAAAAGGCGAACGATATTTTAGGGTTCTCAATCACAGATATTATGTTCGAAGGAACTGCCGACCAATTAAAAGAAACGAAAGTTACACAGCCTGCAATCTTTTTACATTCAGTAATTTTAGCGAAAGTTTTAGGAGATTCTTTTCAACCAGAAATGGTGGCAGGTCATTCTTTAGGAGAATTATCTGCTTTAGTTGCCAATGGCGTTTTGTCTTTTGAAGACGGATTAAAATTAGTTTCTAAACGTGCTTTGGCAATGCAAAAAGCATGCGAAATTACACCTTCTACCATGGCCGCAGTTTTAAAATTAGAAGATACAATTGTAGAAGATATTTGCGCCGAAATTGATGGAGTTGTAGTTGCTGCAAATTACAATTGCCCGGGTCAATTGGTTATTTCTGGTGAAATTTCTGCCGTTGAAGAGGCGTGTAAAGTATTAACAGAAAAAGGAGGAAGAACAATTATGTTACCCGTTGGCGGGGCATTTCATTCGCCAATGATGGAGCCGGCTAGAGAAGAGTTAGCGGCGGCAATTGAAGCAACCGAATTTAGCAAACCTACCTGTGCAGTGTATCAGAATGTAGTGGCAAAGGCAGTTACAAATCCTGATGAGATTAAAGAAAATTTAATGAGTCAGCTAACCGCGCCAGTAAAATGGACACAATCCATACAACAAATGATTGTTGATGGAGGAACTGAATTTATAGAAGTGGGTCCAGGGAAAGTGTTACAAGGATTAATGCGTAAAATTGATAGAAGTGTTGCTGCAAGTGGTGCAGTAGTTGTATAAAAAATTAAAATTAAGGATTAAAAGAGCTTGTAAAATTAATTGTTTTACAAGCTTTTTTTATGATGTTTTGCGGCTATGATTTAAAATTATAAGTGCCTGTTTAAAGATAGTTTAAGTGAATAAATTGTTTTAAAATAGAGAGTATTCACTTGTTTCTAAAAGGATATCTGCGATTATTAAAAACGGAAAGACACTAATATTTTATCTTTTATTCGTGTTTTTTCGGTAAGATAGAGGGTATAGAAAAGCAGAAAGCGGATGAAATGTAAGAGACAAATCATCTTTGGAATCCAATAAAATTTATTGTCTACTGAATAATACTAGGGTCATGATTTCAAATAAACCTGCACTTCAAACTACAATTTCTCTTCAAAATTTGCAGACTTTCCTTTAATTACAAGGATAGCCAAATGGAATTATCGCTATTTATAAAAGTAGGCATATAAACCAAGCTAACCTTCAGTATAAATGACAAACCTCCATAAAAAATAAAAATAATACGATTAAAAGGGTGTTTGTATGGTATCCCGTAAATAATATTAAAATATTTGTCATACTCTTGTTTAAAATTAAGAAGATAGGCAATATTAAAAATTAGGGTTAATCATATAGTTTCAAGGATTGTATTGTTTTTAGAATAGCAAGTTATATTTGATAAAACCAAACTTGTTTTAGAGATAAAAATTAATAGAAAATAGATTTAAAAGGCTTCTTTAAATTTTAATTTTTGGAAGTAAATAAGGATGGACACATTGTATTATCTTTAGAAAAAAAAACAGATAACACTTATATTTATACAGATATAAGGAGTTGTGCATAATTAACCACGAACTTCAAAAATGAGTGAAATTGAATAAAAAGAAAAGACTAAAGAAGAAAGAAACTGAAAAGCAAAGCAAAAGGAATAATATTCTTTTTTGGTTAGCAATTATTGGAACAATAGGTTCTATTTTAGTTTGGTTATACAATTATAGAATTGATAACCTAAAAGAGAAACATTCGTCCGAAATAACTCAACTGAACACTAAAATATCCTCAATAGAAAGAAATATTGGAGAAAATGACTATTTTGATGTGAAACAATTATTTGTTTCTAAAAACAATAAATTATTACCGAATTCAAGCTATCTAGCAAGTGGGAATTTTTACGCAGATACAACAAGTTCAAAATGGAATTATAAGCAAATATCACCTGTTAATTTTATAAGAAAAGAACTCGAAATTAATCCGATTGAATTACAATTAGGTAGAGAATATAGTTTTACATTAGATAGTATTTTTAAAAACCCTGAATTTAAAAACTATAAAAGAAAATATAAATTCCATCAATTTAAATACAAAGATTCATTGAAAATAGAGGTTGAAGGAAAACAAGAGATTTTTAATTCTTCTATAAATGTTATTGTTGTTAAAAAAGATGTTGCAAAGAATATTTTTGAAATAGTTAATAAAAACATTAATAAGGAGAAAACTCTATTAAAACAACTTGATATAGACAGCACAATTGTTAATCAAGTCATTAAAACAGCCAAAAAACAATTTAATCAAAACTCAAGTAGTTTGATTTTTAATTTAATTCTCAATGGAATGGTTTATGGCTCACTTACAAATGGAAATATTTTAGAATTGGAAAGTATTCAGAAAAAATCCGAAGTTTTTTACACTAAATACACTCGTGAATATGAGAATAAACCAAATAAAATATTTGAAACTGGAGAAATATTTTTTGCGGATAAAGACAATCATATCTACATAGTTTTAATAAAAGTATTTGACAAACAACCAATAATTAAAACTGAATTAGCTGCTGATATAAACAAATGGTTATTTTCATTAAAATTCCTATAATAACTGCGGGCAACAACGTGTATAATTAATTGCTGGCAAATCGCTAGCTTACGAAAGTCCAAACGGACTTTCTTGGTTCTTGTTTTATTTAGTAAATTAGTCTCTTAAAACACGCAAAAAATCATACACAAATACGTTACCAATAATTAACCACTAAAACCAAAAATGGAAAAAACAAAAAAAAAGAAGAAAAAGAAGAAAATTCCTGAGCAAACTAATCCCGAAATTTTAAAAAAATTAAGAAACTATAAAAAAACAGAAGAATGTTTTTGTTTAGAATGTGGCTACGAAGGTCTAATGGGAATTGAAAAACAAATAGTTCCTTGGTATTTATCATATTGGATTTTAATCCCAATTTGTTTTACAGGGATTGGAATTATTCCAGCGATATTTTTAGGAATATGGAGATTCTCTTCTGAAAAAAACCAAGTTATCTGCCCGAACTGTGACTCAACTTTAATTACTCAATAAATAAATACTAATATTAAAACTAAAAAATGAAAAAATTGAAATTGTTATTAATTGCTATTATTATTACTTCTTTTACTTCTTTTACATCTTGTAGCGAAGACGAATTAAAATGTGATAGCTCTCTTGTAAAAAGAACTGTTAAAGAATTATTTGAAGAAGAGATGCTAAAAGAAATTGAAAATTTAAAAAATATACGAGGTATTGATGAAGATTATTTAAAACATTTTTATACAGAAAATATTGAATTAGAACTAATAAGAACAAGAGCGGTTAATGAAAAATTAAAATCTTGCGATTGTTCAGCTAGCATAGTTTTAAAATTAAAATCAGAAGTCGAAAATTATATTTTAGAAGAGGCAGAAAAAAATAAACTGAAATTTACAAGAAATCAAATCAAAAAATTATTAAATCAAAAAGTAGACGTAGATTATCAAGCTCAAGAAACTAGTGAAGGAGAAATAATTGTAGAAACTCTAATGCCAGACGAAATAGGAGACCTTCTAAGTACTAGTTATTCTTTTGAAAATTATTATAAAGAAAATGTATTTATACTTGAAAAGGGAAAGGAATATAGTTTTGGTTATGGAACTGAAGATTGCTCTTATGAAATTATATTTAAAATAAACAAAAATGAAAAAGTTGAAGGAACACATAATCAAAATTGTGTTGGAAATAATGGAGCTGGATTGAGAAAGTTTACAGGTAAATTTAAAAATGGAAAAATAATTGGAGAAATTAAAGATGCTGAAAGTTTTGAACTTAATTTTAATGATAAAATTATGGAATACACATTAACAAAATCAATAATGCAAAATGGAAAAGAAATTAATTATTCTAAAGAAAGTAGAAGTAAAATGACAATAGAATATGAATTAATTGAATAAAACTATTGGTAACACCGTATATAATTTATTGCTAGCTAATTACCGACCAAGAAAGTTCTCGCGGACTTTCTTGGTCGGTAATTATTTACTAAATTAGTTGCTTGAAACACGCAACAAACCATATACAAAAACGTTGTGCGTCATACAACCAATCTCTCGTAAAAAACAAAAACTGACCAGAAAATGATAACCAAAATAGACTTAAATAAAGTAGCGAGTTACAAAAGTCAAGCAACTTTAGAAACTGACAAAGCATTGAATCTTATTTATGGTTTAAATGGAACAGGAAAAAGTACTTTTTCAAATTATCTTTTAAAAAGAGCAGATGAAAAGTATAAAGATTGCTCTGTTGTAGGTTTAGATGAAAATCACGAAATTCTTGTTTATAATCAAACTTTTATCCAAGAGAACTTTTTCGAATCTGAAAGTTTAAAAGGAATTTTTACTCTTTCAAAAGAAAACAAAGAAGCTATCACAAAAATTGCTAATGCTGAAAAAGAAATAGAAAACCTTGACGGACAAAAAACCAAAAAAAACAAAGAATTAGAAACAGAAAATATATCAATAGGTAAAAAATTAGAAAACGCAAAAGTTACTATTTGGAAAATAAAAACCGATTTTAGTGGTGGCGACCGTGTTCTTGAGTTTTGTTTAGAAGGTTATAAAGGTTCAAAAGACAATTTATTTAATCACATCCAAGGATTAACGAAACCTGCTGATAAACCGACCAAAAGTATTGATGATTTAAAGAATGATGTTCAGGAAATTATGGGAGAAAACGCCCAGAAATATGGTTTTTTTCCTAAAATAATATTCTCATCTTCAAATATAGAAACTGCAAAAATTTTCGATAAACAAATCGTAGGTAATGAAAATAGTAGTGTATCTGAACTAATCACAAAACTTGGAAACTCTGATTGGGTAAAATCGGGATTAAAATATTTACCCGAAAAACAATTTGAAGAAAATGAAAATTGTCCTTTTTGTCAAGAAAAAACCATTTCAAGCGAATTAATAGAAAACATAAAAAATTACTTTGATGTTTCTTATGAAGCAGATATTATCTCTATAAAAACTTTTCTTGAAGAATATTCACAAGCAATTCTGCAAATCCCAAACAAAACAACTTTCGAAGCCAATCCAAAATTTGAAACTTTTAAGCAAGATTTTGAAATCAAATTAAATGCATTTAATCAACTGATTAAATCGAATAAAAAAAAGATTGAAGAAAAGATAAAAAATCCAAGTGTAGCTCAAACTCTTGAAAATTCAACGAAATTATTAGAAGAAGTCAATGAAGTTATAATTAAAATTAATGCTTCTATTTTAGAACACAACGATAAAATTGATAAAAAGGCAACAGTAAAAACAGCAATAAAAAAGACTTTTTGGCAAATTATGCGTTGGGATTATGACCAAACAATTAGCTCATACCTTTCCGACAAAAGTATATCAAAAACTAAAACTGATTCGCTTAATACTACTATTAAAAGTTTTGATAAAACAATTCTTGAAGAGAAGTCAATTATATCAGAACAACAAAAGCAAACAGTTAATATTGAAAAAGCAATTGCAAATATTAATGATGGATTAATTGACTTGGGAATTACTGATTTTGAAATTGAAAATCACAAAGAAAACCTTTACAAAATAGTTAGAGGAGAAAGCAAAGAAAGAGTATTCCGTTCATTAAGTGAAGGAGAAAAAATGATAATAAGTTTTTTGTACTTTTTAGAAATGTGTAGAGGAAAACAAGATGCTACAGAAACAGGTAAAAAGAAAATAATCGTAATTGACGACCCAATTTCAAGTCTTTCTCACATTTATGTTTTTAATATTGGAAGGTTAATTAAAAACGAATTTTTTGGGAAAAAGGAAACTAAAAAAGATGAGGAAACTGGAGAAAAGGTGAATATTTGGAATTATAAGTATGAACAAGTTTTTATATTAACTCATAGTCTTTATTTCTTCTACGAGATTACAGAAACAAAACACGATGAACGAAAAGAAACTCAAAAACTATTTAGACTTTTAAAAAACAATGATGGGAGTCGCTTCCAAAAAATGAAATATGAAGAAATTCAAAATGACTATCAAGCTTATTGGTATATTATAAAAGACGAAAAACAACCACCAGCTTTGATTGCGAATTGTATGAGAAACGTAATTGAGTATTTTTTCAATTTTGTAGAGAAAAAAGATTTAAATAACTTTTTCAGGCAAGAACCATTAAACACAAATAGATTTCAAGCTTTTTATAGGTATATAAATAGAGAATCTCATTCTTTAGGACAAAATATATTTGACTTTAAGGAATTTGATTATAAAGATTTTAAAGATGGTTTTGCTGAACTTTTTAAAGTAGCAGGTTATGAGGAACACCACAAGAAAATGATAAAATAAAAAGTACGAACGCACAACACCTTATAAAATTAATTGCTTGTTTTAGCTTATTTACGAAAGTTTTCGCAGACTTTAAATCTGTGTTTTATTTACTAACTTTTGTGCTTAAAACACGCAACTTTCCTCATACGTATTCCAAGGTCAAATCCTAATTAAATAAAATCTTTTTTTAAGCTACAAATTTTTGTAATTCTACATAAGGAGTTCCTCTTTTTACGACTGCAAAAGCTCTTGATAAAATTTTATTTCTAACATTATTTATAGCAACCATTTTGGGTTTTCCTTCTGCAACCTTTCTATTATAATACTGTTTTAGTTCTTTGTCGCATTGTATCGCACTAACACTGGCTAGCGTTAACAGTGTTTTCATTTTTCTATCACCTATGTGATGAATGCTGTTTTTTCGATGTATACTAGTTCCAGAACTGTGTTCAAAAGGTGCTATACCACAATAACTTGAAAACTGTCGCCAACTATCAAAGCGCTTAAAGTTACTAGTGTGATATAACAATTGACAAGAAAGAACTAATCCAACTCCTTTTAAGGTATTTAAAAGCTCATAATTCTTTTGTAATGATTCATCTCTAACCATTAGGTTTTTGATGTGGTTCTCTAGTGATATAATTTGTTTTGTAAGATAATGAATGGTTTTTTTAATAATCTTACAGCAATCATCAGTCGATGGACTACTAAGTAAATTTTCCATTTCTTTGAGACTACTCACTTTACCCGTTCTATTCCTTACTAGCTGATCTCTAAAGGATAACAGTCTTCCGAGTTCTTGAATATCTTTTGCTTTTGGACTACTTAAAATAAGCTCTTCTCTATAAATCCAAGCGTATCTAGCAATCATAGCGGAATCAAGTTTATCTGTTTTTCCTCTAACAACACCTGAAGATCGGTTGATGGCTAATGGGCTTTCTTCAACGTAATCGATAGCTTTTTCTGAAAGATAAATACTAAGATTTGTAGAATAATGGCCTGTATTCTCAAAACAGAAAAAATAGACCTGATCTTCTAGGTAGCTTTCTGTCCAAAACAAAAGTGCTTTGTACCCTTTTGGTGTATTTGAAAACACTCGGTGTACGCATTGATTGTGAATATGTGCATCAATCGTTAATTTTGATACATCGATACCAATAACATCTGAATAATTTTTCATATTTTTAAGTATTATTTCTTGTAATTAAGAAATTGTTCACAAATGTTGCAATGACTATCACCTTTAATAAGAAGTAATTCTTGGTATTCCAAATGGTCCTAAAGCAACTTAAGAAAAACAAGAGGACTGATACGTGCAAAGGAACTGATATTCAAAACAACGTTTTAGTTCTCCTCTTGTTTCTTAGTAAAGATAATAACTACTTTATTCAAGTGTAAAGTAAAGAACAACGTTGGCAACAATCAATAATAAAAGAGTTACATTTAATTGTACCAAATCTTGGCACACCTATTGACTAATCCTAAAATTAAATTTAAAATGAAAAAAATTTTACTAGTAATATCGATTGTAACAATTGGGTTTTCCGCCAATGCACAGTCATCAGAAAAAAATATATTAAGTAAAAATAGCATCTATTTTGATACTGGCATTATTCCAGGTGTTCATGCATTTGTAAATTATGAACGAAGTATATATCAAGGAGAAAGGGTATCTTGGTTTGGTAGAGCAGGATTTGGATATGGCGGTTTGCTTATGGCTGCCGGTGGCTTTGGAGGATTAGGAGCAGTAACAATGTTAACGGGGAAAAAAAATTCTCATTTTGAATTAAATGCAGGGATTTTCTCTGGGAAAGACAGTGATGTCTCAAATTCTTTTACTTATCCATTATTAGATGTTGGGTATCGTTATCAAAAACCCGATGGCGGTTTTATATTTAAGGCTAAACTTGGAATTCTTGGGGTCGGAATTGGTTTAGGATATGCTTTTTAGTGATTGAATCTAATAAATAATTGCCAACAATATATAACTGCAATTACGGCGGATTCGACTACTTCCGGATCCACTCATAATTACTAATGTCTGTGCTAAACCGAAAATTAACGAATATAAATCCGTTACTGACGGTTATAGGAGAACGTTAGAAGCCATTCTGTTCAAGGTATTTAATTCTACCAACAATACTGTATTCATTTCCACTTTCGTCTTTTTTTGGGATGTTTAAGTCATCTAAATACATATTTGCACATTCAAGCTCTTCTGCCAAGTGTTCTAATTCTTGGAATGAACGGCTACTAACGTGTTTGTATATGGTTTGTTGCGTTGTTTAGCACGTAATTGAGCAAATAAAAACCGAATAGAAAATCCGCGAGGATTTTCGTAATTAGGCTGGAACTAGCAATAAATTATATACGGTGTTGTAGCCAGTTTTTCATTCCGAATTTTCTTTTAAATAACTCTTCCTTGTCTTTTTGCTTCTGCATCTTTTCTTGCTCCATATATCATTCCAAGTACCATTCCAACTCCTGCTCCAATAGACAATCCAATACTTATTCCTAAAGGTGGATTAATAGCCGTTCCAATTGATAAACCAATTCCCGCTCCAAAGATCATTCCATAAACCATCCCCATTCTTGTATAATATCCTTCAGACGTGAAAGAAAATTTATTTTTCAGAAATGCTTTAAATTCAGAAAGTTTCTGTTTGTAGAATTTTTTTCTGTTTTCCGTTGTTGCTTTTAAATCCAATGAAGAAAGTTTTTCTTGTATTAAATGTGACTGATTTTTAGTTAAATCTCTATTTTTTAAAGATGATAATGTTCGGATAAAACAGTTATAGATTTTTTTTTCTGATTTTTTATCCGTTTCAGATAATAAACTGTTTAATAATTCGGAAGTGTCGCTTATGTTCATTGTTTATCTCGTTTATTTTATAAGTCGTTGATTAATAAATTTGTTACACTTTATAAGTTCAAGTGGCTGTTTTTTTAATTGGCTACAACACCGTTTATAACACATTGCTTTTTTTGGTTTACTTCTTTAGTCTTTGTCATTTTATTTAATTTATTATTTATTGAAAATTATTGTTTATTTACTCGCAACATGCCATACACATGAACGTTACCCACCATTTAAAAAAACATCCCGAACACGAATTATCTTATGATTTATTCCGATATTCTAATATAAAAAATAGTTCATTTCGCCTTAAACACGTTTCAAAATCCAATCCGAAATTATATTGAGAACTTTTGGAGAGAACGTTTCTTCAATATCAGAATATTCATCCATTTTACCAGTTTTTGCTTTTTGGAATAAATGATTAAAGCCTTCGAGTTCGATTATTTCAAAATCTTTATTTTTTCCATTGGTCAATGCATTGCGTAAACCATTTTGGTTGATTTTTGCCTCTACTTGTGTATCTAAGCTACCATTTAACGATAAAACAGGACAATTAACTTTCTCGTATTCATCGGCTGGATTATAGTCATAAAAATAACGAACCCATTTTGTGGTTCGTATAGCCACCAAGCTTGTAATAATTTCATTCACTTTAACTTCTGGCACACCAAGATTTTTAAGTATGGGCGCTATAGTCTCATTATAGTGTTCCATCAATTCTGGTTTTATTACAGAAATATCCTTATTCTGTTTTGCTATTTTAATTGCTTCTCTAATTGCCTTTTCGTAAACTGCTTCATCAGGTACAGGGAATGGTCTCATCGTTTTGGACTGAATGACTGAAAGTTCTGTTCCAGAAATTCCCGTACCTGCCAAAGAAATGATAAAAGCAACATTGTCAGCTTTATTGGCTACTAAAGGCGCAATGATACCACCTTCACTATGTCCTATCAAACCAATTTTATTTGCATCAACATCGTGCCTTGTTCTTAAATAATCGATAGCACTAATAACATCTAAAGCAAAATCGTAAGTAGTTGCTCTAGAATGATTGCCCGTTGATGCACCAAACCCTCTATCATCATAGCGCAGTACGGCAATGCCTTGCTTAGTAAGGTAATCTGCCAGAACCAGAAAGGGTTTGTGCTGTGATATGGTTTCGTCTCTGTCTTGAGGACCACTACCGCTTATCAATATAGCAACAGGATATTTTTTATTCTCTTTAGGACGTGTAAATGTACCAGCCAGCTTTATATTGGCGTCCTTATTTACAAAACTTACTTTTTCTTCTATGTAGGAATAGGGTTTTAGTGGCTCTTGAGGTCTATTGAGTTTTGGTGTTTCAAGCACCGAATTCCTTGAGAGATTTAGGGAAAAGGAATTTAAGCCTTCAACTAATTTACCGTTAATTAACGTACGATTGGTATTAAATTTTCCACTATATTTCATTCCCACATTTGAAAAGTCTATTATTAAGCTATCAGCTGTGACTAATGTCTTTAGTGCTTTAATTCCATTTACTCTTTGTGTTGGAATATCAACGGTGGTTTGATATGTTTTTCCATTTTCTTTAATGTTAAATATAAAATTGAATTTTGTGTCTTTATCCACTTCAATAGCACCATTCCATATTCCTGTTATATTCTGCGAAAGTGCCGTTAATGTTAAAAACAATAGGCAGATTGTGATTATGTTTGTTTTCATAGTTTTAATTTTTAAAATTAGTATAGAGTATTGCTTGCTGAAATTTTTCAGCATAAAATTGTAATTGAATTTTTAATAAAATTGGTCTTTGATTGTTATTTAAGAAGATGTATCTTCAAGCTCTTCTAGAATATGAGATGCGGAATCCGTTACGTTTTTATATTTGCCATATCCCCAAATAGAAAATAAAATTAGAAAAACTGCCATTACAGGAATGTACCAGTAAACCAAATTGATGTTTGTAACAAATATGTCCTTTCCTTTAAATACTTTAATGATAACGGGTAAACTAACAACCAAAAGAATAAAATTAAGATAGACACCAACTTTTTGTGTTAGTAGGAATTGTCTATTCTTTTTAGCATAAGCGATAAGGGTTTCTTTATAATTATTATTGGTTAAGTCTATACTTTTCATACTTCTAATGGAGCGCAACACGATTAATGGAAGTACAATCATATAACAAACAGTAAAAATACCAGAGACCAATAAATACCAAGTATTCAACTCAGAAAACCGCGAAATTAGGAGAATCGCCGTTATAAAACAGATAACAGCACCTATTCCTTCATACTTTGACAGTATACCTATTTTATTTTTATAACGTTCTTTGGTCATTTCCATAATTAATTTATTGGTTATTTTTTTTTGATTATCCAGTTGGTCGCTCATCTGAGACCAAGTCGCTTGCATTTCTTCGAGTTCCATAATTTTATTTTTTTGTCATCTGTTTGTTTAATTTTCCTTTTATTCGTACCATACGCGTACCAATATTACTGGTGGACATACCTGTTATATCTGATATTTCTTCATGCTTTTTTCCCTCTAAAAAAAGAAAAACAATTCCTTTATCAATCTCACCCAGTTTTCTAATGTGAGCATATAATATTTTAAGACGCTTTTCAAGAACTGGGTCGTAATTTTCATTAATCAATACTATTCCATCGAGTGACGTTTTATTTCCTTTTCTTTTATTATTCTTTAGATATAAAAGAGCTGTATTTAATGCGATGCGATAAATCCAAGTACTTAGCTTTGCATCACCTCTAAATGTGTTAAATGATTTCCATAACTGATATACAATATCTTGGTATAAGTCTTTTTGGTCTTCCTTATTATTGGCATATAACCTTGTCATTTTGTAGAGGATGCCTTCATTCTCTTGAATTACTTCTACAAACTGTTTTTCTTGTGTCATAAATTATTCGCTATACTCTATTAGTATGTACTTACTTAAAAAAAGCACAAAATATTTCATTTTTTTTAGTTGGCTAATCATTCTTAATGAGAAAGAGAGAAGAAAAATTAATATAGTACAACTACAGAACAATAAAATAACTGAAGTGCGTAAATTCCATAAAGCTGAAAGGCATCGTTAAAAAAACGGTGGGTAACAACATATATATCTCATATCCAAGTATTTAATTAAAGGAAGTTAAGGCATATTTGCGAAGTCGCCAGTCTTTTAAATTTAGTTATATTTGAGAAAAAGTAAATATAACTAAATTTAAAAGACTGGCTTGTACTCGACCGAATGGCAACAGCTTATTTGCACGCTACGAGCCATATACAGAGACGTTGGCAGTAATTTGACGCAACCATTTCGAAATTAATGCATCTACAAAATATAACTTAAATTAGCAACAATGAAAAAGAACATCATTTTAATTCTAATAGTAATATTCAATATGTCTTGTTCGGATAATAAGGACGGAGATTGGAACGACAATATAAAACTATCACAAAAAGAATTGCGGTTTGATTCACTTGAAAACTCGGCAATTATTACGACGGAAGGAGATTGGTGGTGGATTTCAGGAATATTTTTCAAAGACGGTCAAAACTTCGATTTAAGCAATGTCGATACCACCACTAATAATTTTACGATTACCGAATCAGCATTTACTTTGGAAAGAAAAAACGGAAAAGAAATATCTATCAAATTATACGAAAACACCACTGGTTCTGAAAGAATACTTACAGTTGGACTTCAAGCAGGAAACTATTTTGACGGAATAACAATTATCCAATCAACAGACTAAAAAACTACTGCCAACACCGTACATAATTAATTGCTTGGTAATCGCTTACTTTGGAAAGTCCTCGCGCACTTTTTATTCTGTAGTTATTTATTATCTTTAGTGATTAACCGTCGCAACTAACCATGTATAAACACATTCTAAAATAGTACTAAGCGCCTACTACATCCTAAACATAGGCTAAATAATTCAACCCATGAACTCTTAAATCACTTAAAAAAGTTTGATTTACGTGTCACAATGTGTTATATTTAAGTCATTATATAACACGTTGTAACATGAAGATAGAGAAACCACCAAGAATTTAAAAGCTAGATTTCAACAAATATATAGCGTGTTTAAAAAAAGAGGAAATGGTTTCTTTCTTTCAAGAAACAGATAAGAGATACTTCTATTGGTCAGAAATAAAGCATCGTCCTAACTTGCAATTTGAGAATCCAGAAAAAGCCTGGAAAACAATTAAAGCACATAGATTTCTCGCTGCGAAAAGGTTGGGTTTTGGAAATCATAATTTCTCTTATAATTTAACTTCATTCATACAAGAAGATTTACATAACTTTGATTTAAAACTAATTGGAGGTTTATAAAAAAATTTAATAACACCTCAAGAGCAGCAAGAATATTTCAAAAATTCTCTATTTGAGAAGAAGCTATAGCTTCTTCTCAAATAGAGGGCGCAACAACAACAATTTACGTTGCTAGAGATATGATAAAATCTGGAAGAAAACCAAGAACGGAATCTGAACAGATGATTATTAATAACTTCAGGGCTATTAAAGAAATTGAAAATAGATTAGATAAAGATTTATCAATAGAGTTAATACTTGATATTCATCAAATAATGACTGTTAAAACTGACGCATCAGCCTACGCAGGAAAAATTCGAAACCACCCAATATATGTTAAAGATCATATTGATGGTGAAATTTCTTTTATCGACCAATACTAATTTAAAATAATGAATACCCAAAAATAAAGGATAGGGCAGAGCGACAGTATTCCAAAGATTGTATTCGCTTAAAATATTTCTGCTCATATAGCACATCTCTAAATTTTACGAGTTTTTGTATCCGAAACCAACCGCAGATGCAACAGACCTATAAAGTTCTAAAAAACTTAATTCTGCATAATTTGCTCGCATAAAATTTACTGATGATTTTTTTAGTGGGGACGACATCGGTGTATGAGATGTTGGTAAATAATTTAGACTCTTTATTTTGTATAAGAAAATAGTATCGGAAACTAAATGGAACGCATCAAAAGCCAGCAGGAACGCATTACAAACCAGTAGGAATAGAAAACAAGCTAGTAGGAATGCATCAGAAGTCAGTAGGAACAGAGAACAACCCAGTGGAGCGTAACAGAAGTCAGTAGGAACAGAGAACAACCCAGTAGGAGCGTAACAGAAGCCGGTAGGAACAGAGAACAACCCAGTAGGAGCGTAACAGAAGCCGGTAGGAATAGAAAATAAGCCAGTAGGAACGCGACAGAAGCCGGTAGGAATAGAGAACAAGCCAGTAGGAACAGAAAACAAACCAGTAGGAGCGCAACAGAAGCCAGTAGGAACAGAGAACAAGCTAGTAGGAACGCATCAAAAGCCAAAAGCCATCAAAAACAATATTAAAAATCAATGACCTCCTCTCATTTAAAGAACTATTTCGAACTTTAAGGTGGCTGTATAAAACTTACCCGTTTAATGGCGTAAAAAAAGATCCTAATTTCAAATTTTGAAATTAGGATCTTTAATTTTTAAAATAACGAACTTATATTCGTTTACGCAAAGTTGAGCACTAAAAGATCTTGGTTACTTTTCAGCATAAAAGTAGCTTAATTCTTAATTTCTTTCTGTCTTTCATTTAATAAAATTGGTTCTCCATACCCCAATTCTTTCATTCTTTCTAGTTGGGTTTCTGCATCACCTACAACCAGCCAAATCATTTTATCAGGGCTTATGTATGTGTTCGCTAATTCTGTAATGCGCTCTTTTGTCATTGTATTTACGGTGTTTTCTCTGTCTTTTACGTAATCAGACTCCCATCCATAAGTACTCATGTTAGATAACATTCTTAACTTTGCACCTGCAGTTTCAAAAGCTCTGGCATTACTTTTAATTAAAAAACTTTTGGTAGTTTCTAAATCTTTATCAGAAAAAGTATTCGGGTAATCTTCTAAAATTTTCTTGACTAATTGAGCAGATTCTAATGTTACATTAGAACGAACACCACTAGAAATGGTAAAGGCTCCTTTTGCTTTTGTACCAGAAAAGCCAGAACCGATTCCGTAGGTATACCCTTTTCCTTCGCGTAATTCTTGTGTTAAACGAGAAGCAAATCCGCCACCTCCAAGAATATAATTCATGACCGTTGCAGGGTAATAATCTGCATCAGTTTCAGCCAAAGCTGGCGCCCCAAACTGTAAAACAGATTGTTTTGCATTCGGAATATCATAAAAATACACCGCTGGTTTTGTTGGTGTTGCCGGCGCTTTATAGGCAGGAATCGTAACTTCTTTTGCTGCCCAATTTTCGTTTAAACTACGTAAAGAAGCAACCACTTTTTTTTCTGAAATATCGCCAATCACTAACATATTCGCTACAGATGGCGAAATATTTTTGTTATAATATGCTTTTACGTCTTCTATAGAAATTGCTTCTACAGAAGAAACAGTTCCTAAAATATTTTTAGAGCGGATATTGTCTTTTCCAAAAATCAATTCATTATAGGCATTTCTTGCTACTGAATTCGGATTTGCTTTTTGCTGATTTAAACGGGCAATTGTTGCTTTTTTAAGTAAAGTAAATTCAGCTTCATCAAACCTTGGTTCTAACAATATTTCTTGCGCTAAAGCCAACGTTTCTTCATAGTTCTTGGCTAGAGTAGTGCCTCTTAAACTAATGTTTTCAGCATCAGAATACACATCAATAGAAGCCCCTAATTCTTGAATGGCTTCTTCTAATTCTTGTGCCGTTTTGTTTTGTGTGCCTTTGTTTAATAAATCTGCCGTTAAGTTAGCAAGGCCTAATTTATCCATAGATTCTAATAATTGTCCGCCATCTATCGTTAAATTAAAGAGTACTAGAGGAACTTCATCATTTTCAATTCCCAATATTTTTAAACCATTTGCAAGTTCATCTTTATAAACTTCAGGAACCGCTAATGAAGGAGTTTCTCCATAAGGAGGTTCTATACTTCGATCAAAAGAAGAAGGAGTTTTTTCATAGGTTGCAGCAATTTTTGGGTCAAATTTTTCTTCTGCGCCAGTCACAATTTTTTCTTCAACAACATCCGCTAAAACAGCACCTGTTAAGGCTAAATTCGCAGCGTTTTTAGGTACAAAACTAGTAGCAATATAATTTTTATTCTGAATGTATTTTTTATAAACACGCATCACATCTTCTGTGGTTACCGCAATGGTATTTTTTAAATCTTCAGTTACAAAACCAGGATTCCCAGTATACGTATTATAAGAAGCTAAACCAGTTCCTTTGCCTAAAACGCTGGATAAACCTCTGTAAAAGCTCGTTTCTTGTCCTGCTTTTATTCTGTTTAAATCTTTTTCAGAAATACCTTCTGCTTCAAATTTCGCAAAGGCTAGTTCAATTCCTGCTTTAATGGTATCTAAAGGTATACCATCAAAAGCTCTTATAGAAAGTTGCGTTTGTCCTGCCAATTCAGAATTATAATTATACATACCTGTAAAAGAAGTTAACTTTAAATCATCTACTAAAACCTTATTTAATGGAGCAGATTTTCCGCTAGATAAATATGCTGTTAAAACTTCTAAAGCATAAGAATCTGGGTGATAAGAAGCAACCGCTGGCCAAGCCATCGTTAATTGCGGAACTCTTGCAAAATTATCTTCGTAATAGAAAGATTTTGTTTCAGCAACCATGCCTGCTCTTTTTTCTTGAGCCGGAATTTCATCCCCTTTAGGGATTTCATCAAAATATTGATGCACCCATTTTGTTGCTTGTTCAATATCAATATCACCAGACAATACTAAAGTCGAATTATTTGGCACATACCATTTTTTAAAAAATGTTTTTACATCTTCTAAAGTTGCATTTTGTAAATCTTCTAAAGAACCAATGACTTGCCAATTATACGGGTGGTCTTTTGGATATAGATTTTTGTCAATCACATATTGATTATGTCCATAAGGCCTGTTATCGACACTTTGTCTTTTCTCGTTTTTAACAACTTGCTTTTCTTTTGCTAAAACAGGATCTGTAACCGTGTTTATAAACCAACCCAACTTATCTGCTTCTGCCCAAATCATCTTTTCTAAACCATCTTTTGGTATGGTTTGTAGGTAATTTGTTCTATCTCTAGACGTAGAACCATTAGCGCCAGAACCACCAATTTTGGCACTCATTTTATCCAAACCACCTTTCCCTAAATTTTCTGATTCTAAAAATAATAAGTGCTCAAATAAGTGCGCAAAACCAGTTCTGCCTTCAATTTCTCTTGCAGAACCCACATGAACCATTAATTCTACAGCAACAACTGGGTCAGATTTATCGACATGAAAAACTACGTCTAAACCATTATCGAGTTCAATTTTTTTGTAATTAATACTTAATTCTGGGACTTTTTCTTCGGATGAATTTTGGCATCCAAGAAAAGTTGCAACTGCTAAAAAAACAAGCACTATTTTTTTCATTTTATTTGGTTTTTGAGCACGAAATTTACTGAAATGAAAATAATAATTGCATTTTATTTTGTTAAATTTAAAAAAATAAGAATATTTATTTGTAGGTATTATGCAGTTTTTCAGTTTGTTAGTTTTAGCAGGTTGAATTTTAATGAATCTTGTAACAAATTGGCACAACAGTTGTCTTACTGGCATACATAAAAACTAAATAAATGATGGTTAAAAAATTATGGGTTGCTTGCGTTGTAATTGCTTTTGCAGGAACGGTAAACGCACAGGACACTGCTTTTGCAGAAACAGAAAAGGCAAAAGATGTTAAATTAGGTATTAAATTAGGAATGAATATAGCTTCCGTAAACGGAAGTAATGCAAATAACATTGATTCTAGAACAGGTTTTGTAATAGGAGTTGCAGCAGAAATTCTGTTTACTGAAAAGTTTTCTGTTCAACCAGAATTATTGTATTCGGCTCAAGGTGCGCAATTAAGAGACAATTTTATGTACGATTTAAATTATGTTTCACTTCCTATTATGGTAAAATATTATGTTGCTAAAGGATTTACAGTAGAAGCGGGGCCACAATTTTCTTTTTTACTCAAAGATGAATTAGTTCCAGTAAATCAAAATAGTGGAAGCAGCATAAATACAGCTGCAGAAAATTTTGATTTAGGGTTAAACCTAGGTTTAGGGTATCAGTTTAAAAGTGGTGTTTTTTTTCAAACAAGATATAATTTAGGTTTAATTGCGGTTACTGAAAACCCAGATATTAAAAACGGTGTTTTTCAAATGACTTTAGGGTATCAATTCTAAAAAAAAAATACAAGCAATAAAAAAAAGCCTCTTTATGTATATGAAGAGGCTTTTTGGTTTAAAAATAGTTGTTCTTCTTTATGGGTGTTTTGTAACCTAACAAACACTCTTGTGCAAGCAAGTTCATCTTTACGTTTATTCTTTTAAAGAATAAACGTAAATTTGCACCCTCAAAAGCAGAAAAAATGCAGTATAACCATCAAGAAATAGAAAAGAATTGGCAAAAATTTTGGGCTGAAAACCAAACTTTTAAAGCCGAGAATCATTCTGAAAAACCTAAATATTACGTGTTAGATATGTTCCCTTATCCGAGTGGTGCGGGCTTGCACGTTGGGCATCCTTTAGGGTACATTGCATCTGATATTTATGCACGTTACAAGCGTCATAAAGGCTTTAATGTATTGCATCCACAAGGGTATGATTCTTTTGGTTTGCCAGCAGAACAATATGCAATTCAAACAGGGCAACATCCCGCAAAAACTACCGAAGAGAATATAAAAACATATAGAAGACAGCTAGATCAAATTGGTTTTTCTTTTGATTGGAGCAGAGAAGTACGTACGTCAAGTCCGGAATATTATAAATGGACACAGTGGATTTTTATCCAATTATTTAATTCTTGGTATAATAAAGACACGGATAAAGCAGAAGATATTGCTGGTTTAGAAAAAATCTTTAAGAAAGAAGGAAACACAACTGTAAATGCAGCTTGTGATGAAGATATTGTTTCTTTTTCTTCGGATGAATGGAAAGCGTTCACAAAAACCAAGCAAGAAGAAATTTTATTAAATTATAGATTAACATTTCTATCGGATACAGAAGTAAATTGGTGTCCTGCTTTAGGCACTGTTTTAGCAAATGATGAAATTGTAAACGGCGTTTCAGAACGTGGAAGTCACCCTGTGATCAGAAAAAAAATGACGCAATGGTCAATGCGAATTTCTGCCTACGCGCAGCGTTTGTTAGACGGGTTAGAAAAAATTGACTGGCCACAACCTCTAAAAGATTCTCAAACAAATTGGATTGGGCGTTCACAAGGCGCAATGGTTTCTTTTGATGTTGCCACTGGTGATGAAAAAACGACTTCTGAAGTAAAATTATCGTACAAAGAATTAGAAGCTTTAAAAGAATTAAGGCAAAATTTATCGAAAGCAGAAACAACCCTTTGGTATGAATTAAAAAATAAAAAAGGGGCATCAAAATTTAGAAAAAAATATACTATCGGTACATTTTTGGTAGATTATGTGTGTTTAGCAAAAAATATAATTGTTGAGTTTTCTGGCAAAGAAGAGGAAGCTGCAAGAACCGCTTATTTTACAAAAGAAGGTTTCAATATCGTTCGTTTTACCGACCAAGAAATACTTAAAAATGTTTTAGGAGTTGTTTCTAAAATTAATGCAGCAATTCAATTTTCAAAACCAGTTGAAAAAACGGAATTAGCAGTGGTTGCTAAAAAAGAAAATCAATACAAAATTGGAGTATTTACAACGCGTCCAGACACAATTTTCGGAGTTTCGTTCATGACATTGGCTCCAGAGCACGAATTGGTTGCTAAAATAACTACGGATGCTCAAAAAGCTGAAGTTGAAAATTATATTAAAGCTACATCAAAACGTTCTGAACGCGATAGAATGGCAGATGTAAAAACCATTTCTGGAGCCTTTACAGGGGCATTCGCAATTCATCCTTTTTCTGGTGATAAAGTTCAAATTTGGATTGGAGATTATGTGTTAGCGGGTTATGGAACCGGCGCTGTCATGGCAGTTCCTTGTGGTGATCAACGTGATTTTGATTTCGCTAAGAAGTTCGGAATTCCGATTCCTAATATTTTTGAAAACGTAGACATTTCAGAAGAAGCACATTCAGGAAAAGACGGAACAAAAATTGCAAATTCAGATTTTTTATCAGGATTAAAATATAAGAAAGCCTTAAAATTATCGATTTTCGAACTTGAAAAAAGAGGATTTGGCTACGGAAAAATAAATTACAGATTGCGTGATGCTGTTTTTAGCAGACAACGCTATTGGGGAGAACCTTTTCCTGTCTATTATAAAGACGGAATGCCTCAAATGATTGATGAAAAACATTTGCCAATTGTATTGCCAGAAGTTCGCAACTACTTGCCAACCGAAGACGGAAAACCACCTTTAGGAAACGCAACAGAATGGGCTTGGGATTCTCGCGGAAAGAAAGTTGTCTCTATTGAGAAATTGAAAAATAAAACAGTTTTCCCTCTAGAATTAAACACAATGCCAGGTTGGGCGGGTAGTTCTTGGTATTTTAACAGATATATGGATGCTACTAATTCAGAAGAATTTGCAAGCAAAGAGTCTATGGAGTATTGGCAAGATGTAGATTTATATATCGGTGGTTCAGAGCATGCAACAGGTCATTTATTATATGCACGTTTTTGGCAAAAATTCTTGTTTGATAAAGGAATTGTTCCTGTAGATGAATTTGCAAAAAAATTAATCAATCAAGGAATGATTTTAGGAACTTCTGCTTTTGTATATAAAGCAACTGCTTTCGTGAAAAATGGCTGTGCTATCGATAAATCGAATGATGATGTGATAGAAAAGATACCAACAGTTTTTGTTTCGAAAAACGTATTTAATTCAGATGATGAATTTGAAACTGTTGTTAAAGAGTATTTATTAGACAACAAGTTATTAGATCCTAATTTTGCAGATTTAGTGATGATCACAAAAACTGCAATTCATGCAGATGTTTCTTTGGTAAACTCTTCGGATGAACTGGATGTAGATGCTTTTAAAAATCATGCTTTAAATGCTGACTTTATAAATGCTGAATTTATTTTAGAAGACGGAAAGTACGAAGTTAGTCGTGAGGTAGAGAAAATGTCGAAGTCTAAATACAATGTTGTAAACCCTGATGATATTGTTGCAGAATATGGTGCCGATGCATTAAGACTGTTCGAAATGTTTTTAGGGCCTTTAGAGCAAACAAAACCTTGGAAAACTTCAGGTATTTCTGGAGTTTCATCATTCTTAAAGAAATTATGGAAGTTGTATTTCAACGAAGAGACTTTTGAGGTTTCTGATGATAAAGCTACAAAAGAGGAGTTGAAGGTTTTACATAAAACAATTAAAAAAGTACAAGAAGATATTGAGAATTTCTCTTTTAATACGTCTGTCTCTACGTTTATGATTGCTGTAAACGATTTAACAGCTCTAAAATGTAAGAAACGTGAAATATTAGAACCTTTATTGGTTTTATTATCGCCTTATGCACCTCATATTACTGAAGAATTATATAGCAAATTAGGGCATATAGAAAGTATTTCAACGGTAGATTTTCCTGTTTTTGATGCAAAGCATTTAATTGAAAGCTCAAAAAATTATCCGATTTCTTTTAATGGTAAAATGAGATTCACGTTAGATCTTTCGCTAGATTTATCAAAAGATGAAATAGAAAAAGCAGTATTAGAAAACGAAAGAACAATTGCTCAATTAGAAGGGAATGCTCCTAAAAAAGTAATCATTGTTCCTGGTAAAATTGTAAACATAGTGAGTTAGCACAGGCAGTGTGCTTTTAGTAGTAGTTTGTTTGTGGAGAAATAGTTTTAGGAGTCTGTCAGTTCGAGTGATTCCGCTTTTTTGCGGAATTGTATCGAGAACTTTTGAAGCTATTTTACATTCCTCTGACTTGGGTTGAGAATGTTGCAAGAATGCAGGAGTTCATGAAAAATAAAAGATAAATAGATTCATGAATGAATAGTAAACATCGTTAGTTAACAGAGGCAGTACTCATTTAGTGTTAGCTTTTTTGTGGAGAAGAGTTTTAGCAGTCTGTCAGTTCGAGTGATTCCGCTTTTTTGCGGAATTGTATCGAGAACTTTTGAAGCTATTTTTCATTCCTCTGGCTTGAGTTGAGAATGTTGCAAGAATGCAGGAGTCCATGAAAAATAAAAGACAAATAGACTCATTAAAAATAGTAAACATCGTTAGTTAGCACAAGTAGTATTCATTTAGTAGTAGCTTGTTTGTGGAGAGGAGTTTTAGGAGTCTGTCAGTTCGAGTGATTCCGCTTTTTTGCGGAATTGTATCGAGAACTTTTGAAGCTATTTTTCATTCCTCTGACTTGGGTTGAGAATGTTGCAAGAATGCAGGAGTTCATGAAAAATAAAAGATAAATAGACTCATGAATGAATAGTAAACATCGTTAGTGAACAGAGGCAGTACTCATTTAGTGTTAGCTTGTTTGTGGAGAAATATTTTTAGGAGTCTGTCAGTTCGAGTGATTCCGCTTTTTTGCGGAATTGTATCGAGAACTTTTCTTAATTCCTCTGGCTTGAGTTGAGAATGTTGCAAGAATGCAGGAGTTCATGAAAAATAAAAGATAAATAGACTCATTAAAAATAGTAAACATCGTTAGTTAGCACAAGTAGTATTCATTTAGTAGTAGCTTGTTTGTGGAGAGGAGTTTTAGAAGTCTGTCAGTTCGAGTGATTCCGCTTTTTTGCGGAATTGTATCGAGAACTTTTGAAGCTATTTTTCATTCCTCTGACTTGGGTTGAGAATGTTGCAAGAATGCAGGAGTCCATGAAAAATAAAAGATAAATAGACTCATGAATGAATAGTAAACATCGTTAGTGAACAGATGCAGTACTCATTTAGTGTTAGCTTTTTTGTGGAGAAGAGTTTTAGGGGTCTGTCAGTTCGAGTGATTCCGCTTTTTTGCGGAATTGTATCGAGAACTTTTCTTAATTCCTCTGGCTTGAGTTGAGAATGTTGCAAGAATGCAGGAGTCCATGAAAAATAAAAGACAAATAGACTCATTAAAAAATAGTAAATATTGTTAGTTAGCACAATTAGTGTACGTTATGTATTAGTGTTTGTGGAGAAGAGTTTTAGGAGTCTGTCAGTTCGAGTGATTCCGCCTTTTTGCGGAATTGTATCGAGAACTTTTGAGACTTATGAATATTCTTTTTATGTATATTTAACCTGATTCTGTAATATGGGATCTCTGAAAAGCAAAAGACAAACCAACTCATCAAAAAAAAGTAAAAAAAAGTGATTGATTTTTATGAAGTTATTGGTTTGGTTGCTGCGTTTATAACAACAGCATCTTTCTTACCACAAGTTTTTAAAACACACAAAACAAAAGACACTTCAGGGCTTTCGTTAACCATGTATATCACTTTTTTTATAGGCATTGTATTATGGCTAATTTATGGGATACATTTAAAAAGTTTAGCAATGATATTGGCAAATTCAATCACAGCAGTTTTATCCTTTTATTTAGTGCTGATGAAGTTAAAGTATAAATAAGAAATCAAATTTGATACATCAAAGAAGTCATTACCTGATAAGTAATGACTTTTTTCATTCTCTAAATCTTACTTATTTTTATTGGCATTCTGATAATAAGACCTATTTTTGATAAAACCCGAATTTTATGACAACTACAAGACAAAACGGAAGTTTATATACCAACATTCAAAATAATATTGCAACCCTAGAGTTTGGACATCCTGCAAGTAATTCTTTTCCGAGTGAATTGTTAACAAGACTCACAAAAGAATTGAATTCAATTTCAAAAAATGATTTAGTTTCTGTAATTATTCTAAAATCGGAAGGAGAAAAAGCTTTTTGTGCTGGTGCTTCTTTTGATGAGTTAGTGGCGGTTTCAAATTTGGAGGAAGGCAAACAATTTTTTGCTGGTTTTGCAAATGTGATCAACGCCATGAGAGCTTGTGATAAGATTATAATAGGGCGTATTCAAGGAAAAACTGTTGGTGGCGGTGTTGGTTTAGCTGCTGCTTGCGATTATGTATTGGCGACTGAAAATGCTGCCATAAAATTATCAGAATTTACAATTGGTATTGGTCCCTTTGTGATTGAACCAGCCGTAAGACGTAAAATAGGTTTAGCCGCTTTATCTGAGTTAACAATAGACGCTACTAGCTGGAAAAACGCCTATTGGGCAAAAGAAAAAGGTTTGTATGCCAAAGTTCTTGAAAACATAAAAGAACTCGATAAAGAGGTAGAGATTTTGGTAGAAAAGTTATCGTCTTATAACCCACAAGCACTGTCAGAAATGAAAAAGGTATTATGGGAAAACACCAATCATTGGGATACATTATTAGTTAAAAGGGCAAAGATTTCAGGAGAATTAGTAGTATCTGAATCTACTAAAAAGGCATTGTCTAAATTTGCTAAAAAATAAAAAAATGAAAATTGTCTCTACAAATATTGGGGAAAGAAAAGAGGTTATTAGCGGCGGTAAAAAAGTGGTTACAGGTATCTTTAAATATACGGTTGATACAGCTGTTTTTTTAGATCGAGAAGAGGTGAAAGGCGATGAAATTTCTGACAGAAAATATCATGGCGGAATTGAGCAAGCCGTCTATGGCTATTCCTTAAAGCATTATGAATATTGGAAACCTTTGTACCCTAATTTAGAATGGTCTTTTGGAATGTTTGGAGAAAATTTAACGATGGATACGTTAGATGAAGAAAAAATTTGTGTTGGGGATACTTTTAAAGTAGGTGAAGCTATTTTAGAGGCAACTTTGCAAAGAGATCCTTGTCATAAGTTAGGGATTCGTTTTGAGGATATGAAAATTGTAAAACAAGTATGGAACACTACCAAATGCGGAGTTTACTTTAAAGTATTGCAAACAGGCTTTGTACAAGCAGGCGATGAGTTTTATCAAATAAAAAGTGGTACTAATAATGTAACAATTGCAGATTTATTAATCAAAAAGAAAAAAGAAAAAGGGATATAATGAAGTCTATCAAAAGATATTTTTTACTAATTTTTTTGGCATTACTTCCTATTTATAAATTATTTCATTTTGATGATTATTGTTTTGGGGACGAAGATTTATTGGTGGTAGGGGTACTTACAATTGTATTTGTAATCGTTTTTATAACAAATGTGTTTAATGATTTGTATACCATTTCTTTTGGAAAAGAGATGTTTAATTTTAAACCGTTAATAATTGCAGGTGTTTTTTTTACGGCATTATTTTTAGGATTAAAATTTCATGATAAAAATTTTTTTAAAAACGAATTTCAAACTTTTAAAAGTCAAAAGAAGAATACAAATGATGTTGAAATTAAACTATTTGGAGACGCTACTTTCGAGTTTAAAACTACTTTTTCAAATTATAGTTGTGTTCAAAAAGGAACGTATTTTTATCGTAAAGATTCGCTTTTTTTAAACAAGACAATTATAAGCAGTAAGGAGCAGGTTTTTGACAGCGTTTATATTTTTAGTAAAGTCAATAAACTTTTAATATCAACAGATAGTTTACTTCCTAATTTTTTGCTTCAAAAGAGGTTGTAAATATTAAAATATATTATGAAAGAAAAAGTAAAATAATGATAGCGTTGTATAATATATAATTTACCTTTGCATGTGGTTTTTAATTAAATCACACTTTTTCTTTTTCATAGCAATTTTCCCACTCATTCTGTGAGTGGGTTTTTTTGTGTTTTTTAACTAACAAAAGGGCAGAAATATGTGGTAAATTGATAATTATCAAATATCTTTGCATATTATTAGTGAGATATGAATTCAACGGTAATTTTAGAGAACAAAACATCAATGAGTACACTTGTATCAGACTTAAAACAGCTTACCAAAGTTGGGTTGTCTTTAAGTGTAGTTTTTTCTTCGGTTGCAGGTTATTTATTAGCAATTGATGTTGTAAATTTTACAACACTTATTTTATTAGCATTAGGTGGTTTTTTTATGGTAGGTGCATCGAATGCATTTAATCAAATTATAGAGAAAGATACAGATGCATTGATGCAGCGTACAAAAAACAGGCCATTACCAACAGGTAGAATGTCTGTTAATTTTGCTATGTTTGTTGCCATCTTATTTACGATTTTAGGGTTGTCTATTTTATATAGTATCAATCCCAAAACAGCATTATTTGGTGCAATTTCTATATTTTTATATACCTGTGCATATACCCCTTTAAAAGCGGTTACACCTTTAACTGTTTTTGTGGGTGCAATTCCTGGTGCAATTCCATTTATGTTAGGTTGGGTAGCGGCAACTGATAATTTCGGAATCGAGGCTGGTTTTTTATTTATGATTCAGTTTTTTTGGCAATTCCCCCATTTTTGGGCAATTGGTTGGTTACAGTTTGAAGAATATAAAAAGGCAGGATTTAATATGCTGCCGATGAATACAAAAGATAAAGGAGCTGTAAAGCAAATTATTTTTTATACAATCATTATGATTCTAGTGTCAATAGCACCTGTTTTAATGGTTTCTGGAGAGTTCTATATTTATCCTTTAACCGCAGTTATTATTGCTTTATTAGGGCTTGTAATGTTATATTATGCAATAATATTGCATAAATCTGAACAGAACATAGATGCTAGAAAGCTAATGCTATCTAGTGTTTTGTATATTACCGTAGTGCAAGTTGTGTATGTAGTAGATAAATTTTTACATTAAAAATGATAGAAGAACAAGCTTTAAAACAAGAGTACATTGTAGCCAAAAAGAAAGCTGCGAAACCTATGTTATGGATTTCTATGATCAGTATGATCATGTTTTTTGCAGGATTAACAAGTGCGTATGTAATTAGTATGAACCGTGACGATTGGGTTGCTTTTGATCTGCCACAGGCATTTCATATCAGCACTTATTTAATAGTTGCGAGTAGTATAACGCTAATTTTGTCGCAGCACTTTTTAAAAAAAGATAAAAGACAGGTATCTTTAGTGTTATTAATCATTACCTTCCTTTTAGGAATTGGTTTTGTTTGGCAACAGTATATTGGCTTTAATCAACTAAAAAGTGTCGGGTTATTTTTTACAGGACCAGAAAGCACAGTATCCACCTCATTTATAATTGGCATTACATTTATGCACGTTATTCACTTGATTGCGGGTATTATTGTGTTGCTAGTTGTAATTTATAATCATTTTAAATACAAATATAATTCAGACGAGATGCTTGGTTTTGAACTAGGTGCGATATTCTGGCATTTTGTAGATTTATTATGGATCTATCTATTTTTCTTTTTCTATTTTATTAGATGATGAAAAATGTTTAATTTTGAAAAATTAAGATTTAACTAAAAATTATTTATGGAAGCAAATATTGCTGTACCGTCAGACGGAAAAAACACCTGGAATGGTGGTGGTGTAAAACCATTTAAGGCCAGTTATGGTAAAATGATGATGTGGTTTTTTATCCTTTCTGATGCTTTAACCTTTTCAGCTTTTTTAGCTGCCTATGGTTTAACTCGATTTAAGTTTATTGATTCATGGCCAATTGCAGATGAAGTATTTACGCACGTTCCTTTTATTCATGGTGTATATCCTATGTATTATGTGGCGTTTATGACGTTTGTACTGATTTTTTCTTCGGTAACGATGGTTTTGGCAGTAGATGCTGGTCATCAAATGAAGAGAAATAAAGTGGCTTGGTACATGTTTGCTACTATTATTGGTGGTTTAATCTTTGTGGGTTCTCAAGCTTGGGAATGGAACACTTTTATCAATGGTTCTTACGGAGCAGTAAAAACATCCGAAGGTAAAGTTTTACAATTTGTGAAAGATGGTGAGCAAATAGCTTTTTCAGATTTCATTGTAGGAGACAGAATGGACGCTAGAGTTACACATACAACAAAAAATGGTTTGTGGTTTGAAAGCGATTCTGAAGAAGTGCCCGAGTATTCAATGGCGCAAGTTTTAGCTTCTTACAAAGCAGATCCATCTGTTCAAATTAGAAGTGAACGCATGAATCTTGATATAAAACAGAAAATTATACTTTCTAGAGAAAAAGGTTTAGAAGAATTAGCGAAAGGAGATTTAATTATTCAAGGTGCTAATTTAACAGCTAATGAATATGGTAATACCATATTCGCAAATTTCTTTTTCTTTATTACGGGCTTTCACGGATTTCACGTAGTATCGGGTATTGCAATTAATATTATTATTTTCTTTAATGTTCTTATTGGAACCTATGAAAAAAGGGGGCATTATGAAATGGTAGAAAAGGTAGGTTTGTATTGGCATTTTGTAGATTTAGTTTGGGTATTCGTATTCACTTTCTTCTACTTAGTTTAATCATCATAAAATTGCCTAAAGGTGCAAGCCTTTGGGAATCAGTTAAAACTGTTTTTCTGTGAAACCAGAAAATTAAAAATAGCATTTAAAATGGCACACGCACAATCTCATACAAAAAGAATCTGGAATGTATTTTGGATATTATCTGCAATAACAATTGTAGAAGTAGCTTTCGGTATTATAAAACCAGATGTATTACATCTTACCAATTTTTTAGGAACAAGCCCTTTAAACTGGATCTTTATTATTTTAACTTTGGCAAAAGCATACGGAATTACTTGGGCTTTTATGCACATGGAAGAAGAAAAGAAATGGTTTAGACGCGCTGTAGTTTGGACTTCCGTTTTTCTAATCAGCTATCTTGTTGCCTTGCTCTTAATAGAGGGTGGGTATTTATTCGAAACATTATCACCACTTGTGAAATGGTAATTAAAAATTAAAAGGTGGTTTTAACCACCTTTTTTTATACGCTTAAAATCTTATTTGTTCACTAAATCAATTTTGAGACATGAAGTTTTTTACAAAAAAAAGAATCGTATTATTTTTACTTTTTATATTTCCTTTAATCTGTTTTCTGCTGTTATCTACCGGAGAAAATAACTTCAAAAAACTACCTGTTGTTACAGAAAATATTATCGATGTTTCTGAAATTGATGCAAGTAATAAGGTAAATCTAAAAGATCATGTTTCTGTAGTTTGTTTTCTTGGAGAAAATATAAACAGGAACAAATCTGGACTTTTAAACTTAAATGAAAAAATTTATAAAAAGTTTTTAGATTTTAAAAAGTTTCAAATTGTAGCGATTTATCCTATTGGTTCAGAAAATGAGGTAAATGTTTTAAAAGAACAATTAGGGTCTTTTACGGATATGGAAAAATGGGTGTTTGTAGCAAGTTCTCCTGAAGAAATTCAAGGTTTTTATGAGTCTTTTAATGTAAAAGAACCACTTGTAAAACTATCTTCTACAAAAGCATTTCTTGTAGACAAGGCTGTAAATTTAAGGGGAAGAACCAATGATGAAGATGCGGAAGATGGGAAACTATACGGCTACAATATGAATTCTGTATCTGTGCTTAAAAGCAAGTTAAAAGATGATATAAATGTGTTGTTTTACGAGTATTATGCAGCTTTTAAGGTTAAGAATAAGAATAAGGCAGATAGAAAAGAGGTAGGTTATGAATAAAAAATACTCATATATAGGCATTACATTTATTATATTGTTGTTTGGTATTTATACAGTACCAAAAATAGTGAGTCGATTTCAAGATGCAGATTTGGTCGAGTTTGGTAAAGTTCCAGATTTTGAGTTCACCGACCAAGTAGGCGCAACAATCACGAATAAAAACTATGATGGTAAAGTGTATGTATTAGAATTTTTCTTTTCTACATGTCCATCAATTTGCCCAATTATGAATCAAAAGATGGTCACGATTCAAGATGCCTTTTTTGGCAATCCAGAATTCGGAATCGCTTCAATTTCTATAACTCCAGAAATTGATACACCAGAAGTTTTAAAGGAGTATGCAAGAAATAAAGGGATTACTCATAAAAATTGGCATTTACTAACGGGTAGGTCAGAAGAGTTTGTTTTTGAACTCTCTAATGAAGGTTTTAAATTACCTGTAGGAAAAGGAGTTGAAGCGCATGGAGGCTTTTATCATTCAGGTTTATTTGCTCTTATAGATAAAGAGGGTATAATACGCTCAAGAAAAGATGAGTATGGTAACCCTATTATGTATTATAGAGCGTTAGAAGAGCAAGATTTTCCGGATCAAATTAAAGAGTTGAAAGAAGATATTAAACTACTGTTAAATGAATAATCTAGCACAAGAAAAAAAGTACAAGAAAATAATTACGGCTTTATCTATTGTTATTCCTTTAGCAGTTGCCGCATTGTTTGGGGTTAATTTAAGAGAGCTGGGCTTTGATGTTGAACCTCTTAAGTTTTTACCACCAATTTATGCCTCTATAAATGGTTTAACAGCTGTTGTTTTAATTGCAGCTGTAATCGCAATAAAAAACGGAAACAAAAAGCTACATGAACAGTTAAATACAGTTGCAATTTCTTGTTCTCTTGTTTTTTTGTTGATGTATATAGCGTATCATATGACTTCCGACTCAACCAAATTTGGTGGAGAAGGCGCTATAGCTTATATTTATTATTTTATTTTAATAACGCACATAATTTTATCTGTAATCGTAATTCCTTTGGTATTACTAACGTATATGAAAGCCAAGTTAGGCGATTTTACAGCACATAAAAAAATTGCTAGAAAGACATTTCCAATATGGTTGTATGTGGCCATAACGGGTGTAATTGTTTATTTTATGATCTCTCCTTATTATGTATAACAAAAAATTTTTCTTTTTTTTCTTTTTGATGATTTCTTCATCAATAGTATCAAATGCGCAATGTGCCATGTGTAAGGCAGTTTTAGAAACTGGAGATTTAGGTATGGCAGAGGGTGTTAATAATGGAATATCCTATTTAATGGTCTTTCCATATTTATTAATTTTCGGGTTGTTTTTTACTTTATATCGATATAAAAAAAATCAGGTAAAAAATTAACATTCCAATAAGAGTAAAATTCTGTAACAAAATTTACTTTTGGTCGTCTTATGTGTAGTATGAGAAGAATTTATTTCTTTTCGCCCTATATAAACTGATATCAACCAAAAATAAATACGTATTGAAAACTAAAGTATTAGTATTAACAGCCTTATTAATTTCTATGGCTGTTTCCTCACAAAAACAATGGACACTCAAAGAATGTGTAGATGAAGCTCTAAAAAGGAACATCTCGATACAACAAAACAGGTTAAGTTTAGAGCTAGCAGAAAAGGATGTCGATATTTCTAAAGGTAATTTTTTACCAAACTTAAATGCTGGAACAGGAAGTAATTTGAACTTTGGTACCAGTTTTGATCCTACTACTCAAAACAGAATTAGCACTACATTTTTAAGTGGTACTGCAAATTTAAGTTCTGGAATTACAATTTTTAATGGTTTTAGAAATACAAACATTTATAAACAGGCACAATTAGGTGTAGAATCTAGTAAATTAGATTTAGAACAAATTGAAAATGATATTTCTTTATTTGTTGTAAATAGTTATTTAAATATTCTTTTTGCAAAAGAGAATTTGAGTGCTTCTAGAGTGCAATATAAAATTAGTAAGACACAAATAGAAGCTGCTGAAGCAAGGTTTAAAGCAGGTGTTGTTCCTAAAGGAGATTTGTTAAATGCACAGGCTACAGCTGCTACAAATCAACAGACCATAGTGACGCAAGAAAATGCTTTAGATATTGCCTTATTAAATTTAGCACAGGCATTACAGGTTTCTTTAGAAGGTTTTGATGTTGCTCCAGTAAATATAGGTGAGCCTTCAGAAAATTTATTCTATACAAATTCATCTTCGGTTTATGACAAATCTTTAGATAGAATGCCAGAGATTGAAAGAGCAAAGTTAGCCATAGAAAACTCGGATTTAAATATTGAGATTTCAAAAGCTGCCTTTTTGCCAACCTTAAATGCATCACTAGCGATGGGGACAAATTTTGGATTTAATTTAAATTTACCAGATGGTTTTTCAAATCCTACTTTAGGAAATCAATTAGAAAATAACTTTGGTTATGGTGGAGGATTTAACATGAGTATTCCAATTTTTAATCGTTTCCAAACAAAAAATAGAGTCGCTCAATCTATGATTAATAAAGAAATTTCGGAAACAAGATTAATCAATGAAAAGTTAAATTTAAAACAAACCATAGAGCAATCGTTCTTAGATGTGAAGACCGCTTTAAAGACATTTGAAGTCTCTAAAATTTCTTTAGGAGCACAAGAAGAAGCATTTAAAAATGCGCAAGAAAGTTATAATTATGGTTCTATAACACAGTTTGATTTCGATCAAGTAAGAACACGTTTAGTAAATGCACAAGCTACTTTAATTCGGTCAAAATACGACTATGTATTTAAAACGAAAGTATTGCAGTTCTATGCAGGCGATTTAATTTTAGAGTAATAAAACAATAATATAGCATATAAGCCTCACTAATTTTAGTGGGGTTTTCTTTTGATTTATATTTGTCAAAAAATATAGATTTTGAGTATTATTTTAAATATTGAAACGGCCACTAAAAACTGTTCTGTGAGTATTGCCCAAAACGGTAGAATTTTAGCATTGAAAGAATTAAATAATGGTAATTATTCTCATGCCGAAGTTTTACACCCGTTTATGATGGCTATTTTAAAAGAGACTAATCTAACATCAAATAATATTGATGCCGTTGCGGTTAGCAAAGGTCCGGGCTCTTATACAGGTCTCAGAATCGGAGTTTCTGCAGCTAAAGGCTTATGTTTTGCGCTACAGAAACCGCTAATATCTATAGAAACCTTAACATCGCTTTCACATGCTATTTCTGTTGATAATGGTTTAATTATACCCATGCTAGACGCGAGAAGAATGGAGGTTTATGCGGCAGTCTACAACGAAAAAAACATACAAATTAGAGATATAAGAGCCGAAATTATGGATGAAAATTCTTTTAGTGAATATCTAGCTCTTGGTAAAGTTTATTTTTTAGGCGATGGCGCTCATAAATGTAAAGAAATTATAACACATAAAAATGCTGTTTTTATAGATGATAAATTTCCATCGGCAAAAGAAATGGCCGTTTTATCTTATGATAAATACAAAAAAAGCGACACAGAAAATGTCGCTTATTTTGAGCCTTTTTATTTAAAAGATTTTGTTGTAATTCCTGAAAAGAAAAAGAAACCCACCTTTTAATTCTTGTAACCAAATTTTTAAAAATAGCGGAGCTATGCATTCAAAACATAAACTGAACTAATTGCGGTTTCATGGGCTGAACTTGTTTCAGTATTTAGTGAGATCTTGCATTTAATTATCCAAGCTCTGCTTCGAAGGGTTAAAAGCGGATTTTTATGAGTACTTTGCTTCTTCTGTCGCTAGGTTTTGCATTTTTATTCGTTTTTATTGATGTTTACTCTATGTGGATATGGGATATCAATTCCGGCTGCGTCAAGGGCTTCTTTTGTTTGTTCCATAACATCAAATTTAACAGTCCAATAATCTTCTTTTTTAACCCATCCACGTGTAAAGAAATTAATAGAGCTATCTGCAAGTTCAGAAACATTTACAGCAGTGGCAGGATCTTTTAAAACTAAGGGATGTGCATTGATAACGCTAAAAAGAACCTCTTTCGTTTTTTTGATATCAGAATCATAACCAACACCAAAGGTAAAATCTACACGGCGAGTAGCTTCTGTACTATAATTAACAATAGTACCGTTAGAGAGTGCACCATTAGGAATTATAATTTCTTTATTGTCTGTTGTATTTAGTTTTGTCGTAAAAATTTCGATTTCTTTTACTGTACCACTTTTTCCTTGGGCTTCAATAAAATCGCCAATTTTAATGGGTTTAAAGATCATGATTAAGACACCACCGGCAAAATTACCTAAAGATCCTTGTAATGCTAAACCTATGGCTAAACCCGCTGCCGCTATAATTGCAGCAAAAGAGGTTGTTGTAATCCCTAATTGAGAAATGACTGTAATAAATAATAAAACTTTTAAACCCCATCCCAAAACATTTCCTAAAAATTTTTGAAGCGTAATATCTACACTTCTTTTCTGCATTATCTTTCTAGATGATTTAATAATTAGTTTAATCAAAAACAAACCAACAATAAGTATTAGTAAAGCCGTAATAATTTTTGGTACATATAATAATAACAGGTCTTTTGATGATTCAATATAGTCTTCCATTTTATTTTTTTGTTTGAAAATTAGCTGCAAAAGTAAAGGTTTGGTTTTTAAATTTAAAATGTTTGTTTAAAATTTTAAGAGTGATCACAGGGTTAAGGGTGGAGTTCTGGTTTGAAGACAAAAAATATTTCGTTGTTTGTTATAAAAGTTTTAATCGTTTCTGCAATAAAAATGCAGCTTAAAAAGAAAGCAAGGGGTTGGGTTAATGGGTTCGGAATTACAGACCATAATACACTTGCAACTAGATAACACTCTATAAATTTTAGTTTGCAGCCATAAATTTAGTTTTTCTGTAATTTGCTTGCCCTTAATCCATAAAATGTAAATTTATCTTTTGCGCATCATAGAGCCATTTTTAAATACACCACATAAATGTGTATTTGAGCAACAATGCGCATGAAGGTTATTTGTAAATAAATTGCGCTAATTTAAAAGGTAGTCGTTTTAATTTAACGGTATATATTAGAGTTTTCTTATACTTATTAGGGTAGGAGCTATTAAAAAGAATTTAGGTTTCGTTGTATTCAAAGGATCAATTATATAGGTTTAAAAAGTAATTTAAAATTTTATAAAGCAAGTTATTTGCCTTAAAGTGAGGTTTATAATAGATTTAAATCACTATATAATCGTTATAGGTTTTGATTTTTGATGACTTTTAATACTATAACTCAATGTTATCTTAATATTATCAAAATGTTGTTTAATTGTAAAATTATATTTATCTTTGTAAATGTAATGTTAAAACTCTAACAAAATGGACATGAAAAAATTTTTAACAATCTGTTTGCTAAGTATAGCAACCATAGGATTTGCTCAAGAAAATAAACCAACTTATAAGGCAGAAGGCGATTTAGTGAAAGCTACTTACTATTACGAAAACGGACTTGTTAAGACGCAAGGCTTTTTTAAAGATAAAAAGTTAACTGGAGAATGGATACGTTTTGATACCTCTGGAAATAAAGTTCAGTTAGCGTACTATGAAAATGGTAAGAAAGTAGGAAAATGGTTTTTATGGACAAAGGAAGCTTTAAAAGAAATTAACTACGAAAACAATATATTGGCATCTGTGAATGTTTGGAAGCAAGAATCTAAAGTTGCTTTAAACAACGACTAGCATAAAAATATTTTTTAGAAAAACCCATTGGAATGTAAAAATTTTAATGGGTTTTCCTTGTGCTACATTTTTTTCGTTTTTTTGATAATTTCGTGCTATAGAATAGATGTTTAAAGATCTTCGATTATTTTGAGATAGGGCAGTAGTATACAATAAAATAATACTGCTCAATACACCCAGAAATGAGAAGTAGGTGGGTAGCTAATTTAGCCCTATAAAGTTGTGAAAAACAATAAAATTCAAAATGTGTTTTTGAATTTGGTGAAGAATACTACTATCTTCTTTAAAAATATTCGAGAGGTTCCGGCTTGCAAATGATAGTATACTTGTTATTAGAAAAAGTTCTGAATTTGAATAATTGAAGATATTAAAGGATATTTAAAAAACAAATTGATCGCAGGATTGGAAATCAAGATAAGGTAAGTTAATTTTTGACTTTTCTATGTATGATAGGTATTTGGGAAAATCAATCTTTTAAAAGTTAAACTTTAAATTGAACATTCAAAGAGAAATTGTAAGTTACTAGTAGTTTTTGCTATAGGATTGAGAACTTTGTTCATTCGTCCATAATTTTGCGAAAAGTAGTAATAAAGAAAGCTTATTATGAAAAGAAGTTTAATGCTTTTGCAAAGTTAAAAAAGTACTATGATAATTTTCAAATAAGACCGTATAAGCTCTGTTTAAACTTGGGTTTATAGTTTGGTCTATTTGTTGATAAATAAGGTAATTATATTTGTCTCAAGCTTTTTAAATCGTATTTAGGTATGGTTTACTTTTTTTTTTCATCTAGTTTTAGAGGAATCTTCGGATAATTTGTTTCTAAAGACATGTGCTTAAAATAAAAAACCGTTTAGAAATTTTCTAAACGGTTTTTTTATAATTTTATAAAATTATTTACTCTACAATTAAAGTAAACGGAATGCTATATTTTACTCCAACAGGTTTACCTCTTTGTCTTCCTGGTTTCATTGTTGGTAATTGATTCATCACACTAATTACTTCACTCTTAATTTTTGGGTGAGGAGCTCTTGCTTGAATGTCAACAATTTTACCGCTTCTATCAATTTTAAAACCAATAAATACTCTTTTTCTTCCTGGTGATAATCCTAACTCATTTGGTAAATCTGCATCAAATTTTCTAGAAAAATGCTTTTGAACCATTTTACTAAAACATGCTTTTAATTCTGCTTTACTTCCTTTACATCCAGGAAAAACAGGCACATCTTCAATAATCATAAAACTTACATCTTCAATTACTTCTTCTGCTTCTGCAACCTCAATAATTTCTTCTACGACTACTGCTTCAGATTCATCTGTTTCTGTAGATTCTATAACAGTTTCTTCAATTTCTTTTTCGTCCTCAACAACTTCTATTTTTTCTGGAGCTGGTGGTGGTGGAGTTTTTGGTTTTACGGGCTCAATTCTTTCCGTAATCGGAATTTCTTCTTCCATTTCTGCATTCATATTCAAAACACCTAGGTCTCCATAGGTTTTGTCATATGTCTTTTGTTCTATGGCAACATATGTTACAAAAAGTGCTAGAACAAGGCCTATTTGCATAAAAATTTTGCTAAAATTTTCTAAATTTGATTTAGGATTTTTCTTAATTTCCATTATAAAGAGTTTTTATAGATTGCTAATTTAAATAAATTATTGTTTTAAATGCAACTATGAGCATTAATTAATATTTTTTTTTCTAAAAAATAAATTAAAAACTACTAAAGCTACGACTACACCGAACGAATTTGCAAAAACATCTAGATAATCTCCAGTTCTGTAAATGGTAAGCGTACTTTGTAGTATTTCAATTATGATGCCAAAAATAATACAGCTGATGACTATGATGTACTTTTTTGCTGGTTTTTTATAAAAGGTAATTAACCAGGTTATTGTGAGTATAAAATAAGCAATGCCATGATATCCTTTGTCTATATTAGCAACCTTAATACCTGTATTTGGCATTTTTATGAGGCTTAAACATAGAATACCTATCGAAATAAGGATGGCAATAATAATGATATTATCCTTCAATAAGTTTTTGATACGCTTTAGCATCTAATAATTTTTCTATTTGTGAACTATCAGAGATGTCTATTTTTATCATCCATCCTTTATTATAAGGGTCTGTGTTTACTAATTCAGGATCATCTTCTAAAGTGTCATTAAACTCAACGATTTCTCCTGTTAAAGGCATAAATAAATCAGAGACCGTCTTTACAGCTTCTACAGAACCAAAAACGTCGCCTTCTGTCACAGTATCGTCTAATGTATCTACATCTACATAAACAATATCGCCTAATTCTCCTTGTGCAAAGTCTGTAATGCCTACAGTGGCAATGTTTCCTTCAATCTTAATCCACTCGTGATCTTTTGTATATTTTAATTCAGCTGGTATGTTCATCTTATTTATTGTTTTTATATTTTTAATTTCCTCCTAAGTTATAGACTATATTAATACCACCGTTTATGGCTTGCCTTGGAAAAGTGGTAGAGATAGCATATTTCGATGTTTGATGATTATAATAAAAAGAAGCAGTTAAACTGCTACTCAATCTATAATCTGCGGTAAATTTAATTGAAAATAATCTTTGACCACCACTAATTTGATTATTATCTTCATCAATATATCTAATTTGTGTTAAATTATCTCTTAAAGATACATCTGCTCTTAAATTAACATCACCTTTTAAAGTAGTCTTCTTGCCTGTAAAGCGCGTATTCATTTTAACATCTTTAAAAACGTATCCTAAACCGAAGATATACTCTGTGCCCGCAATATCTGTTAAGGTACTATTGTTAAAGTTCATGGTTAATGTTCGGTCTCTTTTTATTTCGCCTCTAAAAGAAAATGAATTCTTCATTTTCATATCTAATTTTATCAACGGCGAAAATTCATCGACCAAAGTTGCACTTGCAATTAACAGTTGTGGTTCGTAATTATTGGCGGCATTGGTTGCTGTAAAAGCGGTATCATTGCCATATTGTAAATTATTAGTGAAATTAGAAATAGTGTAAGAAGATCTATAGCCATGAGAAACTACAAACGATGAAAAATTCTTTTTAAACCAATCCATTTTCATTAATCCATTATAGCGTAACGTCCAATTCGGAATGGGAATATTTCTAAACAAACCTGTATTTACGGTATTTGGGTTTTTACCAGAATAAGCAGCCATAAAAGCAGGTAGTAATACTTGCTGGCTATTTGCGCCAAAGCCAGCCGGATCTACCGTTGGGTTTTCTGAAGCAAATCTATTGGCAATAACACTCCTATAATCCTTCATTTTCTGAAACAATGCGTCACCATCGGTAAATGCAGTAGAAAACATAGAATGGCTTGAGCTAAAGTTACCCGTTTCAAAAGAATCTATACCAAAGTCAATAGCACCATTTTCAGTGCCGTCTGCAATAATATCTAATTGTTGCGATAAATCTGAAGTCTGAATTTTATTGCCTCTTACATCAATGTTTAAATCATTAAAAGGTTTTAAGGTGAACGTGTAATCGAGTTTATTATAATGAGTTCTGCTATAGGTTTTGTTATAAAAAGCACTTTCATCTTCGTTGGTGGCAGGATCATCGATAAGAGCTCTTGGGCTTACTAACCAACCATTGGTAAGGGCTTGATTTCTAATATCTACTTGACTACCAAAAGCAAATGCAGTTGGTGATCCTCCTAAAAAGCCAATTCCTTCGTCATAACCCTGTAAATATTGTCCGTTATTTTCTGAATAACTTATTTTACCTTGTTTTACAGCTGTAAGAATTTCCCAAGCACCTTTTAAAATCTTTTTACCTATTGGTAGCGGATTCTGTAGTTTTATTCTTGAAACATTTTTTCCTTTTGCATTTTTACGTTGTGCTTTTGTTAAAAGTAACTTTTCAAAACCAACCTTTTTGTAAATTTTATCAAAAGAAAAAGTAGTGTTTAAATTATGGGTATTTGCATTCTGAATTACATTTCCAATTTTTTCTGTAATTGTTTCATCTTGAGATGATACTTGCCAATCAAAATCTGCGGTATATGCATAATCTGCTTGTATAAAACTTAAAAAAGAAAATTTATCTAAAGGTATTGCATAAGTTGCATTTAATTTTTGATGGTATTGATTAGGTCTACCAGTATTAAAGAAATTATCAAAAATTTGCAATTCTTCATCACCCCCAAAAGCATCATAAATGTAATTATTGGTGGCGTTAAAGTTTAGTTGTAATGATTTTGTTAAATCGAAACCTACTGTATAATCCCAATCAAATAGAAACCTACGTTGTTTTAATTCTGGTTGATTTGGTAAACCTTCTATTAAGTTTCTAGATTGTTGTTCGTTATAACTTCTATTTATTCTAGAATTTAGAGCCAACGTTCTTGGTACAGGGTTAAAATTTAAGTCTTTGATAAATTTCCAGTATTTGCTTTTAAAACTTTCAGAGTTTTTAAAGAGTTCTATCGATTTAGAATCAAAACTAAAATTATAAGCAGCAGAAGCCATTACATTTTCGTTGATATATTTTTCAATATTGTAATCTCTATGAAATTCTTTATTGTGAGAATAAGAAACCGCTAAATTTTCTACATTATAAAAGCGAGGTTTTTTGGTAGTATTAGGGTTTCTATTCTTTTTAACATTGATAAAACTAATGCTTGTTCTTTTGGTATAATCTCTAGAAAACTCGCTATTCGGGTTTTGTTCTAAAGCAGCTGCTAAAGTAACATCTTGATATTGCGGGTCAAATTTTGGATCAATAAATTTTTCACCAATACTATAACTCATGGGCAATTGAATGCCCCAATTTTCAGGAGTTAGTACCTTGCCAAGGTTTATACTTGTAGCAATGTCATATTGTTTGGTTTCATCTAAACTACGCTGATTTATACGGTCTTCTACATTACCAAACCCAATAGTTTGCATACTACCAGACACAGATACATTGGCAACATCTGCAAAATTAGCATCAGCATTCATCACTGCTGCCCAACCCGCATCGTTATCAAAACCAGAGGCGCGTAGTTCGTTAAACCATATTTCTCCACTTTTATTTAAAGGAGCATTGTTTCGCAAACCAAGTGTTACTGTTCTTAATTGTGCTAATGTAGGGTTTCCTTTTACTCGAATTGTATAAGCCGGCGCTTCACCTGCAACAACTGCTGGATATAATTCATTGGGCAATAAGTTAGGGATGCCGTCTCGATCTACTTTTAATTGTCCGAAGGTTTCTAACAACGCATCTAAATTATTTTCTTCGGGCCAAATGTCAAGCGCGGTAGCGCCGCTTGTAGAAACTTTTAGAGGAACTTCTATTTGATAAAAATTTTCATTTAAGTCGGTACCTAATCTAATAATGGCAGAAAAATCTTCATCACTAACAGGGCCTTCTCCGCTTGGTTGCAGGTGCAAAAACATTTTAAGATTCTTAAAACGTCTTAAATCGATGCTAATATTTTTAAAAATTGCTCTTGTTTTATTCGGCTCAAGATTGGTTACTTTTAAAGTAACGGACTGTTCGTTTTGCAATTGTACTGAAGTAGTTCCTTGCAAACGCTCGCGTTCAATACCTGGCGGCTGAATATAGCTGCCATTATTTTGCTCAATACTTACAACGCCAACCTCAAAACTTTCTAATTCTGCCTGATTTAGTTCTCTATCAGGATTAATTGCAGGATCTATAGTTCTTGTATAACGTCTCCAATCGCCACGGACCAAATCTAATTCTCCGAATCGAATTACAACAGGTATTTTAAAATTAGTTAAAAACATCCTTACAAAACGAATGCTGTTAAAGTCAGAGATACCGTTTATGGGCGTTCCGTTTCTAATTGGTACTCTAAATTGATACCATTTAGATTGCTGTGTATTTCCGTTTTCTAAAGTAACAGTCGTTGTTTTTTCATCAACAATAAAATTTCTTCCTTTTTGTAAATCGTTCTTGTTCATAGAAATTCTATACTCATAATAACTCTCTACCGTGTTCATGGTTTGATCTCTGTTGATGTCTTCTACGTCTGGATAAGTTGTAGAAGATGTAGGGTAGGCTTCGGTAGATTGGTTTAAGGTGGGCGAGTTGCCTTGCGTATTGTTAAAATCTTTGTACCTTTTTAAGATAGATGCATTGATGGCATCTAAAGATCCTCCTCTAAAAAACTGAAAGTTATCAGACGCAATATCATTTGGGTTTAAACGGCTAAAATTAATATTCAAGTTTAAAGAGTCAGAAATTCGCTGTAAATTTTGCTGTTCTTCGAGGTCATTTAAGCCATCAAAGCCAACATCTTGATTGGTTCTTGCCTCGTCTTGCTCACTAAATGCATAAATAATAGAAGGATTTCTAGGAACATCTCCCCAGATTGTGGAGTTTACATTTACCCCATTTAATTTTAAGCCATCTTCTGGTAAACCGTTTTCGAACATTTTTCGATTATCCTTTACAATATCTTCAGAAATATTACCAAGGTTAATGTATAAATCTCCTACTTGACTAGAAACATCATTCGGGTTTATATTTTGTGGTAAGCCTTCTTCTGTAGTAATTGAGTAGTTTTGATACGGATCCATCACCCAAAACTGAATAAATTCAACATTGGCTTGGTCAAAATTATTGGTGTTTAAGGCACGCATAATTCCACCCCAATTTTCTTGGGGATTCCTGAAAGTTCCGTTATCATTTACATCATTATTCGTTGTATTAAAATTATACGAACCTCGTTCTTCAGGAAAATAAGCCAAATCTAATGTTCTTGCTTGTATATTTTGAGTAATATCAAATTGTTGATTTGGGAATAACTCGCCAAAATTTACTTGTCTCGTTTCTGCTCTAGACAATTCGTCTGCATTAATACTTGCTGGCGTTTGCCCAATTCCGTAAAATATTTGATCAATACTATACCAAGCTAATTTACCTCTTTTATAATTGTAAGATAAATCATTATTTTTGCCATTAAACTTATCGTTGATGTCATCATATCTAGGTGTGCTGGCTTCATACCAATCTAATGCAGATAGCAAACTGATGGGTATTTGAGAAGCTTCAAAATCATCTAGATAAGAAGTTGCAGCGCCAGCAACATCGATACCGTCTGGTGTTCCTGGTAATAAATAAGCCATGTCTGCTCTTATTGATAAATTAGACGGGACATCGGTGTCTACAAAAGGTAATTTGTTGGCTAGTTTTGTAAAGTAAGGTACTTCTGTAGCATAATCTATATTAAACCCAAACATGGTGTTATTTATAGGATCTGCACCAAAATTAACTTTTGGTGTTAAAGGTCTTTCCATGATATTTAAGACGGTTGCACCCACTACAAAATCTTCAGAAAAGGTATGTTCAACATCAACCCCCATAAAGGTTTTTCTTTGTTGATTAAAAACAGCGTTATTTTCTGTAGAGACACTTATGGGGGTGCCAGATGCTTGCAAACCTGGATCTATAATTTGCACTCTACCTTGCTGATAATCTACCACATAATCAACACCTTCTACCAGTTGTCTTCCGCCGGCACTTACTCTAACAGAACCTCTAGGAACATTAAAAGCACCAATAGGAATTCCGCTGGCGCTTTCTGATCTAAAATATCCTTTTAAAAAATATTTATCTTTATTTTGAAAGTTATTTTTGATGTTAATTTTTGTGTTTAAATAAAGTTCTTTAAATATAAATTGCTCATCTACATTGGCATTTAAACCAAGATCATCGGGGTCATTTGGATTTAAAACTAAATCGTTACCAAAAGGTTCTGGTTCTGGAAAAATAACATATCCGTTTTGAGAATTTACAGTAATGCCTTCTACATAATCGAAGAAACCATCTGCGGTTCTAAACTGACTTTGATCTAATTGATCTAGTTTCAAAATCTGAATTAAAGGCACATTGGGTATGTTGGCCGTATTTGAGTTTTGTAATACATTAGAGGCAATACCTGTATTATCATCTCTATACAAAATTTCGAAACGAAAACCGTCTCGCGTTAAAGGAGACGCCCCTAAAGCATAAATGTTCTTCATCATTAAACGCCACGTAGGAAAAGATTCATCTGCACCCGTAGCAGCATTTTTACGTTTTGTTTGTAAAATTTCTGAGCGTAATAATTTAACCGCTAAATTTTGAGGTGCTTTAATTCCGTCATTAGAAAATTCACCAACTTTAAAAGATTTTTGGGCACTACCATTTATACTTCCGGCAACGGTATATTCATAAGCAACCGCTAGAACTTCACTATCATTTAACCTCCTATTTAAAGAAATATAACCTAATTGAGCGTTTAAACTATATTCATTTGCATCTAACTTTCTTGCGTTTTCTAGAATAGAATAATCTGTACCTTGTTGCATCTGAAAACGATTCTGTAACGTATTATCTACGGTAGAGATATCTCTAATACCGTCTAATACATTTTGCTCATAAATGTTATTCGCATTATTTTGCGGTAAATTATGTTCCCGACCATTTGAATTGATGCTGATCTGATTCGTGAAATCTGGAACTAAACCCGTATCATCAACAAGATTATTATACGCTGGGTTTTGAGAAGCATTAGATTCACCAAGATCTGCCAGCGCTACAATGCTTCTAAAATCTTCTGTGGTTGCGTTTCTATTGGTAATCCAAACTTCAATTCTGGTAATGCTAACTTGGCTGCTGATTAGAGGATATCGTTTTAACGAATTTGCATAATTATCGATAAAAAATTGCGATAAAAAAAAGTGTCGATCATTATCATAATCTGTAGTTCTTAATTCAAACTCTTGAATATAGGCGCCAGCTTCTGCCACAACCGTTTTACTTTCAGAGTTTTGTTGAGAAAAAACTGCGGTAACGTTTGTGTTACCAAATTGTAGCTTTGTTTTTACACCAAAAAGGCTTTGAGCACCATTAATTAATGAATTTTTAATAGGCATCGCAACGTTACCTGCCTCAATTCCTTGCAGAATATCGTCTTCTGTAGGTGTAAAATCGATGGTTACTAAATTTTGAAAATCGAACGTAGATTGGGTATCGTAATTTGCTGTAAACTCTAATCGTTCACCAACTTTTGCACGAATACTGGCGTTTATCTGCTGATCAAAATCAAACACAAAACTACTTCTGTTTTCTTCAGAAATTTGAGGGTTTTCTGTATTCTGATAAATAAAACCAAGTTTTAAATTTAAATTTCCGGTAGGAGTTACTTTTACAGTATTGCCTCCAAAAATAGATTCAAAAAATTTATTATTTACGTAATATGTTGGTAGCAAGTCTTTTTGTGCAGCAGCAGAACCTTTCTTTTTACTATTTGTTGCGCTTACTTTATCTTTAAAATATTGTAACATATCTCGTTTTAAACGATATTGCTGATATTCTTTTTGCGTTAAATAAATAGGTGTTTTGGTTTGATAATCGCCAATTTTCTCAAGAATTACATACCTGTTTAAAACTTTATCAAAAACGATTTCTTTTTCTGCTAAATCATCTAAAAAAAGACCTCCTTTTTGGGTGTTATTAAAATCGTACCTTAAATTTAAAGTATCTTTTTTGATTTCTGTAGTATCTTTTTTTTGAGTAGTTTGAGCGTGCCCTGATAAGTTTACCAACACAGTAAAAAGGACTAATAAAAATGTATTTTTTAATAATCTAGTCAATGGATTATAATTTTTTTAAAGCTAGTTTTATGATTTGTTCTACAGAGGCATCAGCATTTTCTTTTAGTATAGCATTTACAATTTTGTCTGATTGTCTTCTATTAAAACCTAAAACTTCTAAAGCAGATAACGCTTCATCTTTATTAGTATTGCTTTTTGCAAAAGAAATTTCATCAATATTATAGGTTTTTAAAATTTTATCCTTTAAATCTACAATAACGCGTTGTGCTGTTTTTATACCAATTCCTTTTACAGACTGAATTAGCGTTACATTTTCTGATGCAATAGCATTCTGTATTTCTTCTGAAGTCATAGAAGACAGCATGGTTCTGGCAATACTGGGACCAACACCAGAAACCGAAATTAATAATTTAAAAATTTCTCTTTCTGTTTTGTTGATAAAGCCAAATAAGGTGTGTGCATCTTCTCTGATGGATAAATGCGTGAATAAAACTACGTTTTCATCCGCAGGTAAACTAGAAAAGGTATTTAAAGAAATGTGCAACAAATAGCCAACACCATTGCAGTCTACTACGACCTCTGTCGGACTTTTTTCTACCAATCTACCTCTAACTTGTGTAATCATCTTTTGTTTTTCTAGGCGCCTAATGTAATAATTTATTTTAGGTTTTTTGTATTCAACATTATAAATGTTAGAGAAAAGATGTGTGAAAAAAGAATTTAGTAATTAGAGGTAAGAAGAAAGAGTATAGAAAACAGATGATAAATTTATGAATTATTTTTATTTAATCTACTTCTCTACACTCTTTAGTTTTGTCTCTTGTATCTAAAATTTTTAGTCTAAACCTATAAGTTTTAACCTTTATTTTTTCTTCTTTTCTCTTTGTTGTGCATCTACAGCGGCTAAAGCTGCCATGTTTACCATTTCATCTACACTTGCGCCTAATTGTAAAACATGCACAGCTTTACTTAAACCTAAAATTACTGGGCCAATAGATTCTGCACCTTGTAATTCTTTTAATAGTTTGTAGGTAATGTTGGCAGATTCTAAATTAGGGAAAATTAAGACATTTACTTTTTTACCGTTTAATTTAGAAAAAGGGAATTCTTTTGCTAACATTTCTGAATTCAAAGCAAAATCTGCTTGAATTTCTCCATCAACTACCATATCTGGAAAATGACGATGCATATAGGCAACAGCTTCTCTAATTTTTGTAGAGGTTTCATGTGTTGAAGATCCAAAATTAGAAAATGACAGCATGGCAACGTTAGGTTTCATTCCAAACATTTTGGCCAAACTAGACGTCATTTGTGTAATCTTCACTAAATCTTTTGCAGACGGATTAATATTAATCGTAGTATCTGCTAAAAATATAGGGCCTTGCTTTGTTAACATTAAATTACAAGCCGCAATTTTAGAAACACCTTTGTCTTTTGCAATTAGTTCTAAAATGGGTTTTACTACAGAAGGATAGGGCCTAGAATAACCCGTAATTAAAGCATCTGCTTCGTTGGTGTTTACCATCATTGCTGCAAAATAATTACGCTCACGCATTAATTTTTTTGCTTCAGATAAAGTCCTCCCTTTTCGTTGTCTTGTTTTCCAGTATGCTTCGCCATAACGGCCTCTGCGCGCTTCTTCTTCGTCTGTTTTAGGATCAAAAAGAGGTACATCATCGGTAAAACCAATTTCTTCTTTTAAAGCTAAAATAACTTCTTTTCTACCTAATAAAATCGGAATTCCTAGTTTTTCTTCGTGCACTCTTTGCGCTGCTTTTAACACATCTAAATGATCTGCTTCTGCAAAAACAATACGTTTAAGATTACTTTTAGCACGGTTATGAATTAATCTAATTTCTTTACTACCAGAGCCTGAACGCTCCATAAGCTCTTCTCTATATTTGTCCCAGTCGGTAATAGGCTCTAAAGCTACACCAGATTCCATGGCAGCTTTTGCAATTGCTGGCGGAATTTCATAAATTAATCTCGGGTCAAAAGGTTTCGGAATAATGTATTCTTTTCCAAAAGTTAAACTTACCTCATCATAGACAATATTTACTTGTTCTGGAACCGATTTTTTGGCTAAATCTGCTAAAGCATGCACAGCTGCCATCTTCATTTCTTCATTAATTTTGGTTGCTCTCACATCTAAAGCACCTCTAAAAATAAACGGAAAACCAAGTACATTATTTACTTGGTTAGGATGGTCTGATCTACCCGTAGCCATAATAATATCTTTTCTTGTGGCAACAGCTACATCGTAATCTATTTCTGGAACCGGATTTGCCATTGCAAACACAATAGGGTTTTTACCCATTGCTAATAGCATTTCTGGAGTTACCACATTCCCCATCGATAAACCGATAAAAACATCGGCATTGTGCATTGCTTCTTCAAGCGTGTTTAAATCTTGAGAGGTTGCAAATTCTGCTTTTTGAGAAGTTAAGGTTTCTCTATCTTTTCTGATTACACCTTTGCTATCGCACATGACAATATTTTCTCTTACTGCGCCCAATTCTAAATACAAGCGGGTACAAGAAATTGCCGCAGCACCAGCGCCGTTAATCACCATTTTTACTTTAGAAATATCCTTTTTAGTAATTTCTAACGCATTTTTTAAGGCCGCTGCAGAAATTATGGCAGTTCCATGCTGATCATCGTGCATTACAGGAATGTCTAATTCTTCCTTTAAACGTCTTTCTATTTCAAAAGCTTCAGGCGCTTTAATATCCTCTAAATTGATGCCTCCAAAAGTTGGCGCAATTGCTTTTACAGTAGAGATAAAGTGCTCTACATCTGTGGCATCTATTTCTATATCAAAAACATCAATATCAGCAAATATTTTAAAAAGTAAACCTTTGCCTTCCATTACTGGTTTTGAAGCTTCTGGGCCAATATTTCCCAAACCTAAAACGGCCGATCCGTCTGTAATTACAGCAACTAAATTTCCTTTTGCCGTGTATTTATAAACATTATTTCTGTCTTTTGCTATTTCTAAACAAGGCTCTGCAACGCCAGGAGAATATGCCAACGCTAAATCGTGTTGTGTTGCATATTTTTTAGTAGGTACAACTGCTATTTTTCCGGGCTTTGGTTTTGCGTGATAGAGTAGTGCTTCGTGTCTTTTTCTAGAATCGCTCATGCTTGTTGTGTTTTTTTAGTAACTTACAAATATAGGGTTTATAAAACAAGAGCAAAATACTTTTGAGGTTTTAAGAGGTAAATAATCCTACCAATTTATTAATTTTTAAACTTCCAATTTTAAAATACGTTTGATTTTTTTTAGAGGTTATAAAAAGTAAATAATAACAGGTGTAATGTCTTTGTTCTATAAATAATCTAATTTGTTTATTAATTTTTAATTGGTATTTGTCAGGTAAATTTTGTGCGATGATATCTTGTGTTTTAGCAAAAGAAGCATCGATTTAGAAAAAAAATCGATGTTAAAATTACTTCTAATGAACTCATATTTAAAAGAATAATGGGATAAAAAATTTAAATAATAAGATTAATAACACAACGGCAATTACGTTTATAATGACACCTACTCTGGCCATTTCATGTACTTTTATATGTCCACTTGCAAAAACTATTGCATTTGGTGGGGTTGCCATAGGGAGCATAAAAGCGCAACTACTTGCCATGGTAACAGGTATTAAAAGGTATAATACAGGAATATTCATGCCAATTGCTATACCAGCTACTACGGGTGCTAATACTGCGATTAATGCAACGTTGCTCATGAGCTCTGTCATAAACAACATTAAAACAATAAGTGTTACAGCTGTTAATAAAACACTCAAATTTGCTCCAGATATCGTTGTCGCTATTACCTCAACAATACCACTCGAAGACATTCCTTTGGCGAGCGCTAAACCACCCCCAAAAAGAATTAAAATTCCCCAAGGTAAATTTTTAGTGTCTTTCCATTCTAAAATAAATTGTCCTTTTTTTAAATTGGAAGGAATTGTAAAAAGAGCAATTGCTCCAAAAATACTTATTAAAGTATCTGTAAGTTTTATTGCTGGTAAATACCCATTAATAACGGTTCTAAAAATCCAAAGAAAAACAACAATTATAAAAATTCTTAAGACTATCTTTTCTTTAAAAGTAATTTTACCCAATTTTTTTAATGCTGTTTCTATCACATCATGCGATGTTTTAAATAGTAATCCTTTCGTAGGAAACATTAATTTTACTAAAATTAAATAAATAATAGTAATTAAAACAATAGAAAAAGGCAAGCCAAGAAGCATCCATTTAAAAAATGAAATTTCGGTATTGTATTCGTTTTCTAAAAAGCCAATTAATACAGAATTAGGAGGGGTGCCAATTACGGTTGCAATACCACCTGCATTTGCAGAAAAAGCAATTCCTAACATCACAGAAAGCATAAAGTTTTTATCTTTTTTAGTATACCCATCTTTGTCATTTATGAGCAATTTAATTACAGATAATGCAATAGGTAGCATTACAACGGTACTTGCTGTATTGCTAATCCACATGCTTATAAATGCGGTAGCGATCATGAATCCTAAAACTACTTTATTTGGTGTTGTGCCTGTTTTTTTAATAATATTTAAAGCGATTCTTTTGTGTAAATCTACTTTCTCTAAGGCAAGGGCCAGCACAAATCCTCCAAAAAACAAAAATACAATCGGACTTCCGTAATTTACGCCTACATCACTTATTGGCATCACATTTGTTGATGGAAAAAGTAATAGCGGAAGTAAAGCAGTAACAGAAATAGAAACTGCCTCGGTAATCCACCAGGTAATCATCCATAAAGCAATAGCAATTACGGCATCTGCAGTTGAAGAGATAAATTCTATTGGTAAAAGTTGTAACGAGAAAAATATGGCAGGACCTAAAAGCAGTCCTATTTTTTTTATTATGGAGTAGTTTTTCATTCTTTAGTTAAAAAAAAGCTATCTAAAAGGTTGAATTTAATACTTATAAAACAACTTAACATACAGTATTCAAGTTAAATTTTTAAGCGCACTAATTTCAATTCCCTTTTAGATAGTTTTTTTGTGTTTTTAGATTAAAATTTAAAACTTAAGTTAGCGTTCCAACTTGCACCACTAAGACCAAATTGAGATACTCTTCTGCTGTAACCAAACATACCACCACCATAATTCGCAGAATGTTGATGCCTGTCTGGATACACATTAAATATATTTGCACCACCAACGCCAATATTGATAGATTCAGTTATTTTATAAGAAATATTTAAATCGGTTAATATTTTAGAAGCAAATACTTGATCTAGCGTTTCTAAAGCACCGTTATTCCATGCATTTGCAACCTCATTTTCATTTGGATGTACATAAGTAACTTCACCAAATTTTGTAGTATTTAACCCTACGGTAAATTTATGAATCTCATAAGTTAGGCCTACAATAATTTTGCTTGTAGGTTGTGCAACCTCTAATCTAGAAACTTCTTCTCTGTTAAATAATTGCCTCTCGAAACCTTCTAAAAAAGAACCTGTTTTAATTCCGGGGTCTCCATTAGCGTTTCTCGGTAATGCTGTTTTTGTGAAATTACCAGCAGCTGTTGCTGTTAATTTCCCTGCTCCTAAATTTGTTTTATAGGCTAATACTACATCTAAACCATTGGTTTCTGTATCTGCTACATTGGTCATGAATTGTACTTGTGATAAACCTGCATTGTCTAAAATTGTTTTAAATCTTGGGTCTTGTCCACCATTAAATCTACCTGTAATTCCAATTCTATCTTTAATATTTACTTGATAAGCATCTACAGTTACCGATAATTTTTCAAATAATTTTGCAGTAAAACCGATACTTAAATTAGTCGATGTTTCTGGTTTTAAATTCTGAATACCAAATTGTCTAGTTACGGGGCTATCATCATTTAAATGAGCAATATTTACACCATCTATGCTGCCATCTGCTAAGGTTATAAATTGTAATGTGTAACTAGAAAAGTATTTTTGAGGCAGTGATGGTGCTCTAAAACCAGTACTATAGGTTCCTCTAATGGTAATATCATCAGTAATTTTATACCTAGAACCTAATTTCCAACTAAAATTATTTCCAAAATCTGAATAATCTTCATATCTACCCGCTAAAGTTACTAAAAACTTATCGGTGAATTCAGCTTCAAAATCTGCATATAACCCTAAGTTAAATCTATTTTTATTGATTTGATTTATTCTTTGATATCCTGGAAAAACCTGGCTACCAGATTCTTTTAATCCGTCTGAAGCATCTTCATCATAATTTTTCCAAGATTCATCTTGTCCCGCGGTTTGTTGAAAATTTTCTAATCTAAATTCTGTTCCAAACGCAGCGTTTAAAGGAAACCCTACATCAAGTCCTTTAGAGACACCGAGGTTAATTACGTTTTGAGAATATTTTAAGTTACCAGCATCAAAAGTTGTTGGTGATTCTAAAAATAAAGAGGCATTATTACTATTGTAGATCGTCCATTGGAAAGAGTTCGATCCGAAGGTATTACTAAAATCTACATCCCAACCATCAAAAACAGTTTCTAAACCTACAACAGCAGAAATATCTTGAATATCTGAACCAATATGAGGAGAAAAGCCTAAAGGGTGCAAACCAGATTGTCTTGCTCCTTGATTTGGTCTTCTCACAAAACCAGTTGCGGTGCCTAATCTATAATTGTAACCACCAAAAGCGTACATTTTAGTTTCTTCTGTAAAGGGTAATTCTGAATTAAACATAATACCCGCATTTGTAGTGCCAGAACCACCCATATTTGCAACTCTTCGTCCGTTAAAATCACTTAATTCATTCACAGAGGCAAAGCCAAAAGTGCTTCCCCACTTATCATTATAGGCTGCTATTGCAGCAGGATCACTTTGGTTAAATGCTGCATATTCTGCAATAGGGTCATCTCTTCTTTCATCAGAAAACATTTGAATTGTATAATCATCCATCCTATTAAAAGGATTTTTAGTTAAATAATTCATGGTTACGTTTAAAAAACCTCCTTTTTCTCCAAAACCTACACCATAATTTGCACTAAACTGAAAATTTTCTCCACCGCCATCTCCTCTTGTGGAAGCTAAATCAGGATTGTTTGAGTAGGGGTTAAATTCCTCTAAAAAACTTGGTGCTTCTGGTGGGGCAGATAAAAAACCTGCACGAAACTTAATGATTCCTGCGTTTGGTGTTTTTTTAAGAATTATGTTAATTACACCTGCTATTGCATCAGAACCATATTGGGCAGAAGCACCATCTCTTAAAACTTCTATACGCTCTATTGCCGCCATTGGTATAGAATTTAAATCTGTACCAACTTGGCCTCTACCAACAGTTCCGTTTACATTCATTAATGCGGTGGCATGCCTTCTTTTTCCATTAATTAAAACCAAGGTTTGATCTGCACCTAAACCTCTTAAAGACATCGGGTCTATATGATCTGATCCATGCCCAATATTTTGTTTTGTAGAATGAAACGACGGAGCAACAAATTGCATAAGTTGAGATAATTCTGCTTGTGGAGAAGCTTCTATTGCTTTAGCTCCAATAACATCTATAGGGGCAACTGATTCTAATTGCGTTCTTGGTTTGCCTCTAGAACCAATAAGAACTACGCCTTCTAATTGATTTGCATCTTCTTCTAAAACGATAGCAAAAGTAGTTTTATCTCCGATAACAATTTCTTTGGTTTTAAAACCAAGGTAAGAGACTACCAATATTTTGCTGCTGTCTTCGGGTACATTTAAAGTAAAATTACCATCAAAATCTACAGTAGCTCCAATTTTTGTGCCTTTAATAATAACATTTGCACCAAATAAAGCGTCACCATTTTTATCTTTTATAGTGCCACTTATCTTTATATTTTGTAGTGAAGTTTCATCAGGATTTAATTCTCTTTTCGTGAGAATAATTTGTTTTTCTATCACCTTAAAATCAATACTAGTGTTTTTAAATAATGTTTTTAAAGTGGTAAGAATAGATTCTTTATTTGTTTTTAGCGTAACTTTTTGAAAAATATCTATTTCTTTATTTCGATATAAAAATTTAAAATTCGTTTGTTTTTTTATTTCACTCAAGGCTTTTTTTAGGGTAACATCTTGTAGATTTAAGGTTACTTTTTTTTGCGAAAAACTGTCGTTAGGGAAAAGATGTAATACGGATAAAAATAAAAGTATTACTGTAAGTTTCATTTTAAGATTATTTTTAAATAAAAATCTAGTTTTCTCCTTTAACTTGAAGGATAAAGTTATTTTTTTCATAATTTTGAAAAGTTTTGGTTATTAATAATTTAAAGTTTGTTGATGCACTGAAATTCTTGGGAAATGTTAGCGCATTTCCCTTTTTTATTTACATAGATTTTAAGGATTTATGGTTATTATATTTTTATTTATTGCATAGTCGAACTTAAAACTAGTAGAAAGTGATTTAAAAATGACTTCGATAGTTTCATTATCAAACTGTCCTGAAAAAAGTTCTTCTTTGATCGTTTCATTGTTATTCACAACAATAATATTAAAAGTTCTTTCGATTCTTTTTACCAATTCTTTGAAAGGTGTATTATTAAAAATGATTTTTTTGTCGATCCAAGAAGTAAACTCTATTGTATTCACTTTCTTATGGCTTATAACATTGTTTTTTTTGTTATAGATAGCTTGGTGGTTTGGCGTTAATAGTAATGATGTATTCATTTTATTACCAGTGCCTTTTACTTTTACAGACCCTGTTACCAGTGTAGTTTTAATGTCTTGTTCTTCAACATAAGAAGAAACATTAAACGTTGTTCCTAAAACTTCTATGTTTAAATTCTTTGTATTTACAATAAAAGGCAAGTTTTTATTGTGCGCAACCTTAAAAAAGGCTTCACCCTCTAAAACCACCTCTCTAGAAGCCAATCCTTTTATAAAATTTTTTGGATATTTTAGTTTAGAATCAGAATTTAACCAGACAATTGTGCTGTCTGATAAGACCAATCTAAAAACTTGACCTTTGGGTATTTTTATTTCGTTAAACACAAGTTTTTCTTCTTTTGAAGTGTTTTCTACATAAGAAATAACCTTTTGTTCTTGTTTAATTATTTTTTTGGAGCCGTCTTCTTGTGTTAGTATGATTTTAGAATCTTCAAGATTTACTATTTTTTCATTTTTAATAGGATCAACTATTTTAGGGTTAGAAATAGTCTCATAAAAAAAATATACGCCTATTAATAAAACAGTACTAGCTGCATATTTATAAAAAGGTGTAAACAATTTTACAACAGATTTTTTTTGTTTTCTTTTTACAATTTCTTTTTTAAATTCTTCAAAAGCAAATTTGGCATCTGTTTTTTTTATGGTTGATGTTTCTTTAGCATACGTTTCTATTTCCTCCTTTAATAAAATAATTATATCATCTGTTTGATGCTCTAACCAATTTAAAAGTTTTTCTTTTTCTTCTTTGCTAGTATTAGATTCTAAATATTTTCTAATTAATTTTTTCATTCTTAATTAATGATTACACTATTAATATGCACAAATAATAAAAAACCCCCATAAAAAATATATATTTGTCAAAAATGAAGTTTAAATTTATGATTAATGCAACGTGATAAATCTTTAAAATCCACTATTAAGAATGTAGGATTTGAGCTAGATGATTTTAATAAGTTATTTGAAACTCATTATAATATACTTTTAAAGTATGTTATAAAGCTTTGCAATGATTCTGAAGTGGCTAAAGATATTGTGCAAGAAGCTTATATTAAACTATGGAATAAAAGAGCAGAAATTAAAACAGATTTACCAATACACAGTTATCTATTTAAAATTTGTTATAATGAATTTTTGCAGTTTTTAAGAAAGAAAAAAGTGGAAACTAATTTCCTTGATGATTTAAAATACAAGTACACTACGGAGATTTATTTTGAAGCTTACATTTTAAAAACAGACAAAGAAGAACAAATAAAAAAAGCAATAGAAAAATTACCGAAAAGAACAAAAGAAGCTTTTCTTTTAAGTAAATACGAGCATCTAAAATATAAAGAAATTGCACAAGTAATGGATATTTCTATTAAAACAGTAGAAAAACATATTTCGAATGCGCTACTTTTTTTGCGAACTAATATCAATCTTTCTCCAATAATTTTATTTTTTTTTAAAAGTTAAGCAGTCATAAATGCCAAATCGGGTAAAACTAATTTAGGGAACTCTTGTATCTATTTCTTATCCAATAAATATAAATCCGCGCTAAAAAAAGCGTTTGTTCCATCAAAATCATCATCAGAAATATATTTAAAAGTGACACATACACGACCATATTCTTTAGTGGTTTTATTACTTAATTCACTAGAACGGCTTAAGAATAATTTGTTTTTAATTTGAGTAGGCGTTCACAAATTTTTTCAATACAAAAAGATTGTCAATTTTTTTTACTCTTTAGAGGTGTACTCATCCAATAATCATTCTCTAATTGTAGCGGAGTGACTAGAGATTGAGACAAGGGCAAACTTTTATCAATAAAGGTTTTTTGAAGCGGAATATTTTTGTTTTCAAAGATTTCTTGCACAAAAAACTCGCGATACTGATTCATTTTTAAACTTGCTCTTTCATTAATTTTAAAACCATTAATATCTTTAATATCATTTATTTCAAAGGTAAAATAATTTGCATAGTTGGCGTTTTTTCTTTCTTTTTTAACGTTGATGATTTCAATTGATTTTTGATCGATTGAAACAGTAACGGCTCTATTATTGGTATCAAAAGGACTCACATTTAAAATTTTTAGTTTTTGTCCTTTATAATACACTTTAAAATTTCTTCTAAAAGGCGTTAAACTACTAATGTCTATTTTTCTATTAAAATTAATGATAAAACCATTTTCTTTTGGGTTTAAAACGGCTTTGTCTAGTTTAAAATAAGTGCCGTTATTCGCCTCAAAAAAGTTGTTAAAGGTGATGTAATTCAAATACATTTTATCCTTTTTAGCTTTGTATTCTATGGTAACTGTGTATTGTGGGTTTTTTGTAAACCTGTAATATAAATTGTAGTTGAATTTATAAATTGCAAAATCTTGTTTAGAAATATAGATAGTTCCTGAAGCTGTATAATCGTACCCAGTTTTTTTGTTGATAGAAATAAATGAAATTTCATAAAGAGGAACATCATCAGAAAAAGTAATTTTACGAAGCTTAAAGGTATGGTTTTGTAAAAAGTCTTTTTGCAGAATATTAGCGAAAGAGAAAGACATTTTATCATAATTTCTAATAGCATTTGTTAGGTTTAAAATCGTCAACTCATTGCCACCTAAAGGCGTAATAAAAACGCTTTCCGAATATTTTTTACTTTTATTATCATAAGGAACGGTAAGTGTAGAATCTTGCACAAAATCGTTGTTTGTTCTATAATTATATAACAAAGATTGGTTTTGTTTACTTTTTAATTTATCAGAATCAAATCCGTCATCAAAAGTTTCTACAATAGCTTCATGCACATTTAGGTACTTTATGGGTTCGGTAGATTTTATTGTTTTTTGATAAGCATCGCCAATAGGCTGCTGGTAGTCTTTATAATAACCAATATAAGAATAGGGTTCTAATGGATAATTTTCAAGAATATTTTCAATGGCTTTTTTAACAATTTGTGTTGATAAAAGGCGTCTTTTCTTCTTTTTTGAAGTTTTGATAACCACTTCACTTAAAGAGCTGTTAGAGGCAGATAGGTAAATAACATTCGTTTTATGCTGTGTAAAGGTTGCTAGTTTTACTTCTTGGGTTCTATAGCCAATAGAAGAAATTATAATACTTCCTGTTTTCTTGTATCGTATTGGTATTTCAAAATTACCGTTAACATCTGCATGAGTGCCTCGATGGATGTTTTTAAGGGCTACCGTGGCATATACAACTGGTTTTTTTGTAGCAACATCTAAGACGCTGCAAGAAAATTTCTCTTGTGAAAAAAAGTAATTACTCGTTAAACAAAAAACGATTAAAAGGGCTATTCTTTGTATCAATATATAGATTTTATAACTTTAAATGTAATCAAAAATTACGCTGTATAGTTGTGGTTTTTGTTATAAATTTTTCAACCTATTCTAAGTAGAATAGTGCATCTACACGAGTCATCATAGTGTACAAATAATAATGTGAAATGTTATTAAAAGCCTTTGGAATAGTCATTCTGATGGCTAGTAATAAACTGTTTAATTGAATAAAAATCTACTTTGTTACGTTTTGCTAACCCTCGTTTGTAAAAAGTGTTATCAAATAATTACAAAATAATTAGAGTACTCGTTACAAATTAGCAAGAGTATGTTTGAAAATTCTAACTATTAAAAAGTCACTAACAACAATGTACAGCAACATTTCTAATTTTAAAAAAGCAACTTAAAAAACACACTTTTAATGCATAGAAAAAAAGCTTATAAACTATAAGATATTTGCTAGGCAGTAAACTGTTATTAGTTCAGTACCTTTTAAGTGTTTGCTGCTAACCTAATGTATCGGTGTTATACAATACCTATGTAAAAGTTGTACAATAATTTGATAAATTTAGTAGAATAAATTGTGATTTAATGTAGAATTTTTTTCCGACTGACAAAACGTAAGCATCGCTTAATCATGAGTAATGTAGATCATTTAAAACAGAAACAAGGAATTCAGGGTATGTAATTACCGAAAAGAGTCCTTTTAAATTGGTGACATTTAGTTATGTGAAACGAAATTAGGTTTATCGTTTTAAAAAATAAAACCCCGCAAATTTGCGAGGCTTTATGAGGTGTAATTGTAATTTATGATATTTATTTAGGATCTAAAGACATATCGATTCTAGCCATTACATCTTGTAAATGATAACGTGAAGTGGTATCCGAAGCTCTAGAAGCTGCCGATCTTACATCTCGTTTTAATTTATTTAATTCTCCTCTGGCAAAAGATTTAATATCAGATTGATTCACATTTACCGCAGTAGCACCAAAACGACCGCTGCTATTTTCTGCCGAATTTAACAAATAATCTAAACGTTCTATATGTGCTTTCTGTAAGTTTCTTCTGTATGTATCTATGTTTTTGCCGTTGTAGATTTCAGACCAAACTCCTTTTCTTAATTCAGAAAACATAGCTACTAAATTGTATGCTTGGTTTCCGTTTAAAGTTTCGTTTTCTATCATACGAGCCATTCTATCCGTGCTTAAAACTCCGTTTAAAGTTCTTACTTGTAGTGCTCTGAGATCTTCTATTGCTCCGCTAGATTGTATTTTAGAGAAAAGATTTTTATCTAACATCCAAGTAGGCGTTTTAAATAATTGATCAATTACAAATTGTAAAGATTCTTTTTGACGCGCTTTGTTTACATGCGTATAAACAGCGCCTTCTTGATCAGCTGTTTTATAGTTTTCGTAAATTCCGCCAACATTAGAAGAAACATGCCCCATGTATCTTGCAAACTGACCTACAATTTGCCCATACATGGTTTCCATTTCGTCATAAGTTTCTCCTTTTTCGGTAGTCCACTTTTCTAAATTTGGTAAAATTCTCTTTAAGTTTTTAATTCCGTAATCACTTGCTTTTACAGCATCGTCTCCTAAATCTTCTGTTTGTGAACTAGGATCGATAACACCACGTTGTTGACGACCAAAACGATAAATTGGGTCACCAGCTTTGGCTAAAATCCACTCGTCTAAAGTTGCTTTTTCTTCTTTTGCTGTTTTATCAAAAATAGGTCTGTAACCCCAATTGATAGCATATTTATCATAAGGCCCAATATCTGGCATTAAGGCAACACCTTTATCTTCTGGCTGCGCTACATAATTAAAACGGGCATAATCCATAATAGAAGGTGCTGTTCCGTATTTTTTTGTAAAAGAAGCAGAACGTAAAGAATCTACAGCATACGCAACAGAGCTACCCATGTTATGAGGTAAACCTAGTGTATGACCAACTTCATGAGAAGAAACAAAACGAATTAAACGTCCCATAACCTCTGTTTTAAACTCATTACTACGCGCATCAGGATTGATTGCTGCAGTTTGTACAAAGAACCAGTTGTGTAATAAAGTCATTACATTATGATACCAGTTGATATCTGATTCTAAAATTTCACCAGAACGAGGATCACTAACATGAGGACCATTTGCATTTGGTATCGGAGACGCTAAATAGCGAACAACAGAATAACGTGCATCTTCTGGAGACCATTCTGGGTCTTCTTCTTTTGTAGGAGGATCTTTTGCGATAATTGCATTTTTAAATCCTGCTGCTTCAAAGGCAACTTGCCAATCATTAATACCTTGTTTAATATAAGGTACCCATTCTTTAGGAGTAGCTCTATCGATATAATAAATGATTTGTTTTTTAGGGACTACTAATTCACCTGCTTTAAATTTTGCAAGATCTTCATCTTTTACTTCTAACCTCCATCGATCTAAAAATTGAACCGTTTTAGATTTTTGAGCATCTAAACCATAATCAGTTTGTCTGCTTGTAAACCACCCAACTCTTTCATCAAAATATCTCCGTTTCATTGGTTCTTTTGGTAATAAAACCATTGAATTACTCATCTCTAAAGTAATTGAACCTAAAGCGCTGTTTGAGGGCGCTTTGCTTGCTAAATATGTTTTTACGTGTCTTATTTCTATGTTTTGAGGGTAGCTACTGATTCTGTCTGTGTACGAACGAGCTTTATCCATTCTTGTAACTTGGTACGTTTTTCTGTAAAATGCAGGGAAACCTAATGGTTTTACATCTTCAGAAAATAAAGTTGTTGCATCGATCACTGTTGCTGTAGAATCTTTACTAATCGCTTTTATTGGGAAAGAAAATAAAATTGGCTCTAGGTTAGAGTTCATAACTGCTTCATGAACTGGCAAAAGCGTGTCTGCAACTACACTGTGAGAAACAATGCGCAATAAAATTTGCTTATTTTGACGCTCCCAACGTAAAACTTGTTCGTTGGTTTTTCCGCCACCAAAACCAATACCACTGGCAGTTTTAGCAATTCTTGTAACCATTAACATTTCTCTTTTTAATAGAGAATCCGGAATTTCAAAAAGATAGGTATCATCTTTTGTGTGCACTTTAAATAAACCTTCATCTGTTTTGTAGTCTTTAGTAACCACTTTTTCATAAGGTTGCATGGCGCCTTCTTTTGGTTTAGGCTTGGGTTTTGGTGCAACTTTAGTTTCTTTCTTTTTCCAGAATTGAGCATCAGCTTCAATAGAAAAACCAAAAACGAAAGCAATTAAAAATAGTTGCGATAGTGTTTTTTTCATCATGATATGTATTTGATTTGAATTGCGTCCGAAATTAAGGAAACTATAAAAGACCAACTCATAAATAAATGTTAAAGAGAAATGTTTTAATGTTTTATTCGAAAAATAACAGCTTAAATTTTGAGGATATCCTCATGTTAGAAGTATAGAAATTTAGTTTTCATTAAAATGAGGCTATAATTTATAGCGAAATACTTTCTTAACTTTTATAACAAGCTTCAACCCCCAATAAATAAATTTTAAAAAAGTAGTGTATAAAAAATTTCAAATTACAGTTAATTTGAGGTTTTTAAAAGTATAATTCTTAAGTTTATAAGTTTAAAATTTAATCTTTTAAGTTTATATTATTTCTATTTCCTGGTAAATCTTGATACCAATAGAAGTGAGATGTTCCGCCAGACGTTGCCCAATCAGCAAACAGGTTATACGCATCTGTAATGATTACTTTTTCTTTTGGCGCTTTGTATTCTCCTGCAATATTAATAGCCCATGGCAAACCTGTGGGTGTTTTAAAATCGCCATCACTATCTTTTACTGTTGGTGATGTTTCAATAGTTGTTGTTGTAGGATAATAGGTTGTTGGTTTTGTTGGCAAGTGTACTTCTTTTGTTCTGTCTTTGTTGATAATTAGAAAAGGATTAAACGGAGCAGTACCTAATGCAGCAGTAGTGATCGGAGTATCAAAGACAATAGAAATGGTGTTAGGGATACCTAGATTTGTATGTGCGTTATCAAAAAACACGATGACTGCATTTTTTTGTAATTGTTCCGTGCCGTTTGCATTATTTGTGATGATGCCTTCTGTTAAATTAGGTACGATAACACTTGCAATGGCAGAGGGTAATACGTCTTCTAACTCGATACCGAAACCATTTGTAAAACTAGCACCTATAGAAGTAACAACATAATTATAGTTTACCTGTATTACTTCATTTTCAGCATTTAAAATAGTTTCTATGTTGTAACTGATTACTAAATCGTTAAAATCATAATCACCTGCATAAGGCCATAAATCTTCAAAAGCTAAAGTAGCATTTGTTAATTCTGTTGGATAAAATATTTTATTATTAGTTCCTGTACAATCACCAGCAGCAGTTTCTGTAATTACAATATGGTCAATAAAGTTACCGCAACTTCCTGCGCCTACAGCTTCAAAAATAAAATAAGTATCGTCTTGTCCTGCTGGTACGGTATAGGTTCCAGAATATTGTTTCCAGGCTGTATTGCCCGTTATCATGGTCTTTTCAGTAGTCGCAGTTACAAGGTTTTCTCCAATTCTTACAACAGCTGTATCAGTTCCTGATCTACCTCTGTGCCATACAGACCAGTTTATTTCTGCACCCGGACTTGTACAAATACGCTGATATAATGCCGAATTTTGATTTGCATTTAGTTCTACAAAATAAGATCTATTTTGAGCGGGTACGCCTAGAAATCCAGATTTCCATAGTTCAATTTTACTGTCGGTTGCAGTTGTAGACCAACCATCAACATTGTTTTCACTTGTAATAATATAACTATTAGGCAGTTCAGGTCCTTCTTCAAAATCGTTGTTTAGAAAGAAATTATCAGTACATTCTGCACAGCCATTTGCACTAGCTTTGTATGCCGTTTTATTTTTAGCGCCAGATTTGTTTGTTGTTTTTGTTACGTTAAAATTAATTTTACCATTTAAAACGTCTATAATTTCAGAAGAATATTCAAGACCATCTTTTCGTAAAATATATACTTTTGCAAACACGCTAGATAAACTAAATGTTTGACTAATCTTGCTGTTGTAAGGTTTTCCTGAGTATAATAAGTTCTTTAGCGCTTCAGAAATATTTTCAGCTTCAGTGCTATATTTGTCCGAGTACGCAAAAACGTCATACTTTACATGTGGTGTTTCGTCATTAATAGATAATGTAACTGCTCTTTCGGTTTTAAAATTAAAATTATTAGGAATTGATAAATTTTCTAAAACTTGGATCGCGTCAGTTGATGCTTCTCCTGCTTGCGGTTTCTGCAAATCTACTTCAGTTGGCATACAAGAACTTAAAATTATCAAGAACGTTAAGAGAAAGTAAAGGTTTAATTTTTTCATAGCTGGTAATATTTAATTGCTCTAATTGAGTGCAAGTTACTTATAGAAACAATTATTTACTTTGAAAAAAGATTATTGAAGTTTTAGTTACAAGGAGTCGCTAAAAGGTGTCGATGAATGGTGTTTTTAGTAGGTAATTTGCTTTTTGATAAAACGATATTTAAAGTAAAAAAAAACTGCCTTTTCAGGCAGTTTAATATCTTTGATAAGAATAATATAAGGTGTTTTATAGTTTAAATGCTTTTTTTACAGCATCTACGTAGTCTAATTTTTCCCAAGTAAAAGTTTCTACTTCTTCAGTAACAGTTTCTCCCATTGGGTTAGAAAATGTTACCGTTTTTATTTCAGGTGTTCTTCCCATGTGACCGTAGGCTGCAGTTTCTGAATAAATAGGGGTTCTTAACTTTAAACGCTGTTCTATAAAATAAGGACGCATATCAAAAATAGTTTCTACAATTTTGCTGATTTCTCCGTCGGTTAAATTAACGGTAGAGGTTCTATACGTATCTACATTAATACTTGTAGGTTTTGCAACACCAATAGCGTAAGAAACTTGTACTAAAACTTCTTTACACAATCCGGCAGCCACTAAATTTTTAGCGATATGTCTTGTTGCATACGCTCCAGATCTATCTACTTTACTTGGGTCTTTGCCAGAAAAAGCGCCTCCGCCATGCGCACCTTTTCCTCCGTAGGTGTCAACTATAATTTTACGACCTGTTAAACCGGTGTCTCCATGAGGGCCGCCAATTACAAAAATACCTGTTGGATTTATATGATAGGTAATATTATCGGTGAATAATTTCTGAATATCTGGGGTTAATTTCGCAATAACTCTTGGAATCAGAATGTTAAGAATATCTTTTTTAATTTTAGTCAACATCACTTCTTCTGAAGGATCAAAATCATCGTGTTGGGTAGAAATTACAATTGCATCGATTCTTTCAGGAACATTGTCATCAGAATACTCTATCGTTACCTGGCTTTTTGCATCTGGCCGTAAATAGGTAATATCGTTGTTTTCTCTGCGCAAATTAGCTAATTCTATTAACAATCTATGTGACAATTCTAACGCTAAAGGCATGTAGTTTTCTGTCTCGTCGGTTGCATAGCCAAACATCATTCCTTGATCTCCTGCACCTTGTTCTTCTGGGGTGGTTCTATCAACTCCTTTATTAATATCTGGAGATTGTTCGTGAATTGCAGACAAAACTCCACAAGAATTTCCATCGAACATATAGGCGCTTTTGGTATATCCAATTTTGTTGATGACATCTCGCGCAATTTGCTGAACGTCTAAATAGGTTTCAGATTTCACTTCACCGGCCAAAATAACTTGTCCGGTTGTCACCAAAGTTTCGCAAGCAACTTTACTGTTTTTATCAAAAGCTAAAAAATTATCAATTAGAGCGTCAGAAATCTGGTCTGCTACTTTATCTGGGTGGCCTTCAGAAACACTTTCTGATGTAAATAAATATGACATACTATTCTTTTTTATTTAGTATAGAAAAATTAAAAAAGATTGCTTTCAGGCTAAAAGGAGTATAGAATTACTGCTTTAGCATTTTATTTATTCTGAAATAATTTCGGAATAAGAGGTTGCAATCAGTTCAAATTTTTCCTCTTAATTATACTACAAAAATACGTTTTAAAATTAGAGTCTGTCATTTTTTTGCGATAATTATTTATGATAGCATCATTGATACATCATTTTTGGACTCTTAAAATTGATGTTTTTGAAGAATAAATAATCTAACAGAAAAATATTATGAAATTGACATTAATTAAAAATAAACCCCTTTTTGTTTGGATATTAATCTTTTCTGTTGCAATATTTGTACTCACAAAGTTCAAGAACTTATTGAAATGTTATCAAGAAAGGTTGAGGGATTAGACCCGTTGAAACCTTAGCAACCCTTTGTAAATACTGAAATCTATTCAGTATTTCAAAGAAGGTGCTAAATTCTACTCTTTATGCTGAAGCATGTACTTAATTTATTTTAGTATCGTTTCAGGAAAAATAATAAAGGATAGATAACAAAAGAAAATTTTCCGCATTTTGGGAAATTCTATTTTCTTCATAACATTTTTCTAGTTTAATCATCAATAAAGAATTGATGCATTTATTTTCAGCAATAGAATATTTTCTATTGTTTAATCAGAGAAGAAATTCTCAAAACAAACAGAAAAATGAGCACACAAAAATTAGCAACAAACGCATTACATGCAGGTCATGATGTAAAAGCAAATGGAGGAACAAGAGCCGTTCCTATTTATCAAACAACATCATATGTTTTTAACAATTCAGAGCACGCCGCAAATCTTTTTTCCTTAAAAGAATTGGGCTTTATTTACACACGGTTAAACAATCCTACAAATCAAATTTTGCAAGATCGGTTAGCGGCAATAGAGGGCGGAATCGGAGCCGTAGTTTTTGCTTCAGGAACTGCAGCAATTGCTACAGGTTTCTTAACGCTTTTAAAAGCAGGAGATCATATTGTTGCTTCGAGCAGTTTATATGGAGGCACGTATAATTTATTAAACGTTACGTTACCAAGACTAGGCATTACAACAACATTTGTAAATGCCTCAAATCCCGATGAATTTGCAGCTGCAGTGCAAGACAATACAAGAGCATTTTTTGTAGAATCTTTAGGAAACCCGAAGTTAGACGTATTAGATTTAGAAGCAATTTCTGTACATTCTAAAGCGGCAGAAGTTCCTTTTATTGTTGATAATACAGTAGCAACCCCAGCGCTATTAAATCCTATAAAACATGGTGCAGATCTTGTAATTCATTCGTTAACAAAATATATTGGCGGTCAAGGAAACTCTTTAGGAGGTGCTATTATTGATGCAGGTACTTTTAATTGGGCAAACGGAAAATTTCCAGAATTTACAGAACCTTCAGCAGGATACCATGGTTTAAAATACTACGAAACGTTGGGTGCAGCTTCATTTGTTTTTAAATTGATTTTAGAGGGATTACGTGATTTTGGTGGCGCATTAAGTCCAACAAACGCATTTAATATTATTCAAGGTTTAGAAACTTTATCGGTAAGAATTAAACAGCATTCAGAAAATGCTTTGGCATTGGCAATTTGGTTAGAAGCACAAGATGAGGTTACTTGGGTAAATTATCCTGGTTTAGAAAGCAGCAAATATAAATCTTTAGCAGATAAATATTTACCAAAAGGGCAAAGCGGAATTGTAACTTTTGGCGCAAAAGGAGGTTTTGAAGCGGCGAAAAGTATTTCAAATGACACTAAATTATTCTCACTATTGGCAAATATTGGTGATACAAAGTCTTTAATTATTCATCCGGCAAGTACAACACACCAACAATTAGATGCGGCAGCGCAAGAGAGTGCAGGTGTTAGCCAAGATTTAATAAGATTGTCTGTAGGTATTGAAGATTTAGAAGATTTAAAAGCAGATTTAAAAGAGGCTTTCGCAAGTATTCCAAAAGAAGTTTTAGTTTAAATTAATCAATAACAAGGGGCTTTGGTCTCTTGTTATTTTAAAATTAAAAATCATCAACAGCAACGGACTTTAGTTGTCAACAAAATGAAATCATCAATAGTAACAGGCTTTAATCCACTGTTAAAATAACAAACAAAAGCAAGGTAGCATGCTTCCTTGTTAAATAAAAAAAACATGAGCGATTTAATATTTACTGTAAAAGGCGAAAGTTCATCTCCAGCAAAGTTTATTGCACAAACAAGAAATTTTCGGTTGGTGATAGACGAACCTGAAGACCTAGGAGGAACAGATGAAAACGCAAATCCTGTAGAATATATTTTGGCAGGTTTAGCAGGTTGCTTAAATGTTGTTGGACATTTAGTAGCAAAAGAATTGGGTTTTACAATCAATAAATTGAAAATTGAAGTAGAAGGAAACATCAATCCAGCTAAATTATTTGGAATTTCTGATAACGAAAGAGCAGGTTTCAAGGAAATTAGTTTAAAGCTGATTCCAGAAACAAATGCATCAATTGAAACATTAGTTTCTTGGCTAAAAATAGTTCAAGATAGATGTCCTGTAAAAGATAATTTATTGAATGTTACTCCAATAAACATCCATGTAGAAAAACAATTTGCAGTTCAATAAAAAAGTAAACACATTACAAAAATAGAAGAGGTTTAAACCTTTTGTTCCAAAATGGAAAACCAACTACAACACACCGTCATAATAAATTTCACCACAGAAAGTGGCGCTCAATTTAAAGACATTCAATTAAGTTATCAATTGTTTGGTCAAGAATTGGGCACGGCTCCTGTTGTTTTAGTAAATCATGCATTAACAGGAAATAGCGATGTTGCTGGTAAAAATGGTTGGTGGAAGGATATTATTGGAATCGAAAAAACAATTGATACAAATACCTACACAATTTTAGGGTTTAACATTCCTGGAAATGGTTTCGACGGTTTTGTGATCGAAGATTATAAAAGTTTTATTGCAAGAGATGTTGCCAATATTTTTTTAATAGGATTGCAACAATTAAAAATTGAGAAGCTTTTTGCATTAATTGGGGGTTCTTTGGGCGGCGGAATTGCTTGGGAAATGCTTGTGATCAATACAAAATTAACCAAACACTTTATACCAGTCGCTACAGATTGGAAATCTACTGATTGGTTGATTGGCAATTGCCAAATTCAAGAACAATTTTTAATAAATTCAAGCAATCCGGTGCACGATGCTAGAATGCATGCCATGCTGTGTTATAGAACTCCAGCCTCTTTTAAAGAACGTTTTCAGCGCTCTAAAAAAGAGAATTCTACTGTTTTTAACGTAGAAAGTTGGTTGTTACATCACGGAAAAAAATTGCAAGAACGCTACCAATTGTCGTCTTATAAATTGATGAATCAGTTGCTTCGATCGATTGATGTTACGAATAATGGTCAGAAAAATATTGAAATTTTGGATGCTATTGAAGCGGATATTCATATTATCGGTGTAGACTCTGATTTATTTTTTACTGCGGAAGAAAACAGAGAAACGCATAAAAAGCTAGCATTAACGAAAGAAAATGTTACCTATAATGAAATAAATTCTGTGCACGGTCATGATGCATTTTTAATTGAATATGATCAATTACAAGTGATTATTGAACCTATTTTCAATAAAGACTATAGAAAGAAAAAGATGAAGGTAGTAAAGTTTGGGGGGAAATCTTTAGCCAACGGAAAAGGGTTGGAGAATGCCATTGAAATTATCAAAAATAAATATCAAAATAAAGAAAAAATTACGGTTGTAGCTTCTGCGAGAGGTAATTCTACAAACGATTTAGAAGCTATTTTAAAAAGGGCAGTTCGTAAAAAAGAATATAAAGCGAAGTTTGAAAAGTTTAAAAAATATCAACAAGAGCCGAATCATGAAGTTGATTTTTCGAAAGAGTTTTTAAAGTTAGCCACTATTTTTGAAGGGGTTTCTTTATTGGGCGATTATAGCTTAAAAATTAAAGATGAGGTTTTAGCGCAGGGCGAAGTTTTATCCGTAAAAATGCTGGTAAGTTTATTAGAAAAAGAAAATATTGTTGCAAACATAACAGATACTAGAAACTTAATTATTACAGATGATAACTTTGGAAATGCACAACCCATTCATCCGGTTTCTAAAGAAAATGTACTCACATATTTTAAAAAACATAAAGATGTTATTAATATTGTAACTGGTTTTATTGCATCAAACAAAAAAGGAGAAACAACTACTTTAGGAAGAAGTGGAAGCAATTATACGGCTTCTTTATTAGCCAATTTTTTAGATGCTGATGAATTGCAAAATTATACACATGTGAATGGTATTTTTACTGCAAATCCTGATTTGGTTGCAGATGCTAAAAAAATTGAACAATTATCGTTTTCGGAAGCCAATGAATTAGCCAATTTTGGAGCTACTATTTTACATGCAAAAACGATTATTCCGCTGTTAGAAAAAAACATCAATCTTCGTATTTTAAATACGTTTAATATAGAGGATAAAGGAACTTTAATCACCTCAGAGTCGTCTACAAAAGGAATTAAATCTATTTCTACGATTGATAATGTTGCGCTTTTAAATTTTGAAGGCAGAGGTTTGTTAGGGAAAGTTGGTGTGGATGCTCGTATTTTTAAAGCTTTGAGTGACAAAAACATCAACATAAGTATTATTTCTCAAGGTTCTTCAGAAAGGGGAATCGGTTTAATTATTGAAGTAGAACGAGCGCAAGAAGCTATTCAGGCACTCGAAAAAGAATTTGAAAATGACTTTTATTCACAAGATGTAAATCGTATTTCTATTGTAGAAAATGTTGCTGTAATATCCATTATAGGGCAAGATTTAAGCGAGTTTCATCATCCGTATAATGCTTTAATCAAAAACCAAATTGTACCGATTTTATTTAACAATACGGTAACTGGTAAAAATGTGAGTTTGGTGGTTAAAAAGACAGCACTAAACAAAGCTGTAAATGTAATTCACGGTCAAGTTTTTGGGGTGACAAAAAAAATAAACATTGCTATTTTTGGGAAGGGTTTGGTAGGTGCAACGTTAATTGATCAAATTATAGAAAACGCAACATCGGTTTTAGAAAGACGAAAAATTCAATTGAATGTTTTTGCAGTGGCGAATTCTAAAAAAGTTCTTTTAAGCAAAAACGGAGTTTCTAAAAACTGGCAGCAAGATTTAGTAGAACACGGAGATGCTACAATTACGGTTAACGACGTTATCGAATTTACTAAAGAGCATCATTTCGAGAATTTAATTCTAGTAGATAATACAGCAAGCATCGATTTTGTAAATAATTACATTCCGTTTATTGAAGCTGGGTTCGATTTAGTTTCTTGTAATAAAATTGCAAACACCTTATCTTTTGATTTTTACAAAGAAATACGAGCAAAATTAAAAGAATATAAAAAGCAATATTTATACGAAACAAATGTGGGTGCCGGTTTGCCTTTAATTGATACAATCCGTTTGTTGCACGAATCAGGAGAAAATATCACCAAGATTAGAGGTGTTTTTTCAGGCAGTTTAAGTTATTTGTTCAATACCTTTTCTTCGGAAGATGTTCCGTTTTCAAAAACCTTGCAAGAAGCAATCGACAAAGGATTTACCGAACCCGATCCGAGAGAGGATTTAGGCGGAAATGATGTGGCTAGAAAATTATTGATTTTAGCCCGAGAATTAGAATTAGAAAACGAATTTGATGAAGTAGTGATTAAAAATTTGATTCCGGGAAATTTAAGAGGAGGTTCTGTAACTGACTTTTTAGGTAATTTAGAATTGTTAAATGAAGAATATCAAATCTTAAAAGAAAGTCAGAAACCAAATCATGTTCTGCGATATATTGGCGAATTAAGTGGAGATTTATCCAAAGAAAAAGGAAATTTAGAAGTAAAATTAGTGTCTATTTCTACCAACACACCTTTAGGGTCTTTAAAAGGTTCAGATGCAATATTTGAAATTTACACAGAATCTTACGGCGAACAACCCATTGTAATTCAGGGAGCAGGAGCAGGGGCAAGCGTAACGGCAAGAGGTGTTTTTGGAGATATTTTGAGATTGGCGAAGAGTAATAACTAACTATGGCTGATGGTTTTTAGTTAATGGTTTTAGCACGAACCAAAAACAGTCAACCAGAAACAAACAACCAAAGAATGAAAAAACATTTCGAAACAGAAGCCATAAGAAATCAGACAGAAAGAACACAGTTTTCTGAACATTCTACGCCTTTATATTTAACGTCTAGTTTTATTTTTGAGGATGCAGAAGAAATGAGAGCATCTTTCGCAGAAGAGAAAGAGCGGAACTTATACAGCCGTTTTACAAATCCGAATACAACAGAATTTGTAAATAAGATAGTTGCGATGGAAGGCGCACAAGCGGGTTATGCTTTTGCCACAGGAATGTCTGCTATTTTTTCAACATTTGCAGCGCTTTTAAATGCTGGAGATCACGTAGTTTCTTGCCGATCAGTTTTTGGTTCAACACACAGCATGTTTACCAAGTTTTTACCAAAATGGAATATTAACACCTCTTATTTTAAAGTAGATGAAGTGGATTTGGTAGAGGGTTTAATAACTGAAAACACCAAGATTTTATATATAGAAACACCTACAAATCCTGCGGTAGATATTTTAGATTTAGAATTACTTGGTAAAATTGCAAAAAAACATAATTTAATTTATATCGTCGATAATTGTTTTGCAACACCTTATGTGCAACAGCCTATTAAATTTGGTGCAGATTTAGTAATTCATTCCGCAACAAAATTAATTGACGGTCAAGGAAGAGTTTTAGGTGGTGTAACGGTCGGTAGTAAAGAGTTGATGCGAGAAATCTATTTATTCGCAAGAAATACAGGGCCAGCAATGTCGCCATTTAATGCTTGGGTTTTATCAAAGAGTTTAGAAACGTTAGCGATTCGAGTAGAAAAACATAGTAAAAACGCAAAAAAAGTAGCAAAATTTCTAGAAGCAAATGAAAATGTGGAATTGGTAAAATATCCATTTTTAAAATCGCATCCACAATATAAAGTAGCTAAAAAGCAAATGAAATTAGGAGGAAATGTGGTTGCTTTCGAAATTAAAGGCGGTATTGAAGCTGGCATAAAATTTCTTGACAACATCAAAATGTGCTCATTATCAGCAAATTTAGGGGATACAAGAACAATTGTTACGCATCCGTCATCTACAACGCATGGACGTTTATCTGAAGAAGATCGTTTAGAAGTTGGCATTACCAATGGTTTGGTACGTATTTCTGTAGGTTTAGAAAACATCAATGATATTATTGCAGATATTGAACAGGCTTTAGAATCGTAATAGGTATCTATCTGAAAATATTAGCTTTAGCTTTTTATTTGATATATTTGTAACTATTCAGCGGATGTTTAGTGGTTGTTAACAATTTGATTTATTTTATCCACAATTTTTTATTTTTAGTCATTCTATTTCAAAAAAAGCAGTTGTTTATGCACATCGGTTGATAAGTGTGTGAT
>NZ_VORR01000030.1 GCF_007997085.1 Polaribacter sp. IC066
TCTGCAATACGTTTTTTGTCGGAGTTCAATTTATAATGCTTTGATACAAAGGAAACAAACACAATTTAAAAGCACTAAAAATCAAACATGTAATTGTTACCTAGTAACTAACAAATGTTAACAAGAAAGTTCTTTTTCCTAAAAGCAAGGATAGAATTGTTAATAACTAGCTCTTTTTTGAAATCTAGGCTGAATAGTTACAAATATTTTATCTTATTTTAAATTTTAATCGTAAAAATATTCTAAAAGGTTAATTTTTCAGCTAAATATTTTGCCGTATACGATTTTTTATTTCTAGCTAATTCTTCAGGAGTTCCCTGAAAAATAAGACTTCCACCATTTTTACCGCCTTCTAAACCTAAATCAATAATATAATCAGCACATTTTATCAATTCTATATTATGTTCAATGACAACAATAGAGTGTCCTTTGTTAATTAAGGCATTAAAGGAGGCTAACAGTTTTTTAATATCATGAAAGTGTAAACCCGTTGTGGGTTCATCAAAAATAAATAAAGCTTTTTCCTTTGTATTTCCTTTTACTAAAAACGACGCCAATTTTATTCTTTGTGCTTCACCGCCAGAAAGGGTAGAGGAGGATTGCCCCAATTGCACATAGCCCAAACCTACATCTTGCAAAGGTTTTAACTTGCTAGCTATTTTTTTTACGAGATTTTCAGAGAAAAAAGCAACCGCATCATCAATGGTTAAATTTAAAATATCATCAATAGATTTTCCTTCAAACTTTACTTCTAAAACTTCTTTTTTGAAACGTTTTCCATTACAGACATCGCACTCTAAATGCACATCTGCCATAAATTGCATTTCTATAGTAACTTCACCTTCGCCTTTGCAAACTTCACAACGACCACCTTCTACGTTAAAAGAAAAATGTTTGGGTTTATAGTTCCTGATGGTTGATAATTTCTGATTAGAAAACAGCGCTCTAATATCATCATACGCCTTTATATAGGTTACAGGATTAGAACGTGAAGATCTACCAATAGGGTTTTGATCTATAAACTCAACATGTTTTAAGTTATCATAATCTCCTTTTATAGCGGTATGTTGACCAATTTTATCACCATAACCAACCAATTTTTTTTGCATGGTTGGGTAAAGAATACTTTTTACCAACGTACTTTTCCCTGAACCAGAAACACCCGTAATTACAGACAAACAATTCAACGGAAACGTAACATCTATATTTTGTAAATTATGTTCTCTAGCGCCAATTATTTGAATGCTATTTTTTGATGTTCTCCGTTTTGTAGGCACTTCAATTTTTAATTCTTCATTTAAATATTTAGCGGTTAAAGAATCAGATTTTAATATTTCTTCAAAATTTCCTTCGGCTACAACATGCCCCCCAAAAGTTCCTGCTTCTGGGCCAATATCTATAATATAATCTGCCTCTTTCATGATGTCTTCATCATGTTCTACCACAACAACTGTGTTGCCTAAATCACGTAAATCTTTTAAAACACCAATTAAACGCTCTGTATCTTTTGGGTGTAAACCAATACTTGGTTCATCTAAAATATACATAGAACCTACTAAAGAACTTCCTAAAGAAGTTGCTAAATTAATACGCTGACTTTCGCCGCCAGAAAGTGTATTTGATGTTCTATTGATGGTTAAATAATTCAAGCCCACATCGGTTAAAAATTTTAAACGATTGTTAATTTCTGTCAACAAACGTTTTGCTATTTCTACATCGTATTTATCTAATTTCAATTCTTTAAAAAAGACTGTTAATTCATCTAAAGGAAGCGTTACTAAATCAGAAATTGTTTTTCCGCCAATTTTTACATAATTTGTTTCTTCGCGTAATCTTTTTCCGTGACACGTTGTACATTTTGTTTTTCCGCGATAGCGAGAAAGCATGACTCTATTCTGAATTTTATAGCTTTTTTCTTCTAAAACAGTAAAAAAATGATCAATTCCGTTAAAAGAGGTATTGCCATTCCACACTAATTCTTTCTGTTCTTCTGATAATTCAAACCAAGGTTTGTGAACCGGAATATCAAACTGATACGCAACATCGATTAAATGCTCTTTATAATGAAGATACGAAGGTGTTTTAAAAGGGAAAATAGCATCTTCAAAAATAGACAAACCTGTATTCGGAATTACTAAATCTTTATCAATACCCACTACATTGCCATAACCTTCACAAGTTGGGCAAGCTCCATAAGGATTGTTAAAACTAAATAAATGGGTGTTTGGCTCTAAAAAAGCCATGCCGTCTAAATCGAATTTATTGCTAAATTCACTTACTTTATTGTCTGCCAAATTTTCGATAAAACAAATTCCTTTTCCTTCATAAAAGGCAGTTTGAACAGCATCTGCCAATCTATTTAAAAAATCTTCATCGTTTTTCGTAACGACTCGGTCAACCACTAAAAATAAAGTTTCGTTTTTAAACTTCTCTTGCGGAAAATCTGCAATTCTGTATACGGTATCGTTCCATTTTAAGCGGGCATAGCCTTGTTGCTCTAAAACTTGCAAAACAGTTTTTAAATCTCGGTCTTCATCAATTGTAACAGGTGCCAATAATAAAAGCTTGGTTTTTTCATCAAACTTTTTTACAAAGTTTACAACATCAGAAGTGGTGTCTTTTTTTACTTCTTGACCAGAAATAGGAGAGATTGTCTTACCGATTCTGGCATATAGTAACTTTATATAATCGTAAATTTCTGTAGATGTACCAACAGTAGATCTCGGGTTTGTAGAATTTACTTTTTGCTCAATAGCAATTGCAGGTGCAATTCCTTTTATATAATCTACTTTCGGTTTGTGTAATTTCCCTAAAAATTGGCGCGCGTAAGACGATAAACTTTCTACATAACGCCTCTGACCTTCTGCATATAGCGTATCAAAGGCTAAAGAAGATTTTCCAGAACCCGAAAGTCCTGTAATTACAACTAATTTATTTCTGGGAATTACAACATCAATATTTTTTAAATTGTGGAGTTTTGCTCCTTTAATAATGATGTTTTCTTTAGGACTTATTGTGGAAATATCAGGCTTCATTCATCTAAATTATAAAGTATAAAAATACCACTATTTTTATCGACCTGAAAAAAAGATTGGTATTGAATTTGTTAAAAAATTTGCTTATTTCAAAATAAATTATATCTTTGAGTACTTATAAATCTCTAAATTAGACGCACATAGTAAAAAACTACTTTTAAAATTATTAATAAAACAATAAATTAGAGGAACATCTTGTTCTTCGAGTAGTGGTTATGATAGAAAAAAAATTAATTACAGACAGTACTTTAGTCAGCGATTATATCCAAGGAAAAGAAGCGTCTCTTGGGATTTTAATAAAAAGACATCAACAAAGATTATTTAGCTTTATTTATAGCAAAGTTAAAGATAGAGATATTACAGAAGATATTTTTCAAGATACTTTTATAAAAGTAATCAAAACATTAAAAAAAGGAAATTATAACGAGGAAGGTAAGTTTTTACCTTGGGTGATGAGAATTGCGCATAATTTAGTGATCGATCATTTTAGAAAAGCGAACAGAATGCCCTCTTTTAAGAATACGGATACGTTTGATATCTTTTCTGTTTTAGGTGATGGAAATTTAAACGCTGAAAAACAGATAATTCAAGAACAGATTTTTTCTGATGTAAGAGACCTCGTAAATGAGTTGCCCCAAGAACAGAAAGAAGTTTTAATTATGCGGATGTATAAAGACATGAGTTTTAAAGAAATTAGCGAAAATACCGGTGTAAGTATTAATACTGCTTTGGGTAGAATGCGATATGCTTTGATAAATATGCGGAAATTAATAGATAAACATAAAATTATTTTGGTGAATTAACAATATTGTAAAAATTGCGTCGTTACTACTTTATAACCAACAAATTAAACAGTATATATGATGCAACTTTACTCAAGAAAGTCATCTGACATTCAGATGCAACCCAAGAAAGAAACAGTTCAATTTTTGATTAATTTTTCTAAATCGCTAACTATTGTGAAAACTGAATCAAAAGATTTCATTGAACTGAATTTGAATTAAGAACGAAAAAGCTTCAACGAATGTTGAGGCTTTTTTTATGGAGCTCCTGTTAACTTTCTTATTTCGTGTACGATTGCTATAAACTGCAAAGAAGAAAGCTACTATTAAAACTGCAGTGTACGGCTGTTTGTTATAAAACTCTTTTAAATACTATTTTGGGCGTTCTCTAAAAAGGTTTGGCCTACCTACCGGCAAGCAGGCTTTACACTATATCTTTTTTTCGTTCCTCAAAAAAGGATGTCGTTTCAATCCCTAGCGCAACTATTTACCAATTACTATTTTTTAGCAAGTATCCCTAAAAATCCTTCAAACCTCTGTCTAATGGACACCTCAGACGCAGAACTATCGAAGTATCAAACCCAAGATCACACTAGATACTAAAACAAGCCTGCCTAACGGATAGCCAAGTTCAACTTACAATTTTGAATTCATAGTTCTGTAAATTTTTAAAATTGAGTTTCACTAATAAAAATCCACATGACTTTTATTTAAAAATCGCTTTAAGATATTTTTATCCTAATCAAATGCGTTATTATAAAATTTAAATGAACTAAAACAAAATGCTCTTTTTTCGCAACTTGCAATTATGGAAAATATATTAGTAGCAGGTGCAAATGGCACCACCGGAAAAAAAATAGTAACTCTTCTAGAATCGTCACAATATTTTAATCCAATTGCTATGGTTAGAAAAGAAAATCAAAAAGAACAATTTGAAAAGAGAGCTATAAAAACTGTTTTAGCAGATTTGGAAGAAGATGTTTCTCACACAGTAAAAAATATTGATAAAATAATTTTTGCAGCGGGTTCTGGAGGAAAAAATGTAATCGCAGTAGATGAAGAGGGAGCAAAGAAATTAATTGACGCAGCTAAAAAAGAAAAGATTAAGAAATTTATAATGTTGAGTTCTATGGGCGTCGACAATCCAGAGGAATCTGAAAATTTACAAGCGTATTTTCAAGCAAAACAAAATGCCGATGCGTATTTAAGAGAAAGTAATCTTACTTTTTCAATAGTAAGACCAGGCGCTTTAACAGATGAATTAGGACAAGGAAAAATTGAATTGACTAAAGAATTAAACAAGTCAGGAGAAATTAGTAGAGACGATGTTGCACAAACTTTAGTGAGGGTTTTGCATGATTCTGCGACTATAAACGAAACTTTTGAAATTATTAAAGGAGAAACTTTAATAGGGCAAGCGATTCCTAACTAGAAAAAAACTTCTTTTTAATTTTCTATTTTGATTTTATTCAATATGACATTAGAAAAAAAAATCTTTTAAAACTTCGGAGAAAGTTTTAAAAGATTTTTTTTGATATTATTTTGAATTTGAAGTAAACAAATTTCTGGTTTTTTTTATGGGCTAATTAAATTAGTTAAGGCAGTATTGAAAACATATTGTTTCAGTTCTAACTCCTTCGCAAAGACGGCGTTTTAAAAAAATTATGTGAATCTCTTTTTTCATTGGGAATTTTTTCATTTAAATTTTTTAAGCAATCATATGTAAAAATCCGTGAAATTTGTGTCAAAATTTGTGATACACATTTGAGTCTCTCTCTCTGTGAATCATCATAATTTTTATCGGCGAATTTCTATAAAAAAGCCAAATCAACAGATAAAATTAAAATCTACTTTAATTTTTTGTAATATGAATCTAAAACTGGTTTCCTACCAATTGTTTTAGTGATAATATCATTGTCTAAATTCCAACCACGAGCAGGCGAATAATCACGACCATACCAAATAATTTGTAAATGCAAATCGTTCCATAATTCTTTTGGAAACAGACGTTTTGCATCTTTTTCTGTTTGCGTTACGTTTTTTCCGTTGGTTAAATTCCAACGCCACATGAGTCTATGAATATGCGTATCTACAGGAAAAGCAGGAACTCCAAAAGCCTGACTCATCACAACACTTGCGGTTTTATGACCAACGGCTGGTAACTCTTCTAAACCTTCAAAAGATTGCGGCACTTCGCCATTATATTTTTCGATAATAATTTTTGATAACCCATAAATCCCTTTGCTTTTCATGGGCGATAAACCACAAGGACGAATAATTGCCTTAATTTCTTCTACAGACATTTTTACCATATCAAAAGGATTATCCGCTTTAGCGAACAATAAAGGCGTAATTTTATTTACCCGAACGTCTGTACATTGTGCAGATAATAAGACCGCAATTAAAAGGGTGTAAGGATCTTTGTGTTCTAAAGGTATTGGTATTTCTGGATATAATTCTTCTAATGTATCAATTACGAATTGTACTTTTTCTTGTTTGTTCATTTTTTCAGTTACCAAGTTTCAAAGTCGGCAAGTTACGATGTTAAAATAGAAATAAAATTAATTTCTAAAACAAAAAACATAGGTTCACTTTGTATCTTTGTTTAAAACAAAAAGATGACATCATTAAAAATAGGAGATAACGCTCCACAATTTGAAGCACAAGATCAAGAGGGCAACACCATTAAATTAGCAGATTATGCTGGTAAAAAATTAGTTTTATTTTTTTATCCAAAAGCAAGTACACCCGGCTGTACGAATGAAGCATGTGATTTAAGAGATAATTATCAATCTTTTTTAGCAAAAGGATATGATGTTTTAGGTGTGAGTGCAGATTCTGCAAAAAGACAACAAAACTTCATCAACAAATACGAGTTACCCTTCCCGCTTTTAGCCGATGAAAACAAAGCTGTTATTGAAGCTTTTAACGTTTGGGGACCAAAGAAATTTATGGGTAAAGAATATGACGGAATTCATAGAACTACGTTTGTTATTGATGATAAAGGAATAATTGAAGACATTATTTTAAAGGTAAAAACAAAAGCACATGCTGCCCAAATTTTGGGCTAGTATTTTCTGTAAATTGATAATAGTAAAGAGAGCTGATGAAAATCAACTCTCTTTTTTTTGTGATAAAATATACCTAGCACTAGGTATTGTTTGGCTTCTTCTGTTTTTTAATCTTTGAACATATTAAAAATTTTAAAACAAATTATTATGAAGACAAAACTAATTTTTTTAGTAAGCTTTTTTTGGGGCTTAAATTTTTTAGCCCAAACAGTTGCAATTCCAGACACCAACTTCGAACAAGCCTTAATCGATTTAGGTTGGGATTCGAATGGTTTAAACGGAACTATTTTACTAGCGGATGCGCAAGCCATCGATAGTTTAAAGATTGCAAATCCAATAAATAATTCATTGCTACCTAATGTATCTGCAAAAATAACAGATTTAACAGGCATTGAAGGAATGAGCAATTTAGTTTCTTTAGATGCAGGAAATAATACTATTAATTCTTTGGATGTATTACAGAATACAGCATTAACAAACTTGTCTTTATACGGCAATGAACTAGCCACTTTAGATATTAGTCTGTTATTAAATATTATAGAATTAAATGTTAGAAATAATAATTTGACGTCTGTAGACTTGTCTAGTAACACGAAAATAACAGCACTTCAAATTTCAGATAATCAATTAACAACATTAGATGTTTCTAATTTACTTGAATTGAACTTTATAAATTTTGGAAGAAATGAAATAGCCAATATCAATTTATCGAACAATAATAAGTTGGAAACTGTATATGCAAACACCAATGTTTTAAATAGTTTGGATGTGACCAATCTTGTCAGTTTATTGAGATTACAAGTAGGTGAAAATAATATAGCGAGTATTGATTTATCAAATAATTTAAAATTAGAGCAATTGCTGGTTTTAAGCAATAATTTAAGCCAACTAGAAGTTTCTAACCATCCAAATTTAGAATACTTATATGCAAACGGTAATCAAATTTCTAGTTTAGATGTTTCACAAAATACAAAGTTAATTGCTCTTCAGGCTTTTGATAACGAACTAACCGAAATTGACGTAACAAACCTGCCCGACTTAACATCATTAAATTTAAATAATAATCAAATTACTTCCGTTGATGTTACAAATAATACTCAATTATCATATTTTGAGATTCAAAATAACAGTTTAACCTTTGTAGACCTCGCTAATAATATAAATTTAGAATATCTTTTTATAGGAAACAACCCACTAAATTTAGGCGCTTTCGATACCTCTCTGTACACAAAATTAAAAGGGATAGGAATAGATAATTTAGGCGTAACCTCTGTAGATTTTACAAAATCACCAGATTTAGAATTAGTTTATGCAACTTTAAATAATTTATCTACCATAGACTTTAGTAACAACCCAAAAATCACCAAATTGTGGTTGAATGAGAGTGAAAATATAACAAGTATAGATGTTACCAATATGTCAGGGTTACTAGAACTTGGAGCAAATAATATTGGTATTTCTTCAATTGATGTTACAAATAATTTAGAATTAACTGATCTTCAGTTAGGAGGAAATTTTATAAATTCTTTAGATGTCACAAAAAACATAAAATTAAAAAAACTTTTAGTATATAATAATAACATTCAAGATATAGATCTCTTGAGTTTATCTGTGTTAGAATCTTTAACAACAGAAAATAATCCTTTAAACAGTCTAGATACCTCAAATAATACTGAATTAAGAACCTACTATGGCTCTAATATAACAGGTAATTTGAGAAACATTGATTTCTCAAACAATCCAAATTTGCAAACCGTTCATGTAAATGGAAATAATTTATTGACATTAAATATAAAAAATGGAGCTAATGGAACTTTAACTGAATTTGAAGTAACAAATAATCCAGACTTACAATGTATTCAGGTAGATAATGTAAATACAGCCGAAACGAATCTTGCGGAAGGAAGCTGGAAAAAAGAAACTATAGCTTCTTACAACGCAGATTGCAGTTCAACTAACGTGAACATTCCAGACACCAACTTCGAACAAGCATTAATCGATTTAGGTTGGGATACGAATGGATTAAACGGAACTCTTTTACTAGCGGATGCGCAAGCCATCGATAGTTTAAAGATAGAGAATCCTTTAACAAATGAATTTACGCCAAACGTTTCAGCTAAAATCACTGATATTTCAGGAATTGCTTTTATGCCAAACTTGGTGTATTTAGATGTTAGAGAGAATGAAATTGCAACGGTAGATTTATCTTCAAACCCAAATCTAACGAATGTAAGTTTAGGCGAAAATCAATTAACCGCAATAGATGTTTCTGTAAACACCAATTTAACGTCACTTTTTGTAAACGACAATCAATTAACAACAATTGATGTTTCTAACAATTTAGCTCTAGAACGATTTGGAGTTATGAGAAATCAATTTACTACTGTAGATATTTCAATGCTAATCAATTTAAAAGATTTATTTGTTCATGGCAATCAATTATCAGCGATTGATGTTTCTAACAATACTGAATTAATTTGGTTGTATGTTTCGGATAATGCAATTACTATTTTAGATGTTTCTAACAATACCAAAATAGAACGTTTGTATGCATGGAACAATGAAATTACTACTTTAAATGTAAGTGTTTTGCCAGAGTTAGTGCGATTGTATGCTTATGGCAATCCTATTTCTAGTATTGATTTAAGTCAGAATAGTAAATTAACGCATCTTACATTGCATACTTCACAACTAAATTCATTAGACATTACAAGCAATGTTTTATTAGAAGATTTAAGAGTGTATAATAATCAAATAACCAATATCGACTTAACGAAGAACCCCGAATTAAGAATTGCTTGGGTAGAAAATAATAAGTTAAGTACTATAGATGTAAGCAATAATGCAAAGATTGATAATTTAGCTGTTGGAATAAATCCTATCGCTACCATTGATGTTTCTAATCAAGTAGCAATGACTGTAATGACGGCAGAAGAAACCGATATTAGCTCTGTAGATTTATCTAATAATATAAATTTAGAGCAAATTTGGTTGGCAGATAATTTAAATTTAACATCCGTAGATTTAACAAATCAACCAGAACTTTTTAATGTAGGAATTTACAACACAGGAATCACGGCACTCGATTTATCTAGTAATAAAATTACAAGACTTTACGCACAAAATAATAGTAATTTAACGTTCGTAAATCTAAAAAACGGAAATAATGTAAACATTACCGAAATAAATTTATCGAACAATCCTAATTTAACCTGCGCAACTGTTGATGATGTCGATTTTGCAACAACAAACTTTACCAATGTAGATGCTGAATTAAGTTTTAGTTTAGATTGTGAAAGTCTAAACAACGCAATTGCAATTCCAGATACAAATTTCGAACAGGCTTTAATCGATTTAGGCTGGGATACGAATGGATTAAACGGCACTATTTTACAAGCAGATGCGCAAGCCATCGATAGTTTAAATATCGACACAAAGAATATTTCTTCTTTAGCCGGTATTGATTTAATGCCTAATTTGTATTATTTATCGGCAAATAATAATAGTTTAACAACTATTAATGTAACCCAAAATGCAAATCTTAAAAACTTATATTTAAACGGAAATGATTTAGAACGTATCGATGTTTCTTTAAATTATAATTTAGAAGTTTTTTCAATATTTGGAGGTAGTGCAAGAATAACAGCCATAGATGTTAGTCATAATACGAAGTTAACAAATGTTACTTTAACCACTTTGTCTAATTTAGAAAATGTTTATTTTGGCAACTCGCCAAACTTAACTTATGTGCAGCTTGCATATAATAAAGTCTCTTCTTTAGATTTGTCTGGTTTGCCAAATTTAGAAGAGTTAAAGATTCCTTTTCAAAAAATGTCAAGTTTAGATCTTTCGCAAAACACAAACCTATTAAATCTTTGGGTTTCAAATAATAATTTAACGAATTTAGACATATCAAAGAATACAAATATTTCTAGCGTTTTAATTGATGGCAATCAAATTTCTAGTCTAGATGTTTCACAAAATACAAAGTTAACTAGTATTCGAGCTTATGATAATCAGCTAACCGAAATTGATGTCGCTAATAATATAGTATTAGAATATTTATGGTTAGGTGGTAATCCTGAAGATTTAAGTGGGGAGGCAGAAACAAACAGACTCTCTAGCATAAATGTTGCTACTAATTTGGCTTTAAAACAATTAATTTTAGCGGGTACTAGAAATTTATCAACAGTGGATGTAAGTAACAATCTTGAATTAAATTTATTAAATGTAAATAGAAACAATCTTTCTAATATCGATCTTTCTCAAAATAATTTGTTAGAAGTTTTAGCAATTGGTGTAAACCCTATTTCCGAAATTGATGTTTTAAATACACCAGAATTGATAGAAATTTATGTATATCAAACCAATATTACTAGTTTAGATGTATCACAAAACTCTAAATTAACTTTAATCGATATCGGTGATAATAACAACTTAGCGTCTTTAAACATTAGAAACGGAAACAATACCAATATAACAAACCTCACTATTACAAACAATCCTAATTTAACCTGCGTCACTGTTGATGATGTCGATTTTGCAACAACAAACTTTACCAATGTAGATGTTGAATTAAGTTTTAGTCTGGATTGTGACAGTCTAAACAACGCAATTGCAATTCCAGATACAAATTTTGAACAGGCTTTAATCGATTTAGGTTGGGATACCAACGGATTAAACGGCACTATTTTACAAGCAGATGCTAACAAAGTTACTTTATTAGATGTAAGTTCTAAAAACATATCTGATATTACAGGTATTGAAGGATTTGTTAATTTAGAGACTTTTAGCTGTAGTTCAAACCTTTTAACATCGGTAGATGTAAGCAGTAATATTGCCCTTAAAGTTTTATATATTAACGATAATGAGTTAACTAATTTAGAGGTTACAGCATTGGTAAACCTAGAACAATTAGTTTTTGACAGAAATCAAATCAATTCTATTGATGTCAGTAAAAATATCCAATTAAAAGGGTTAAGTTTTTCAACCAATACGATATCAACTTTAGATGTGAGCAAAAACATCAAATTAGAGAACTATTTGTGGTGTAATGGCAATTTGCTAACAAAGTTAGATATTACTCAAAATCCAAATTTAATAGTGCTTCATGCAGAAAACAATAATTTAACAGGAATTGATCTTTCTATAAATACTGAATTAAATCAATTATATTTAAATAATAACCAAATCGTTAATATTGATATTAACCAGAATAAAAAATTAAATACGTTGTTTTTAAATGATAATAAAATTGAAAGAGCCTTTTTAAGCAATAGTAATAATGACGCTATTACTTCATTTTCAATTCTAAACAATCCAGATTTAAAATGTATTGCAGTAGATGATGTTGCCTATTCAAATACAAATTGGACGGATAAAGACTCGGGTGCAAATTACAACACAGATTGTAGCGCAGAATGGGAGGTTTATACAACAGATACAAATTTAAATACTGCGTTAAATAGTGCTTCAGGTGTAGATGGTGATGGTGACGGAATGATAACCTATGAAGAAGCGCAAGCATTTACAGGCTATTTAGATTTAAGCGGTCAAAATATAACTTCTGTTACAGGTTTAGAAGCTTTTACAAATGCAGCAAGTATTAACATTTCTGGCAATAGTATTACAGATATTAGTAGTTTGTTAAATAGTGCTACTGTCGTTGTTTCATCAAAAAGAACGGGCGAAAAAAGAAGTATTACAAGAGATAATGCTACCGGAATTAAAAAATTAAATGTGACTAATAATTTAATTGAAGCAATTGATATTTCTAAAGTTACTAGCATCACTGAGTTAATGATTTCAAATAATAGGCTTACTTATTTAAACTTGAATAATAATTCAAATAGTACTCTTTTAAAAGTTGATGCCACTGGTAACCCAAATTTAACCTGTATTCAGGTAGATAATGTGGATAATGCAATTGCCAATGTAAATTGGAAAAAAGATGCTACAGCGAGTTATAATACATATTGTGCAGAAGCGGCTTTAAACATTCAAGATTTTTTGAAAGAGAATATTTCAATTTTTCCAAATCCTGCTAAAACAACGATTCAGGTTTCATTGGCAAATAATCTAGTCTTAAAAAACATAGAAATATTTAATGCAATTGGTAGTTTAGTTCTAAAAAGTAAAATTGATTTAATTGATATCAGTAATTTGTCGAGCGGAATGTACTTTGTTAGCGTAATCACTGATAAAGGATCTATCAATCATAAATTAGTTAAAAAATAGTAAGAAGTATAAATAGTATGTGCATCAAAAACGAGTTTTAATTAATTTTTAATTTGTTTTAAGTAAACATAAGTATTTATTAATAAGTTGTTTAATATTAATTAAGTGGTGTCTAAAACACTAAATAAATTAATTAATATCTTTGTTGATAGTTGATTAATAACTGCTTCGAACACACAGATAAGTCACAAAAAAAAAGAGAGAAAAACGTTTTGTTTTTCTCTCTTTTTTGTAATTATAAATTTTTACTTTACAGACTTATAGACAACCCTATAATAATTTGGTTTATTCTTGTATCGTAATTTACATCACCTAGACTGCCACCAAAAGAAGATTCGACTCCAGAAAAAGCTCTTTCCCACCGAACATCTATTCCCAACTTACCAAATTCAATACCGCCACCAAACTGAAGTCCCATTGTAAAACCATTAGAGTCCACACTAGAAATATCATCAATTTGAAAGTCAGAAGCCAAAATATATTGAAAAGAAGGACCAATAAAAACATTACCAATTCCAAAAATCTTTTTTCCTAATAAAACAGGAATGTCAATTTTTTGAAATGTGTGTGTTGTTACCTCACCGACGACTTCTCCTGGTCTGTTGTAAACTATCTCATTTTCTAAATTAGTGTAAACCAACTCTGGTCGTATATACAAACCTAAAAGAGGTATTTTAGCGCGTAACCAAATGCCTGCATGAAAACCTGTTTTACTTGTAGCGCCACCAAATACATCTTGCCCAGTTTCTTCTATAGAATTTGAATTGTAATTAATTCCTCCTTTTACACCAAAATCCAATTGTGCACTTGATATTTGGCTACATCCAAAAGCCAAACAAATTACTAAAATTATTCTTTTCATATTTTAAATTTTTAAATAAACAATGACTATAAAAATAGTGAAAATTTACTATTTTCTAGCAAGTACTTTTTTAACTGCTTTTACAACGGCAGCTGCATCTAAACCATATTTTGCCATTAATTGCTCTGGCGTTCCAGATTCACCAAAAGTATCATTCGTTGCAACAAATTCTTGCGGAGTAGGTGTATTTAAAGCCAATGTTCTTGAAACACTTTCTCCTAAACCACCAAATTTATTGTGCTCTTCAGCAGTTACAATACAACCTGTTTTAGCAACCGATTTTAAGATAATCTCTTCATCTAAAGGTTTAATAGTATGAATATTAATCACTTCTACAGAAATACCTTCTGCTTCTAATTGTTCTGCAGCTTGCAAAGATTCCCAAACTAAATGGCCTGTTGCAACAATTGTTACATCCGTTCCTTCTGTCAATTGAATTCCTTTTCCGATTTCAAATTTTTCATCAGCTGGCATAAATACAGGTACTTTTGGACGACCAAAACGTAAATAAACAGGACCGTCAAAATCTGCAATCGCAATGGTTGCTGCCTTTGTTTGATTGTAATCACAAGGATTGATAACTGTCATTCCTGGTAACATTTTCATCAAACCGATATCTTCTAAAATTTGATGTGTTGCGCCATCTTCACCTAAAGTAACCCCTGCATGAGAAGCACAAATTTTTACATTTTTACCAGAATACGCTATAGATTGACGAATTTGGTCATAAACTCTACCTGTAGAAAAGTTAGCAAAGGTACCTGTAAACGGTATTTTGCCTCCAATAGTTAAACCAGCAGCAATACCAATCATGTTTGCTTCTGCAATACCAATCTGGAAAAATCTTTCAGGATTTTCTTTAATAAACTGATCCATTTTTAAAGAACCTATTAAATCTGCACATAAAGCAACTACATTTGGGTTTGTTCTGCCTAATTCTGTTAAGCCATCTCCAAAACCAGAGCGTGTATCTTTCTTTTCTGTGTATGTGTATTTTTTCATGATAAAATATTGTGTTGTAAAAATTTTGGGTAAAAATAAACTTTTATTTTAAAGTCTGCCTTTATAAATCCATCAATTCTTTATAGAGTTTATGAACAGGCAGCCCAACTACATTAAAATAGCTGCCTTCTATACTCGTTATGGCAATAAAACCAATCCATTCTTGAATTCCGTAACCGCCAGCTTTGTCAAAAGGTTTGTAATTTTTGATATAATAATTTATTTCATCATTAGAGATCTCTTTAAATGAAACTGTAGTAACATCATTTATAATTTTATGAAAGTCTTTATTTTTGATGCAAATAGAGGTAATTACTTCATGTGTTTTATTCGATAAACTTCTTAACATTTTAAAGGCTTCTTGGGCATCTTTTGGCTTTCCTAGCGCTTTGTTTTCTAACCAAACAATGGTATCTGAAGTAATTAAAATATCTTTTTCTGATACATCTGTAAAAGCTTTCGATTTTAAATCTGCTAAAAAATCAGTAATTTGAGTGCCTTTTAATTCTTGTGGATAAATTTCTTCGACTTCTTTTAATTGAATGGTAAAATCGATTTCTAAATCTTTAAAAAACTGCTGTCTTCTGGGAGATTTAGAGGCTAAAATTACATTGTATTCTTTTAATTTCTCTTTTAACATAAAGTATGAAATTAGTTGTTAAAAGTCTTTTTAACTCTCGCTAAATCACGTTTGTTGTCTCTGTCTTTTAAAACTTCACGTTTATCATGTGTTTGTTTCCCTTTGGCGAGCGCAATTTCTAATTTTGCAAACCCTCTATCGTTTATAAATAGGCGCAACGGTACAATTGTATTTCCTTTTGCTTCCACATCTTTTTTTAAACCGCGCAATTCACGTTTGTTCAATAATAATCTGCGTTCGCTTTTAGGTTTATGATTAAAATGATGTCCAAACATGTATTCTTGAATGTACATATTCACAATAAACAATTCTCCGCCATCATTAAATTCGCAAAAACTTTCTGTAATTCTAGCCTGACTTAATCGTATCGATTTAATCTCTGTTCCTGTTAATTGAATGCCAGCAACAAACTTGTCTAGAATTTCAAATTCAAAACGGGCTTTTTTGTTCTTTATATTTATCTTTTTCTGAACAGTCATGGACTGATTTTTTGTTTAATAATTTTAACAAAGATACATTATTGATTACGATTAAGAAATGTAATTTAGCAGCCAATTTAAAGACCAAAATCGAAAAATAAAATGCGTTACTTTTATAGTGTATTACTTTTCCTTATTTTTTCTTGTAAACCACAAGAAACTACCTTAACAGCCCAGCAAATTATTGATAAAACAATTGTTTTGTCTGGTGCCGATAAAATTAAAAACTCTGAAGTTAGCTTTAAATTTAGAAATCGAGAATATGCCGCTCTTCGAGAAAACGGAAAATTTCAGCTAATGAGATCTTTTGATTCTATTCAAGATATTTTAGATAATACTGGTTTTAAAAGGTTGATACTTGGGCAAACGATAAACGTTGCAGATTCGATGGCCTTTAAATATCGAAATTCCATAAACTCTGTACATTATTTTTCTGTCTTACCTTTTGGTTTGAATGATAAAGCCGTTCGTAAAAAATTACTTCCTTCATCAACCATAAAAGAAAAAGAATATTATAAAGTAGAGATTACTTTTTCTGAAAATGGAGGTGGAGAGGATTTTGAAGATGTTTTTATCTATTGGATTGGAAAAGAGAACTTTTTAGTTGATTATTTAGCCTATTCCTATCATATAAATGGTGGCGGCAAACGTTTTAGAGTCTTAAAAGAACAGTGTAGTAGAAACGGAATTCGTTTTGTAGATTATCAGAACTTTAAACCATTAGACGCTAAAATAAAACTATCAAATTTAGATAGTGCTTTTGAGAATAAGCAACTCAAAAAAATATCTGAAATTATTTTAGAAGATATTCAGGTTAAAATTTTAGACTGATGGTGTTTTAATTTGGCAGCAACCAAAATGTATGTTAAAAAATGCCTCGCAATAATTCTTTTAAGTTTTATCGTGATTCATCTTTAAAAAGTAGCTGACTACTAATTTGTATTAATCTACTTTTACAATGCTGCTAGTTTTTTTATCCGCAGTAATCATTACAATATATAAACTGGCATTGTCATTATCATCCATGTCTTTATACTTTTTTTCGGCCAAAATATTATTTGTAAAAAAAGGCGTGGTATTGCTATGACCCACTATTAAAACTGTTTTTCCTTTGGTTTCTTTTTGAAATATAGAATCGTACATTTTACTTGTATGATACGTTTTAATTTCTAATTTTTTACTTTCGGATGTTGGTTTTGCAGTCTGCATAGTTCTGTTGTATTTTGTAGCATACACCGCATCTAAATTAATATCAGCAAAATAGGTTGCCCATCTTTGTGCTCTTTTTAATCCTTTTTCGCTTAAATTCGGATTTTTATTTGCTTTATCTGTTCTGTCTTTTTCTGCATGACGAATTAAATAATACGTAGTTGTTTCATCCGAAGAGCAAGCGCTTATTAGGCTAACGGTAAAAACAAGAAGAAAAAAATATTTTTTCATAATAATTGATTTGAAAGCCAAATGTACTTAAAAAAGAAAAAGCGATGTTTTTTAAACACCACTTTTTCTCAACGAACTAATCAACTAACCAAACTATATGAAAGTGTCATTTCAAGGAACGAAGCAATCTGTTAATTTTTACATACAGATTGCTTCGTTGTTCCTTCTCACAAAAACAGCTTTTTAACTATTTTCTGTTAAATCTGACTGATTTCTAAAAACTAGTCTGTCATCAAAAGCATCTAAAAGAATAATGCTATCGGTTGTTACTTTTCCTGATAAAATTTCTTTAGAAAGTTGATTTAACACTTCTTTCTGAATGACTCTTTTTACAGGTCTTGCTCCAAATTCTGGTTGATACCCTTTTGTAGCTAAATAAGTAATTGCTTCGTCAGTTGCATCTAAAGTAATTTCTTGCTTGCCAATCATTTTCTTTAAATGGTCTATTTGTAACTTTACGATCTTAAAAATATCTTTCTTTTTTAAAGGTGTAAACATAATGATATCATCAATTCGGTTTAAAAACTCTGGTCTTACAGATTTTTTTAATAGGCCCATCACTTCAATTTTTGCCAATTCTGTTGCGGCATCTATATCTGATTTTAAATCTGCAAATTTTTCTTGTATAATATGACTACCCATATTAGAGGTCATAATAATGATGGTGTTTTTAAAATCTGCAACACGTCCTTTATTATCGGTTAATCTACCTTCATCTAAAACTTGTAATAAAACATTAAAAGTATCTGGATGTGCTTTTTCAATTTCATCTAATAAAACCACAGAATACGGCCTTCTTCTTACTGCCTCTGTCAGCTGTCCGCCTTCATCATAACCAACATATCCCGGAGGCGCACCTAATAAACGGCTTACAGAATGGCGTTCTTGATATTCGCTCATATCAATACGCGTCATGGCATTTTCATCATCAAATAAATACTCTGCTAATGCTTTTGCTAATTCTGTTTTTCCAACTCCTGTAGTTCCTAAAAACAAGAAACTACCAATGGGTTTGTTGGGGTTTTGCAAACCAGCTCTAGATCTTCTTACTGCATCTGAAACAGCTACAATAGCTTCTTCTTGTCCAACAACTCTTTTATGCAACTGATCTTCGAGTTTTAGTAATTTTTCGCGTTCAGACTGAATCATTTTAGTTACCGGAACGCCCGTCCATTTTGCAACTACTTCTGCAATATCATCATAGGTTACTTCTTCTTTGATTAAAGATTTCTCTGATTGATTTTCTGCTAACACTTTTTGAAACTTCTCTAATTCTCCTTGCGCTTCTTTAATTTTTCCGTAACGTATTTCAGCAACCTTACCATAATCTCCTTCACGCTCTGCTTTTTCAGCTTCCACTTTAAAATCTTCAATTGCTGCTTTTGCATTCTGAATGTTATCGACAACCTCTTTTTCAGATTTCCACTTGGCATTCATTTCATTGCGTTCTTCTTTTAGATTTGCCAAATCAGAACGTAAAGATTTTAATTTGGTTTCGTCTTTTTCGCGTTTAATAGCTTCAATTTCAATTTCTAATTGCATTACTTTTCTGTCTAAAACATCCAATTCTTCTGGTTTAGAATTGATTTCCATACGCAGTTTTGCCATTGCTTCATCCATTAAATCAATTGCTTTATCAGGTAAAAAACGATTGGTAATATAACGTTGAGACAATTCTACAGCACCAATAATTGCCTCGTCTTTAATACGAACTTTGTGGTGTGTTTCATATTTATCTTTAATTCCTCTTAAAATAGAGATGGCACTTTCCGTATCAGGCTCATTGACTAAAACCTTTTGAAAACGACGTTCTAACGCTTTGTCTTTTTCAAAATATTTCTGATATTCATCTAGAGTTGTTGCGCCGATAGCACGCAATTCGCCACGAGCTAAAGCAGGTTTTAATATATTTGCAGCATCCATAGCGCCACTTCCGCCGCCAGCCCCCACAAGTGTATGAATTTCATCAATAAATAAAACAATATCTCCTTCAGACGATGTTACCTCTTTAATGACTGCTTTTAAACGCTCTTCAAACTCACCTTTATATTTTGCACCAGCAATTAAGGCGCCCATATCTAAAGAAAAAATTAATTTATCTTTTAAATTTTCTGGCACATCGCCATCTACAATTCTGTGGGCCAAACCTTCTGCAATGGCAGTTTTTCCTGTTCCGGGTTCACCAACTAAAATTGGATTATTTTTTGTTCTTCTCGATAAAATTTGAAGCAAGCGTCTAATTTCTTCATCTCTACCAATTACGGGATCTAGTTTGCCGTTTTTAGCCAATTCATTTAAATTTTTAGCAAATTTATTTAAAGAATTATACGTTTCTTCTTGACTTTGAGAAGTTACTCTTTCTCCTTTTCTTAATTCTTCAATTGCCGCCGTTAAATGTTTTTCGGTAACGCCTTGGTCTTTTAAAACTTGGGCAATATTACTTTTAGATTTAAAAATGGCTAAAATTAAATGTTCAATAGAAACATAGTCATCCTTCATGTTTTTGGCGATGATGGCTGCTTCATTTAGAGATTTATTGGCTTCTCTAGAGATCATTAAATCGGCTCCAGAAACTTTTGGTAAACTCTCTAATTGTTTCTCTACAATTTGATTTACAGTATCAATATTGATGTTTAATTTTTTTAACAAAAAAGGCAATACATTTTCATCTACTTGAGATAAAGCCTTAAAAATATGTTCGTTTTCTATTTGATTGTGTCCATAGCCTTGCGCCAATTGTTGCGCCAATTGTATGGTTTCTTGAGACTTTGTTGTATAATTATTCAAGTTCATTTTCTTTTATTTTTTTTTGCAAGAGAGCAAGCGTTCTTGCGTTATTTGTTACTTTTTTACATTTCACTAGAATCAATTATAATACCAATTTCATATTTTTCTACAATCAGCCAAATTGTCGTTAAAAACCTTATTAACACTGACTTTTTGACTGAATAAAGTTCCGTATATTTGCACTTTTAAAATCATAAAACAAGAAATGGGTATATTAAATAACATATTTGGAAGTAAAGACGGAGAGAAGTCAAAAGAAGAAAAAAAGTCATATTTAAATTGGATTCCTTTAACATCTTTAGATCAGTTAAACGAGATTAAAGAACAATCTAAAATAGAAGCTGTTTTAATTTTTAAAGATTCTACGCGTTGCGGAATTAGTAAAGTGGTTATTAAGCAGTTTCAGAGCTTATTTTTAGAAGAACATCAAAATTTAAAAGTCTATTATTTAGATTTATTAAATCACAGAGATATTTCTGCAGAGATTGGAGTTTTGTTTGATGTTACGCATCAATCACCACAATTAATTGTTGTTAAAAATGAAGTTTCTGTGCACCATGCGTCTCATTCTGAAATCACAGAAGTAAATTTATCAAGATTTATATAGGATAAACTTGCATTAAACCTTATTTAAGTCTTATTTTTGTATTTTAAATTTTTATAAATTTTGGCAGAAACTAAGACTACAGAAACTAGTATTGGAAAAGAATTATACGGATATCAAAAAGATGCTCTTACAGAGATTTTTGAAAGGTTTGATACCGCACCACAAGATTATCATCTGTTGTACCAGTTACCAACGGGGGGTGGTAAAACCGTTATTTTCTCTGAAATTGTCAGGCGATATATAGAAAAATTTAAAAAGAAAGTTTTAGTGCTTACGCACAGAATTGAATTGAGTAAGCAGACTTCTAAAATGTTAGTAGAGTTTGGTGTCAATAATAAAATAATCAATTCTACTGCAAATTTAGAAGATCAGGAAGATTTTCATTGTTTTGTGGCCATGGTAGAAACCTTAAAAAATAGGTTGAATGATGACAAACTAGATATTTCTGATATCGGATTGGTTATTGTAGATGAAGCACATTATAATTCTTTCACAAAAATATTTAAATTCTTTCACGATTCTTTTATTTTAGGAGTTACTGCAACCCCTTTGAGTTCTAACATTAAATTACCAATGTATGAGAATTATCAAGAATTATTTGTGGGAGAATCAATTCAAGATTTAATTGATAGTGAATACCTGGCAAAGGGTAATATGTACTCTTATAACGTAGGTTTAACGTCTTTAGAAGTTGGTGCAAACGGAGATTATACGGTGAAATCTTCTGAAGATTTGTATACCAATACCGACATGCTTTCTAAACTTATTGCAGCCTATGAAGAAACCGCAAAAGGGAAGAAAACATTAATCTTTAATAACGGAATTAACACATCGATTCAGGTATACCACGCTTTTAAAAAAGCAGGATATCCTATTGCGCATCTAGATAATACGAATACAAGAAAAGAAAGAGAGTTTATTTTAAAGTGGTTTCATAAAACACCAAATGCCATTATTACTTCTGTGAGTATTTTAACCACTGGTTTTGATGAACCAAGTATTGAGGCGATTATTCTAAATAGAGCAACGAAATCTTTGACCTTATATTATCAGATGATTGGTCGTGGTTCTCGTATTTTTGGAAGTAACAGTACCTTTGATGTGATTGATTTGGGAAACAACTTTCATAGATTTGGGCCTTGGGGCGCAGATTTAGATTGGCAAAAAATGTTTAGAGCACCAGATTATTATCTAAATGCAATTTTATCTGATGAAGAAATAGAAAGTACGTTTAGATATGAATTGCCTGCGGATGTAAAAAAAGAGTTTGAAAAATCAAAGGATACTTATTTCGATATGAAATTCATTTATATTGATACAATTAGATCTGGAGAATCTTCTAAACGAGTTTTAGAAAAGTCGATAGAACATCATGCAAAAATGTGCATAGAAAATAGTGAAGATGTATTTGATGCCTTAATTCTGGCCAGAATGCTAGGAGAGGAAATCGATGATCGAATTAACAGATACGCAAAATGTATTTCTAAAAGCACTCATAATTTTGTTACGTGGTTAAAAGATGATTACAGGAAGAAATTAAATGCCTATTTACGTGCTAATTTTGACGAAGACTTTGAAGAAATTCATGGTTACCCGCCGGAAGAGTAATCTTTACAAGAAAAATTAAAAGTGAAATTTATTTTCACTTTTTTTTGTTTTTATATTTTTGTATTTAAATATTATTTATATTTACATACTTGTTTAAGTAAAAATGTTTAGTTTTTCTTATTTCGTGCGTAATCATTTTATGGAGAATAATGGTTACCAAGCATTTTGGAAATGTACCGAAAAAATTAAGATATCTCCATCTTCTTTACCCCACGAACTACATCTTTTTTCAAAGTTGCATGTTGTTTATTTAAAAATATTACAGTGATAAACCCTTTCTTTTAAGGCTTATTTTCATAGTCTAAAAAACACTTTTTTAGCTAAGACACATTTATCATTTAATAAATTTAAAAACAAAAGTGAATACAAAATACATAGATTTAGTAGAGCAAACCTTCGATTTTCCTCAGGAGGAGTTTAAAACAGAAAACAATAAATTGTTTTGGCATGGTATTAATTTAATGGAATTAACAGCAAATTATGGCGCTCCATTAAAATTCACCTACCTTCCAAAAATAACAGAAAACATCAACAAAGCAAAAGGATGGTTTAAAAATAGTATTGAAAAGCATGACTATAAAGGCAAATATTTTTATAGTTATTGTACTAAAAGCTCTCATTTTAAACACATTTTACATGAAGCTTTAAAAAATGACATCCACATCGAAACATCTTCTGCTTTCGATATTGATATTGTAAAAAGTTTAAAGCAAGAGGGAAAAATAAAAGATGATACTTTTATTATTTGTAACGGTTTTAAGCGCGATCAATACATTAAAAATATTGGAGAGTTGATCAATTCGGGTCATAAAAATTGCGTTCCTATTATCGATAACTACGAAGAATTATCGCTTTTGCGAAAAGAAACAAAGAAAAAATTTAAAGTAGGGATTAGAATTGCTTCTGAAGAAGAACCAAAATTTGAATTTTATACTTCTAGATTAGGGATTGGCTATAAAAATATCGTTTCATTTTACGAACGAGAAATTTCTAATAGCAAGCAAGTAGATTTAAAAATGCTGCACTTTTTTATCAATACTGGTATTAAAGACAATGCGTATTATTGGAACGAATTAATGAAGTGTTTAAATGTATACATCAACTTAAAAAAAGTGTGTACTTCTTTAGACAGTTTAAATATTGGAGGTGGTTTTCCTATAAAAAACTCATTAGCTTTTGATTTTGATTATGCCTATATGATCGATGAGATTGTACATCAAATACAGCAAGCTTGTGACGAAGCAGAAGTAGATGTACCTAATATTTATACTGAATTTGGTAGTTTTACCGTAGGAGAATCTGGTGCTGCTATTTACGAAGTTTTATATCAGAAAAAACAAAACGACAGAGAGTTGTGGAACATGATTAATTCCTCTTTTATCACAACATTGCCAGATACTTGGGCAATTAATAAGCGTTTTATTATGTTGCCATTAAATAAATGGAACAGACAATATGAGCGTGTTTTATTAGGTGGTTTAACCTGTGATAGTGATGATTATTACAATTCAGAGCAACATGTTAACGGAATTTATTTGCCCGTGTATGAAAAAGACAAACCCTTGTATATAGGCTTTTTTAATACAGGTGCTTACCAAGAAACTATTGGTGGTTTTGGTGGCTTACAACATTGCTTGGTTCCGCATCCTAAACATTTAATTATAGATCGAGATGAAAATGGAGAACTACAGATTAAACTGTTTAAGGAACAACAAAAAAGTAGCGAATTACTTTCAATTTTAGGATATTAAAACAAATTACAAGAAGAAAATTTCTTGATCAAAAAAAACAACATGAATAACAATAAAACATACGCAGGCATTCCACAAGAGTTTGGAAACCTATCCACATCAAAAATAGTAATTATTCCTGTTCCTTATGACGGTACAAGTACATGGCAAAAAGGAGCTGATAAAGGGCCGCAAGCATTTTTAGAGGCATCAGAAAACATGGAGTTGTACGATATAGAAACAGATTCTGAAGTGTACAAAAAAGGGGTGTTTTTAGCAGATGCAATTACAGAAAAATCGTCTCCAGAAGCGGTTGTAGAAGAAGTGCATCAAACAACTAAAAAATACCTTAACAGAAATAAATTTGTAACTGTTTTTGGTGGTGAGCATTCAATTTCTATAGGAACTATTAGAGCATTTAACGAATGTTTCGATAATTTAACAGTTCTTCATATTGATGCGCACGCAGATTTACGCAAAGAATATGATGGTTCTAAATGCAACCATGCGTGTGCAGTGTACGAAGCAAATAAAAACACCAACTTGGTTCAGGTAGGAATTAGAAGTATGGATATTTCAGAAAAGAGAGAAATGAATCTTGATAAGGTGTTTTTTGCGCATGAAATGGCTGCAAATGAAGACTGGATAGATGATGTTTTAGATCAATTAACAAATAATATTTTTATTACGTTTGATTTAGATGTACTAGATCCTTCTATAATGCCCTCTACAGGAACTCCAGAACCGGGAGGTTTATTTTATTATGAAACATTAGAATTTCTTAAACGTGTTTTTGAAGAGAAAAATGTGGTAGGATTTGATATGGTAGAGTTATGCCCAAATAAGGATGAAAAATCATCTGATTTTTTAGCAGCTAAACTTTTTTATAAAATGTTAAGCTACAAGTTTGCAGAAAACCAAGACTCTTACGACAGTCGAGATGAAAAAGACGACTCAAACCCATTTAGCAAGTTATCAAAATTTAAAAATGAAGAAGATGAATACTAATAAAAAACCAATTTCAGAATTTATAGAAAAATATTTTCTGCATTTTAACGCGGCTGCATTAGTAGATGCTGCAAAAGGATATGAAGTGCAATTAGAAAAGGGCTCTAAAATGCTAGTTTCTTTAGCAGGGGCTATGAGTACCGCAGAAATAGGAAAGATTTTTGCAGAAATGATTCGCCAAGATAAAGTACATATTATTTCTTGTACCGGTGCCAATTTAGAGGAAGATGTAATGAATTTAGTTGCGCATTCTCATTATAAGAGAGTACCTAACTATAGAGATTTAACGCCACAAGACGAATGGGATTTATTAGAAAAGGGATTAAATAGGGTTACAGATACTTGTATTCCAGAAGAAGAAGCTTTTAGAAGAATTCAAAAACATATTGTAAAAATATGGAAAGATGCTGAAGCAAATAATGAGCGTTTTTTACCACATGAATATATGTACAAATTATTGCTTTCTGGAGTTTTGGAAGAGCATTATGAAATAGATATTAAAGATTCTTGGATGTATGCTGCTGCAGAAAAAAACTTACCAATTATTTGTCCTGGCTGGGAAGATTCAACCATGGGTAATATTTTTGCATCGTATGTAATGAAAGGAGAGTTAAAAGCAACTACCATGAAATCTGGTATTGAGTATATGACTTTTTTAGCAGATTGGTATACAGAAAATTCAGCTAACGGAATTGGTTTCTTTCAAATAGGAGGAGGAATCGCTGGTGATTTTCCTATTTGTGTAGTACCAATGTTGTATCAAGATATGGAAAGAACTGATACACCTTTTTGGAGTTATTTTTGTCAGATTTCTGATTCTACAACAAGCTATGGTTCGTATTCTGGTGCTGTACCAAACGAAAAAATTACTTGGGGTAAGTTAGATATTAATACGCCTAAATTTATAATCGAAAGTGATGCAACGATTGTTGCACCCTTAATTTTTGCTTATTTATTAGAAATGTAACTGTTATGAAAAGAGTCATTGTAGAATATGCAAAATTGACAACTGATATTTTAGATATGTTAGTTGAAAAGTACCCTGACGGATATGAGTATTCAGATGTAATTTCCTTTAAAAATGCAAAAGGGGAAACCATAAAAGCCGTAGAAGTAAAGACAGAAGACACTATTTATTTAGTTAAAATTAGTTCTAAACTTGAGCAAACTATGGAAGATTATGCAGAAGATGAAGATTCATTTGAAGATGAAAGCGATTTAGATTTAGATGATTTAGAAGAGGATGAAGATTAAATAAAAAATAGCATAAAGAAAAATAGCTCCGAAATATCGGAGCTTTTTTTTTATGATTAAAAATCAACTTTTAGAGATTTTTTTTAATGAAAATGCTTGTGAATTCTTCTACTAAAACTACTTTTTACGCAACTCAAAAATATCTTTTCTTCTATCTTTTAAGTTTCGAACACTACCAAATTGATTTAAGTCTTTTAATAAATCTAAATCTACATCCGCAATTAAAATCATTTCTGTGTTTGTAGTTGCTTCTGCTTTAATTCCGTTTGCCGGAAAAGAAAAATCACAAGGTGTAAAAACCATCGATTGTGCATACTGAATATCCATGTTATTCACTTTTGGTAAATTACCTACACTCCCAGCAATAGCCACATAGCACTCGTTTTCGATGGCTCTTGCTTGCGCACAATGGCGCACTCTAGAATAGCCGTTTTGTGTGTCTGTTAAAAACGGAATAAACAAAATATCCATGCCTTCATCTGCTAATAATCTACTTAATTCAGGAAACTCTGAATCATAACAAATTAAAACACCAATTTTACCACAATCCGTATCAAAAGTTCTTAATTCATTTCCGCCTTGCATTCCCCATACCTTCGCTTCATCGGGTGTTACATGTAATTTTTCATAACGCTCTGTAGACCCGTCTCTTTTGCAGATATAACCTACATTGTACAACAACTCGTCTCTAATTTCTGGCATACTACCAGTAATAATATTGATGTTGTAACTGATGGCTAATTCCGAAAATTTTTGAACAATTTTTGGGGTATGTTTTGCCAACTCTCTAATGGCTTCACTTTCTGGTAAATGATTATTATCTGCCATTAATGGCGCGTTAAAAAACTCTGGAAATAGCGCAAAATCAGAACGATATGCAGAAACAGCATCTACAAAATATTCTGCTTGTTGCATTAATTCTTCTAAATCTTTGTACAAACGCATTTGCCATTGAATCAATCCTAAACGAACAACCGTTTTCTTTTTAGATGCTTTTTTTGATTTTTTAGCATAATAAATATTATCCCATTCTAATAATACGGCAAACTCTCCAGAATTTTCATCACCCTCTAAATATCCTTTTAATATTTTTGATGGATGAAAATCATTCGAAATCTGAAAATTTAAAACAGGATCATGAATTTCTTTACGTTTTACCTTTTCTATATATTCTTTTGGTGTAAGTGTAGTTGCGTATTTATGATAATTCGGAATTCTACCACCAAAAGCAATTCCTCTTAAGTTTAGCTTTTCTGTTAACTCTTTTCTGTAATCGTATAATCTTCTGCCTAAGCGTAAACCTCTGTATTCACTCTTTATAAAAACATCAATGCCATATAAAACATCACCATCTTCTGTATGCGTGTTAAAGGTATAATTGCCCGTTATATCTTCATACGTATGTTTCTCATCAAAGCTGTCGTAATCTAAAATTATAGAAAGTGCACATCCTGCCAACTCTCCGTTAATTTTAATTACAACTTGTCCTTCAGGAAATTTATCAATTAAAGATTTTATTTGATTTTCTCTCCAATAAGAATTTGGCATGCTTGCATATGCCTCAATCATAGCTTCTTTTAACTGTTTGTAATCATTTAAAGTTAAATAATGAAGCTCAATGTTTTCTATATTTTGTATCATTTTTAATGGTTATGGTTTTTTAAAATAGACCATTTTATGACTGCAAAATTAGATAAAAAAAGGATTGGTTTTTAAAAATAAAAAAATATTTTAAACTCGACTAATAGTCTGAATTATAGTGGGTAAGAAGTGTGATTCTGGAGTTAAAATTATTTACAATTTCACGTATTTTTTATTTTTAACCTTATGAAATACAAAAGATATTTAGAAACACAGAACCATTTTTAAAATTATAAGTATGTTTTAAAGTCTAAAAAGATATTTTACGATTCATGTTCGTTTTCTTTTTATTAATTATGGGTTGCAATAGTCGCAATACATTGGGTCTTCTGTTGTTTTTTGATGTGGATACATTTCTTCTTTTTTGAAATTACATTTTTTGCAGCTATGTATAAAACTTAACGTGGAGTTGGTCGGTGATCCGCACAAATCACATTCTAATCCTTTTTGAACATCTGTAATACTAAAACCAGGAGTAGTACATTGAGGGCAACAGGAGTTTATTTTGTCTACTAATTTTTTAGTAGCAGTCTCAATTACGACCATTCTACTTGGGTTGTGCATGGCTCTCATATCAGTTTCTGCATACACACTTTTAAAGGTATCAAACATGAAATGAAAGGACTTTTTTAAATCTTCTAAATTTTTAATGTCTTTTATGATGTCTTTATTACTCGTTTTTGATGTACGAAGGATCAATCCGTGTGAAGGGAACAGCACCAAATCAGCAAACTCTAAAAGTTCTTGCTCATTTTTAATTTCACTCCCGTTAAAATTAGTTGCGGTACTTAATTCTCTAGCAACAATTTCTAAATCGTTTTTTTTATCAATAAATATCAAAAATTCATCATCTGCGCTTGCAAAAAATAGAGAAGGATGTGCACCAAAAGAACCTTCACTTGCTATTCCTAAATCGCAATTGCTTAACTCCATTGCTAACAAACATTTTTTTCTTGCTGTTGCTATAGGATCGAGTTTTCTTTTAACTTCCCCAGAAAAAGTTCCTAAAGTATCCGTATCAAAATTTGCATTTACAAAACTAATTACACCTAAACTACCCGCTATTAACGGTGCAATCACCTTTTCTTTTTCGTGCTTTGTTGCTATAATTATGCTCCTGCCTTTAAACATGATAGATGTCTGTTTTTAATTTTCATTTGTATTCGTGAAATTGATAGACATACCTTTAACTTCCTCATGCCAAATACCATCATCAAACACTAAATTTCCATTAACGAAGGTTTGTTTAATTTTAGTTTGAAATGTAGTTCCTTCTAGTGGCGACCAACCACATTTATAAAGCAAATTGTCTTTAGCAACGGTCCAAGGGCTATTTAAATCGACTAGGGTTAAGTCTGCGTGATATCCCTCTCGAATAAATCCTCTGTTTGTCATATTATAGAGAATTGCAGGATTGTGGCACATTTTCTCAACTATCTTTTCTAAAGAAATTTTGTTTTGTTTGTAAAACTCTAACATACAATTTAGTGTGTGTTGCACCATTGGAGCGCCTGACATCGATTTAAAATAGGTTTGTTGTTTTTCTTCTAAAGTATGCGGTGCGTGGTCGGTGGTTATAATATCGATGCGATCATCAAGCACTGCCTTTAACAAACCTGCTTTGTCCTGTTCGGTTTTAATCGCAGGGTTCCATTTAATCAGCATCCCTAATTCGTCATAGTCTTTGTCTGAAAACCAAAGGTGATGCACAGAAACCTCTGTTGTTATTTTTTTATCTTGTAACGGAATGTCGTTTCGGAATAAGTGGGTTTCTGCCTCCGTCGTTAAATGTAAAATGTGCAACCGAACATTGTGTTTTTTAGCCAATTCAATTGCCCGTTTTGTTGCTTCATAACAACCTTCAGTACTTCTTATAATGGGATGAAATTTTGCTGGAATTTCCTCACCATATTTTTCTCTAAATGCCTGTTCATTTCTTTCTACAATCTCTTCTTTTTCTGAATGAATGGCGATAATAGATTTGCAGTTTGCAAATAGTTTTTCCATGGTTTCTGGATTGTCTGCAAGTAAATTTCCTTTTTTAGTAAAATACAAGCCGTCATCAGAAACACCAATAAATTTACTCGTATCCATTTTTATGACTTCATCAATATTATCGCCATTAACACCTAAAAAAAACGAATAATTGGCTAAAGATTTTTTTGAAGCAATTTCATACTTTTCTTCTAGACTTTTAACCGTTAGTATATTCGGAACTGTATTTGGCATATCAATAAAGGAAGTAACACCACCCGCAATAGCCGCTTTGCTTTCGGTATATAAATCTCCTTTATGTGTGAGTCCGGGATCTCTAAAATGAACTTGTCCGTCAATAATTCCTGGAAATAGGTGTTTGCTTGTTCCGTCGATTACTTTGTATTCTGGTTCAATAGCAATATTTCCAATCTGTTGAATTCGTCCGTCTCCCAAAAGTACATCTGCAATAAATGATTTTCCTTCATTTACAATTGTTGTATTCCTAATTAATATATTCTTTTTCATTTTGTTTTTTTTCTTTGTTTTGAACTTTTAAACTCTCCCAACTTTGAGGGGTCAAATCATTTTTAATCATGATGTTAAACTTAAATACATATAAACGAATAGATTTCAAATTAACATTTGAAATGATACTCTTATAATACAAATAGCCAAAATTGTTTTGGTTCTGCGTTACTTTTTAAAAGTTTTATGATGACAAATGACATATAATTTAAGTGTTTCTTAACTTACGTTCAAATATAATAGTATTGCTACTGCTATTGTAAACTTATCTGCTTTTTTAACATCTGTTTAACGGATTTAGGTATTCATTAAGATGTAAAATTATTCTTATTTTTTGTGAGGTTAAAACTAATTCGTTTTTTGACTTAAAAACAAAAAAAAACCTCAAATTTTGTGAGGTTTAATCTTAAAAGCTGCCTTAAGTTTTAATGACGATCTGTAAAACGATACAGCTGCGAAAAAATTACGAACGCATTTGTTACAACTAAAGCGAACTTTATCATTTTACAGTTTGCAGTCATAATTATATTTTTCCTAACATTTATAAATTTACAAATGATTTATTCTTTTAATTTCATCTGCAAGAATTCAACTTTAAAAAGAATCAAGAAATTTAAAGCAACTCTAAAAAAGTTTTAATTTCTTCTTTTGTGTTAAAAAAATTAGGACTCACTCTAATGTTTTCAACTTGTAATGTTAAAATAACTTTATGCGCTCTCAATTTTTTATAAAGGGCCTCTGTAGTTTCTAAAGAACCCGTGTTAAAATGAATAATGGCTGTTCTTTCCTCTTTTTTTCTAATTGGTGTTATGATTTTGTATTCTTTTTTTTGAAGTCCTTCAATAATAAGATCGGTGTTTTCTATAGCCTTTTTGTAAATATTATCGACACCAATATCCAGCACTAATTGAAGACCTGCAGACCAAGCATCAAATAACGAATAGGGCAGCGTTCCTGTTTCAAACTTTCTAGCATCATCAAATAAAGAAAGTTTATCATGAATTCTCTCTGCCGCATACATGCCTGGTAACACTGGCGTAATTCTTTTTATAACCCTTTTACTTACGTATAAAAAACCTGTGCCGTGCAATCCTAGTAACCATTTAAATCCGCAACCTGCCATAATATCAATTTGATACTTTTCTACATCGATAGGAATCATCCCAGCAGCTTGCGCGGCATCTACCACAAATAAAGCGCCTTTTTGATGTGCAATTTTCCCTATGGCAGAAAGGTTAGGTCTAAATCCACTGTTATATCGAACAGCTGCAATGGCCACAACTTTTGTATTGTGATCGATCAATTTTTCAATAGCTTGCGGATCGATACTGTGGTCCTCATTTAATTTTGCGAATCTAATTTCAACACCTTTTTGTTCTAATTGTAACCAAGGAAAAGCATTGTTCCAATGTTCGCGTTCAGGAATAATAATATTATCTCCTTTTTTAAATTCTAAACCTTGTGCTATAATTCCTAAACCAACACCGGTACTCGTTGTTAAAGCATATTCTTCGGGTAAGCCCCCTAATATTTTGGAAAGTAAAATTCGTATTACATCCCGATTAAAACCTTTTTTTTCTAAAGGATTTATTTCTGTTTCTAAATGCGTTTGAAGCGCATTGTATACCAATGAATTTAGAGGCCCTTGTGATGCATTATTAAAATAAATAGCTTCTTTTGTTACAGGAAATAAATCTCTAATTTGTTCTACATTCATTTTTTTTTGCTTTAAATATTTTAAAGTACCATTATAGTTTTAGCGGTGTATTTTTAAATCAAAATTCAATTAAAAAATCATTCTTTTCCGATAAAAGAAGTAAGATTGTTGCGCTTTTAAAACCAACCTGAATGCCGGCAGGCAGGGAACCAAGACTTGATTCTAACTAGCTGACAAACAAACAAACAAACAAACAAACATAACTTAAATTTGTTTACTTTATCTCCATGAAATTATTTTCAAAAAGCAAGGTTTCATTTAAAAAATTCGCAAAATCCTTTATTTTAGCTGGGTTTGTTAAACTAAAAATATTCTTAATCGGACACTAATGTTAAAAAAGATAGTAAAAGCAAAAATCCGTTTCATATTTGAAACGGATTTTGTTTTGATCACTCTAAAACAACATTTTATTTAGCAGGCAAAACTTTACCAATACACTCACCAAAACCAATACGAACTTTATCATTTTTACAATGAGCACGCATAATTACCGTATCATTATCATTGATAAATTTACGAGTTGTTCCGTCTTTTAGTGTGATTGGGTTTTGACCTTTCCAAGTTAACTCTAACATAGAACCGTAACTATCTTTTGTTGGTCCAGAAATAGTACCAGAACCCATCATATCTCCAGCTTCTACCGGGCAACCATTTACAGTATGATGCGCTAATTGTTGCGCCATCGTCCAATACATGTACTTAAAGTTAGAATTAGCAACTACAGTTTCTTCGCCATTTTCTGGTTTGATTCCTACTTGTAAATGAATATCGTAACTTCCTTTTCCTTCTTGTTTTAAGTAGGGTAGTGGCTCTATAACTTGTTTTGGGTTCTCGGTTCTAAAAGGCTCTAAAGCATCTAAAGTTACAATCCAAGGAGAAATTGTAGAGGCAAAGCTCTTTCCTAAAAAGGGTCCTAAAGGCACATATTCCCAAGCTTGAATATCTCTTGCAGACCAATCGTTAAATTGTACCAATCCAAAAATATATTCTTCTGTTTCTTCAATCGGAATTCTTTCTCCTAAAACATTAGCATCCGTTGTAATAAATGCCATTTCCAATTCAAAATCTAATAATTTAGTTGGGCCGAACCCCGGAGTATTGCTTCCTTCGGCTGGTTTTGTTTGTCCGTAAGGTCTTCTAATAGGAACTCCTGAAGGGATTATAGAAGAACTTCTACCATGATAGCCAACCGGAATGTGCAACCAGTTTGGCAATAATGCATTCTCTGGATCTCTAAATAGAGAACCTACGTTTGTAGCGTGCTCTTTGCTAGAGTAAAAATCTGTATAATCACCAACAGCAACAGGCAATAACATCTCTACTTCATCCATTCTAAAGATAATTTTATCTTTATGATTTGCGTTATCTCTTAAAGTACCATTGGTTACATCAAAAACTTCTGCTATTCTATTTCTTACCAAACGCCAAGTTTTACGACCGTCTGCAATAAAATCATTTAAATTATCTTGTAAAAAAATATCATCTGTAAGCGGTATTCCTTCAAAGTATCCTAATTGATGAAACGCACCTAAATCGATGGCGAAATCACCAATTCTACTTCCTATGGTTATAATATCATCTCTTGTTATAAAAACGCCAAAAGGAATATTTTGAATTGGGAAATCTGAATTCCCCTTAACTTTTAACCAAGATTTTCTTTTTGGATTATTTGCTGTAATGATCATTCTTTTGAATTTGTTTAGTTCCTCAAATCTAATTAATTTTTGTCATTTTAAACTAAAAAACATGTGAAAAATACATTTTTAACATCACTTTACCATCCTTTATATAAAACGCTATAAAAGTTATTAAATATTCTTAAAACTTGTTCTTTAAAACCTCGTTTTTAGTTACTTTTGGTACTTGTTTTAAAACTACAAAAATGCAAATAGACAATCAAATCTTTGACCTTATTCAGGAAGAAAAAGAAAGACAATTAAATGGTTTAGAGTTAATCGCTTCAGAAAACTTTGTAAGTGATCAAGTAATGTTAGCGCAAGGTTCTATTTTAACCAATAAATATGCTGAAGGGTATCCTGGTAAAAGGTATTATGGAGGTTGTGAAATTGTTGATATCGTAGAACAAATTGCTATTGATAGAGCTAAAGAATTATTTGGTGCAGAATATGTAAATGTGCAACCTCACTCTGGTTCTCAAGCAAATACAGCTGTATTTTTTGCATGCTTAAAACCCGGTGATACTATTTTAGGTTTTGATTTATCTCATGGTGGTCATTTAACACATGGTTCTTCTGTAAATTTTTCAGGTACCTTATACAATCCAACTTTTTACGGAGTAGAGAAAGAAACAGGTGTTTTAAATTATGATAAAATTCAAGAAACGGCTACTAAAGAACAGCCAAAATTAATTATTGCAGGTGCCTCTGCCTATTCTAGAGATATTGATTTTAAACGCTTTAGAGAAATTGCAGATTCTGTTGGCGCTATTTTATTAGCAGATATTTCGCATCCGGCAGGTATGATTGCAAAAGGAATTTTAAACGATCCATTACCTCATTGTCATATCGTTACGTCTACAACACATAAAACCTTACGTGGTCCTAGAGGTGGAATTATCATGGTTGGTAAAGATTTTGAAAATCCGTTTGGTCAAAAATTGAAAAACGGAAAATTGAAAATGATGTCTACTTTGTTAAATTCTGCTGTTTTCCCTGGAAACCAAGGAGGTCCTTTAGAACATGTAATTGCTGCGAAGGCAATTGCTTTTGGTGAAGCTTTAACAGATGAGTTTTTGGAATATCAAATTCAAGTAAAAGAAAATGCTGCAGAAATGGCAAAAGAATTTGTTGCCAAAGGGTATAATATAATTTCTGGCGGTACAGACAATCACTGTATGCTCATCGATTTACGTAACAAAAATATTTCTGGAAAAGATGCAGAAATTGCTTTAGGAAAAGCTGAAATTACTGTAAACAAAAATATGGTTCCTTTTGATGATAAATCTCCATTTGTAACTTCAGGAATCCGTGTTGGAACGCCTGCAGTTACAACGAGGGGTTTAAAAACTAAAGATATGAAAGCGGTTGTTGATTTTATTGATGAAGCGATTATAAATGCAAGTAATGATGTAAAATTACATGAAATAAGTGAGAGAGTTGCTGATATGATGGGTTCTCGTAGATTATTTGTAATGTAAAATATAAATTCTAAATTGGTTTTGGTAAAGTTTTGTTTAAAAAGACAACTTACTTAAACTAAAAAGTTAGATCCTAGTTTAAATAATAAGCATCAAGTTAATTCTTGATGCTTTTTTATATATTTCCAATTAAAAAAAATTTATGGATGCTTATTTTATTGCTACAGTTTTAATTTTCTTATCTGCAATTTTCGGGTATATTAACGTACGGTTTTTAAAAATGCCCAATACAATTGGGTTAATGATTATTACCATCATCTTTACCCTAATTGTTTTGCTCATAAGTGTGGTCGATTCTACATTGTTAGATCTCGAAAAATCTATTATTTCGAGCATCGATTTTAAAACGGTGTTATTAGACGAAATGTTAAGTTTCTTATTATTTGCAGGTGCCTTACATACTAACTTCGAGCAATTAAAAATTCAACGTTGGCCCATTCTTTTATTTTCTACATTAGGGGTTTTAACGTCTACTTTTTTAGTTGGTATTGCCATGTTCTTTATTTTTCAGGTTTTAAATTTTGAGATCGATTTCATTTATTGTCTTTTGTTTGGGGCATTAATTTCGCCTACAGACCCAATTGCAGTTTTAGGAATTTTAAAGAAAGCAGAAGTTCCTAAAAAGTTAGAGACCAAAATTGTTGGCGAATCTTTGTTTAACGATGGAGTAGGAGTTGTTGTGTTTTTAACGATTTTTCAAATGGCAAATTTAGGCGCAGAAAACACAAGCGCTACCGACATCCTTCAATTATTTGGACAAGAAGTTTTAGGTGGTATTGCTTTAGGTGGTGTTTTAGGCTGGGTTTCTTATAAATTAATGCGTTCTATTGATGATTATGATATTGAAGTGATTATTACTTTAGCGGCTGTAATGGGCGGAACAGTCATCGCTCATAAATTGCATTTATCTGCGCCATTGGCCATGGTTACAGCAGGTTTAATTGTTGGTAATGATACTGTTAGAAATGCATCCATGTCTGAAATTACAGAAAAGTATGTAGATAAATTTTGGGAATTGATAGATATTCTTTTAAACGCAGTTTTATTCGTTTTAATTGGTATGGAAATGTTGCTATTAGTTTTTGAAGGAAAATATATTGTTGCGGGTCTAATCGCAATTCCTGTGGTATTAGCTTGTAGATATATTTCATTATTCCTTCCTATTAATTTATTTAAAAAGAAATTAGACTTTGTTCCTAAAACAAATTTAATTATGACTTGGGGAGGATTACGAGGTGGCATTTCTATTGCCTTGGCCTTGGGATTGTCTACAGAAATGCACCGTGATTTATTTCTTGTAATTACTTATATTGTGGTTGTTTTTTCTATTATTGTACAAGGATTAACCGTTGGTAAATTAGTGCAAAAGCTAAAAAAAATCTTGTAATAAAGTTAAAATTTATAACGATGCATGCGTAAATTATTTTTTTTTGGTTTATTAGTAAAACCTTGATTATACTATTTTTTTGATAAGAACGAAGTAAGCTTAATTTAAATGCAGTGGTTCATACTATTTGGAATAATACGATTATTGTTATACGTTCTTTAATGTAGTTCGATGTTTTTCTAGTTTTCTAAAAGTAGCTTTCAGACCTCAAAGGTTTCAAAGACCTTTGAGGTCTCGTTAAATATGCTACTTAAATTGACCTAAAAATTACAGTTTGTAGAAAACCTTCTTAATCTGTATTGTTTTTTTTAAAATCGCTCATAATTTCCCTATTTTATTTACCAATCTAAATCAAAATATAAAAGAAATATTTTGTGGTGTATCCATTCAAATTTTAACTCAATAGCAAATTAATGCTCGTTTTTTGCTCGGTTGATACTATTTTCTGGAAGTGATTTTTTGGCTTTAGCGCCCATCTTTTTTAATTTTTCTACGCTACTAATTAAGTTGCCTCTACCATCAAAAAGCTTATTCATAGCATTTGAATATTCTTTTTTACTATCATCAATGCGCTTTCCAATGCCCACTAAATCTTTTAAAAGACCATCAAACTTATCGTATAGTGCTCCTGCTTGTTTTGCAATTTCTAAAGCATTTCTTTGTTGTTTTTCATTATTCCACATAGAATCTATAGTTCGTAAAGTTGCTAATAATGTAGAAGGTGTCACAATAATAATATTTTTTTCAAATGCTTTGTTATATAAATACGTATCTGCATTTAAAGCGACTGCAAATGCAGGCTCAATCGGAATAAAAAGGAGTACAAAATCTGGTGATTCTATTTGATAAATATCTTCATATTTTTTTTCTGATAATTGCTCAATATGACGCTTTAAAGAAGCAACGTGTTCTTTTAAAAATTGTTCTTTTAAAAGAACATCATCTTCATTTATAAAGCGTTCGTATGCTGTTAAAGAAACTTTAGAATCTACAATCATTTTTTTATTATCTGGTAAGTGAATCACCACATCTGGCAGTACTCTTTTACCTTCTTCTGTGGTAAAGCTTTGTTGCACATAATACTCTCTATCTTTCTCTAAACCAGATTTTTCTAAAACACGTTCTAACACTAGTTCGCCCCAATTTCCTTGCATTTTACTATCGCCTTTTAAAGCTTTTGTTAAATTTAAAGTGTCTTTACTCATTTGCTGATTTAATTCTTTTAAGCCCAAAATTTGCTGACGTAAAGCGGCATGATAATCGATACTTTCTTTATGAGTTTTATCCACCTTATCTTCAAAAACTTTTATTTTTTCTTGCAGCGGATTTAAAATGATTTTTAAATTTTCTTTGTTTTGTAGCGTGAATTTATTCGATTTTTCTTCTAAAATTTTATTGGCTAGATTCTCAAATTCTACTGTAAATTTATCTTGCAATTTTTCTACCTCACTTTGATGTTCCGTTAATTTTAATTGCAAATTCTGTATTTCTGAATCTTGGCGAGTGTTTAACGTTATTAATGTTTCTTTTTCTAGTTGATTTTTCTTGATATCTTTTTGAAGTTCGATAAAATTATCTTCTACCATGTCTTTAGATTGTTGCAGCAAAGTAACCCGTTCTTCTAAAGTAGATTTTTCTTTTTCGATGCTCGTTCTTTGTTTTTCGAAATTTAGTTTAGAAAGTAATTTTCCTATAAAAAAACCTATGAAACTAAAAATTAGGGCTATTAATAAATACGTTATGAGTTCTGTCATGGTATCAGTTTTTAATAGCGTAAAAGTAAGTAATTAATGTAGCTTTATTGATTTTTAGTCTTTACCATGACATATAAAGTTGATGCAATTTAAAGGACATTCTTTAAAATATTTAGATGCTATTTATTACATAAAAGAACCATTTTTAAGTTCTTCCGCTTTTAACAGTAAATTGCAATTCAATTTTTATTCAATATCTATTTAAATGCTTAATTTTGTTGACGAATTCAAAAATCAAAATGAAAAAAGTAGCAAGTTTTATATTCTTTACACTATTAGGGTGGAGATTAGATGGAGATTTCTCTAAAGAAGTAAAAAAGTATGTGGTAATCGCTGCGCCACACACAAGCTGGTTAGATTTTCCTATTAGCATTTTAGCGAGAATGAGTTCTGGAATTATGATAAATTTTGTTGGAAAAAAGTCACTTTTTACATGGCCTTTTGGTTACTTTTTTAGACTTCTAGGGGGCACACCAGTAGATAGAAGTCAGAGTAATAATTTGGTAGATGCCATTATAGAAATCTTTCATAAAAAAGAAGTTTTTAGGTTAGCATTGTCTCCAGAAGGAACTCGTAAAAAGGTAAATACATGGAAAACCGGATTTTATTATATTGCTAAAGGCGCAAATGTGCCCATTGTAATGGCGACGTTAGATTTTGAAAATAAAAAGCTAAAAATTTCTGAACCGTATTATACAACAAACGATCTAAACAAGGATTTTGAGTTTTTTAAGGCTTTTTACTCTAATGTAAAAGGGAAAAACCCTGAACTTTCATAAAATATTTTAATAGTTTTTTATTTGTATTACAGAATCTCCAAGAAGTAATTCTTGGAGATTTTTTTATGCATATTTTTCTGAAACTTTTTGTGCTATTCCTACAATCACTTCTGTAGCTTTTATCATCGATTCTACGGGTACATATTCAAAACGTCCATGAAAATTATGGCCCCCTGCAAAAATATTAGGACAAGGCAACCCTTTGTAAGAAAGTTGAGAACCGTCTGTACCGCCTCTAATCGGCTTTATTAAGGGTGATAAACCCATATCTTTCATAACTTCTTCGGCAATATTTACAATATGCATTACAGGAGTTATTTTTTCTTTCATATTAAAATATTGATTTTTAATCTCAACATGCACTAAATTTTGCTCTAAACGTTCATTAAAATCAAACGCTATTTTTTGCATCAAATATTTTCTTTGTTCAAAAAGATCTAAATCGTGATCTCTAATAATATACTCTAAAACAGTTTCTTCTACATTGCCCTTCATATCATGTAAATGAAAAAAACCTTCATAGCCTGTAGTTTTTTCAGGAACTTCATCCGCAGGTACTGCGGCAATAAAGTCATTGCCAATTAACATAGAATTAATCATTTTTCCTTTTGCATAACCCGGATGTACAATTTTACCTGAAATGGTTATTTTTGCAGAAGCTGCATTAAAGTTTTCAAATTCTAATTCGCCAATTTGGCTTCCATCCATGGTGTATGCCCACTCTGCACCAAACTTTTCTACATCAAACAGATGAGCACCTTTGCCTACTTCTTCGTCTGGCGTAAAGCAGATTCTTATTTTGCCATGCTTAATTTCTGGATGTTTAATTAAATATTCCATCGCAGAAACAATTTCTGTAATTCCGGCTTTATCATCAGCACCTAAAAGCGTAGTACCATCTGTTGTAATGATCGTCTGACCTTTGTATTGCAATAAATCATCAAAATAATCTGGAGATAAAATAATGTTTTTTTCCTTATTTAAAATGATGTCTTTGCCATCATAATTTTCTATAATTTGGGGTTTTACGTTTGCTCCTGTAAAATCTGGACTTGTATCTATATGAGAAATAAAGCCAATTGTAGGCACTTGATAGGTTAAATTACTGGGTAAAGTAGCCATGAGATAACAGTTCTCATCTAATACTACCTCTTGCATCCCTATTTCATTGAGCTCCTTTTCTAACACTTTGGCTAAATTCCATTGTTTTGCAGTACTTGGAAACGCCGGGTTGTTAGGGTCGGATTCTGTATCAATGGTTACATATTTTATAAAGCGACTTATAATGTGTTGTTTATGAATCATTATTCTTGATTTAATTTGATGTTTTCTAGAAGTGAAAATGCGCTACAAAAACGGTTGTTAATATGTATATCCCCATAAATTTCGGTTTTTGCTAACATAGAATTTTCTTCATTTATCTGTATAAAGATAGTACATATTTGATAAGAGAATTTTCCTTTTTTGCCTCTATATATCATATAAATAGATGGCTTTTCTAGAAATATAAATTCTTTTGTTTTTATTTTAATGAGGTTGTTAACGAGATTTTCTTGCTCTTGTTTTAATAAAAATGATTCGTCTAAATTTATTTTTTGGTTGATAAAAGTAACGTCTAACAAGATGGTTTCGGTAAGTTGTTTTGTCGTATCTGCAGCAAAAATAGAAGATTGAATTTCATCTTGATATAAATTAATTTTCCAGTTTTTCGGAAAATCTACAGAGAATAAATTCTTTACATCTTCTACCTTTTCTAAATTTTTAAATTCAGTTGTTTCACAATTAAGATGCTTGCTAATGCCTGTTTTTTTGTTGCACGAAAAAAATAGGAGTAAAGCGATAAAAATAAAACCATATTTCATGATTCTTACAAATGTTTAAAGTGCTTTTGGTAAGTGTTTTAGCTTTCTTTAGAACCTAAATATTCTGAAATTATTTTAGAATTAATTTGCCCATTTTTTGTTGACCGCCTAACCAGGCTGTGTTTTTATCTACAAACTGAATAGCGTAATAACGATCTTTAGAAACTTCTTTCCAAGAAATACCGCCATCATTAGAAAAGGAAACACCTGTAAATCCAACAGCAAAAATTTCTTTTCCACCAGTATTAGGCACATACTGCACACAACTTTTAAAATTAGGATTTTGTTGATCGGCTATTAAAGTCCATGTTTTACCACCATCTTTCGTAATTGCTTTATTTGCTTTGTTTTCTAATGGTTTTGTATAATCGCCACCAATTATAATTCCGTTATTTTCATCAGCAAAATCAATCGAGTAAATTCCTTGAGGCCCATTCCCATGAATAATTGGGGTTTCATAAATTTGCCAAGTTTTGCCAAAATCTTCCGACTTTAAAATACGTGCTTTTTTACCACCAGAAGCAATCCAAGCAGTACTTCCCATGGTTTTAATATTGGTATTACTCGCCGCAAAAAAGGCTTCACCTTCCGTTATTTCTGGTAAATTATCACAGGTTATTTTATTCCAAGTTTCTCCACCGTCTTCTGTAATAAGAATAGAAGCACAATTTTCTGTTGGATCTCCAACGGCAATTCCGTGTAAAGTATCATCAAAAAACGTAAGCGAATCGTAAAAAACTTTATCATTTTCTTCTAGATACTGCAAAGTTGCTACTCCTTTAGATATTTTATATAACAGCGCAGGATTTTCTATAGATAAAGCAAAATAATCTGAACCATTAAAGGCTAAACTTCTAAAATGAGGAATAATGGAGTCTTTGTATCTAATATCTGTTTTAGTCCACGATGTACCGCCGTCTAAAGTACCCCCAACATCACCATTAGAACCCGCATAATAAACTACTTTAGAGTCAATTGCTTTAATTGCTCTAATGCTTGAGTTTTCGATGTCAAACTTTTTAATAGTAATACTTTCTATAGTTCTGGCTAGTTCTTTTTTTGTACAAGAGATAATTAAAAGGAAAGCTACAATTAGTACCGATATTCTTTTCATTTTTAATATTTTTATAGAACTAAAGTAAACAAATTATAACAGATCATGAAAAAAGCCTTGGTAATTTCTGGTGGTGGAAGTAAAGGAGCCTTTGCCGGCGGAGTTGCTCAATACCTTATGGAAAAAGAAAATAGAAGTTACGACTTGTTTATTGGCACTTCTACGGGGAGTTTAATGGTTTCTCATTTAGCGTTGGGTATGTTAGACGAGCTAAAGGAAGTGTATACAAACGTAAATCAAGAAACTATTTTTAGCAACAGTCCTTTTATTGTAAAAGTTGTTGCTGGCGAAAAAGTGGTGAGTATTAATCATTTAAATACACTTTGGAATTTAATAAACGGAAGAAAAACTTTTGGCGAAAGTAAAAATCTTCGAAATTTGATTAAGAATAAAATCACCAAAAAAATGTTTGATGACATTAAAAAAAGTGGTAAAGAAGTTGTGGTAACTGTTTCTAATTTAACTGCCAATCAAATTGAATATAAATCTAGTAATGAGTGCACCTATGAAGATTTTTGTGATTGGATTTGGGGTTCTTGTAACTACGTGCCATTTATGAGCCTGTTAGAAAAAAATCACTGTCATTATGCAGACGGCGGTTTTGGCTCTTTAGTGCCAATAAGAGAAGCTATTTTAAGAGGAGCCAAAGAGATTGATGCAATTATTTTAGAAACAGAAGTAACACAAATTAATAAGATTCCTTCTAAAAATCCGTTTTCACTTCTTTTTGATGTGTTCGATTTTATGCTAGCACATGTAGAAAGGCATAATATTACAATTGGTAAACTAGCGGCAACTAATAAAAATGTAAAGCTGAATTTATATTATACACCGACTGTTTTAACCACAAATTCGCTAGTTTTTGATGAAACATTAATGCGTAAATGGTGGAAATCTGGTTTTAAATACGCAAAATCTAAACGCGAGGAGTTAATGAGCGAGTTTAGACCTGATATTTTAACAGATAAAGAAATTGAAGAAGGCATTGATGATGTAGATAACTTAAAAATTTAGACACAATTTTAATTTGTAAATCTGCAAAAAAAAACAGGCTAACTCTTAGTAAAACTAGGTGCAAAAAAATAAAGTATGAATTTCGGACGCATAGACAATCCTGAACAAATCGATTTTACTTTAGCAAAAACACATCCTGAAACGGTACGAATTTTAGCAACGTTCAAAAAAACAGACAAACCTTCTTTTTTTGTGGGTTGTGCAAGCTGGAATAAAGCGAATCTAAAAGGGTTTTATCCGAAAAGAACAAAAGATGAGCTAGAGTATTATGCCAAACAGTTTAATTCTATAGAATTAAATGCTACTTTTTATAGAAATTTCGATGCACAACAATTTGAAAAGTGGAAGGCAAAAACGCCTAGTACCTTTAAATTTTTTCCTAAATTAGGTCAAGAAATTAGTCATTTTAAACGGTTAAACGGCTTAGAAGAAGTGGTAAATTCTTACATTAATAATTTTAGCACACTTCAAGAAAAATTAGGAACCATATTCTTACAATTACCTGCTAATTTTAGTCCTAAAAACTTTGATTTTTTGCAAAATTTTGTAGAAAATTGGCCTAAAGATTTGCCTTTAGCTATTGAAGTTCGTCATAAAGATTGGTTTGAAGATGCAACAGTTTTTAAGAATTTTGCGCATTTATTAGAAGAAAATAATATTGCAAATGTTTTAGTTGATGCCGCTGGTAGAAGAGATATGATGCACATGCGTTTAACAAATAATGAAGTTTTTATACGATTTGTGGGTGCAAACCATCCTGTAGATTATGATCGGTTAGATAGTTGGGTGCAAAAATTAAAAGAATGGCAAGCTGCCGGCTTACAAAATATTCACTTTTTTATTCATCAAAATTTACAAGAAGAAGTGCCATTATTAGCCACTTATTTTATCAAAGAAATAAATTCCGAATTTGGTTTAGCCTTAAAAATTCCGAATAAGAATAATGATACAACGCCCGATGTACAGATGAGTTTGTTTTAACATATAGCAGTCCGTTTTTAAAACTGTTTCAAAGCATTAAATGTAAGTTTTTATATAAGAGCTATTGAACTAAATTCACTTTGTCTGTTTGTCTCTTTTTACAAGGCTTACAATAGGCTCAAGTCTAAAACTATTTATCCTAATAATTGAAACTTAAACTGCGCTGAACCATACATTTGCTAATAAAAATCATTATTAAATATTATTCTTTTTCGATAAAAGACTCAAGATTGCTGCTCTTTTAGACTCAAGAACCCAGACTTAATCCTAACTATTTGACAAACAAACATAACTTGAAATAAAATTGTCTCCTTTATTTTTATGAAATTATTTTCAAAAAGCAAGGTGTCATTTAAAAAATTCGCGAGATCTATTATTTTAAGAGAGTTTATCAAACTAAAAAGATTTTTAATCGGACACTAATAATTAACTATTCAGAAATAACACTGCCATTATTTTAAATAATTATTTTTTTATATCAACAAACATATTATCACTTGCGGGTGTTGCTAATTTAGAACTGTATATTTCTTCAAAATCGTAGCTATTTTTTTTAGAAAAAATAGTTTTAGCGCCCGTAGCAATATAATCTAAAGTAGCGCTTAATAAAGGATCAGAGCGTTCGCCAAGAACCCCCAAATTCCCATAAGATTCGCCCAACTCAATACCCGGAAAATTGGCACTTGCTGGTATAATTCCGTTCGGATAATTTACATTGTCTTTATTACTTATCTCAAACACTAAAGGTTGCATGGCATATCGATGATTTGGGTTTAGATTATTGCCAGATCTTTGTAAATCATCTGAATCATATAAGGTAATAGAACCCACTTGTTTTCCTCTTGTTGTTTTACCAACAACGCGCACGTTAATATGCGAACTTAAAGAATTAATTACTAATTCTGATGCTGAAGCAGAGCCATTACTCACAATAAAGTAAACTTTATTTAACCCCAAACTATGAATGCTTTCTTGTAAAACAACGGTGCCATTTGCATCTATATTTCTAATTTGATTTGTAAAATTGTTAATAAATCGATCTGCTGGTAAAGCATTTCTTACTTTATCATTCCAAACTTCTTGAGAGTATAATTGCCCAGTAAACTGCCCCGTAACCATACTTCCTAAATAGGTGGCAGTGGTTGATGAGCCTCCTGGATTATATCTTAAATCGATAATCAATTGATCTACATTTTCAGCTTTAAAATTTGCAAAAACAGCATTTAATTGGCCATCATAATTTTTTGCAAACTGGTTGTAAAGTAAATAGCCTGTTTTTTGATTTCCTTCGGTGATTACTTTTGAGACCGCTATTGGGTTTTCTTGAATTTCAGTTTTTAATAGCGATGTTGAATTTGTGTTAGCAGTAGGGTTGCCATCATTAAAATCAGCAAAACCCACAGTGTAATTTGTATTGTTGCCAAAAAGTAACCCATTAAAATTAGTTTCAGTTAATTGAGCCCCATCAATTGTATTAAAAATTGCACCTCTTTCAATTCTTTTATCGGCGGCATCAGAATTCGCAACAACATAGCGCACATATCCAAAAACGTCACTAGAACCATTTTTATACCGTACCAAACCAAACTCCATTCCGTTGCTTAAATTAATTCCCTGAAAAGAATTCTCTAAAGCAATATAATCTTCAACAATCCAAGAAAAACGATCTTCTGGTCTTTTTAACAAACTTTCGAAAACATCTTGGGGCGATGAATATCCTCTAAAATAGGTATATAAATCATCGAAACCAGAAAACCTATCATCTACTAAATCAGGTACTTCTTTTTGCCATAAATAGTAATTTGTTAAACCTTTCCATATAAAATAATTTATATCGTCATTGCTTGTTGGTTCTATGGTAGATTTTTCACTTTTTTCACAAGAAATAAGGAATATCGTTGCTATTAAAAGAAGCGTAATTTTTTTCATTCTAGTTTGTGTTTGGTAAATCTTGTTCTATAAATACGCCGGTATCTCGAGATCTTTGCAAGTTTATACTATGATATAGATATTCAAAATTATTAGGATTACAATTGGTATTAGAAATTGCCGTTCCGGTTGCAATATAGGCTAAAACACTGTTTAGAATAGGATCTGAATCTTCTCCTAAAACACCTAAATTTAAAGCGTCCTCATTTGCACACAGACTTAAATTAGGCGAAAATCCGTTTTCATAGGTTTGGTCGTCTTTATTTAAGAAACTTAACACAACAGGCTTTAAAGCTACCGAATGAGTTTCCTTTTTTAACGGAAAATTATAATCTTCAGAATTGTATAAAGTGATAGCTCCTGTGTTATTTCCTGCGGTTTGATTGCCAATAACGTGCACATTTATATATGGTTTTAAGCTATTGATAAGTAATTCTACAGCAGAAGAACCCGTAAAATTATTGCCATTTAAAACAAGGTAAATATCTGTTAAATTAAGGCTATTAATGGTTGTGTTTTCATTTAATTTCTCTGGAAACTTTGTTAAAATAGCATCTGGTTGATACGCTATAAACCAAGGTTGCGCCTTTGCATTCCACTCTTCTTTGATAAAAACTTCATCTTCAAATTGCCCCGTTATCATACTTGCAATTTGTGCAATATTTTCAGCAAAACTTCCTCCACCAATATTATACCTAACATCTAAAATTAACTCATTAACAGCTTCATTTTTAAGTTCTAAAAAGGTATTATTCAAATCATTTATATAATTGGTAGAAAAATCGTTATTGTACATGATGTAGCCAATTTTATCAGCATTTTTTACCATTGTTTTTGTAAAATTAACAGCTTCATAATTGTATTGCTTCTTTACTAACGCCACTTTTTTACCAGTTAAAGTAATATCGATACCATCATAATCTACCATAACTAGCTTTAACGTATCTTGTGTATAATTTACAAGTAAATCGATGTAATTGTCTCTCTGTAAACGGATTGTATCATTAGCAGTGTTTACAATAGCATAAAAATAATCGCCTCTAGAAATTGGTTCATTAGCGGCGTAAGAAAGAGGTAAAATATCTAACGCATAGCCAATAAGAGTGTCTGAATCTTGTTCTTGAAAAACACCAAACTCTAAACCATTTGTAAAGTCAGTTCTTAATGCTGGTGGTGCAATTGTATTAAAATCTTCTACTAATAAAGACTTTACATCCGAAGGAATTAACAAATTAGAGAACAGAGAATTATAATTAGGAAACGTATTTAAAAAGGTATTTAATTGCTGGTCAGAGCTAAAGCGTCTGTCAGACAAATCTTCAATTTTATCTTGATGCAAATAATATGCATTTAAACCTTTCCAAACAAAGTCTTGTACCACTAAATCTTGCGGAATTTCATATTCTTTAGAACAACTTACAAACGCTGCGATAAAGAGAGAAAGGTAAATAACTTTAAAAAAAATCTTCATGTAAAAAAGTCTTTTGATTGTAGTAAATTTAACGCAATTTAAACATATTTAGTACGTGTTAAAAATTAACATGTAACAAATTAAATTATAGTTCGTCTTAAATATGTAAACCTACTAGTATCAATTTTAAAAAAGTAGATAAACAACAACAATAAATGAATGAATCAGACTTTTTAAAAGTTGTTTTACCCTTTAAAGATAAGGTCTTTAGATTGGCAAAAAGATTGCTAGTTTCTAGAGAAGAAGCAGAAGATGCTACCCAAGAACTTATTTTTAAATTGTGGAAAAATAAAGAGAAAATAGCTGATTATAAAAACGTTGAAGCCTTTGCCATGACCATGACAAAAAATTACTGTTATGATCGCTTAAAAAGTAAACAAGCAAGTAATTTAACATTAGTTCATAGTAATTATAAAGAAAAAGAAACGTCTTTAGATAAGAAACTAGAATATCAAGACAGCGTAAACCAAGTGCATGTATTGATAGAAAAATTACCCGAACAACAAAAAATTATTATTCAGTTAAGAGATATTGAACAATATGATTTTGAGGAAATCTGTAAAATGGTTGATATGAAACCAACTGCAGTAAGGGTTGCATTATCTAGAGCAAGAAAAACAATAAGAGAAGAATTAACTAAAAAACACAACTATGGAGTTAGCTAACATAGAAAAATTAGTAGAAAAATACGAAAATGCAGAAACTACGCTGCAAGAAGAGGCAACCCTAAAAAACTATTTTACAAAAGAGGACGTTGCACCACACTTGCAAGAGTACATGTATTTATTTTCTTATTTTGAGCTTGCAAAAGATGAAACTTACACAAAAACCGTTAAGTTAAAACCTACGAAATCTAAAACTAGAAACTTAAAATGGCTCTCTGTAGCAGCAGCAGTAGCACTTTTGATTAGTGTCTTTATTGGCAAACATCAATATGATGAACATCAACAAAGAAAAAAAGCAGCACTAATTTATGCGCAAGTAAGTAAAGGGTTAAAGTTGTTGTCTACAAACCTAAAAAAAGGAGAACAAGCAGTTGCCACTTTATATGCATACCAAAGCAAAGCAAATAAAGCATTAAAATAAAACCAAGTAAAAAATTATTGAAACCAAGTAAACACAGATAGTATGAAAAAAATAATCTTATTAATAGCGTTTATGGTAGCACCAATGTTCACCAGCGCACAGTCTATTTTCGACACTTTAGAAGATATGGATGGCGTAGATATGGTCATTGTAACCAAAGACGCTTTTGAATTGCTAAACAAGTTTAAAACAAAAAGCGCAGACGTAAAAGCGAATGAAGTAATGCAGGCTTTTGAAATGATTAACGATTTAAGTGAATTTAAAATGTTTTCTACAAGTAATTTAGAAATTGCTTCTAAAATGGAAAAAATGGTAAATTCTGCTATTAAGAAAGCTAATTTAACGCAGTTAATGCGAATAAAAGATGATAATTCGCGTATTAAAATTTATGTAAAAGCCACTAAAAACAAAGATTACGTGAGTGAAGTTTTAATGTTTGTAAAAGGGATTGACAAGCAAACAAAAGGAATGTCTGAAGCAATAGTGATGTCTTTAACAGGTAATATAGACATTAACAAAATGTCTGATTTTACCGATAAAATTGTGAGAGAAAACAAGTAAATCAACCAAGATTAAAAGTCAGGTTTTTATAGATCTGACTTTTTATCATAAAAACTGATATAATGAAAAAATTAACCACCTTATTTTCGCTAGTATTTTTAGTTCTTTTTGCAAGTTCTTGTAAAAATGAAAAATCTTTACAATCCTATTTAGTAGATGCAAGCGGCAAAAAAGGTTTCTTTACAGGAGACTTGCCCGTAAGTTCTGTTTTAAGTGCAAAAGCAGCTGTTTCTGATGAAGTAAAAGAAACGATACAAAGTATTAAGAAAATAAATGTTGTTTTTTTAAAAAAGACAGCAGAAAACAATGTGGCGTACGAAACTGAAAAAGCAACGTTAAAAAATATCTTTAAAGATAATGATGATTATAAAGCCTTAATGTCTATGAGGGCAAAAGGTATGAATGTAAAAATTTATTATGCAGGAGAGACAGAATCTATAGATGAAGTAATTGCTTTTGGCTACAGCAAGGATGTTGGCGTTGGTATTGCAAGATTATTAGGAGAAAACATGAATCCTGCAAAAATTATGGAAGTGATGAATAGCATGCAAATGGACGCAGATAATGATTCTTTAAAGAATTTTGCCAAAATGTTTCAATAGTAAACCGTATAAACGCATTTTAAAAGCTGTAATTTCTTTAGAGATTGCAGCTTTTTTATGCTGTTTTGGTATGCTTTTTGAATTTAACGACCAATTAACAGCTTCTATCAGCTTATTTACTATTTTTGAAGCTCGAAGAAAATGATATTTATGAAGTTTCAGAAAATCGTATTGCTAGTTTTTATGGTTTGGTCAACTATTGGTTTTGCTCAAATTCAGGCAAATTATAGACCCGAAAGAGAAAAAATACATGATTTAGTACACACAAAATTAAAAGTCGATTTTAATTTTAAAGAAAAAACAATGAATGGGGAAGCTTGGGTTACAGCAAAACCTCATTTTTATAGCACTGATAAAATTACGTTAGATGCAAAATCGATGATTATTGAGGACGTTTCTATGAATACTAAAAAGTTAGTATATGCGTATGACGATTATGATTTAAGTATCGACTTACCAAAAACCTATAAAAAAGATGAAGAATTTACCATCTACATTAAATATATTGCAAGACCAGAAAAAGTAAAAGATAAAGGCAGTTTAGCGATTACAGATGCAAAAGGGCTTTATTTTATAAATGCCGATGGTGCCGATAAAAATAAACCAACGCAAATCTGGACGCAAGGTGAAACCGAAGCAAACAGTGCTTGGTTTCCTACCATAGATGCTCCGAATCAAAAAACATCACAAGAAATATATATTACAGTTCCTAATCAATACAAAACACTTTCTAACGGAAGTTTAATCTCGCAAACATCCAACGGAAATAACAGAACTGATTATTGGAAATTTGATCAAAAACATGCTCCTTATTTAGCTTTTATGGCGGTTGGCGAATTTGAAATTATTAAGGACTCTTACAAAAACATTCCTGTAAATTATTATGTAGAGAAGGAATATGCACCCTACGCTAAGGATATTTTTGGATTAACGCCAGAGATGATTGGTTTCTTTTCTGATAAGTTGGGTGTTGAGTATCCATGGGAAAAATATAGTCAAATTGTAGTAAGAGATTATGTTTCTGGCGCTATGGAAAATACCACAGCTGTTGTTCATGGAGAACAAGCTTATCAAAAACCAGGACAGTTAATCGATGAAAATGTGCAAGAAAATACCATTGCTCATGAAGTTTTTCATCATTGGTTTGGTAATTTGGTAACTTCAGAGAGTTGGTCTAATCTTACCTTAAACGAATCTTTTGCCAATTATAGCGAGTATTTATGGCAGGCTTACAAACACGGAAAAGTAGCTGCAGAAATGCATTATTTTGAGCAAGTAAAGGCGTATAAAAACGGGCAAAATGAAAACAAAAGTTTAGTTCGTTATAGATATGACGATAAAGAAGATATGTTTGATTTAGTTAGCTACAATAAAGGTGGCGCTATCTTACACATGTTGCGTAATTATTTAGGTGATGAGGCTTTTTTCTTGGGATTAAAACAGTATTTAACCAAATATAAATACCAGGCCGCTGAAGTGCACGAATTGCGTTTGGTTTTCGAAGAATTAACGGGTAAAGATTTAAATTGGTTCTTTAACCAATGGTATTTTGGGGCAAATCATCCCAAAATAGAAATTTCTTATGATTACAATACGTTGCAAAAAACAGTCACTGTAAATATGATTCAATTGCAAGGAGAAACCTTTAAGTTTCCTTTTGCCATTGATGTTTTTGAAGGCAACAACAAAACAAGACACAACGTTTTTGTAGATGGTAATGATGCTTCTTTTACCTTTCCTTATGACAAACAGCCTAATTTAATTCAGGTAAATGCAGATAATACTTTAGTGTGTACGATCTATGAAAATAAAGTGTTCAGCGATTATATGTTTCAATTAAAACATGCCGATAATTATGCACATAGAAGAGAAGCTTTATTAGAAGTTGTTCAAAAACAAGATGATAAAGATGCTTTTAACGCAGTGGTTGCTGCTTTAAGTGATCCTTCATTTAAAATTAGACAGTTAGCGTTGCAACAAATAGATTTGATTAATAAGTTTTCTAAAAAAGATGCGATTAAAAAAATTATGCAAATGGCAAATAGTGATGCAAAAACAATTGTGCAAGCAGAGGCTTTAAATACATTAGGGAAATTAACAGACCCTGAATTACAACCGATTTTTACAAAAGCATTAGAAAGTAAATCGTATTCTGTTTTAGGAAAAGCACTTGTTTCTCTTTATTATATTGATAAACCAACGGCCATTAAAAAATCTAAAGAATTGCCAGATGAAGTGCGTAAAATATTAGCAACACCTTTAACTAGAATTTTTATTGAAGAAAATGACGCATCTGAGTTGCCTTTTATAGCAAAAACTGTTATTTCTGGTATGTTTTTAACCAATGACGACAGTACAAAAGTGTTATATCAAAAAGCATTTACACAAATTTCTGAAAGCAATAATACAGAAGCTATCCAGAATGTGGTAGATGATATGATTTTAAAAGGAAAACAGTTTAAGGGTTTTAACTTCGATAAAGTAGTTATTAATTTAATGCGAGATATGATTAATGATCAAAAGAAAGTAGACAAACCAAACAGAGAAAGAAACATAGAAATTATTAAAACGGCTATGGCGAAGTTGTTGTAAATGTTTTAATTCTTTTTATCTATAAATTTTTGACTTATTTTGATTGGTTTTTATCTAATCTATGGCAGCATTTACAATAATTACGCTTGTTTTAACGGTATTTAGAAAGTGTTATACATAAGATTGTAGTCTGTTTTTAGGATTATCTACTTATTTACACCTACTTTCACAAAACAAGCAACCGTTAAAAACCAAATAATGAAAACACAATTACACGTTATTCTTACACTTTTAATTTTCTCTTTTTTTATTCCAAAATCAATTTTAAGAGCGCAAACTTTGCCAAGTAGTGTGGTTATGAAAGACATTGATGGAGGCACTTTTACAATGGGAAGTAATAATTTAACCGGCAATCCAGATCAAAAAGAAGCTGCTTCAGAGCACGAAGTAACATTAACTGCTATAAATCTCATCTTATGCTCATTTCAACTTGTATTTTAATTTTTTAATGTGAAAATATACGAAAACTTAACGTATAATTATGAATAACTTATTTTATCTTTAGGTTTAAATTAGCAACAATACTAACTTTATTATCAACTTATTGCCATGCTTTTAAGATAAATTAAACATAAACTTTATGAACTAAAAAAAGCCTTTTATTGTAATAAGACACTTTGAAAACGATTTACTAATCTCGCGCACAATTTAGATAAAAAGTGCTTTTAACTGCAAGGTTAGTAATCGTTTTTATATTTTATTCTAATGTATACTTTGTTTGTAACTATTCAGCCATTTCCGGTAGGAACGGATTTTTGCTAAAAGCAAGCTGAATATTTTCTAGTACTTTTTGTTTATTTTTTTTGAGCGTTGTAATATATCCTCTAATTCTAGCAAAATATTGTGC
>NZ_VORR01000031.1 GCF_007997085.1 Polaribacter sp. IC066
TCTGCAATACGTTTTTTGTCGGAGTTCAATTTCTAATGGTTTGATACAAAGGAAACAAACACAATTTAAAAGCACTAAAAATCAAACATGTAATTGTTACCTAGTAACTAACAAATGTTAACAAGAAAGTTCTTTTTCCTAAAAGCAAAGATAGAATTGTTAATAACTAGCTCTTTTTTGAAATCTAGGCTGAATAGTTACAACTATTTTAAATATTCTTGAATGCTCATAAAAATAAAAAACCGAGAACATGTTCTCGGTTTTCTTCGCACTAATATACTACTTGTTAGTTTTATCGCAATCTATCGACAGATTTTACGAGATCTTCATCCTTTTTAATAGCTTTATTTGCCAAAACAATAAACAAAATCGCTAAAATTGGTAAGAACATCCCAATACCTTTCTCCGAAACCGAAGTTTCTCCAGATAATGTTAGTGATACATAAATCAATAATCCTAATAAAAAGAGATTGATCAAAATTATAATGCGTCCAAGTACAAATTGCAATTTTCTATTATTAAATAAAAAAATTGCCATTATTGATAAAACTGCGGACGCAATGAACATAAAAGGAATTACTTTTAATGTAAGTATTTCTCTAGAAAACAAATCTACAACAAAAATTTGCTGTTTAATTGTATTCCATAAATTAAATACAAAAATTAAGCCTCCAGACACTATAGAAGCTAAAATTAGATATATGGTTTGTATTCTTTGAATCATATTTACTTATTGTATGACAAAAATAGAATTTCTTTTTTAAAAAATAAGGCTAGGAAGTTAAAAAAAGTATATATTTGTAACATAAGAACCACACAAAACATATTGTATAGTACTATATACAATAGAAAAAAGCAAAGAATCAATTTTTAAATGTCTTAAAAATTTAAGATTTATCATAACTTAATAAATATATAAATGTTCGAAATTTCTGAACTAAAAGCAAAAACCCTTGCTGACTTGCAAGTTGTTGCAAAGTCCATAGGTCTTACCAAGACTAGTCAATTAAAAAAATTAGATTTAGTTTACCAAATATTAGATACTCAAGCCGATAACCCTTCTTCTGCGAAAGAAGTCGTTACCGAAGTTAAGCCTGAAGTAGCAAAACCCAAGAGAAAAAGGCTTGTAAAAAAGACCCAAAATGAGCCTACTAGAGAGAAAGAGGTTACAAAGCCATCTGATTCTGATCAAAATCCTCAAGAAAATATAGTTCAAGAAAAAAGACCTCCTATTAACAGAACTCCTGTAAAAAGAGTTGCTAAAAAAGAGGTAAAGGAAGAGGAAGAAAAAACTGAAATTATAGAAAAAACAGTTCCAGAGGATATTAAGAATAAAGCTACACCGGTTAAGAAAAGCAAGCCTAGCGAACTAAAATCCGAAGCAAAGGAAGCTAGAGAGCCGAAACCTGTTGCTAAAAACACGCCAAGAGCTAGTACTAGTCCTCAACAACGAAATCCAAATCAGCAGAAAACTAAAAATACCAATCAACCAAGTAAGACCAACAATAGTCGAAGTAACGGAAACAAGTCTACGAATAGATATAGAGACCCTGACTTTGAATTTGATGGAATTATTGAAAGTGAAGGTGTTTTAGAAATGATGCCAGATGGTTACGGCTTTTTGCGTTCATCTGATTATAACTACCTATCGTCACCAGATGATATTTATGTTTCTCAATCTCAAATTAAGTTATTTGGTTTAAAAACAGGAGATACAGTTAGAGGAAACGTAAGACCACCTAAAGAAGGTGAAAAGTATTTTCCGTTAATTAGAGTATCAAAAATAAACGGACTAAACCCTAATATTGTTAGAGATCGTGTTTCTTTTGAGCATTTAACACCGCTGTTTCCTGAAGAGAAATTCAATTTAGCTGAAAAAGGTAGTTCTTTATCAACAAGGATTATCGACTTATTCTCTCCTTTAGGAAAAGGACAGCGCGGTATGATTGTAGCCCAACCAAAAACGGGTAAAACAATGTTGCTTAAAGATATTGCAAAAGCTATTGCCACTAACCATCCAGAAGTATATCAAATTGTTTTATTAATTGATGAACGTCCGGAAGAAGTTACCGATATGCAGCGTAGCGTTCGTGGAGAGGTAGTTGCTTCTACTTTTGACGAACCTGCTGATAAACATGTACGTGTTGCAAATATTGTTTTAGAAAAGGCGAAAAGATTGGTAGAATGTGGTCATGATGTAGTAATACTTTTAGACTCAATTACTCGTTTAGCAAGAGCTTATAATACCGTTGCACCTGCATCAGGAAAAATACTTTCTGGTGGTATCGATGCCAACGCACTGCACAAACCAAAACGTTTCTTTGGAGCGGCAAGAAATATTGAAAACGGTGGTTCTTTAACCATTATAGCAACTGCCCTTACAGATACTGGTTCTAAAATGGATGAAGTGATCTTCGAAGAATTCAAAGGTACAGGAAACATGGAATTACAGTTAGACAGAAATATTTCTAACCGACGTATTTATCCTGCAATCGATTTAATAAAATCGTCTACAAGACGAGATGATTTATTATTAGATAGCAAAACTGTTCAAAGAATGTGGGTTTTACGTAAATATCTTGCAGACATGAACCCTATTGAAGCTATGGAATTTATTAATGACAGAATTAAATTCTCTAAAAATAACGAGGAATTTTTAATCTCTATGAAGGGATAAAAATAGCATCTTAACATTATTTTTTAAAACCTTTTTGAGAAATCAAAGAGGTTTTTTCTTGCCCGCTATTTTTCTATTGTTTGCTAAAAGTTAATTCTTGTATGTTGGTTAATTCATAAACTTTTCGATTTCAATATTTTTTTTGGAACAAGTACCCTAAAAATGTCAATTTAAACCTATCAACTATTTTTTGAATAGTATTCTAATATGCTTTAACAAGTTCAAAAAGTTACTTTGGGCTTATACTTTTTCAGAACTTGATCGCGTTATATTGGTATTATTCTATTGATAAAAATAGGGGATTTAAAAAGCTGCAGAATATTTTGACTACTCTTGCTTTTATTTAGGCATTAAAAAACAATGATTTTTAATATGGATATAAGCAACTAGATTAAAATATAGATTCTTATTTTAAAAAAATTGAATTCCTTCAGCTCTGCATACAAAAAATTATTTTCATCTTTTAAAATCATTCTTTTGCGATGATTGCTCTGCTTTTAGAGCTAACCTGCCTAACTACGTACCGGCAGGGAACCAAGACTTGATCTTAACTATTTGACAAACAAACATAACTTGAAATAAAATTGCCAACTTTATCTTCATGAAATTATGTTAACAAAGCAGGGTGTCATTTAAAAAATTCGTTGAATCCTTTATTATAGCGAGGTTTATGAAACTAAAGATATTTTTAATAAGCGCTAACCAAAATACGCCATTGCAATGAGCTTACTTTAATACAAAAAAAGCTTCGTAGCCTTAAAATACAGGTGATACATAAAAGAAATAAGCCGTATAAAAACCCTTAAGTTAATTGTACATCCGATACAAATCTGATATATAAACATAAAAAATCCATTCAAAATTTTGAATGGATTTTTTATGAATGTAGGAAAATAATATTAGTTACTATACATAACCGCTCTATTATCTTCTATATCTGCTGACTTTTTAATTGCTTCATACAGCTTAAAAGTCTGGCCTTTTCTTGCTTCTGAAATTCGTTTTCTGTTTGCATCGTAATTAGGTAATGCTGTTGGAAATTCTCTATTAGTAACCATAAATGCATACACACCTCTATCACCTTCCACAGAACTATATACCTTATTTAACGCTGCATTATACATAGCACCAACTACTTTAGGCTCTACGCCAACTCCAGAAAGCGTTGGGCTTTTCAAAGTAACATTATTAGATGTTCTTACGTTTGTATTATTAGATTTGGCAATCTCCTGCAAATCAGTACCCTTTAATTTCTCTGAAAGAATAGCTGCTTTCTTTTCATTCATAAGAATAGGTCTTACTGTACTTATTGCCTTTGCAACAGACATTAAACCTTTTTCTTCAGAGCCTGTAACAAAAGCCACCACATGACTACCTTCTAAATCAAAACGCTTAAAAGAATTTACGTCTGTATCTGTGTTAAAAGCCCAGCTAACAATTTGTCTTTGATTTCCTAAACCAGGAACATTTTCATCTAAAGACTTAAGACCAACAACAGGTCTTGGTTTGTAATTTTCATCTTTAGCTGCATCAAAAAATTTATTTTCTTTAGAAACTGCCAAAGCAAATTCTTCCGCTTGTCTAAAAACAGCATTTTCAGTATCTTCAGAAGCAACTATTTTTCTACCAAAAGTTGCTAATTTTAATACTTTTTGATTATTCTTTTGATCATCAATTTTAATAATATGAAAACCAAAAGGCGACTGTACAACTTCCATGTCTCCTTTTTTAGCAGTAAAAGCATAGTCTCTGAAAGCAGGAGTCATTCTTTGATAATTAAACCAATCTAAATCACCCTCTTTAGCACCTGAACCTTTGTCCGAAGAAAACTCTTTTGCTAAATCACCAAACTGACTTCCTCTTCTCTTTACTACTGCTAAAAGACTATCTGCTAAATTTTTTGCTTCTTCCTCTGTTCTTGTAACATCGGGTGTAACTCTTTGTGAACCCATAAAAGGAATTAAGATATGACTTGCTCTTACAGAATCTGGCATTTCTACTACATCAATAATTTTAGAGATTTTTAAAAACTCTTTATCCTTGTACACTCCAATTACATCTCCTTTATTTCCTTCAAAGATTTTGTCTGCAACCTCTTGATTTACAAAGTTTTTAAATTGATAGTTTTGGTTTAAGCTAGTATCAGAATCATTTTCTGCTAAAAACAATTCATCATTTGTTGTCGTTTTAAAATCTGCTATTAAACTTTCTACATCACTTTTCATAAGTTCTTCATCTGCTGCAGTAGCATTAATATCAAACTGAACATAAGAAATATCTCTAGAAGCCTCTACCCTAAAATCTTCTTTGTGACTATCTATATAAGACTGAACTTCAGACTTTTTAATTTTTACTAAACTGTCTGCGATTGAAGTATAAGGAACATAAACAAATTGTGCGTTTAACTTCGTATTATCAATCATATAAGCTGTTTCGCCTTCTTTTAAAGAAGCTCCTAAACCAGCACTTACTAAGCTATTATATGTAGAAGTTTCTGCATTGTCTCTAATTTGATTCATATAAGAAGACCATTGAGACCACAATTCTGTTTTATTCTCCTTTTCTGTGGCTAAAAATTGCTTGAGTTTTGACTCGTCAAATAAACCTGCTTCGTTTTGATATTGCGGATTACTTTGCACAAATGAAGCATTTACAACCTCGTTCCAAACATCTACTTCACCAATAGTAACACCAGCTTCTTCTAGTTGATTTTTGTATATTTTTTTTCTAACAATATTATCCCAAACTGTTTTTGCAGCTTGCATTTCAGAAACTCTACCGCTTGTTTGTTGTTTATAATTTTCTAATTCATTTGCGAATTCTTGTCTAGAAATCACTTCCCCGTCAATTTCACCAATTTCATTTACTTTGCTTGAATTAAAAAAATCACCAAGTGTAGATGGATCTAATACAAAAGCAAAAAGCGCTAATCCAATAATGATGATTAAGAACATTGATCGTTCTCTAATTTTTGATAAAACTGCCATGTTATATTAATTTGTTTTCAGTTCGCGAATATACGGTTTTTGGTTTTAATCTTGCAAACCATTTATTACTTATTAGTAGCATGTTACGTGCTAATTATGGTTGTTCAAGTAATCTTGAGCCTTTTAATCATCTTGATTAGAAATTTTAAAAGAAACTTCTACAATTTTTGCACCACTCATTTTTAGAATTTTGATTTCAAAATCTTGAATATCAATCAGTTCTTTTTCTTCTGGAATATTTTCTGTATGCTCTATAATGAAACCACCTAAAGTTTCGTAAGCTTCTGATTTTGGTATACTTAAATCATAAACTTCATTTAAATAATCAATTTCTAACCTTCCGGAAAAGTTAAATTTAGAATCGCTTATTTTTTCTTCTAAAAATTCTTGTGAATCATGCTCGTCCTCTATTTCTCCAAACAGTTCCTCTACAATATCTTCTACGGTAATCATTCCTGAAGTTCCACCATACTCATCAACCACAACCGCTACACTCTTGCGTTTTTTCATAAGTGTATTTAGTATATCATTAATCATCATAGATTCTGGCACAAGTTCTAAAGGTAGCAATATCGATTTAATAGTTTTAGGCTTTTTAAACAATTCGAACGCATTTACATACCCTACAACATCATCTAAAGAAGTCTTGTACACTAAAATTTTAGAAAGCCCGGTTTCTATAAATGTATTCTTTAAATTAGTAACCGTTTCATGCATCTCTACAGACACAATTTCTGTTCGAGGCACCATTACTTCTCTTGCTTTTACATTCTGAAACTCTAAAGCATTTTGAAATATCTGAATTTCAGAATCCATTTCATCATCATCATTGCCCGTTTCCATTTGTTCATTAATGTAGATGCCCAACTCTTCTTTACTAAATTCTGTTTGTTCCTCATCTGCATGTGTTTTAAAAAATACTCTTAGAAAAAAATCAGAAATAGCAGAAATAAATTCAGAAAAAAAATGAAATAAATAATAAAAAATATAAGCTGGTACTGCGAAAATCTTTAAAACTTCGTTTGCATAAACCCTAAAGATTGCTTTAGGTAAAAACTCTGCAGTAACCAAAATTATAATAGTAGAAATAATTGTTTGAATTAATAAGTTCGGAAACTTATTAAAATTGTTTAAATGAAGAACATCAACTAGAAGTTCTCCCATATAAATACTATACACCACCAAAGAAATGTTATTACCCACTAACATGGTGGTTATAAATTTTGATGATTTTTGAGTAATTATAGTAAGAATTTTAGGGATTAAACCTTCTCTTTTCTTTTCTAATTCGATGTGCATTTTGTTTGCGGAAACAAATGCAATCTCCATACCTGAAAAAAATGCAGATAGCAGGATTGATATACTTATAATGATGAGTTCAACCTCCATTATGATTTAAAGTTCTATTTATTTTGATTGTTTCTTTTTTCAACTTTTTTTCTAAAATGTCTTTTAAAGAAAAATACTGAAGTAATCAAAATAGCAAAAGCAAGAAAGAAATAAGATCTTTCTCTATCTGAATTCCAACGAACTATTCCTTCTATAACGCAAATAAAAGCGACCATTAAATACCCGTACTGAAAAAATTTCCAAAGTTTATTCATAGTTTAATTTTCTGAAGTTACTAATTTACCCGTAGTTTTTTTTGTAAGATGTTTTGACAAATCATCTTTAGACTCAAAACCAACACCAAAGATAGTGTCATTTTCTTTAGTAAGTTTAAATGCTTTCTCTGAAACAAAATATTTTGTTTTTTCATCCCAAAATAATTGTTCTGTTTCCAATCTAGCATGATCTGAATGATTGATAACAACCACGTTTCCTTTAATTTCTGATATGGATGTTTTTGCATAAGAAAGTGCAAAATCTCCTATAATAGTTACAGAGTCCGCGCCTTTATTTTCGAAATTGATAATTTTAATTCCGTCAGGAAACTCACTATAAGGATGTTCTGTTCTATTACTGAAATCTAACATTTTTGGCGTTATTAATTTCGATGTAATTCTACCAGAATCTTTATAGACGTGAAACGCATTTTTTGTTGTACCAACCGGCAAGTTTTTATCTGCCAAAAAATCTCTAGCTTTTTGTGTGTTATTATCACAAGAAAAAAGCATTGCAGTTCCTAGAAGAACGGCAATGCTTTTTATAATTATATGATTTGTTATGCTCATTATTTTCCGCTTGAAGCAACTTTTACAGTTTCTCCAATCCAGCATTTAATAGAATAAGTCTCTCCGATAGCCCTACCTTCTGTAAAAATTACTTTTTTACTTGGTAAGTTAGCTTCATAAGATGCTACATACTTTCTGGCTATTGAAGAAATACTTGGGTCTACATAGGCTGCTCTTTCTGCTTGTCTTAAAGCTGCTGCATAGACCATTCTTTTCTCAAATTCATTACCACCACAATCGTTTACACTAGATTGGTATAATCTACCAATTAGTAAATATGCTTTACCATAGTTTGGGTTGAATTTTAATGCTTCTCTAGCCAAACTTCTTGCTTTCGATAACTGCCCTCTATTCTTTGCAGCTTCTGCAAACTTTAATTTATACTTTGCCTTTTTTAATGGATCTGTTTCAATATCAAAAGATTTTTGTCTCATTGCGGCAGCACCACTAGAATCTCCGTTATCTTCTAAAACATTTGCAAGAAACGAATACGCCTCTGGCGATGGCGATGCTTCAGCATAGGCTTTAGCTAAAATTGCATATAAAGGATCTTCTTGGCAGTCTTTATAAAACATTCTAGAAACTGCTCTTTTTAACCAAACTTCATTATTCTTATTTTCTTCGAAATCTCTTTTATAAAGCGGCACTAAACGCTCACACGTTGCTAATACAGAAATTATATTATCTAAACCTCCTTCTACAGTTCCTAAAGCTTTAGAATTAGTAGTATACGTTTTCACTAAATATTCTCCTCTTTTGTCTAGAACTTTAGTAGAATCTGCTAATAAGTTTTTCAATTTAGCGGCATACCCTTCTAACTTTAAGTTTACATTTTCTACAACATCATCATAGGTATCAAAAACTTTTTGAGGATTTGAATCTTTAAACCTATCTGTTACTCCCTGAAAATAGATATACAAGTTTTTTATCCCCATTTTAGTTGGGTCTATGCTATATGCTTTTTCTAAAATTGTGAAAACATCATCATTAGAAACTAACTTATTTTCTAATAAGTATTCAGCATAATCACTATGCACTTTTGCAGGATTATCTTGTGGAAAATATTGTAATCTTTGCGTGTAAACTTTTTTAGCTAATGCTGGATCTTTTCTAACATCTTGCGCCAAAGTTCCACCGTACTTATAGATGTTTACGGATAAGTCTTGGCAATTATCCATCAAATAGATCCAGTTTGTGTAAGCGTCGTCATATTTCTTTGACTTAAAATCGCCTTTAAACAAGTTATACTTGATTAAACATTCTCTATTTGCGTCCTCCTGTGCATTTGTTTTTGCAGAAACAAAAAATAGAGCTGCTGCTAATAAAAACGTAATTTTCTTCATTTTGTTAGTTTTAATGTTGTTAATCAATTTTTCTCTTAATAAACCAGTTCGTATCTGTTAAAGACAAACTTAATCTAAAGTTAAAATAATTTTCTTCTATTAAGTTATTTTCTATGGTTCCTCGTTTACCAAACTCAAAACCCATATTTACTGTAGACAATCTCTTCAGTGGTAAACCTAAACCAAAAGATATGCCAAAGTCTTTAATTTCTGTAAAATTCGCACCATTTCCACCGCCATCCACAAGTAAACCAGTGTCTTGCATACGCACTCCAGCCCTATAAGTAACTCTTTGCCAATAACTTGAAATAGAATTTATTTTAGGTAAATAAAAACCACCTAAAGCTATTCTGTTTGATTTACCGTATCTGTAAGCCCCGTTTGTACTTGCTAACAACCCTGTTGTTGTGATAGCCTCCTGATTCTCATACTCTAAACCCGCATACCATTTATCAACCTTCCCTATACCTGCACCAAATGTTGATTTTAATGGCATATTAAATCTACCATCAATTTCGGAAGCAGAAATTGTGTCTCTAGGAAATTCAGTACCCACACCTGAAAAAGTTAGGGAATACAAATAATCATTGCCCGTAACGTCTAAATCATTACCAAGCTTTACAGTTGCTCCTGCATTTAGTACCAACTCATTTTTTAAATTTTTCTGATATTGCACACCCAACTTAACAGAGCCGCCTCTTACCTGTGTAATTTCTTCATATTTTGTTGCTAGGGCAACGGCTCCTCTCTGATTGATAATGCTATTTTCTATATTACCAAAACTAAAATCTGCTTCAATACCCAAAGAAATATTTTTTAAAACCCTGATCCCAAAGCTACCATAAAATCTATTGACCCCCCCACTACCTTCAAATAAAGAAATTTGAGAGGTACTTCCATCATCCTCTAAAAGAGCGTTAGATAAAGAATACCCAACGGTAGATATTGGTTGCATACCAAAAGAAAAACCAGCCTTATCACCAATAGGAAAAGCCAAAGCCACATAAGATAAACTTGTAGTTATGCTACTTTGTTCTGTATTGACGCTTTTTATCGTTAAATCGTTATTTAAAACTCCAAATGCGTACGTTGTGTATCTCAAGTCTGCGTAGGCTGCTGGATTTGTGAAATTTAAATACTTATAGTGACTAAATGCTACACCGATGCCCCCCATTGCACTTTGCTCTACTGTTGCAGAATTGAATTGATCTCCAATACCAAAATAAGAGTAAGGTGAAGAGCTTGTTCTTTGTGCTGTAAAAGTCACAGAAGTAAATAGTAAAATAATTACTACAATATTTCTAATCATTTGTTTTTGTTAAAAATCAATATTTCATTTAATCCTTCTAGGAGAAAATTTTGATTGGCAAATATGCTACTTTTTAATTGTTTTGACAAGAAATTTGTGTTACCTCCTGTTAAAACCACTGTTAAATCTAAATATTTCTTTTTGTATTGCATAATTACGCCCTCAATTTCTTGAATTACACCATTTACAACACCTGAATCGATACTCTCATTTGTGCTATTACCGATAAAATTATTCGGTTTATTTATAGCTAATAAAGGCAATTTAGAGGTAAATAAATGAAGCGATTTATATCTCATTTCTATACCTGGAGAAATTGCACCCCCTAAATATTCAGAATTTTTATTTAAAAAATCGAAAGTAATACAAGTTCCTGCATCAATAATTAAAACATTTTTTTTCGGAAATTTAATTACTGCGCCAAAAACTAAAGCAATTCTATCGACGCCTAAAGTATGGGGTGTTGCATATAAATTTTTAAAAGGCGTTTTAATTTTTGATGAAACCATTATAAAATCTGTTAACTTCTGAAGTTTCTCAACCTTTTTTAAGGGTATTAAGACAACACTTGACAAGATTACTTGGGTAACTTTATATTTTTTAATTATTTTTTTTACTTCAGATATAATTCTACTTTTCTCGAACACATAGACCTCTACAAGCATATCCATCTCAAAGACAGCGGCTTTAACTCTTGTATTACCAACATCGATACTTAAGTTCATTCTTCATTTTTATTCAAACTCAAAAATACAACAGATTTTTTTAAGATTTAGTTAGTAAATGTCAAAAAAGATACTATATTTGCATCCGCTAACGCGATGGTACCTTAGCTCAGTTGGTAGAGCAAAGGACTGAAAATCCTTGTGTCCCTGGTTCGATTCCTGGAGGTACCACTTAAAAACCCTTTAAACGTAATGTTTATAGGGTTTTTTGTTTTTAGGTTGCTAGATGGGGTGCTAATAAAAAAACCGCTTCTAAATTAATAGAAACGGTTTTTAACATGTATTTTCATTCCAAACATTGCCATAACATCTAAAATAAATATCCCTAAACATCCTTTTTTATTTTTTGAAAACAAAAAATTGCGCTTTCCACCCTAAAATATTCTTAAAGCGAATCCTCGACTTCTTTTAAAACTTAACAAGGCGTATCCTTTATTCTTTCCAACCCGCAACCTTTAACATTTTATGAAATATTTCAGTATTCTCATACACTCCCGAAAACTCCTCTGCGCCAGGACCATAAGCAAAAACCGGTATTAAAGTTGCAGAATGACCCCCTGTAGAGAATGTTGGGGTTATTTCGCTGTAATCGCTATATTCGGTGCCATCTTCCCGCGTTTTTTTGCTAGACGCTAGCGTAAAACCTCCTGTTTCATGATCGGCCGTAACAATTACTAACGTATTACCATCTCTCTCTGCAAAATCAAGTGCTTTACCAACAGCATCATCAAAATCAATCAATTCAGAAATAAGATAATCACTATCATTAGCATGTCCGCCCCAATCTACTTGAGAACCTTCCACCATTAAAAAGAAATTAGACTTGTCTTTGTTTAAAAACTGAATGCCTAATTCCGTAGCTTTAGAAAGATAATCCCCACGTCCTTTTGCAACGGGAAGCATTGCATCAGCCGCTAATAAATACCCTGCTTTCGAATAGTTTTTAATACTATTAAAATCTCCTAATGCAGTTGTATCAATAGTAAATTCTTTGGCTGTTAAGTTTTTAAATAAATCTTGACCATCTTTTCGTTTATTGAAGAACTTTATTCCTCCACCTGCAAAAAAATCAATATCAGAAACCACCAAATCTGCTGCAATATCTTCATAAAAACCTCTACTTAAGGCATGTGCATAGAAACTAGCCGGTGTTGCATGTACAATAGAGGATGTTGAAATAACACCACTTTTAATCTTCTTTGGTGCTATAAGTTCTACTATTGTTGCTACATCGGTTGAATCGTCAGCAACCCCAATAGCACCATTATACGTTTTTACGCCACTGGCAAAGGCAGTTGCACCCGCTGCAGAATCGGTAACATCCTGTCTTGATGAAGATGTTTTGATTAAACCAATATGTTTAAATCGTCCATAATTAGGAGCAGTTTCTTTATAATAAAAGGCAGATGATACTTGCGATAATCCGGTACCATCAGCAATTAAAAGGATTATATTTTTTGGTGTTTCGTTTTTTATTGCTGTTTGAGTTTCTTTTGTTTTACAAGAACATAAAACGATTAAAAAAGAAAACAAAAATAATTTAGTGAGTTTCATAAATAAATAGTGTTAGATAAATTTGAATTCATACATATTGTTAAGTCTCCAAAAATACAGCAATTTTTGAATTTCTATATCTTAATCTAAACAAGAATTAATATTCGTTACAACATTTAAACGCCCAACTATCTTATCTATTCTATAGCATCCGTATTATTTATCTAAAATTTCCTTTTGCAACCAATTTTCAGCTAAAGAAGGCCAAGTTTCTGCGGCAATATTCCCAGAACGAATACCATATCCATGTCCGCCTTTTGGCAATAGATGCAATTCAACGGGCACTTTGTGGTCTCTCAATGCAGTTGCCATCACTAGAGCACTATTGCCGTATTGATCATCAGCTGTTGCAAAAATAAACATTGGTGGTGTTTGACCATCTACCAATAATTCTGGAGCTAGCCTTCTATTTTCTCCTTGGTCTAAATAAGCAGGATAAATTAACAAAGCAAAATCAGGGCGACTTGAAATTGAATCAATAGCATCGGTTTCAGGATAAGTTTCCTCATCAAACCGAGTGCTTGCGCGTGCGCTTAAACTTCCGCCAGCCGAAAACCCTAGAACGCCTAATTTTGTTTCACTTAAACCAGCTTTTGAAGTTTTACTTCGGATAACTTTTATGGCTCTTTGAAGATCATATAAAGCTTCTTTTCGTTTATTTGGCACTCGGTATTGCAATACATACGCAGTAAAACCAAGTTCGTTTAACCATGCTGTTATTCCATAGCCTTCTAAATCAATGGCGAGAATCCCATATCCGCCGCCAGGACAAACAATAATATCAACACCGTTATTATTGGGGGCCTTTGGTTCAAAAACAATAATAGCAGGATTTGTAACTTCCGCTAATCGAAGAACGTTGCCACTTCTATTTAAACTTTGTGTAGCTTCTTTTTTTACTGCAATTTGACCAGGTACTTTATTCGGCCATAAATAGATAGTATCCCTTATTTGAGCATCATTTGTCATTATAAAAAAAAAGATTAAAATTAAGCTGAAAAATAATTTCATAGTTGGTTATTTATTTTTGGTCTTAAAATTTTCAACTAATATCTTTCTTTTACTGTTGATTTACAACCAATTTTTGTTTTTTACGTATTAATTAATCACAACTGCTACTTATTTAGACAACAATTAGCATAAAAAAATGCTTCACTTTTAAACATTGATGATTTCAGACCAAAATTAATAACTACTTTTTTAGAAACTTTAGAGACTGGGTAGTATTTATTTTTAGAATATAAATTCCTGCTTTCAAATTTGAAGCGTCCAAGGTTTGTGAAAATCCTTCTCCCTTTATCTTTTCGATAATCCCCCGATACTATCATACATACTAATTGACTCTAAAATACTCTTTGAACTACTGATTGTTGTATTATCTGCGCTTGGATTCAAAAAAACTTTAAAAAACTGATTCGTTGAATTTTTTCAAAATATTCTATACTTAATGTACTTTTATCCTTAAAAGCATCCATCGCAATAAACGAACTTCCATCGGCATCCCAAGCTCCTTGAGAATAGGAAGTAAAATTATCGTGCGCAATTGGTTCTCAGTAAAAACTCCTACTCCTACTGCTTGTTTGGTTTTTTCTATCATATAGGTTTCATATAAGTAAAAGGCTGATATGAGATACTAGCTTGATTATTACTAAAACCAATTTCTGCCATCATTACGTCTTTATTATAACGAGATTTTACATCTAACATGGTATTATAGGTATCATCAACCATGGTTTTCCAATTACCTGCATCAGGATATAAAGACATTCCTACAATATCTAGCTTTCTAGTATTTAAACCATTATTGATTAAGCCATCTATGTTCCATCGAAATAAAGCATTGTCATTACCAGACGTAATATGTAAAATTGCTTTAATACCTAAATCGTAATTTTTTACTGTGTTCATTCCCGCATTTATAAATTTAGCGTAATTAGAAAAACCTCCTGTAAACGCTTTTCTTGAGGACCATAGCATTCCGTCATTGGTTTCATTGCCAACTTGCACCCATTTTGGTGTAATTCCTTTTGCTTGTAAAGCTGATAAAATTGCCGTTGTATGATTCGCAACTGCAGTTTCTAATTGAGCAACGGAATATCCAGTCCAAGCAGCAGGTTTTGTTTGTTGCCCCGGGTCTGCCCACCAATCGCTATCGCTTTTTCTATAAAAGCCATGGAGTTTTCCTGAACAAATTGGTGATACGCTCTATGCGCACAAACTAATATTTCTATTTTTGTCCGTTCTTTTATCTTATCAATTATAAAATTGACTTCAGTTGGTTCTGAATTTGAACTATCTACTTTTTCATCACAGGAGATAAAAAACAAAAGCATACATGATAAAAAAAAATAAGGGCAAGACTGATAAATTATTTTTAAAATACGCCATATTTATTTTATTTTAAAGGTTGATTTTAATTTCAAATCAATCATTTTAGCAGAAATCTCGATTTCTTCTGTTTGTTTATTTATTTTTAGTAAAATCGTTGCAATTCCTGCTTCAATTTTAAAAGGATTTTCTCCGATCAATTCGCCTACGCCCAGTAAATCAGACTGAATTTTATCAGCAACGTCAGTAATTAATGTTCCGTTTTTATCTAGAATACTTGCATATACAAAAACAAGATCGTTATGTATCGTATCTAATTTTTTTCTACTAAAATCTATTTCAATTTTTACTTTTGATGGTTTTTTTGGACTGCAGAATATATGATTTGCAACGGTTTAAGTATTGATAAATGCTTTTGCCTCCAATTTCCCAGAAACATATTTCGGAATTGTAAAAGTAAAAGGAGGATTTTTTAAATTGTTAGACATTGCATCTTGATTTGGTTTTGTCGACCTAAACTTTTACCGTTTAAAAATAATTCGACTTCATCACAATTACTAAAAACTCGAACGGCTAAAGGACTGTCTTTTTTCCATTGATTTGCAATATAAACCATTGGTTTTTCTTTCGGATGATTAGCATCTCTTTGACTTTGATAACAATAATAAGAAGGTTTAGTAATTCTAAAAAGATTCATAATTCCGGATGCTTCTAAATCATCTGCATAACCTCTATTATAATCAAACATTACCCAATCTATCTGCAAAAGCAGGCGTACCTAAATTATCGTTATGTGCTTCTTGAATATCGGTAGCTTGCTGTAACAACGCTTTTTTACCAGCATTTCTTATCTACCGACGAGAGCGTTCAGTTTGAAATAAATTACCCAACTATCTTGCTATAAACCGGCATTCATCGCATAATATTCCCAATCTCCATGTTCAGAAACATTATAAGGTTTTTTAGTTTTTCATCATAATGTTGCAATCTATGCTGGCGCGCTTGTAAATAAAGTTCATAGCCATAAGATTGCCAACCTGCTGTAAAACCTTGGTTTCCTAAATATTATTTTCTGACGATTGTAGTCAAAAAATCTATAAAGGATTCCGGCATCCAAGATTCGTTTAAAAAAACTTCCCAAGCAATTACAGAGGCATAATTTCTAATTTTTTTAATTAAATCTGTAGCGGTTTGAAAAACGTGTTTTTGAAACTTTTTGTCTTCACTAAAATATTGCCATCCTAAAATTGCATCAATTGTAATTAAACCCAATTCATCACAGGCTTCCGTAAAAATCGGACTTTGCGGATAATGTGATAAACGCACATAATCAAAACCTGCTTCTTTTATTTTTATTTGCATCTCTATAATTTACGTTATCTGAAAGTCCATAAACAACAAAAAGGATATTCTTGATGTCGATTTAAACCGCATAAAAACGTTTTTTTATCATTCAAATAAAAATATTGATCCATAAATTAGATGGTTTTAGTTCCGATTCGTGTAATTTCTTTGTCTTTAATTTTTCCGTTATAGAGAATTTCTGTTTTTAAATGATATAAATTAGGCGACTCTGGCGACCATAAATCTGGGTTTTTAAGAAGTAAATTTGAAGTGAATTGTTTGTCTTCATTTTTATCAAGTTGATACATTTCACTTGCGATAAAAATGATTTTATTCTCGTTTTTTAACAAGGTGTTTTTTTTATCAAAAAAGATTCTTTAGCATCGTTTTCATTTTTAAGATGCGTTTGAATTTTTATCGTTACTTCCTCTTTCAAAACTTTGGGGTAGACCACAAAAACACCTCCACTTGCTACTTTATTAGTAAAAAAAGGATCTGTAATATGCAATGGGTTTTTAGCAACCAACCAAACATTTCTATAAATTCTGCCATAAGTATTAAAATCTAAATTTTTAAGTGGTTTTGGCCTAGTAAAAGGATTGTCTTTATTGTTCGGTTTTACATGCATGGTATTTTCGCCACTAAACAATGCGATTTCTATAAAATCAATCACAATAGGTAAATAACCACCTTGATATTTAATGCGTTTTTTATGATTAATCCAAACCTCTGCAATATTCATAGCAGCTTAAATTCTAGAAACAACTTTTTATCTTACATTTCTTCGGAAAGCGTAAATTTTTTTAGAATACCAAGATATACCTTGCCATTGTTTGCAAACAGTTTTAGACTCTATTTTTGGTGTACGGGGCAAGATTACCAAATCCAAATTCCTAAAATCGACAGTTTGTAAATAGTTTTTATCAGCTAATTCAACAGCTTTAGGAATTGTAAAAAACCAATGTTCATTAAAATTTATCTTATTTAAAACTTGAATCTCTTTTTAATGACAACTGCTTGTCAGCATAAAAGTTAGGAGCAGAAGTTTGTATTTTAAAACTTGCATTTATTATAATTGTATTCTATCGATGAGTGCTACTTGTGGATTATTGAAATCTTCTTTTTTAATATCTGATCCTATAGAAATTTAAACGGCTTTAATTTCTGAAGCATCAAATTTCTCTTTACTTTTCGATTGAAAAAAATAGGGTTGGAAACGAGGATATGGTCTTGTTAATAAACTAACGGCACCTCTACAATATGGTTTCAGAAAAGGTTGTTATTCCGTTTTTACGAGAATTACCATTTAGAAACTTTAAAATTCTATTGCGAAGACAATTTAAGATTTTTTGAGGGAGAAATTCTGACTTATGCTTGATAACCCTTCTTTATGAAAGCGTGTATTCTAATTTTTAAAAAAAACATCACTATTTAGCCCATAAAAAAATCCAGCTAAAAGGCTGGATTTGTAATTTATTTCATCATCTGAAGATTAGTAACTTCTAAATTTGTTAACTCTCTCCATCTTCCTCTTGGTAGATTTTTCTTGGTTAACTCGGCAAAAATCACCCGATCTAATTTGTTTACTTTGTACCCTAAATGTTCAAATATTTTACGAACAATTCTATTTCTTCCTGAGTGAATCTCAATTCCAATTTCAGATTTAGGCTCCCCGTCTACATAAGAAACTGCGTCAATAAAAACTTTTCTACCTTCAATAACAACGTCTCCTCGCAATTTTTCTAAATCTTTTAAATCTAGTTTTCTATCTAAAGAAGCATGATAAAGTTTACGCACATTATGTTTAGGATGTGTAAGTTTCTTGGCCAAATCACCATCATTTGTAAACAATAACAACCCAGTCGTATTTCTATCTAACCTACCAACAGGGTAAATTCTTTCTTTTGTTGCGTTTGAAATCAACTCCATCACTGTTTTTCTACCACGATCATCATCCATGGTTGTAATATAATTCTTTGGCTTATTTAAAAGAACATATTTCTTTTGTTCAGGAGAAATGGAAGTTCCGTCAAAACGAACAACATCATCAGCCTGTACTTTATAGCCCATTTCTGTGACCAATTTTCCGTTTACCTCAACACTACCATGTTCTATATACGTATCTGCTTCTCTTCTTGAGCAAATTCCTGAATTGGCAATATATTTGTTTAAACGGATTCCCGTTGTAATATCAGAGGGTTTTGTGGGTGTAATCTTTTTAAATTCCTTTTTTACAGATTTTTTGTTTTTGTTTGCTGGCTTTTTACTTGCTGGCTTTCTGCTTAGAGGTGTACTTTTTTTACCTTCTTGTCGTCTTCGCGACGAGTTATCTTTTGAATTCATTATAAAAATTTTTGCAAAGATACTTAAATTGAAAATTAATTCAATCGATCAATTACTTTTTCTAATATTAAAGAAGTATCTATAAAAACCAAACTAAGAACACCTATTAAAAGGAGTAATTTTAAAACGTTGTGCAATAGACGATATTGGTTTCTTTCTGTTGATTTCCAGAGATAAAAAGCAACTACTAAAAGTGTTATAAAAGCTAAATAAAAGTAATATTTCATGTAACTTAATTCAGGATAACTGAATAAATAAAAAGAAGGAACTATTGTTAAAATTAGTAATAGAATACACAATTTTTTAGTTTTTATTTCTCCATAAACAACCGGAAAAGTATCATAATTATTCGCAATTGCTCCTTTCATATTCTGTAAATCTTTAATTAATTCCCTAGCCATAATCACAAAAAACAAAAAAATTGCATGAATAAAAATTATTTCCGAGAAGTTTTTATAATAAATAAAAATAGCAAAAAAAGGCATTACAGTTAACGCTGTTGCAGAAAACAGGCCCGTAAAAGGATATTTTTTTAATTTATGAGAGTAAAACCAAATAGCAAATATATAGACTGCAAAAAAGAGTGCTGCTTTCCAAGAAACAAAAAAGCCGAAAATAAACCCTAAAAAGTTAAGAAAAAAATAAAGTCTTAATTTTGTTTCTTGTTTTACAAAATTTTCTAAACCTGTTTTTAAAGGTCTATTAATTTTATCTACTTTATCGTCGTAAAAATTATTAATAATATACCCCGAAGCTACAACACAAACAGAGGCCAAAACGATGTATAGAAAATGAACATCAAAAACAACGTTTCTGATAGATTTTTCAGGAGAAAAAATAAAAATAGAAGTAAGATATTGGGCAAGTATTAATACCAAAATGTTATACCCTCTTACAACAGATAACAAGCTAAATATCTTATAAAAAAAAGTCTTCGCTTTTGAGGGATTCATTCAAAGATATTTTTTAGAACCTATAAACTAGCTCTAATTTATAATCTTTTAAACTTATTTGCGCTTTTTCATAGTCTTCTGTAAAACCCAAAAAATAACCTCCACCACCAGAACCACAAAGCTTTAAATAATAATCGTTAGTTTGTAAACCTTTTTCCCAAACCTTATGAAAAGCTACCGGTATCATTGGCTTAAAGTTTTTTAAGACAACTTTTGATAAATTTTTCACATTTCCAAAAAGAGATTTTACATCACCTGACAAAAAATCTTCGATACAAGCATCTGTATGTTTAGAAAACTCACCACTTAACATATTTCTGAATCCTTCATTCTTCATTTTATTCATGAAAATGTTAACCATCGGTTCCGTTTCACCAATTTGCTCTGAATCTAATAGAAACACAGCACCTTTGCCTTGCTTTTGAGACGGAATACCGGCTGGCTCTATATTTTCTCTAGAATTTATTAAAATTGGTAAACTTAAATAACTGTTTAAAGGATCTAAACCTGAACTTTTTCCGTGGAAAAAAGACTCCATCAATGAAAAAATCTCTTTCAACTTCAACAATTTATCTCTTGTTAAATTCTCTAAAATTGTAATTTTATCTTCTGCATAATGGTCATAAATAGACGCTACCAAAGCACCAGAACTTCCTACACCATACCCTTGTGGTATAGAAGAATCAAAATACATTCCTTTTTCTAAATCGGCTTTAAAACTAACCAAGTCAAAAGAGATTAAATCTGAATTTAATCCTGAAATATACTTGTAAAATTTTTGTAAATTTTCGTTAGATTTTAACGCTATACCTTCTAAATTTTCAGAAGTTTTTAAAGCCCCTCGATATGCGTTAAACGGAATTGCTAATCCTTTTGAATCTTTAATAATTCCGTATTCTCCGAAAAGCAAAATTTTAGCGTAAAAAAGTGGTCCTTTCATATTGTTCACAATTGTAGTACAAAAATACGAATAATAAATTAATCAGTATTCGTTAATTGTTTTTATAAAAAGTTTTCCAAACACCTACTTTTTCGCCTTTGGTATACTTCCCTTTTTGTTTAATCTTGCCGTTTTTATCGTATATTTTCCAGTTACCTTCTTGCAAACCGTTCTCATATCTACCAGCTACTTTTAGCTCACCAGATGCATAATATTCATAAAACTTACCATCCTCTTTTTTATTGGCATAAAAGACTTTCCGATAAACGGCTTTACTTTTGTAATAATACGTGACTTCGCCTTCTAAATTAAAACCAACTTTATAATAAATTGCTTCTGATTGACTAGTTTTCTCTAAGTCTTTATCTAACCAAATAATATCTTGTACGGTTGATGCCATGGTTAAAAACCAAACCGCAATCACAGATAAAAAAACTGACTTTTTCATAAGTTCTTTTGATTGATTTAATTGGTTACTTTAAAATCCTTTTCGCTCCGAAACCAACCGAATCGTAAATATACTGATTATTATCACAATACCCCGATAACTCTTTCTTTATGAATTTATTAACTTTTTTCTTTTCACGCTCTGGAAACAACACATGCACATTTGCACCTGCATCCAAGGTAAAACAAATAGCACTATTTTCTGCAGCTCTATATTCCCAAATTTTGTTGATAATTTCGAGTGTATTAGGTTTCATCAAAATAAAATAAGGGTTGCTTGTCATCATCATTGCGTGCAATGTTAATGCTTCACTTTCTACTAAATTGATAAAATCTTTTGTATTGCCTTCTTGCAAAATTTTTGACATTTTTCCCAAATTTTCATTTGCCTGTTTAAAACGATTTTCTGCATACGGATGCTCATGCATTAATTTGTGACCAACAGTACTCGAAACCTGTTTTTCGCCTTTATCAACCAATAAAATTACATCTTGGTAGTTCTCAAAGACTGCATGCACTTTGTGTGGAAATTGCACACCAAACAAATCTGAACTTCCTTCTATTTCAGGATGCTTTCCCCAAACAACCAAAGGTCCTTCGATACTTCTACTGGCGCTTCCCGACCCTAATCTTGCCAAAAAAGAGGCTTTTTTATGGATAAATTCTGTCGATAATTCCGCGGATAGTTCTTTTTCTAAACTCATTAAACACATCGCAATAGCACTTAAACCACTTGCAGAAGATGCAATACCGCTTGAATGCGGAAAAGAATTTTCTGAATTAATCGTCATCTCATACTCAATTATATAAGGACAATACGCTTGTATTCGATCAAAAAAATCTGCTATTTTAGGTTTGAATTCATCTTTTTGTTTGCCTTCAAAAAACAAATTAAAAGCAACTACCTTTTGAGATTCTGAATCTAGTTTAGAATGCTGCTTACGCACAAAATCTACCGTAGTGATCGTATGACAATTGTTTAGAGTAAAGCTAATAGAAGCGTTTTTAGGAATTTGAGGATTGCTCTTTCCCCAATATTTTACAAGCGCAATATTACTTGGCGTTTGCCATGTAAAACTAGCTGTATCAACCTTTTTTAATTGTGATTTCACTAAAAACTGTTCTGTATTCAAAGTCTAAAAATTTTAGACCAAAGATAAAGTTTACCCTACACTTTTGCTAATTTTTGTAAAACGGATTCTTTATAGCTTCTGCTTATTGGCAAGGCTTTTTGATTAATTTCTATAAATTCATTGGTGTAAGAACTAATATTTTTAAGCGAAACGATAAAAGATCTATGAATTCTGATAAAATTTTTAGGAGGCAATTTTTCTTCTAAACTACTAATGGTTTCTCGAATTACAATGGTCTTTTCTGCTGTAAAAATCTTTAGATAATCGCTTAAACTTTCTAGGTATAAAATGGAGTTAAAATCAATCTTTACCATTTTTCTGTCTGATCTAACAAACATAAAATCGTTCTTGTTTTCTGAAATTTCTGAAACAACAACTTTTTGAACAGCTTGTAAAAAACGATCAAAAGCAATGGGTTTTAGCAAATAGTCGACCACATTTAAATTAAAACCATCAATTGCATAGGCTCTATAAGCGGTTGTAAAAATTATTTGTGATTTTTTATGGATGATTTTCGCCAAGCTTAAACCTGAAATTTCGGGCATATGAATATCGAGAAAAAATAAATCTACTTCGTTTTCTTGCGCTAACAGAATAGCTTCCCCCGCATTTTTACAGCTCGCTATCAATTCTAAATTGGGCGTTTTAGCAATATACGTTTCGATGATTTCTCTTGCCATTGGTTCATCATCAACAACAACACATTTTAGTTTATTCCTCATTTTTTTATGGGGATTTTTAAATTGACTCTAAACAACGCTTCTTCCTGTAAAATTTCTAAAAGATATTTTTTTTGGTACAACATTTCCAATCTTTTTTTAATAGTAGCTAACCCAATTCCTTTTTTAGAAGTCTCTTTATTTTTTGAGAAATTTTCAATCGTAAAATTCAGTTCTTTTTCATCCACTTTTAAATTGATGTTTACATTTATAACTCCATCAATCTGTGTTCCGTGTTTAAAAGCATTTTCTACGAAAGGCAATAATAGCATCGGCGGAACTTCAAACTTTTCGTCCATTAAATATGTATGAAAAGTTACTTGTAAACCTTCTTGAAACCTAAATTTCTCTAGAGAAACATAATCTTCAATATGATTAATTTCGTCTTGTAAAAGAACGAATGGTTTATCTACTTGATATAAAATATAATCTAACAAGCTAGATAATTTTAAAATCATTTCTGGCGCTTTTTCAGATTTTTTTAAAGTAAATCCGTACAAAGTATTCAGTGTATTAAACAAAAAATGAGGATGAATTTGCATCTTCAAAAACTTTAATTCTTGCTCCTTTAATTGCAATTGTGTCTGTAGAAATTTGTTCTCTAATGTTTTCTTTTCATCCAAAGACTTGTAATTGTCTTTTAAAATTTTGAATGCACTTGTAAGTGCAATAATCAACAAAACACACACCAAAATAACACCCGAGTTTTTGGTTAAAGCCGGCATTTGTTGAAACTCTAAATTATAGAAAAATACAAACCCAAAAACAACAGTCATTAAAACCGCACAAACTATAAATACACTTGCATAAAAAGTATAAAGCACAAACTGTTTATGTTTTTTCGCGATTAAAAAATTAGGAATTAAATAATAGGCAAAAACATAAGAAGCAGCAATTGCGATGACACTTAAAATAGTAGAAAACCAAAATATAAAGTTTTCATTATTAGAACCCACGCTAAAAAAACTAGAAAAGAAAAACCAAACTATTCCCCAAAAAACAAGGTGCAAAGGAAGTTTCTTTAAAGTTTTTAATACCGCTTTGTTCATCTTACAAATAAACTGTTTTTTTAATTTGTTTGCCATAAAAATAGACGGAATGCAAAATTAACAAGTGTTTTAACCATTTTTATTGAGGATCTCTTAAAAACGCGATATTTGTTAAAACCCAACCAGGATTGGTTATTGGTCGCTAAAATAATTTTCGATTTGATATAACAAATACTTTAGCATCATAATCTTGAAAACAGAAATTATGAATTTTATTTTAGAAGGTGGACCACTCTTTATGGTTCCGTTAGTACTCTTATTAATGGTCATTGTTATTTTATTTGTAAAGGGATTCAAAAACAACACAGAAAAAGCGCACAAACTCATCAACTCTTTAAGCTTATTTGCTTTTGTGTTTGGCGTTTTAGGTTTTGTGATTGGTCTTTTGGGAGCTTTAGAAGTAATTTCTGCAAATAGCGGGAATATGTCTCCAGAAATTTTAGCTGGTGGCTTTAAAGTTGGCTTGCTCTCGCCTACTTTTGGAATGGTTATTTTTTTACTTGGAAAAATGTTTACCATTACTTTAACTTGGATAAAAAAATAAAACACTTTTTTTTATTCGTCAGGTGCAAAAAAGCATCTTTCTAAATTTTAGAAATGATGCTTTTTTGTTTGTATTTTTGTTCTTTATGAAAACCAAAAAAGTTTTTTTATTGTTAAACGGAGAAGCACCACGAACGCTTCCAGATATATCAAAATATAATCTTATTTGCGCAACTGACGGCGCTTACCAGTATTTAGAGCAGAACAGTATTGTTCCTCATTTTATTTCTGGTGATTTTGATTCGATAAAAAATATTCCTGACTCCATTGAAGTAATTCATACGCCAAATCAAGATTTTACAGATTTTGATAAAATACTACAACTACTTTTTGATAAAGGTTTTGCTGAAATTGATGTTTTTGGAGCCAGCGGAAAAGAACAAGATCATTTTTTAGGGAATTTGCACACTGCAATGCAATGGAAAAATAAATTAAATCTTACTTTTTTTGACAATCATAGTCGTTATTTTTTGGCTGATAAAAAAACAGAAATCACAAATTGTAAAGACAAAATTATTTCTTTGGTTCCGTTTCCAAAAGCGAATAAAATTAGTACAACAGGACTGGAATATCAATTAAACAAAGAAGATTTAACATTTGGCGAACGTATTGGCACAAGAAATAAAGCCATTCAAGAAAATATTAACATCACTTTTAAAAGTGGCCATTTATTTATTTTCATCAATCATTAAAAATAAAATATGCCTAAAAAAATAAAATTATTATGGGACTTTAGAGGTCCTGATGCCAAAGAAACTGCAAAACATCACACCATTCATTTAAAAGATTTTGCAAGGGTTGAAAACCTAACTTTTCATGAAATTGACATTCAAGAAAAAAACCCGATGTTAGTCTCCGCTTTTATTACTGTGGATGAAACAGATATGAAAATTTACAGAGATGCTTTAAAACCTCATCGTGGTGAAGTTGGCTAATTTCCTTTATTTTTTTAAAATTATTTATTTCTAACCTAGTTTATGAATGCTATTAGTCAATTACACTAAACTTTATTTTTAGTAGAAATAGATTAACATGATTGTCAAGATGAATATTTCATCCTTTAAACGAACATTAATTCTCTCTTTTATTCTTATTGATTAAATATTTAAGAGAGAAACTTAAAAAGTCCAAAACATGCAAACAACTAAACTCAATTCTAAAAGTATATTACCACTTACCTGCACTAGAGCTGGAACTTGCTGTTTTGGTAAAGCTGTTATGTTAAATCCTTGGGAAATTTTATGTTTTAGCAAAGAAAAGAAAATTACTCCGAGAGAATTTCGTGATTTGTATTGCGAATTTGGTGGTGTTCAATTAATTTTTGATGGTAAACCCGATAAAAAAGGACAAAAAGCATGCAGCCAATATGTAGATGGTTTTGGATGTAGTGTGCATATGGGGCGACCATTAGCGTGTCGTTTGTACCCGTTAGGGCGTCAAATACAATTTGATAAGGCACAGTATATTTACGAAGGAACTACCTTTCCTTGTTTAACCGATTGCGCCGAAGTTTTAAATTTACCCAAATTAAGTGTCGGTGAATATTTGAAAGACCAAGAAGCAGAAGCATTCGAAAAAGCACAAGATGAATATTTAAGTATCATGCAAAATATAGCGGATATCGGTTTTGAACTATTGCTAGATTCAGGATTAGCTGCAACCGGAGATAGGAAAACACTAGCTACTTGGCGCGAATTAGGCAAAGAGCCTCCAGCGCTTTTAGCAGAAAGAATAGGAAAAGAATGGATCGACTGCTTAATGATCCCCGAAATAACGATAGACTCAAAAAACCCTAGCACTTTTGCTCAAAAACACAATGATTTGCTACTTTTAAAAGCACAGCAAAACTTTGGCAGCTTACAAACATTTAAAGAACTTTATGAAGCCTCTGTTTTAATCATCGGAGTAGCATTGCATTTAGCAAGAGGTTTAGGAGCTGACACAAAAGAGATTTCTGAACATTGGATAGAATCGGCAAAAAGCCATGGTGCTCAAGAATAGTGTTTGAGGAAGTTGGATTTTAAAAGCTTAAAAGTATTGCTAATTACAGTAAAGAAATCGGTTTTAAAACTTTTTACCCCAAACCTACCTAACGAAAAATAAGAAAGGTATTTTTTTTATAACCTCATAATATAAAATTGAGGTAAAATATCAAAAGAGTAAAATTGCTTATTTTATATGGATTCTAAAAATAAAAAATCTTTGATTTACTAACTCTAAATAGCAATTGTTAAAACTCTGCTATATTCATTTAAAAGCAAGCTTTCAGGGCAGACAGAAAGACTATTCAAATAGAAAAAAGGCATATCTTTGTGTTTGAAATATATGTAAATTATGGAAAATCTATTGAAAAAAAGCATTCTATTAATGGTGACTATTGCATTATTTACATCTTGTGGTGATATTACCAAAAAAGTTGAGGATAAACTTAAAGTGTTAAATGAAAAAACACTAAAGCTAGATTCGCTTGTAAACAAAGAATTTAGTAAAGTACCTTCTCTTGATTCTATAATAAACATGAAGGACGATAAAATGAGAAAGCTTGACTCCATAATTGATAAGTCGTCTTCTAAATTTGATTCGATTTCTAGTGAAAAATAAATTCATTAAAAAAGTTTATTAACAAATAAAGTATCCTGCTTGTCAAGTAATTTTTGTTTAAACTTTATAACACCTCTTTAAAGACAAAGGAATTATACGATAGTAACATTATTTTTCTTTTTTCATTTTTAGTTTTTAAAATTAAATTTATGTCAAAAATTTAATTTTAATATCGAAAACTATACGACTATGCGCGCGCTATAATTCATTGATAACTCGGCGTATTTTAAGAAAATTCTGACATACTGCTATTTCTGATTTATGCATCACCTTTAAGATTATATCTGCTACTAAATACAAACAAAAGGATCGCTGAATTCAAGTCACAAAATCAAAAATAATTGAGCATTCATTTATAACAAATGAAATTATTGCCCTACATTTATTGGGTGAATTAAATAAAAGGAATGAAAAAAGTTGCAATTCTGTTTTTTAGTCTATTTTTTATTACCCAGATATTTTCTCAAAATAAAGCTATAAAAATCACAAATACCAGCTCTAAAAAAGAAAAAGAAATTAAAGAAAATAAAAGAGTAAAAATAAAAACAATAAACGGACAGGAGATCTCGGGTCGTTTTAAAGTAAAAAACGACAATACGATTGTCATAAAAAATAACCTTATTAGACTACATAACATTTTAGAAATAAAAAGAGACTCTTTATTCATCGCTATTTTAACTAGTACCTTTTTCGTTTATTTAGGCACAGGCTTTGCCATTTATGCCTTATTTAGTGGTTTACTGGTAAACCCTTCTGCTCTTTTATTGGCAATGCTGGCTGCTGCATTAATTTATATTAGCATGGATTCGCCTAATCTTCAAAAAAAGTATAAAAACGACAGTAATTGGACGTTTTCGACCACAACAATTTATAAATAAAAATCATACAAAATGATGTACGCTCATGATACTTTTAAAGCAGTTTTTAAATTTACACGCACAGTTATGAATTAAAATATTCCTATGCCTCTTAATCAAATAATTAAAGAAGTTAAACAGTTTACCTCGTTTCTAAACTTATTTTCTATTATGTTAAAATTTATATAAATTATCAAAATAACATCATATTAGCATTAAGTGTTAAGTATTAAGTATTAAATGTTAAATAATCTTAACAGAACACTGTTAATTAAATATAAAAATAACATCTTTAAAATATGGCAAAAATAATAACAACAAAAAGAGAAGTAGTTTCGGTGAAAATAAGAAAAGCAGGAATATATACTAAAAAACTAGGTACTAGAGTCGCTGTTTCTGCTAAACCAGTAAATACTCGAAAATACCATGTAATTATTGGTAATGCTGAAAAATGGACTGTTGTAGCCGACGGAAACGTAAGAGCAACAAAAGTTTTTGAGACCAAATTAGGAGCTATTGAATTTGCTACTTCAACTGCGCATAAAATTGAAGGAGAGGTTATAATACATAAAGAAACTAGACAGATTGAAAATAGAGTTTCATTGGCAAAGTAATTTAATACCGTCATGGCTTTTAACGATAATGTTTTTATAAATTGCCTTTTGATGATGAGTTTAGGTCTCTACTTAAAGCTCTAGTTTTTGAACTAATATACCTAGGTTTTACACCAAAGCTATCTCAAACCCTATCTTCTTCTTCTATCAGAGTAAACAAAATTAAAAATATAATAAAATCTTGTAAATATGGTATTCATGACTTATCTCGAAGTAAAGCAATGGCTAGTGGCGAACTTCCTAGATTCAATATGCCATATGAGCTAGGATTAGATATTGGAGCTTCAGAATATGGTAGTACAAGATTAAAAACAAAACGGATTTTAATTTTAGAAACAGAAAGAGATCACTATCAAAAGGTAATTTCTGATATTGTAGATCAAGACATAGAAAATCATAATGATGATCCAAAAACACTAATTACTAAAGTTAGAAATTGGTTTTCAGCAAACTTTCCTAATGATACTATAGTTGGCCAAAGCGAAATATGGATTGCTTATAACCAGTTTATTGCCGACCTAAACAATAAGTTTATTGCCAAAATACAGTGAAGCTGAAATCGAAGAAATGCCTATTGGGGATTTTATAAAATTTTCTATTGATTGGATAAAGAGCTTTAATGATAGACAAAATTAAGAGGTATGTAATTAATTTCTAAATTTTTACTAAATACTCGGAAAATCCTACCAACCCACACCTTATAATTCTCTTTTACCGATTTTTTTTGCTAACCAATGAGATTCATTATAAATAATGCCTTACCGAATTCCGAAATTTACCTCCACTTAATACCGCAACCAACACTCGGTTTTTGGTTTTCTAAAACTGTTTTATTTTCTAATAAATTATCTAGAGAGTTTCTCAAATCAAACCCTGTAACTGGTTTTCCGTTTCCTGGTCGAGAATTATCTAACTGTCCGTGATAAACCGATTTTAAATCAGCATCAAAAACATAGAAATCTGGGGTGCAAGCTGCATCATACTCTTTGGCTACTTTTTGTGTTTCATCAAACAAATACGCAAAAGGATAGCTTAAATTCGCCGCTATTTCTTTCATAAATTTAGGTGCATCTTGCGGATAATTTTCAATTTCATTAGAACTTATTGCTATAAAATTGATTCCTTTTTGCTGATATTCATTTGCCATTTTTATCAACTCATTATTTACATGAATTACAAACGGACAATGATTACAAATAAACATAATTACAGTTCCTTTTTCTCCTTTTAATTGATTTAAAGAATAAAAAGTATCATCAATTGTATTCATTAAATTAAAATATGGAGCTTTTGTGCCTATTTTAAATTCGTTTGATTCTGTTAATGCCATGATTAGTTTTTAGTTGTTGGTTGTTCGTTTTTGGTTCGTTTTTGTGAGGAACGAACCAATCTTGTTGACGCACTAACAGATTGCTTCGTACCTCGCAATGACGTTTTATTTACTTTATTCCTCTGCCAAAGCCTGCGCACAAATATAACCACCTGTCCAAGCATTCTGAAAATTAAATCCGCCAGTTACGGCATCAATATTTAAAACTTCACCAACAAAAAAGAGGTTTTTATGTTTTTTACTTTCAAAATTTTTAAAGTTGATTTCCTTTAAATCAATGCCACCAGCAGTTACAAATTCGTCTTTAAAGGTGGTTCTTCCGTTAGCGTTATAAATTCCTTTTGTTAACTGATTTGCTAACTTATCTAGTTGCGTAGTATTTAAATCTGCCCAATTTTGGATTTTAGAAATATCAGAAAATAGTACAAAACGTTCCCACAATCTTTTAGAAATTTCTGCAAATGGCGATTTTAAAATCACTGTTTTACGTGGTTCTTTCTTTTTTAAATTTAGTAAAACATTTAATACTTTATCCGTTGGTCTAGACAACCAATTTACTTCTACATTATATTGATATTTTTTCTCTGCTAAAATTCTTGCTCCAAAAGCAGATAACTTTAAAACTGCTGGCCCGCTCATTCCCCAATGTGTAATTAACAAAGGTCCCGAAGCTTCTAATTTTGTACCTACAATCTGAACAGTAGCATTGGGTACAGACGTGCCTAATAAATCTACCAAACGTTTGTCATTAATATTAAAGGTAAACAAAGAAGGAACAGGATTAATTATTGAATGGTCTAAAGTCTCGCATAATTCCCAAACTCTTTTAGAGCTTCCTGCGGCAATGACTACCTTATCAGCTTCAAAAATTTGCTCTTTTGTGTTGATAATCCACTTTCCGTCTTTTTGATGTATCGAATTTACTCCGTGATTTGTAAGTACTTTAATCCCCAACGTATCAATAGAATTTTGAAAACAATCTATAATTGCCTGACTTTTATTAGCTTCAGGAAAAACACGATTATCGCGCTCTATTTTTAAAGGAACTCCCCGGTCATCAAACCACTCAAAAGTATCTCCTGTCGTAAATTGATGAAAAGGCCCTAACAATTCTTTTTCTCCTCTAGGATAAAATTTAACCAATTCTTTCGGTTCAAAACACGCATGTGTAACATTGCATCTTCCCCCTCCAGAAATTCTTACTTTTTGTAAGACGTCTTTCCCTTTTTCTAGAATCGTAATCTCTAAATCTGGGTTCTTTTCTTTGGCGTTTATCGCTGTAAAATACCCTGCTGCTCCGCCCCCAATTATGATTATTTTGCTCATATTTTTGTTTTAGACCTCACAGGTTTTAAAAACCTGTGAGGTCTTACGTTTTTATAAAATTATCTCTGAATATTTTAATACCGTTTCAAATCCTTTCTTTTTAAAATACCCAAGGGTATCTGAATTTCCTGTTGCTAAAACAAAGTCTCCACCCCAAGCTCCTAAACTTTTTACTTCTCCAAAATAATCTGGAAATAATTTTTCTTTTACCGGTTTTAGTTTGATAATAGAACTGATAATTTTTTCATGTTCAAAAATTAGCTTGTCAAAATCTTGAATTGATTTCGCTTTTAAAAACTCCTCTGAAATCGTTGAAACTGCTTCAATTTCTTTTTGAAAACTATCACCACTTTCTCTAAATTTCGCAATTCCTTCTTTAGAATCTTGTTTCTGATTTAAATGCACAAAAAACAACTTTTCTTTAAAACTTGGGCTGAACTTAACGGGCTCAATAATAGGCTTTTTATTTTCAATTTTATAAAAAATAGACGTGTCATTTTGTGCACAAGCAATATCATATCCGCTACCTTTAAAAGAGTTCCAAAGTAATTTAAAAGCATCTACTTTTGCCCAAGAAGCAATAGAGTTTATTAAGGTTGATGAACTCCCTAATCCCCAATCTCTAGGAAACGTTAGTTTTGTTTTGACAACATATCCATTTTTAGAATTTAAAAAAATAGGATTTAAATTTTTGGCTTCGGTTAAAATCTCTAACAAGGTTTCTGCGATAAACGCTGCGCTTCCTTCTTTATCAGCGTTAAAAGAACAATTTACCAACCTTAATTTTGGCAAATCAAAAACAGCCTCAAACCAACATTCTCCTGTATTTGTAAAACTTCCCCAGATTAATTGCGGTTCCTGTATGCTCTCAACAATTAAATCTTGACCAAATTTTGTAGGTACTGCCAAAGATTGGGCGCCATCTAAAACTAGATATTCTCCTGTTAATAATAATTTTCCGTTTGAATAAAAATTCATTTATTTTTTTGAATTTAATATACCATTTATTCAATGGGTTTCAACCCATTGAATTTTTATGCATTCAATGGGCTGAAGCCCATTGCTATTGATGAATTTTATTTATCATCAAATTTTTTAAAATCATATTTCAATATAAAATCCATATGTTCAATAGGTTAAAACCCATTGCTATTGATGAATTGCATTTAATTCATTTTATGAATTAAATTCCATGAATCGAATCCTGTTCAATTGCATCATGCTTTAGCATGATGATGATGATGATGATGATGATAAAATTATTTATCATCAAATTTTTTAAAATCATATTTCAATATAAAATCTTCATATTCTTCCTGAAAAGATTTTTTAGCATGATGCCTTTCTTGATTTCTAATATAATTTCTAACCTTCTCAACAATCGATTCTGATACAGAAACAGCAAAATATTCCGTTTGCCATTGAAATTTTTCTTTTGTTAATCCTTGTTGATTAATCCAAAAAGAAGATTCTCCTTTAATCAATTGCATCAGCTTTTGTATCGTTTGATCCGATCCCAGAGAAACTAAACAATGACAATGATCTGAATATCCGTTTACAAAATCTATATGAATACCTTTTTCTTTACCGTTTTTTTTTATGTGCTTCCATACCTTTTGTCTCAATTCTTTTGTTTCCAAAAACGGAACTCTATTTTTGGTACTCCAAACAAAATGTATGTAAACCTTTATAAATGACATGATTTTTTTTCATCAATTAACAATGGGTTGAAACCCATTGCTGTTTATCAATTAACAACGGGTTGAAACCCATTGCTATTTATCAATTAACAACGGGTTGAAACCCATTGCTATTTATCAATTAACAACGGGTTGAAACCCATTGCTATTCATCAATTAACAACGGGTTGAAACCCATTGCTATTTATCAATTAACAACGGGTTGAAACCCATTGCTATTCAATTACAACAAACCAAATTGTTTAAAATGATGCGTAAAATGTTTTACTTGAAATTTCTTCCATGCTTCAAAATCTAACTCCCCAAAAAATGGATGCACAATCGTTCTATTTTTATCGTCTGTAAAAACTTTTACAAATACTTCTAGTTGGTGCAGTAAATCGTCAGTTGCCAAATGAAGCGAACTAAATTTTAGATCAATTGGTTCATCAGACAAAAAAGAAGCTCTAAAACCCGTTTGCAATTCATTTTCAGTATTTAAAAATGGTTTTCTTCTTGCTGTTTTTTCATCAGAAACATACACATCAACGTTCCAATTTCCGCTGGCTATTTGTGTTACCGCGCTTAAATGCTCTATCATTTGTTGCGCATTCATCGTGCCAAAAACAGGTTTCGAATTTTTATCCAAAGAAGACAATGTTTCTTTAATTGTATTAAAATTTAAAAAATCTACCCAGTTTACTTTTGGCTTTCTTAAGGTATTTATTTTCTCAACAACCGCAGAGTGCGTCACTGTTCTTTTATCAAAATAAGTTGTAATAATTTCTTTTTCTTCTTGTGTGGCATCAAACTGATTCAAAATATTTTGCAGATGCATTTTCATGTGTCCAAACTGAATTCCTTTAGTTGTAAGCGCTCTTAAGGCCGCGAAATTTTGTGCTAAACCTGCTGCTGCTATAATTTGCATTAGCACTCTTGCGGATGGTTTTTGCAGCATTTGTAAAGAAATTTTCGCCATCGGATGTAAAGCTGTTAATCCGCCAACGGTTCCTAATGCTAACGGCAGCTCTATCCAGAATTTAAAAACACCACCCTCAATAGAACAATGAGAAAGGCTAGAATACGAGCCAGAACGCGAAGCATACGCATGGGCACCAGCCTCGATAGCTCTAAAATCATTGCCAGTTGCCAAAACTACGGCATCAATTCCGTTCATAATTCCTTTATTGTGCGTAACCGCTCGGTAAGGCTCTATTTCTGCAATTTTTACTGCTTGATAAAATTTCTCTGCAAATTTCTGCGGATTATCGCCTCCTAAATCATCTATTTTACAACTCACTTCTGCTCGTACCAAACATTCTGGCACAAAATTAGACAAGATGCTCATTACAATTTCGATATCGGCTGTTTCAAACTTTTTTGCGATCGCTTCTAAACAAGAATTGATAAAGTTTGCGCCCATAGAATCTTTCGTTTCAAAAGTTGCATTCAATTGATAGTAGTTGGCTAATTTAGCTGTTTTATCGACCAACTTGATATCTAAAATTCCGCCACCACGCTTCTCCATATTCTTTGTAATGGAAGCTGTAGCCGCAAATAATTCAGTTTTATTTTTATTAAAATAATCTTCTAAATCATTATACTTGCCAGAATACATAAAATGGACTTGACCAATTTTTGTAGTACCTATTACCGTTGTTTTAAAACCGCCTCTTGTGCTCCAAAACTTACCCACTAAAGAAGCTGCAGCCACCACAGAACTTTCTTCAATAACCATAGGAATTACATAGGCTCTATTATTAATTACAAAATTGGGTGCAACACCAAAAGGCAAATAAAAATTGGTGATGGTATTCTCTATAAAATCGTCATGAAGTTGTTGTAATTTTTCATCATTATTCCAATACTGCTTTATAATTTCGATTGCACTTAAATTATTTTCAAAATAATTTTCTGCCAACCAATTCAATTTTTCTTCTTTTGTCAATTTAGAAAAACCAGAAATAATTTTAGACATCTCTCTTTTTATTTTCTTTAAGACACAAATATAAAGTAATCTGTAAAAAATTAGCTTTAATTGTACTATAGATTTTAATAAACGAACCCAATACAAAAGATTTAAATAACGTCTAACCTGCCCAAATATAAAATAACTATTTTCTCTTAAATTATCCTTAAAAAATTCACTACAAAAACACAAATAGTAACGATTTAATAAAAACATTTAATGTTTATCATAATTAAATTTAATAGTGAACTATATTTTTTAAATAGCTAATAATTTATCTTTGATTACAAATAATAGTTAAAGTAACCAAATATGAAAAATGTAAGTTTAATAGCAATTTTAGGAATGTTTTTACTTTCTAGTTGCGCAGTTGTGAGACCGGGAGAAGTAGGTATTAAACAAACTTTAGGTAAATTATCTAAAGAAGTAAAAACCCAAGGAACTGTTCTTTACAATCCTTTTATAAGTAAAGTTCTTAAAGAATCTACAAAAACTAGTAACATAAAATTAGTACTGAGCTTGCCAAGTAAAGAGGGCTTAAGTGTAAATTCTGAAATCTCAATTTTATATCGATTAGAAGCAAACAAAGTTGCCTCTGTTCTTGAGAATTTAGGACAAGATTACGAATCAATAATCACAAGTGTATTTAGATCTGCAGCTTCAGATGTGTGTGCAAAGTTTTTTGCGAAAGACATGCACTCCGGAAAAAGAGCAGACATTGAGACTGAAATTTTAGCGAAGATGAAAGTGAATCTTGAAAAGCAAGCAGAGGGCCAAGCAGATGGTATCCAGTTAATTGCTGTTCTGATGAAAAGAATTCAATTACCAAGAGGTTTAGCAAATTCTATTGAAAGAAAGTTACAGGCCGAACAAGATGCAATGCGATTAAAATTTGTTTTAGAGCAAGAATTGTTAGAAGCAGAAAGAAAAATTATTAGTGCCAAAGGAGAAAGAGATGCACAACTAATTATTGCAGAAGGTTTAACACCAGATATTTTAAAATTAAAAGCTATTGAAGCGTTTAGAGAATTGGCAAGATCTGCCAATGCTAAAACTATTATTACAGATGGCAAAACCCCTTTAATCATCGGCACCGATGATGCAAAAGCAACAAAAGAAAATGAAAATAAAAAATAATTCTTTTAAATAAATTACAATCTCGATAATCTTAAAATGTTATCGAGATTTTTTTTTGCTAAAAAATGATAAAAACAAAATATTTCTTCAATATTTAAAATTCTAGATTTAAAACTTCGATTAATAAAACCTATTTTTTCACATTATTTTCGTAAACTTGGAAAACTTTTTATAAAATATAAAGTCTCAAATGAAAAACCTCATCATTATAGCAACCGTCTTACTTATTGTAGGCTGTAAAGAAAACACTTCTAACAACAAATTGACAAAAACTAAAGAAATCACACTTGAAGAAATTTGGGATAAAACTTTTTCTCCTGAAAAAATGAATGCTTTAAATTCTATGAATGGCAATTTCTATTCGCTTTTAAATATTGATAAAGAATCTGGAGCAACCACTGTAGATACTTATAGTTATGCTACTTTAGAAAAAGTTGCCACCATTGTAAATAGTAAAGATTTAGAAAAAATCGAATCTATTTCTTCTTATAGTTTTAACAATGATGAAACTAAAATAATTCTAGGAACCGATTTTAAGAAGATTTATAGACATTCTTTTACGGGCACCTTTTATGCTTATGATATTGCTTCTAAAAAAGTAACTTTAATAGAAAAAGATATTCAAGAGCCTATTTTTTCTCCGGATAACCAAAAAGTTGCCTACGCTAAAGACAATAATATTTTTATCAAAGATTTTTCTAGAAATAAAATTACGCAAGTAACTAAAGACGGAAAAAAGAATCATATTATAAACGGAATTACAGATTGGGTTTACGAAGAAGAGTTTGGTTTTGTAAGAGCTTTTGAATGGAGCAACGATAGCAAATACTTGGCTTTTTTACGTTTTGATGAAACGGATGTTCCTACTTTTTCTATGGATATTGTGGGTAAAGAAAATTATCCTGATCAACAGGTATTCAAATACCCAAAAGCAGGAGAAAAAAATGCTGATGTTACACTGCACATGTACACTGTTGATTCTCAAAACACGAAAAAAATTAGTCTAGGCGATTATGAATATATCCCAAGAATAAAATGGTCTAACGACGATGCTGTTCTTGTAGCAACGACGTTAAATCGTCATCAAAATAGTTTAAACCTCCATAAAGTAAATGCTTTAAAAAACACTGCTACTTTACTTTTTAACGAAACAGACAAAGCTTATATAAATGTTACTGACAATCTTACTTTTTTAGCGGATAATTCTTTTATTTGGACCAGTGAAAATGATGGATTTAATCATATTTATCACTATGATTTTAATGGTAATTTAATCAATCAAATTACAAAAGGAAATTGGGAAGTAACTAAATATTACGGATTTAATCAAGAAAAGAAAACTATTTATTACCAATCTGTAGAAAACGGCTCTACCAATAGAGGCGTTTATTCCGTTGGCTTAAATGGTGAAACTAAAAAATTATTAAGCAATAAAGAAGGTCAAAATAGTGCGGCTTTTAGCACCAACTTAAACTACTTTATCAACACGTTTTCTTCATCAGCAATTCCGCCAGTTTATTCGCTATACACTGCAGAAGGTGAAATGCTTAAAGTAATTGAAGACAATGCAGCACTTAAAGATAAATTATCAATGTATGCCATGAGTTCTAAAGAGTTTTCTACAATTACTATTAATGGAAATGATTTAAACATGTGGATGCTTAAACCTGTAGATTTTGACGAAAACAAGAAGTACCCAATGTTAATGTTTCAATACTCGGGTCCTGGATCTCAAAAAGTAAGCAATAGCTGGAATGACTCTAATGATTATTGGCACAATATGTTAGCGCAAAAAGGAATGATTATAGTGTGTGTTGATGGTCGTGGAACAGGCTTAAAAGGTGCTGATTTTAAAAAATCTACCTATTTAAATTTGGTAAAATTTGAAACTGAAGATCAAATTGCTTCCGCTAAAAAATTGGCAGAGCGTTCTTATATCGATGAAAACAATATCGGTATTTGGGGTTGGTCTTTTGGTGGGCATATGAGTACAAATTCGCTTTTAAAAGGAAGTGATATTTTTACAACAGCAATTGCAGTGGCACCTGTAACTTCTTGGCGGTTTTATGATTCTGTTTACACAGAACGTTTTTTAAGAACTCCGCAAGAAAACCCTGCTGGTTATGATGAAAATTCTCCTGTAAATTATGCAGAAAAATTAGAAGGAAATTACCTATTAGTGCATGGCACTGGTGATGATAATGTGCATGTTCAAAACAGTTATAGAATGATTAACGCTTTAATTGAAGCCAATAAACAGTTTGATATGTTTATTGTGCCAGATAGAACACATTCCATTGTAAAAGGAAAAAATATGCGCTTAAATTTATACACAAAAATGACAAATTTTGTAGAAGAGCATCTAATTAATAAATCAAAATAATCAACTAAAACAAAAGAATAATTATGTTAGACAAAGGAGTGAATGCAACTGCAGAAGACCCGCAACTATTTGGACATCCAAAAGGGTTATTTTATTTATTCTTTGCAGAATTATGGGAGCGTTTTAGTTTCTATGGTATGCGAGCGTTGCTAACGCTTTACATGGTTGAAGAAATTTTTAAATCATTATCTAATAGAGATTATGCCACAGCAGCTGTTTATGCATCTTATGGTTCTTTAGTGTATGCTTCTACTGTAATTGGTGGTCAAATTTCTGATAAAATATTAGGAATGCGAAGTTCTATTTTTTTAGGCGGAATTCTAATGTCTATTGGTCATTTTGTTTTAGCAGTTGAAAATGATATTGCTTTCTTTTTAGCCTTGGCCTTTATTATTGTTGGTAACGGGTTTTTTAAACCCAACATATCAACCTTTGTTGGAGCTTTATATAAAGATGGCGATGTAAGAAAAGATTCTGGATTTACTATATTCTATATGGGTATAAATATAGGCGGCTGGGTTGCTCCATTATTATGTGGATGGTTAGCCGTAAAATATGGCTATCATTACGGATTTGGTTTGGCAGGAATAGGCATGATGGCTGGATTAATTTTCTTTTGGAGCGGTATAAAAAAGAATGTTTTTGGTGATAAAGGTTTACCTCCAAGCAAAGAAATATACGAAAAACCAGTTATCGGAATTCCGCAAAAGACATTGATTCCAATAATTGCCATACTTTTTGTACCCGTAATTGCCTACATTTTATCTTCTTACGAAGCTATTATGGGAGGAGATTCATTTTTAGGAGATGAAACCATTGTAGGGTTAATTTTTAAAATAATCGGAATTACAATTGTTATCTATTTAGGAAGCATCATGTTAAAAGCTACTTTAGAGGAACGTAAAAAATTGTTTATGGCAGTTTTAATTACATTTTTTATGACCATGTTCTGGGGTTTTCATGAACTATCAGGAAGTGTAATTACATTGTTTGCATCTAGAAACGTTTCTTTAGATGGTATTATGACCGCTGCTCAAACAAACTCGTTAAACTCGATGTTTATCATCATTCTTGCAATTCCTATTTCATTGTTATGGGGATATTTATCAAAGAAAAACTTAAACCCTAGAACGCCCTACAAATTTGGGTTAGGTTTATTATTAGCAGGAGCTAGTTTTTATATTTTAGCTTTAAGTAAAGGTAATGCCGATGAAAACGGTATGGTTCCTTTTGCATACTTATTAGTTATGTATTTAATTTTGTCTATCGGAGAGTTATTTATGTCGCCCGTTGGTTTGTCAAAAATCACAGATTTATCACCTAAAAAAATAGTCGCATTTATGATGGGAATTTGGTTCTTATCATCTGCATATGCTTTTCAAATTGTAGGTTTCATAGGCAAACAACTAGCTGTAGAAAGTACGGATGCCAATGTTGGTGGTTTAGATACCTTAGCTATTTACACAGATGGTTTCTTACTTATTTCGAAATATGCGGTGGGTGCTGGATTAATCATTATTATATTCTCGCCTTTAATGAAAAAACTAATGGGCAAAGTACATTAAACAACATCAAACCAAACCTCATAAACTTAAATTTATGGGGTTTTGTTTTTTCCGTTTGATACCGAATTAATGCGCGCCATCCAATAATTTATAAATTTGGCACATCATTTGTACTCCATATAACATGAAGAGAACTTTTATAGCACTGGCAATTTTAGCTTTTTTAAGCAGCAACATAACGGCACAAAAAATTAATTGGGTTTCTTTAAACGAGGCTTTAGAACTTCAAAAAGAAAATCCTAAAAAAATAATGATCGATATTTACACAAATTGGTGTGGACCGTGTAAATTATTAGATAAAAAAACGTTTCAGAATAACGATGTAGCTAGCTATGTTAATGAGCATTATTACGCCGTTAAATTTAATGGTGAAGGGAATGAAACTGTACATTATCAAGAAAAAACTTTTAAGAATCCTAATTACGATGCAGCAAAAGCACAAACTAGAAATAGTGCACACGAATTTGCAAACTATATGGGCGTAAACGCATACCCAACCATTGCTTTTTTAAGTGAAACAGGAGACTTTATAATTCCGTTAAAAGGTTTTTATGAACCCCAGCAATTAGAGTTTTACCTTAAATTATTTTTCACAGACAAACATAAAGAGTTAAAAACTCAAGAAACCTTTGATGCCTATTATAAAACGTTTGAGCCGAAATTTAAAAGTTAGTTTTCAAAATATTTAATACCTAAACGATCCCTTTTCACCAGTATAGTGAAAAGGGACTTTTAGTTTTTTAGATCCTATTTCCCATCTTTTTACATAGCTTTTGTAATTAGAACCGTCTGCAATAATTTGACTTGGATTTAGTGTTTTAATCAATCGTTCTAAATTTATTTTAGGAGAATGCTGTAAAATAACGATTGGTTTTTCTAAACCATGAACAGGATACACACCCAAGCTATCAATCACCAAAATATTCTTTTTTCTAACCCTAAAAAAAGCTGGAATTTCTGCAACAAAATTTGGCTTTACATTTTCGCCAACTGCATAGGTTTGAATTATATGTAAATGCTTTGTTTTTATAATATCTAAATTATGATAGATTTTTACAGCGGCTCCATTTCTGAAGCCAAAAACAGAAGCAATACCTTTATGAAAAACAACAAACTCTTTTTTAGTGTTTTTTTGATAATTTTCAAATAGAAAAACGCCTTGAAAAAGCAACACAGCTCCTAAAAAGTAGATTCCTTTTTTAGGAGACATTTTTATCCAAAAACTTACCCCTAAAACAATCAGTACATAAGCTGCCATCATCATTAAAAAGGACACAGAAATATCTTTGAATAAAAAATATTCTTGTCTAGAAATCCAACTGACAAAACCGTTCATTACCGAAATAACAAACCCATACATTGAAGCTAAAAATTGCGGTAAAACTCCTAATAATGCCATAAAAATTATCAGAATTCCGCCAATTAAAATAGTTCCCAAACAAGGAATTATAATTAAATTAGAAAGCATAAACAACCCCGGAAACTGATGAAAATAATACAAACTTAAAGGTACAACACCCATCTGCGCAGCGATAGAAACCGTTATTAATTGCCAAATTTTATTTTCAATTTTATAGGTAGGCGTATATATTTTATACAGTTTTGGTTGTATCCAAACAATACCAAAAACAGCCAAATAACTCATTTGAAAACCAACATCAAATAAAAATAGAGGCTTTATTAATAAAAGCAAAAACATCGAAGCAATCAAAGAAAATTCTGTTACTTTTTTTCGTTGAAAGGCGTTGCCGATTGCTAAAAAAGTAAACATGGTAACTGCCCGAACCACAGAGGCAGACAAGCCGGCAATAAAAGCAAACATCCAAAGAATTAAAATAATTAAAATCGATTTTATAAATTTTCCGTGCTTAAAACGCTCTACTGGCTTAAATATAAAAGATAAAATGAGTAAGATAATACCAACATGCAAGCCTGAAACGGCTAAAATATGAATGGCGCCTGCTTTAGAATAATCATTAATTAAGTCTTTAGATATATCTTGTCTCTGCCCTAATAACAATGCATTAATTACGGCCAGTTCATTTGTTTTAAAATGATATTTTAAAAGTGCTTCTTCAATTTTATCTCTAAATTTAGCTGAAAAACCAACCAAAGAAAAACGATTAAATCCTAAACTTTTATAGTCTCTTTTTTCTAAAAAGACTTGTTGATGTATTCCTTGCTTTGCTAAATAAAGTTTATAATCGAATTGATGCGGATTTAATGGCGGACTTAATTCTGTAAAAAGTGATTTTGTGTACAAAATTTCATCAACCTTAAGATGATTAGAAATACTATCTTTATAAATATTTAATAAGATGCTGCCTCTTGTTTTTACACCATCAACTTGTATAACATCAGCCTGAAATTTATCGTTATAAGCACCCGATTTTAAAACCTTTATTACTTTTAAAGTAACACTAGCAGTATCATGTAAATAGACTTTATAATGATTTTTATAGTTTGCATTATTGTTTACAAAAACGGCGGAAATCCCTACAAAAAAAAACAATAAAAAAGACAATAAAGTTCTGATGATTTTACTCGGAACCCACCATAACAAGAAGGTTATTGATAGCAATAATAGTAATAAATTTAAAAAACCAAACTGCCAAAAACTTGCATAAAACTGCAGCAGAATTCCTACAATTAAAAATACAACTAAATGCAGTGGCAAATATTCGAGTAACTTTTTCATAGCCAGCTAAAGATACTCAAATAAAATAAAACTTTTTAAAGAATCGAAGTTGCTTTTACAAACGCTTTTTTCCAGTATTTCTGTGACAGAGAAGAAACAATTACGCCTTTAGAACTCGTGGCATGTATAAACCAAATCTGTCCGTTTTTTACCGCCATAATTAAACCCACATGATTAATTTTTCGTTTACTTTTTTGAGTTTTAAAAAATAATAAATCGCCTTTTTTAGCTTTGCGCAAAGAGACTTTTTTTCCTCTTTTTGCCATGTCTCTAGAAACTCTTGGCAATAGAACATTTTCTTTGCCAAAGGCAACAAAGATTACCCCAGAACAATCCATTCCTCTTTTGGTTGTGCCACCAAATTTATATTTTACGCCTTTGTATTTTAATGCGTTTGCAACGATTTTATCTGTTTTAGAAACCTGTTTGTTGCTCCTTTCTTTAGAGGAAGCACAGCCACCTAAAATCAAAGAAAAAAACAAGATCACCAAACCTTTTTTCATACCCTTTACTCCGTTACCCCTTTCACAATTAATTTTGCTGTTTTTTGGGAGGCTCCTTTTCCTCCTAACTTTTTCTCTAACTCAAAATAAGCTAAAAACATTTTTTTTCGATGGGTATCATCCAAAATTTTAGTGAGTTCTTCTTTTAACGTCGATCTGTTAAAATCATTCTGAATTAACTCGGTAACCACTTCCCGATCCAGAATTAAGTTAACCAAAGAAATAAATTTTAGCGTAATAATTCTTTTTGCTATTTGATACGAGATCGAGCCTGCTTTATAACAAACAACCTGCGGTATTTTAAACAAAGCAGCTTCTAAAGTTGCCGTGCCAGAAGTTACCAAGGCAGCTGTTGAAACCGACAATAAGTCATACGTTCTGTTATCAATAAAATTCACTTTTTTATCACCAATAATGCGTTCATAAAAAGAAAAATCTTGACTTGGCGCACCTGCGATTACAAACTTATATGCTGAAAAATCATCAACGAGAGACAACATTACAGAAAGCATTTTTATAATTTCTTGTTTTCTACTTCCCGGTAATAATGCAATTATAGGTTGCTTACCTAACTTAAACTCCTCTCGAAATTTATATTCGCCTACTTGTTTTCTATCAGCAATGGCATCAATTAAAGGATGCCCTACAAAAGTTACTTCGTATTCATATTTTTCATAAAATTCTTTTTCAAAAGGAAGAATTACAAACATTTTATCAACATCTCTTTTAATCCCTTTTAATCTACCTGGCCTACTGGCCCAAACTTGCGGAGAAATATAATAATTAGTTGAAAATCCTTTTTGCTTTGCCCATTTTGCAATGCGTAAATTAAAACCAGAGTTATCGATAAAAATAACAACATCTGGCTGAAATTGTTCGATATCTTTTTTACAAAATTTAATAAACACCAAAACCTTATTCAAGTTTCGTAAAACCTCAAAAAAGCCCATAAAAGCTCTATCTTTATAATGACTTACAAGCGTACCGCCTGCTTTCTGCATTAAATCTCCACCCCAAAAACGAATATCTGAGGCTGCATCTTCTTTATAAAGCGCTTTCATTAAATTAGAACCATGTAAATCTCCAGAAGCTTCACCTGCAATAATGTAATATTTCATTAAATAAACTTTAAAATTAAGGTTGTTAAAGCAATTGCAATCGTCATTAATAAGACTCCTTTTGCTCTATTATCTTGTTTTTTTTTGATAAAAATAAAAAATACAAATAAATTAGGAATTGCAGCAATAGATAAAATCTTACCATACAAGTCTCCGTCTTCTATCATTTGTATGGTTTCCCTAAATCCGAATCTAGAAAAGTACTCTACATATAAAAAACAACCAGCCGCAGTTGCAAATAAGGAAATTAAAATGCCTATTAAAATATCTTTTTTTACAGTTCCCAAGAATTCAATTTTTGAATCATATGATGCGCCGTTAAATCAAACTGAACCGGCACAATAGAAATGTAACCATTTTCTAACGCATATACATCTGTATCTTGCCCTTTATCGTTGTTTACAAACTCACCAGAAAGCCAATAATACTCCTTACCAAAAGGACTTTTACGTTTATCGAAAATCTCTTTCCAAACGCCCATGGCTTGTCTACAAATTTTAGTTCCTTTAATTTCTTCTTTTTTTAGATTAGGAATGTTTACGTTCAAAACAATCCCTTCTGGCAAACCATTGGATAAGGTATTTAAAGTAATTTTTTTTATAAAATCTTCAGAGGGCTTAAAATCTGCGTGCCATTTAAAATCTAATAACGAAAAACCAATTGCAGGAATCCCTTCTATACCTGCCTCAATTGCGGCACTCATAGTTCCGGAATAAATTACATTAATAGATGAATTTGCTCCATGATTAATACCAGAAACGCATAAATCTGGTCTTTTATTTAAAATTTCACTAATTGCCATTTTTACACAATCTGCTGGCGTTCCAGAACAGGTATACTCTAATTGAGGTCCGTCGTCAATAGTTATAGGATTGCATGTTAACACATTATCTACTGTAATTGCGTGCCCCATTCCGCTTTGCGGACTATCGGGAGCTACCACAACGACATCTCCAATTTTATTCATTATTTTAATAAGCGCTCTGATTCCTGGAGCTGTAATGCCATCGTCATTTGTCACTAAAATTAAAGGTCTTTCTTGCATTCGATTTTTAAATTTAAGTTTACATCCTAAAATTGATTTTTAGCATCAATTTAGCTCAAATATTCAATTTTAAGAATGAATTTTATATCTTTAAAGCAAATATAATTTATTTTATGCGATTTTCTTTTTAACATTTTGTAAAGAATAAAAAAGACTAATTATTCGTAAAATTGTAAGAATTTAATTTATGGCACAATTTTAGCCCATTGGTTATTATAAAATACAAATAACAACAGTAAATTTATGAAAACAAACTATAAGTTTAGTATCAGTTTTTTAGCAATTGTTTTATTGTTAACGAGTTTTAGTTTTAATGCACAAAACCAAAAGGATAACCCAAACATTGATCCTGAAAAAGATAAAGTATTAGTATATGTTTTAAAAAACATTTTAACCAGAGGTCATTATGTTGCAAAAGATTTAAATGATGATTTTTCTGAATTAGTTTACACTTCTTTTATTGATGCTTTAGACCCGAGTAAGCGCTATTTTACACAAGAAGATTTAAAAAAGTTTTCGCAATATAAATATCAAATTGATAATCAATTATTACAAGACGATTTATCTTTTTATCAATTGGTTTATAATCGATTTTTAAGTAAAATTAGAAATGCAAAATCATATTATGGAGATTTATTAGCGCAACCTTTTCAATTTGATAAGGATGAATCCGTTAATATAGATTACACAAAATTGCCTTTTGCAAAAAACGATAGCGAGTTGATTGATTATTGGAGAAAACAACTAAAATTACAAACGCTAGGAAGAATACAAGAGCAAACTGATTTGCAAGAAGAAAAACTTAAAAAAGATAAAAAATATAAAGTTAAATCTTTTACAGCTCTTGAAATAGCAGCTAGAAAAGAGGTGCTAGAGAACATGAATGAATTGTATATGAGAATAGAAAGACTAGAAAATGATGATTGGTTTTCTACCTTTTTAAATTCTGTGGTAGGTGCTTTTGATCCTCATACCATGTATATGGATCCTACAAAAAAAGAGAATTTTGACCAAACCATGTCTGGAAAACTAGAGGGAATTGGCGCACGTTTACAAGAAAAAGGAATTTACACGCATGTTTCTGATTTGGTAGCCGGCGGTCCTGCATCTAAACAAGGAGAATTAGAAGCTGGTGACATTATTTTAAGAGTGGCACAAGGAGATGAAGAACCTTTAGATATTGTAGGAATGCGCTTAACAGATGCTATTAAATTTATCAAAGGAAAAAAAGGTACGGAAGTAAGATTAACCGTAAAGAAAAAAATGGATGGTTCTACAAAAATAATTTCTATTATAAGAGATGTAGTTCAGCTAGATGAAACTTTTGTAAAATCTAGTATTGTTGAAAAGAATGGCAAAAAATATGCAATCATCGATTTACCTAGTTTTTATATCGATTTTACCGATAATAATTATCGAGATTCTGCCAAAGACATGGAGAAAGAAATTGAACGATTAAAAAGTGAGGGTGTTGTTGGTTTAATTGTTGATTTAAGAAATAATGGTGGCGGCTCTTTAAAAACGGCTATCGAAATATCAGGATTGTTTATCAATCAAGGCCCAATTGTACAAGTAAAATATAGAGGCGAAAATCCGGTTGTTAAAAATGATATTGATCCGCAAGTGCAATGGGAAGGATCTGTTGTGGTTTTGGTGAATGAATTTTCTGCTTCTGCATCAGAAATTTTTGCAGCAGCAATGCAAGATTATAATAGAGCGGTTATTTTAGGCGGTAATCAAACCTACGGAAAAGGAACTGTGCAAAATATTTTACCAATCAATCAGTTTTATCCGAAGTACGAGCAAGATTTAGGATATTTAAAAATGACCATTCAAAAATTTTATAGAGTAAATGGTGGTTCTACACAAAAAGAAGGCGTTTATTCTGATATTGCAATGCCAAGTAGGTTTAGTTATATGAAGTTTGGTGAACGCGATTTAGAAGGCGCTTTGGCTTGGGATAAAGTACCTCAAGCAAAATATACTCAGACTAATTCGTATGCGAACTTTAACGACGTTATTTACAAGAGTAAAGAAAGAATTGCGGCTGATACCAACTTTAAATTGGTAAATGAATATGCAAAATGGTTAAAAAAGAATCAAGAAGACACTTCTTACTCTTTAAATTATAAAAAGTTTTTAAAGCAAAGTGATGAAAGAGAAAAAGAAGCAGATAAATTTAAATCTGTGTTCGATTACAAATCAAGCTTAACGTTTGAATCTCCTAAATACGAGCAATCTTTATTTTCTAGTAATAAAGATTTAGAAGACAAAAGAGTTGCTTGGCATAAAAACCTATCGAAAGATATGTACGTTTCTGAAGCTTTAGCTGTTTTAAGTGAACTAAAGTTAAGAGAAAAATCTAAAATGATTAAAAATTAAAGTTTACTTATAAACATCAATAAAAGCCTACTATATTTTTTAAATATAGCAGGCTTTTTTTAATTTTACACCATGAGCTACCAAATAACATTCCCTACAAAATGGTCAGATTTTGACCCAAACAGACACATGCGCCACACGGCATATAATGAATATGCTGCCGAAGTAAGAGTGCGCTATTTTGCCGAACAAAACTTTTCTATTGTTGAGTTGACCAAACATAATCTTGGACCGATTCTTTTTACGGAAGAAACGTCTTTTAGAAAAGAAATTCACTTAGGAGAAAACATTAGCGTAAACATGAAACTATCCGGACTTTCTGCAAATAATGAACGTTGGAAAATTACACATGAAGTTTTTAATGAAGCAGGAAAGTTAGCTGCGATTATAAAAGTGTATGGAGCTTGGATAGATTTAACAAAAAGAAAACTAACAATACCGCCTGTAGAAGCTCAAAACTTATTTTTAAATGCCGAAAAAACAGTCGATTTTGAGAAAATTATTCTAAAATCTAAAAGTTAAAGTTCCATATTAATTACAATTTTGCCTTTCGTTTTTCTATTCATCATCGCTTCTAGCGCTTTTGGTGCGTCTTTTAGCGCGTAAATTGTATCGATATGTGGTTTTAAATCACCTTTTGCAAACCAAGTTAATAATTGCTGTATGTTATCGAAGCTCTTTTTCGGCTCTTTTTGAGCAAATGCGCCCCAAAAAACACCCACAATACTTGCTCCTTTTAACAAGGTTAAATTAATGGGTATTTTAGGAATTTCGCCATTTGCAAAACCAATCACTAAATGCCTACCTTTCCAGCCAATTGCTCTTAAAGCTAATTCAGAAAAATGACCACCAACAGGGTCGTAAATAACATCGACACCGTTACCATTCGTCAATTCCTTAACTTTATCTTTTAAATTTTCTTCGGTATAATTGATCACCTCATCGGCACCGAATTGTTTACACAAATCTAGTTTCTCTTTTGTTGATGCAGCAGCGATTACTTTTGCACCCATTAATTTTGATAACTCTAAAGCGGTTAAACCAACACCACCAGAAGCGCCTAAAATTAAAATTGTTTCTCCTTTTTGTAAATTGGCTCTGTCTTTTAAAGCATGATAAGAAGTGCCATACGCCAATAAAAAAGCAGAGGCGTTGACCATAGACATTCCTTTAGGTTTAGGAAAACAGTCTTTCGCTTTTACAATCGCTTTTTCTGCAAAACCTCCAAAAGGAATAAAGCCTACAACTTCATCACCTACTTTAAAATGTTTTACAGCTTCGCCAACCTTTTCTACGATTCCTGCAACATCACTCCCTGGAGAAAAAGGAAATGCTGGTTTAAACTGATATTTCCCTTGAACTATTAAGGTGTCCGGAAAATTTACACTGCAAGCTTTTACAGCAATTAAAACGTCTTCTTTTTTAGGTGCTGGATTTTCTATTTCTTGATATTGTAAAGTATCTGGTGTCCCGAATTTGTTGCAAACAATAGCTTTCATAAACGTAATTTTTAACAAGATAAGCGAATTTATGAGAAAAAAAAAGCTTCTCTGTGATGAGAAGCTTTTTGTACAGGCGGAGAGACTCGAACTCTCACACCTCGCGGCACTAGATCCTAAGTCTAGCGTGTCTACCAATTCCACCACGCCTGCTTAATTAACAGATAACTCTGTCTTTTTGGTTTGCAAATATAAACAATCATCAGAAACTACAAAGCAGTTCATTATTATTTTTCTATTTTTGATGTAAATTAAAAAACAACCCATGAATACCATAAAAACGTACATAAGAGAACATAAGCAACGATTTTTAGACGAATTAATAGAATTATTAAAAATTCCGTCTGTTAGTGCAGACAAAGCTTTTAAAAAAGAGGTCTTATTAACGGCAGATTTTGTTTTAGAAAGTCTTAAAAAAGCAGGATGTGATAAAGTTGAAATGTGCGAAACTCCAGGATACCCAATTATTTATGGAGAAAAAATAATCGATAAAAATCTGCCTACAATTTTAGTATACGGGCATTATGATGTGCAACCCGCCGATCCTATAGAATTATGGACTTCACCTCCGTTTGAACCGATCATTAAAAAAACAGATATTCATCCTGAAGGCGCAATTTTTGCCCGTGGTTCTTGTGATGATAAAGGACAAATGTACATGCATTTAAAAGCGCTTGAATATATGACATCCACCGGAAATTTACCTTGTAACGTAAAGTTTATGATTGAAGGTGAAGAAGAAGTTGGTTCAGAAAGTTTAGCTTGGTTTGTACCTAGAAATAAAGAAAAACTGGCAAATGATGTCATCTTAATTTCAGATACTGGTATGATTGCCAATGACATTCCGTCAATTACAACTGGTTTGCGTGGTTTAAGTTATGTTGAGGTAGAGGTTACAGGACCCAATAGAGATTTACATTCTGGCTTGTATGGGGGCACAGTTGCAAATCCTATCAATATTTTATCAAAAATGATTGCTTCTTTGCACGATGAAAATAATCATATTACGATTCCTGGTTTTTACGATGCAGTTCAAGAATTATCAAAAGAAGAAAGAGCAGAAATGGCAAAAGCTCCTTTTAATTTAGAAAATTATAAAAAAGCACTAGATATTGATGCAGAAGCTGGCGAAAAAGGATACTCTACAAATGAACGCAATTCTATAAGACCCACTTTAGATGTAAACGGAATTTGGGGAGGTTATATCGGAGAAGGTGCAAAAACAGTAATTGCAAGCACAGCCTACGCAAAAATTTCTATGCGTTTGGTACCTCATCAAGATTGGAGAGAAATTACAGAATTATTTAAAACTCATTTTGAGAATATTGCACCAAAATCTGTAAAAGTAAAAGTAACACCGCATCACGGAGGGCAAGGATATGTTACCCCAATTGATACTATTGCCTATCAAGCGGCAAGTAAGGCTTATGAAACTACGTTTGGCAAAACACCAATTCCACAAAGAAGTGGAGGTAGTATTCCTATAGTAGCTCTTTTTGAACAAGAATTAAAAAGTAAAACTATTTTAATGGGATTTGGATTAAATTCTGACGCGATACACTCTCCAAACGAACATTTTGGAGTTTGGAATTATTTAAAAGGTATCGAAACTATTCCTTACTTTTACAAGTATTTTACAGAACTGAATTAAAAAAACAATACAACTACCACCTATTACTTTTTAACGAGTAAAAGAAACTATTGGAATAATCTTTCGTTATTATATTCTAAAAATATCGTTAATCTGTTATAGATTAGTAAAACTCATTGGGGAATGAAAATTATGAAGAAATTACTTTTAGGATTAGTACTGGTATGTTGTTATTCTTACCAACTAAATGCACAGGAAAACAATACAGGAAAAGAGAATTTTGACCATTGGTCAATAGATTTAGGTGCAGGAATTTATGAAATAGGTGCGCCCTTAAGTGATGGTTATAATGCCGATATTTTGTTTCAAGCTAGTTTTGGCGTTCGCTATATGTTTAATGAAAAATTTGGTTTGCGTTTAGGTTTAGGCTACAATAGTTTTTCTGAAACAGGTACTAGTTTACCTTTTCAATCAAATCTTTATAGAGCTTCTATAGAAGGTGTGGTGAATTTAGGTAATGTTTTAGATTTTCAAAACTGGACAGATCGTTTTAACGTTTTAGTACACGTAGGTGGAGGATTTTCTTCTTTAAATGTAATTGAGCCTACTGATAACGGTGGTGACCTTATTACTCATTTAAGCATAGGTTTTACGCCACAATTTAAACTATCTAACAGACTTTCTCTTTTTCTTGATTTTGCTGCTTTTATCAACTATAATCGTAACTATTCAGCCTAGATTTCAAAAAAGAGCTAGTTATTAACAATTCTATCTTTGCTTTTAGGAAAAAGAACGTTCTTGTTAACATTTGTTAGTTACTAGGTAACAATTATATGTTTGATTTTTAGTGCTTTTAAATTGTGTTTGTTTCCTTTGTATCAAAGCATTATAAATTGAACTCCGACAAAAAACGTATTGCAGAATTAGAGTCAAGAATTATATAATTAGAATCAATAATTG
>NZ_VORR01000032.1 GCF_007997085.1 Polaribacter sp. IC066
CATTTTTAGCGTATTGGAATTACACCTTTAAGGTACTGAAATTTAGAAACTTAAAGGAATAAAAATGCTACTTTTTTTATTCTTTTTCTCTTTGTTTTCAAGGGGTAGTGACCTGCGAAACTTGAGTCAAAACATCTGAAGTTATATAAAACGTTTTATCAAATCCTGCTATATTCCAAAAATCATTCTGACCATCGCCATTAGGCGTAAAAAATTTTGGATATGCTAAAATTGAAAAAACATACTTTTCAATACCACAACCGCCTTTATCTCTTATAAATAAAGTGTGCATTCCTGTTGATAAATTTTGGAAAATACCCAAGTCTTTATAAACTCCGAATTCATCATCTAACCCAAATTCATAATTACCATTTCCTAAATTAGGGTTGGCAACTTGAATGGAATTATTGTCAGAATCATTCATAATTATTACATCTTCTTTTGTTATAGATGCTTTTTCAGAGGCGATTACGGTAATAACTTGTTCTATGGATACACAGCCAGCATCAGAAATTGCACTTACCGCATATATTCCAGAAGAATCTACAGATCTTGTGCTCGAATCTCCAACAATAATGTTCCCTTCTTTTTTCCAAACATAGGTATAATTTCCTTGTGGATTTATGGTTTCTAAATCTAAAGAACCAATATCCTCACACAAAATAAAAACATCTTGAAGTAGCTCAAATTCAGGAACTATATCATCTAAAACGGCAACCACTTCAGCTCTTGTTGAAGAAGTACAAATAGCAATGTTGGCCTCTGTATAATAACTTCTAGTTGCATTTAATACAGGTGTTTCATAATTATTTCCTATAAATAGTGGCGTTGTACTCGTTAAAGAATCATACCAATACACATCTCCTGCCGAAGCAGTTGCATTTAAAGTTGCTGTACCAGAACAAATTAAATCGCCCGTAGTGTTGGTTATTGTTGGTCTTTGAAGTACGGTTACCATTACGGGTGTTCTAGCTAGCGTTTTACAACCATTTACGGAAACCGCTGCGTAAAAAACGGTATCGGCATTTAAAACGGGTGTTGTAAAAGAGGTACCTGCTGCTACTTCTGTGCCTCCTGTTTGCATATCGAACCATAAAACCTGACCTTCAGTTGGTTGTGCCGAAATTGTCGCAGAACCAAGTTCGCAAATCGTTGCTCCACTTGTTGTTGTAATTTTAGGAATATAAATACTTGTAGTTGCTACAATGTTTAAAGGAGGATCTGTTGGAAAACCATATTCTACAATGTAGCCTTTTGCCGCATATAAATCTGTACCTCCTACATTTGGTAAATCATTCCATGCACCCCGAACACCAATAGAAGGGTCTGTAATATGCGCATAATCTTCTCCTGTAGTATTATTGCCCCTAAAATCATTAGGCTCGTTATTATTCCAAAAAGCAAAATTTGGTGTTGTCCCATTTACTTGTCCTCTCCAGAAAACAGTTCCTGCTTCTGGTCCCGTTACCCATTTCCATTCTCCTTCTGTTTCTTCATCAGAGCCGCCAATCCAACCCGCTCCAGAAGCTTGTTTACCCGCAAAATCTGATTCTTCTCGGCTTGTTAACGTAGCTAAATATCCTTGCCTGCCGAAATAAGTTCTATTTTCTGCAGCTAATTTAGCATTGGACCAAGTAATATTATTACTTGCAATAAACTCATAGAAATGATCTGTAGAAGGCAAATAATTCGCATCATCGATAGATAAAGAAAATGTTTTTTCTAAAGTAATATTTGTCGACGAAGTTGTAAAAACAACCTCTTTTACCGCTCTTTCTAAATCAGATAATAAGATTTCTGTTCCGCTATTTGATGCACTAAACGTTAGCTTCCCCTCATTGGCATCCCAAAGAGATGTAATATTTGAATGAGTTCCTGTCAATTCTAATCGATCAAAATTAACCTGATAACCAGAAGAAATTTGCATAAAAAAAAATGCTATTCCTGTATCATCGCTATCTGTAATTGTAAAATCTGTAACAATGTTTATAGGACTGCCTGTGCAAAATGCTTGCCTTCCTTGCGCCGCAATTGATGGTGGAAGATCTGTCTGTGAATAACATAAAGACCCCATTAACAAGAAAAAGAGTGTTGTAAATTTTAATTTAATTTGCAGAGATTTATTCATTTTAACGACTTCCTACTTTGTGTTTTCTTATTTTTGTTTAAAAGCACAATTTAAGACTTCAATTTTAAAAAAATTATAAATTATGGTTAAAAATATCGTTACCACTAATTGGTCACAAAAATCACAATTCGAAACAGACAATCCGAGTGGTTATAAACTTACAATGTTTGATAAATCTCAAGATAATGGAGAAGTTGTTGGTTTTGCACCAAAAGCTTTAATGCTTTCTTCTTTAGCAGGTTGTTCTGGTTTAGATGTGGTTTCATTATTAGAGAAAATGCGCGCTGATGTTGCCGATTTTAAGATAGAAGTTACCGCCGAACTCACAGAAGAACATCCTAAATTTTACAACAAAGTAAAAGTAGATTATCACTTTTCTGATAGTGATTTACAACCAGAAAAAATTCAAAAAGCAGTAAATTTATCGGTAACAAAATACTGTGGTGTTATGGAAATGTTTAGACAATTTGCTGAAGTAGATATTGAAATTCATTTACATACTTTAGAAAAATAGCTACATCAATACTAAAAAATTAATTAAAAAAATCGCTGAAATAAACTCAGTATAACGCTATGAGATGGACGCTAAAACCACAACCCGAAAAAGAAAAATTACATAAATTAGCAAAAGATCTAAAGGTTGATACCACGATAGCATCTATACTTTGTCAAAGAAATATTGAAACCTTTGAAGATGCTAAAAACTACTTTCGCCCTAGTTTAGAACATATTCATGATCCTTTTTTAATGAAAGACATGGATGTTGCCGTTGCACGAATTGAAACCGCAATTGCGAGCAATGAAAATATTTTAATTTATGGTGATTATGATGTAGACGGAACCACCGCTGTTTCTTTAGTTGCCTCGTATTTAAAAACGATTCACCCAAACATTGCCACCTATATTCCTGATCGATATGCAGAAGGATATGGTATTTCTTTTATGGGAATTGATTTTGCTGAAGACAACGACTTTTCATTAATTATTGCGCTAGATTGTGGCATAAAAGCCATTGACAAAGTTGCGTATGCCAAAGAAAAAAATATCGATTTTATTATTTGTGATCACCACAAACCCGGAAAAGAAATTCCGAAAGCCATTGCTGTTTTAAACGCAAAAAGAGAAGATTGTAATTATCCTTTTGATGAGTTGTGTGGCTGTGGCGTTGGATTTAAACTCATACAAGCTTTAGGCGTTTCTAGAAACCAAACCATTGAAGATTTTGTACCTTATTTAGATTTAGTAGCTACGGCAATTGCAGCAGATATTGTACCTATGAATGGTGAAAATAGAATTTTAGCCTATCATGGTTTGCAAGTTATCAATCAAAACCCAAGAAACGGCATTAAAGCAATCATACATCACACTAAAAAAAAAGCACTTACCATCACAGATGTGGTTTTTATCATTGCGCCCAGAATTAATGCAGCCGGAAGAATAAAACACGGTAATTATGCAGTTCAGCTTTTAACAGAAATGGACTTTGAATCTGCCATAGAATTTGCTGCAGCAATTGAAATTTTTAATGCAGATAGAAAAGATTTAGACAAAAGAATTACAGAAGAAGCTTTAATTCAGATTATTGATAATGACGAAGAAGAACGTTTTTCATCGGTAGTTTTTCAAGAAGATTGGCACAAAGGCGTTATTGGTATTGTGGCTTCTCGATTGATAGAAAAATACTACAGACCTACTCTAGTTTTTACCACAAGTGGCGATAAATTAGCAGCCTCTGCACGTTCTGTAAAAGGTTTTGATGTGTATAATGCACTCGAAGAATGCTCTGAATTTATAGAGCAATTTGGTGGTCATAAATATGCCGCAGGTTTAACATTGTTGCCTGAAAATTATGAAAATTTTAAGCATAAGTTTGAAGAAGTTGTTGAAAGAACCATCGATAAAAAATTATTAACCCCAGAAATTGCAATTGATGCAGAAATTGAACTTTCTGAAATTACACCCAAATTTTTTAGAATACTTCAGCAAATGGCGCCTTTTGGTCCTATGAATATGAAACCTACTTTTAAATCTACTTGTGTTCGAGATAATGGTTATGGCAAACAAGTGGGAGCAGACAAAACTCATTTAAAATTAAATGTTTTTCAGGGTGATAATAAAAATAATTACAATGCTATTGGTTTTAATTTGGGTGATAAAATTGCCTTTGTTCAGAACGATTTTGACATTGTGTATTCTTTAGATGAAAACGAATGGAATGGGCATAAATCGGTGCAATTGTTGTTGAAGGATTTGAAGTAAAAAAATAAAAGATTTGAAAATTTACGGCATTAGTGGACTTGGAGCAGATAAAAGAGTTTTTAAATTTTTAAAGCTCGATTCAGAATTGATCCCAATTGATTGGATTAAACCCCTTAAAAATGAATCTATAAGTAACTATTCAAAAAGATTATCAGCTAAAATTGATCAAAATGAAAAGGTTTGTTTAATTGGGGTTAGTTTTGGAGGGTTAGTCACCACTGAAATTAGTAAACTTATAAATCCGGCTTTAACCATTTTAATTTCATCGGCAGAAACCAAAAAAGAGCTGCCGTTCATTTATGGAGTATTTGGAAAAACCAATCTTGTAAAATTATTTCCAACAACACTATTTGACCCTCCAAGATGGATTGCAAATTTTTTATTTGGTACAGAACAAACAGAATTATTAAATGCTATTTTGAAGGACACCGATTTAAAATTTGCAAAATGGGCCGTTCATGCATTGATAAGCTGGAAAAATGAAGAAAGCCTTAAAAACGTCATTAAAATTCACGGAACAAAAGACAAATTGATTCCATTAAAATCAACAAAAAATATAAAACTAATAAAAGACGGTGAGCACTTTATGATTGTTGATAAAGCGCAAGAAATAAGTACTATTATTAATGCCGAAATAAGAAAGAGAGATTCTTCAACCGCCAAAAAAGGCTCTTTCTAAATGACAAAAAACTTCCAATTAAAATATTCTGGCAAAAAGCTTTCTAAAAAAGAGAAGAATGAACAATATTAAAGTAAACTTCTTCTAATTCATAATTCGAATATTTTAAAATGCTGAAATCCACTAAAAAAAACTCCTTCTAAATAACATTTATCTTTAAAATTATATCTCCACACAAATTTAATAAAAAATAAAATTCACTCGATGTGACAAAACATGCTATAACTCCATAGACATTAAAACCATTTTCAACTCCATATAAGAAAAACTAGCATCTACTTTTTCTTTTAACGCGGTTAAACCTTTTACCTCACCAGCTGCCTCTATTTGGTCACGAATTTTCTTGTACCGTTTTAATTCCATCAATTCTAAAACATCAATATCTCCAGACGGAATATAATTTGCCAAATGATTTTCTACAGTGCCTTCGGTTAAACTTCTTTCTTTAGCAATTTCTTTGGTGTTTAATCCAGATTTAAACAGCTCAAAAGAAATCTGCTTTGTTGATTTTTTATCTTCTTTTTTCTGCTCGTTAAATTTATTAATTCCGTTTTCCTTACAATATTGCTCAATCGCCTCAAGAATTTCTTCTCCGTGTTTAGAAACCCGAACTTTTCCCATTCCTACAATTTTTAACAAAGCTGCCTCGGTTCTAGGCAATTCATCACACATTGCATACAAAGTTTCTTGTGTAAAAATTTGAAAATGGGGAATTCCTAAAGACTTTGAAATTTCGTCTCTTAACTCTCTTAATCTTAAGGCTAAAATAGGATCGCGTTTAGAAGCAACTTTCTTCTTTTTTGTAACTTCTGTTTTTTGTAAAACGGCTTTGGCTCTCACCTGCAAATACGCTTGTACTTTAAAACCATTGGTCATTTTTTGTAAGGCAAATAATTTTTCTTCTAACTTTTCCTGAAGTGAATCGAACTGTTTAGAAAAGTCTTTTTTTACAGCTTGATTATCTGTAGAAAACTGAATGGCATCTAGAGGTTTCTGAATATTATTTTTTGTTTGATTTAAAAAGTAATCAATCGCTTTTGTAAACCGTTCTTGAATTTGAGAACTGTTTTCTGGCAACACTTTATCTTCTGAAAGTGCATTTAATTGATGTTTAAATCCGTGAGAAACTTTCATTAAAGCCGCAACCCCATCATCTTTTAGAGTTTGTAGATGATCAATAACATCTCCTTTTATACTGGTTCTATTTTTATAAAAAATATCTACTAAACGCGTTGTTGGATATAAAAGTGGCTGATAATCTAACAATTCTGAAATTAAATTTAACTGAAAGTTCCTTTCAGATTCGTTTAAAATTTCTTCATCTGGGTGATTTTCTTCAACACTTTCATTAAAAACACTGACTGTCTTATCGTTGATAATTGCACTGCTCGTAATTTGCGTTTTCAAAACCAAACCTTCTAAAGAAGTACATCTACTCAAAGCCACATAAGTTTGACCGTGGGCAAAAGAAGCTTCTGCATCTATAATTGCTCTCTCAAACGTTAAACCCTGACTTTTATGAATAGTAATTGCCCACGCTAATCGCAACGGAATTTGAGTAAAAGAGCCTATAACATCTTCATTAATCTCTTTTGTTTGCTCGTTGATAGAATAATTTACATTATCCCACTTTTCTTTTTCTGTTACAATTTTATCAACTTCATTACCACATTGTACGGTAACCGTTTCTCTAGAAATAGCGGTTACAATTCCTATTTTTCCGTTATAATATCTTTTATCTAATGATGAATCATTTTTAATAAACATCACTTGTGACCCTAACTTTAATTCTAGCTTTTCATCATTCGGAAAAGCGTTTTCATTGAATTTTCCTGAAACCTCTGCCTTAAAAAAATGACTTTTACTCTTTAATTTATTGAGTTCAGAATCATTGATTAAAGTGGCTCTTCTATTATGAGTTGTAAGTGTAATATACCCCTCTTCTTCCGTTGGCGAAAAAGTTGGGTTGTAGTTTTTATTTAAAATTTTAGCGGATTCATCAGACAAAGTGTTAGTTCTAATTTCATTTAAAATTTTAATGAAATTCTCGTTTTTCTGACGATAAATATGTTTCAATTCTATAGAAACCACATTCGCTTCTAGATACGCTTTAGAGCTAAAAAAGTAAACGGTATCGTAATGTTGTTGTAATAAACTCCATTCATTTGGTTTTACAACGGGTGCTAATTGTTGTAAATCTCCAATCATTAAAACTTGTGCACCACCAAAAACTTTATTTCGGTTTTTATAGCGCCTCATTACTTGATCTATGCCGTCTAGTAAATCTGCCCGCACCATAGAAATTTCATCAATAATTACTAAATCTAACGATTTTATAATATCAATTTTTGTTTTAGAAAATCTGCGTTGTTGTTGATTATTTTGGATTTGATTTGGTAAAATAGGACCAAAAGGCATTTGAAAAAACGAATGAATCGTAACTCCTTTTGCATTAATTGCTGCAACACCTGTTGGCGCAACAATAACCATTCTTTTTAAAGATTCTTTTTTAATTTGATGTAAAAAAGTTGTTTTTCCTGTTCCTGCTTTTCCTGTGATAAAAAGATTTCTATCCGTTTTTTCTATGAAGTTTAGAGCAAGTTCTAATTCCGGATTTTTTGACATTTTTACTTTTTGATGCAAGATAATAAATCGTCTTAAAAGAAATTAAAACGATTTGATTTTATTTGTAATATATTCTTTAATGAAAAATTTCAAGAATGGGTAAAATTTCATTTTACACAAAAAAATGAATAGAAAAAGAAAAAGTATTTAAGTTAGCAGTTCTAATATTTCGATATCCAATTTGACATTAGAGCTATCAAAGGGTTCATCAAAAATAATAGTATCCACAACCTTTTATTTTCTATCAATAATTCACCTACCTTTTCAATAATAACAACTCAAGGTAAATCCTATTTATTTGTATCTATAAATTCGATAATTTCTTTATAATTCTTGTTCCAAGGCCAAAAAAACTGACTCATCATCGGTATGTGTTTTTTAGCTAAAAAATTTATCTTTACATTTGGCTGATATGCATTCAGCTTTTTCACAAAATCTTTATTTTGAGAAATAATTGAAGGGTAGGTCTTCGCACCAACAAACATTAAAAACGGTGGTGCTTTCTCTGTCAATGAATAAATAGGCGACGCATCTTTCCAGTTCTCTGGATTATCTGTCCAAGTTACATCATAGTGATACCTTTTAGTAGGCGGATACTTTTTTAAATACGAATACATATCTAACGCTGCCGCATCATTCAAAATGATCCCCTTAATTAGATCGACATTTTCTAAATATTTGGAATTTGTGCCTACTAAAGCAATTAAATGACCTCCTGCAGAATGCCCCATTAAAAATATTTGATCAGGGTTTCCGTTGTATTTTTTAATATTATCGTGCGTCCATTTTATAGCTGCAGCAACTTCTTTTGCCATCGTATCATAACTGCCATTAGGACTTAATGTATAATTAGGAATCACAGTTACCACTTCTTTTTTAGCAAAATTACGCCCTAAAAATCCATAAATATCTTTATTTCCTTCAGCCCAATACCCCCCATGAATAAAAATAACAACAGGATTATTTTTAGATTTTCTAGGGTGAAACACATTTAGTTCGGGAAAAGAGGATACTAAAGCTTCTGAACTTTTAAGATAAGAAATATCACTTATTTTTTTTGATGCACAGCTCGCTAATAAAAAGATGCTGATTAAAAATGGTAGCATCCTAAAGGTATTCTTTCTTAAAGTTAATTTTACTTTCTTATTCATCTATGCGTTTTATAAGCCATCTATATAATTTTCTTAATCAATTTAAAATATTTAAAAGGCGGATATTTTAAGGGCAAATCAATCCAAGTTGGTGTTGTTACAACAGCTCTTTTATGACTAAAAGCTAAAAAACTTTCTTTACCATGATAATTTCCCATGCCGCTATTTCCGACTCCGCCAAAAGGTAAATTATGATTGCTAATATGCATTAATGTATCATTTATACAAGCGCCACCAGAGGTAGTTTTTGCTAAAATCTCTTTGGCTTTCTTATTTTTTCCGAAATAATAAAAAGCCAAAGGTTTTTCATTCTTGTTGATATAATTAATAGGTTCCTCGATATCATTAAAAGTAAGTACTGGCAAAATAGGACCAAATATTTCTTCTTGCATAATCTTAAAATCAGGCTTCACATCATCTATAATTGTTGGTGCAATAAATTTTTGTTTCACATCCACTTCTCGGCCAGTATGTATGCTACCTTGATTTAGCAAACCACTTAATCGTTCTGTTGCAGTCTCGGTTACAATACGCGGGTAAAAACGACTTTGTTTTAAATCAGAACCGAACATTAATTTGATATTCTCGGCAATTTTGTTCAAAAGTTCCTCTTTAATAGACTGATGTGCAAAAAGATAATCTGGTGCGATACAGGTTTGCCCTGCATTAATTAATTTACCCCAAGCAATACGCTTTGCAGCAATCTCAAGATTGGCATCAGCATCAACAATGCAAGGACTTTTTCCGCCTAATTCTAAAATTATAGGTGTTAAATTTTCAGCAGCGGCTCTCATCACAACTTTACCAACTTTAGAGCTTCCTGTAAAGAAAATAATATCAAAACGTTGTGAAAATAATATCGTATTTGTTTTTCGCCCACCTTGAACAATGCTGATATAATTTGAGTCAAAAATTTCTAAAATCATATTTTCCATGACGCTAGCAACATTTGGGGTATCTGGTGATGGTTTTAAAACACAACAGCAACCCGAAGAAATAGCCCCAACTAAAGAATTGAGAAGCAACTGGAAAGGATAATTCCAAGGTGCAACAATTAAAGCAATCCCTAAAGGTTCGTATATTATATTGCTCGATGAGGGCAGCAAATGAATTGGTGTTGCTACTTTCTTAGGTGCCGACCACTTTTTCAAGTTCTTTATATGATGCTCAATTTCATTGAGAACAATACTAATTTCTGTTAAATAGGTTTCTTCTGGTGATTTATGCAAATCATCCCACAAAGCATTCTCAATTTTTACTTGATAGTTAAGTATTGCTTTTTTTAACTTATGAAGTTGGGCTATTCTAAAACCAATATCTTTTGTTTTTTGTGTTGAAAAAAAAGCTTGGTGATCTGCAATATATGTAATAATTAAATCTTCTGATGTTTCTATCATTGCACTGATTCTTACTTTTTATGACCTATAAAATGCTCCATCGTTTTATAAATACCCAATACTTTACCTGCAAACCAATCAAACACATCAATCGACATAAAACCTTGCCCTAATCTTGTGAATCTGTACAAATATCCTGGAATGGCGACCATTCTTTTCTTTTGTTCTATCGCCTTAACAATGGTTAAAGCGGCAGCTTCTGGATTCAAAATTGGTATTTTCGATTTTACGCCATCAAACATTCCGGTATTTATGTAATAAGGCATAATTGTAGTAACGTGTACCTCTTTTTTTAGCTGTTTCATTTCGATACGTAAACTATCAGACCAGCCAATTAAAGACCATTTACTTGCTGCATACACCGACATTTTAGGGTTCGAAATTAAACCTCCAGAGGAAGCAATGTTGCAAATATGACCAGCATTTTGATCAAGCATTCCTTTCAAAAATTCCTTTGTTATAAACATGGGTGCATTTGCATTAATTTCCATTGTTTTTAAGATATCTAATGTAGTATGTTCGTGAAAATATTTTCCGGCAACTATACCAGCATTATTAATCAGAACATCAACAACACCTATTTCTTGTTTTACTTTTTTGGCTGTTTTTTCTATTTGACTGATATCAGAAACATCCACAATAAATCCCTTAATAATGCCCTTGCTAAAAAACTCTGAAATAGTTTCCGTAATTTTTGATTGATTAATATCCCAAATAATCACTTTTGCGCCTTGTTCTAAAAACAAACGTGCCATAATTTTACCAATACCAGATGCGCCTCCTGTTATTAAAACTGTTTTACCCTTCATTTGTATCATACTAGAAAATTTTGAACACTATTATAAACGTAAAAATAGCACAATCGTAAAATTTAGACGATAACAAATGTTATCACTTTTAATGCGCGTTTTTTAAGCGACTTAAATGTACAGAACTAATAGTTAGATAAGAAGCGATTAAATGTTGTGGCACTCGCTGAAATATTTCAGGAAAATTGGTGGTTAAATTATTATACCTATCCAACGGAGTTTGAGTATAAATGGCTTGAATTTTATCGTTGAACATAAAAAAGTACTCTTCCGCGAGTAACCTGCCCAATTTTTCGCCATTTTTCAATATTTCATAACCACTTAATAACATATCAAGTGACATTGTTACCACTTGAGTATCTTCTAAAGCCTGAATTGAATAGTTTGAGGGTATTTGCTTTAAAAAACTTTTATAATCGGTAGCAAAAGTATTTTCTATAGCAAAATGAAATGTTTTTTCCTCTCCATTATTATCCACAAAATAAAACCTCAACACCCCTTTATTTATAAAAAAAACATCTTTACATATATTTCCTTCCTGAAGAATAATCTCTTTTTTCTTAATTTCCTTTGTTTTAAACATAGAAGAATAATTAACCCATTCTTCATTACTAATTTCAATAAAACTAGAAATAACTTGGTGTATATTTTTGATTTGCTCCTTCATTTTAAAAATAAAATAGATGTTGAGATGCTAATTTATGCGGATTAAAAACGGTACTACAATTATAAATACTTAAATACTAACTACAATTATATTCTCTTATTTTGTAATTTTCAATAGCTAAAGTATATTTTTAAGCCTTTAGAAACAAATCAAACTATAAAAACTAAAAAATCCTGAACAATTGTTCAGGATTTTAATAACTAAAAGTTTTGTTTATTGACGCTATTTTATCTTTTTTCTAAAAAGAGATTACATCTCTAGTGCCCGCTCTATATTTCCATCCATCAATAATTCTTCAGGATTTTCTAAAGCTTCTTTAACGGCTACTAAAAACCCAACAGATTCTCTACCATCAACAATTCTGTGATCATAAGATAAAGCTACATACATAATTGGCTGAATTACAATGCCGCCATTTACTGCCATAGGTCTGTTTACAATGTTGTGCATTCCTAAAATTCCACTTTGTGGAGGGTTGATAATTGGCGTAGACAACATCGAACCAAAAACACCACCATTGGTAATTGTAAAAGTTCCGCCGGTCATTTCATCAATCGTAATTTGCCCGTCTCTTGCTCTTAAAGCCAAACGTTTTACTTCAGATTCAACACCTCTAAAAGATAAATTCTCTGCGTTTCTAATTACAGGAACCATTAATCCTTTAGGACCAGAAACTGCAATAGAAATATCTTGAAAATCTTGTTTTATTTGAAAATCTCCATCAATCATAGAATTAACATCAGGATACATTTTTAACGCTCTTACTACTGCTAATGTAAAGAAAGACATAAAACCTAACCCAACACCATGCTTCGATTTAAAGTTTTCTTTAAATTTTGTACGCAAATCAAAAATTGGCTGCATATTTACTTCGTTAAAAGTAGTTAACATAGCCGTTTCATTTTTTACAGCAACTAAACGTTCTGCAACTTTTCTGCGCAACATAGACATTTTCTTACGCTCTGTATTTCTAGATCCGTTTGCTGGCTGCGTTCCCATAGAAGGCACCGCTTTTACAGCATCTTCTTTAGTAATTCTACCATCTTTACCGGTTCCTTTAACAGAAGAAGACTCGATTCCTTTTTCTGCTAATACTTTTTTAGCTGCCGGCGAAGGTGTTCCTGATGCATAGGATACTGCTTTCGGAGCCTCTTTAGCAACTTCTTTCTTTTCTGTTTTCTTTTCTTCTTTTGGCGCTTCTGCTTTTTTAGAAGATGCATCTGCACCCGGCTTTGCAGCACTTGTGTCTATTAAGCAAACCACTGCACCAACGGCCACAGCATCTCCTTCTTCTGCTTTTAAAGTGATAATTCCGCTTTCTTCAGCAGGCAATTCTAATGTTGCTTTGTCAGAATCTACTTCTGCAATTGGTTGATCTTTTTCAACGTAATCTCCATCTTCAACTAACCAAGCTGCAATTTCTACTTCTGTAATCGATTCTCCTGGAGAAGGAACTTTCATTTCTAAAACACTCATGGTTTCTTGTTTTATAGATGCTAAACTTATTTTAGCACTTTATTTAATTATTTTAACTCTTACTTTTTCTTTAAGTTTTTCGAAAACTTAAAGATTTTTATTATTTGGGCGTTTTAACAGGCTTTCCACTGTATCTTTTTATGCTAAACTTGTTTTAGTATCCTATAATTAGCCATACGATAAGCATAAAAAGGATGCCGTTTCAATCCTTAACGCGCTTACTCGTTATTAAAAACACTGTCTATAACTGCTCTATGTCTTTTCTTAAAACGTGTACTAGAACCCGCTGCAGGTACTGCATAATATTTTCTAGAACGCACAGTTAAATTTTTCAACTCAAAACGTTGCAACATATAACTCCAAGCACCCATATTTCTTGGCTCTTCTTGCGCCCAAATATATTCTTCAATATTTGGATATCTATCGATAATTGCTTGAATTTTTTCTTTGTGTAAAGGAAATAATTGCTCAATTCTTATCAGAGCAACGTCTTCTCTTTCTAATTTTTCTCTTTCTTCTAATAAATCATAATAGAATTTACCCATACAGAAAACTAATTTCTTTACATTTTCTGGATTTAAAGTATCATCAATTACTTCTTGAAATTCGCCATGTGCTAAATCTTGAATAGAACTAACCACTTTAGAATGACGTAATAAACTCTTTGGTGTAAAAACAATTAATGGTTTTCTATAATTGCGTTTCATTTGACGACGCAATAAATGGTAGAAATTAGCAGGCGTTGTACAATTTGCAACCGTCATGTTATCTTCTGCACACAATTGTAAATAACGCTCTATTCTTGCCGATGAATGCTCTGAACCTTGCCCTTCATAACCGTGAGGTAATAAAACCACAATTCCGTTTTGAGATTTCCATTTATCTTCTGCTGCAGAAATATATTGATCAAAGATTATTTGAGCTCCGTTAGAAAAATCTCCAAACTGCGCTTCCCAAATTGTTAATGTATTCGGATTTGCCATTGCATATCCGTAATCAAAACCTAAAACAGCATACTCAGACAACAACGAGTTGTAAATTGTCATTTGCCCTTTAGACTTTGGATTTAAGTTTAATAAATTAATTCTTTCTTCAGTAACCTCATCACGCAAAATAGCATGTCTATGAGAGAACGTTCCTCTTTCTACATCTTGTCCTGAAATACGAATATTAAATCCTTCTTCCATTAAAGAACCATAAGCTAAATTTTCTGCCATTCCCCAATCTAATTGAAAGGTTTCAAATGCCATTTTAGCTCTTCCTTGCAAAATACGTTCTGCCTTTTTTACAAAATTTGATCCTTCAGGAGCTGTAGAAACAACTTTTGCAATATTATTTAAACTGTCTTCTGGATACTTTGTATCTACTGATCGTAACATGGCTTCTTGATCTTCACGCTCAAAACCTTTCCAAGTAGATTCCATAAACTCCTCTACTTTAGAGTTTTTATCTTTTTTAGAATTGTCAAATTCTTTTTCAAGCATTTCTTTAAATTCATCTGTAATTTCTTTTACATACGATGAACTAATTGAATTTTCTTCAAGTAATTTATCAGCATAAATATCTTTAGGATTTTTATGTTTAGAAATTGCTTTGTAAAGCTTTGGTTGCGTAAAACGAGGTTCATCTCCTTCGTTATGACCATATTTACGATAACCTAATAAGTCAATAAAGATATCTGTTTGAAATTTCATTCTGAATTCTAGTGCCATTTGCATAGCATGACAAACAGCTTCTGTATCATCTGCATTTACGTGCAAAACAGGAGACAATGTTACTTTTGCAACATCGGTGCAATAGGTACTTGAACGAGCATCTAAATAATTTGTGGTAAAACCAATTTGATTGTTTACAACAATATGAATAGTTCCGCCAGTTTTATAGCCATTTAATTTGGCCATTTGCACTATTTCATATGCAATTCCTTGACCTGCAATTGCGGCATCTCCGTGAATAACTATTGGTAAAATTTTACTAGAATCGCCAGCATATTTTCTATCTATTTTAGCTCTTGTAATCCCTTCTGCAACAGCGGCAACAGTTTCTAAATGTGATGGATTTGGCACTAAGTTCATTTTAATTTCATTACCATCTCTGTAGGTTTTACTCAATGTTAAACCTAAATGATATTTTACATCACCATCGATATCTTCATCTTCGAAATCTTTACCTTCAAACTCACTAAATAAATCTCTAACTGGTTTTTTAAAGATGTTTACCAACGTGTTTAAACGCCCTCTGTGCGCCATTCCTAAAACACATTCTTTAACGCCGTAAATTTCTGCAGCATCTCTTAACATTACGCTAATTCCAGGAATTAGTGTTTCTCCGCCTTCTAAAGAGAAGCGTTTTTGACCAACATACTTCGTTTGTAAAAAACTTTCAAAAGTTACTGCCTGATTTAATTTGCCTAGAATATACTTTTTAGCTTCGGTAGAATATTTTGGATGGTTATCGTTTTCATTCAAACGAGTTTGCCACCATTTTAATTTCTCTGGATTTCGCATGTACATATATTCTACTCCGATAGAATCGCAATAAATATTACGTAAATGATCTATAATTTGAGACAAGGTTACTTTTCCTAATCCTAGAATTTCTCCGGCAGAAAAATAACTACCTAAATCTTTTTCTGATAAGCCAAAAGTTTCAATATCTAAAGATGGTTGATATTGTCTTCTTTCTCTAACAGGATTTGTTTTTGTAAATAAGTGACCTCTAGTTCTATATCCATTTATTAAGTCTGCAACAAGAAATTCTTTTTTAACTTCTTGCGGAATTTCTACAGAAACTTCTTCTTCTTTTAAAGAGTAATTTTCATTTGCAAGATCATATCCTTGAAAAAAACTTCTCCAGCTTGGTTCTACTGAATCTGGATGTATTAAATATTGGTCGTATAAATCAGCTATAAAACCTGAGTGTGCTGCGTTTAAGAACGAAAATTTATCCATATAAGTGTTTATACTTTATTGTAAAATATTAGAATAAGGCAAAAATACAATTTTTAGTAATAATGCACTTGCTTATTTTAAACATAAGCTGATAAAGTTTTATTAAAATTTTTAAATAAAATATTTGGCAATATTCGAAAAAGGTATATATTTGCACTCGCTAAACACAGACACTGTGTAGCAAACTCCTCCTTAGCTCAGTTGGTTAGAGCATCTGACTGTTAATCAGAGGGTCCTTGGTTCGAGTCCAAGAGGGGGAGCAAAAAAGTCTTATCAATTTTGATAAGACTTTTTTATTTTATACAACTCTGTAAATCAGCTACTTAAAAAACAAAAAACACCAAAAATTTTATATATTCAACACTTTTGATGTTTGCCTACACCTTAAAATTTCTCTGAAAAAGTAATGAATTATGTTTTTAGAGCTGCATTTATTCTTTATAATTTTACAAATACTATGGAATATAAAAAGCTAAATCTGCGCCATTTTTCTAAAAAACGAGTTTAAAAGTTTTTCGAATTCTTAATTAGTTGCATTTAAGTGTGATAAATAACAAGTACATCTAATCCAAAAGTTATAAAATTTTATAATTTAGGCACAAATAATAGAAAGTTTAAAAAGGAAGAATTCTATATTTCTAACTCTTGTAAAGTGGGTTATTAAATCTTTAATTTTAATATTAAAAAATGCTGCCGAAGTATTTGTACTTCAATTGTCAAAATAGCCAAGTATATTTTTATGGTGAATTAACATTTTTCTAGCAGTACTATTGACGCTTTTAAACTGTACCTGTCCTGCTTTTTTTTAACGCTTCTTATATTCATACAGTTATCAAGTTTTTTATTTGCTCACTTTATTTACAAAATCAACATCATTGTTGCCCACTTTCTTTTTACATCATAAAAAAAATAACATTCATGAAACTACAATAACCATACAAATACTACACCCCTAAAAGTTATAAACATCCGCAGAAAAATAAACCTTCTATCGATAAAATTAACAACTATTTTCATTTAACAGAACCTAATAATTGATGCGCTCTTAAATCTTTTAAAAGTATATGCATGTATTAATTTATGTTTCTAGTCGCCTTTTTTGTTGCTGCTACTTCTATTTCTGTCCGCCATAATACGTCTCTTTCTTTTTCTGAACAAATACAAAAAAGAGAAGTCTCTGTTGTATATACTTGATAGCGTACTTCTTCATTTTTGGAATAAAAATGTTGATTACCCAAATAATCTTCGAAAGTTTGAAATTTATTAGCAAAGCTTTGATAGGAATCTATCACATTTACACTGCGCTCTTTACAAATAACTTTGGTAAAAAGGATGGCATCAAATTTAGCACCAAACAATTGCTTTTTGATGTTGTTAAGTTGTTGCAAAGGTTGCTCATTCGTTGTAAATTCAGCTTCAAAAAAATCGATACTTTTTGCCGCACTAACCTTTAAGCTCTCTAAAGCATTCACTACTTTATTTTCAAATACAGCTAATAGCTCTTTATCTACAGTTAAACCAATAACAAGAATCTTTTTTGGCTTAAAAGAGGCTATTTCAGGATTTTTCTATTGTTTTACCATCTTACTACAAGAACAAGAGGCAAGTATAATTGTAGTAGATAAAAGCAACAATTAGTTTTTTATGGTACCCGTTTAATCCAATTATTTTTTTGAATTATGCATTGCTAATAGAGGAATATTGGTGTTAGCACCTAAATCTTTTACCATTGGATTAGAAAAAACACTACCAAAAAAATTATGCTTTTTATTCACAAAAGCAATCATTTCGCTTTCTCTACTTTGAGCAAAACAACGCACACCCTCTTGCATATTCATATTGAATAATTGATGATGGGTAAAGTTTGTAGCTTCTAAAATCTGATTGAGCAGAATTTTGTTTTGTATTTGCTCATTACTAAATTCTTCATTATTCTTGACATATAAAATTCGAATTGGTGCATTCATTAACTTTGAAACCTCTATTAATGTTGCCAACTCATTATCTTTGTAATTGATTTTAAAACTAGTAGGAAAAACAATTTCGTTTGAGTTTTTAAAAATGATATTGTTAGGAATAGCTATTACCGGACAATTTCTAATATTTTCCATTGTATTTACAGCATTGCTGCCGAAAACAGTGTTTTTATCATCTGTTTCTCCGAGCGTTCCCATAAGTATAAGATCAACGTCTTTTTTCTCTATGGTTTTTTTTAGTACTTTTTGAAAAGATCCAAATTCATTTAGAAAATGAAATGTATGTTTACTGTGATCCTCATTAAACAGAGCTTGCTTCTTTAAGATTTCCATGTTTTTTTCAGCTCTCTCTTTTACCTCATTTAACTTTTTTTCTGTAGGTTCAGGAATTAAAAGATTGCTTTTGTTACTGCCAGGAAGGTAATAAGAATGTAGTATAAAGAATTCACATGGTGTTGTTTTATACAATTCAGTAGCATAATTTATGGCATTAAGCGCATTTTTTGAAAAGTCTGTTGGTAGTACTATTTTTTTTTTCATTCTAAATATTTTTTTATTTTTTTTTGATAAAAGTTGATACGCGAGTTTCTTAAAAGTATAATTATTTTTAGTCGGTACTCGGTAAAATTAATAAGGGCGTTCTAATATTATGCGTTATTTCTTTTACTACATTCTCTCTAAATAAATTGCTAATAAAATTATGTTTGTAGTAACAAATAGCCAACATATCTAACTTTTCTTTATAAACATACTCCATAATAGTATTTGCTTTGCTTTCTGTTTCAGAAAGCCATTGAAGTTCAAAATCATCATTTTTTGAAATTTGCAACAATGCTTGGAGGTTTTCTAATTCTGTTGTGGGCAACTTTTCTTCTTCAAACACATAGATTACTTTTGTTTTTGCGCTAAATAATTTATGAATTTCTTTTAATGGCTCTAACTGCTTATTAGAATAGGATTTTTTAAATCCCGAAGCAAATCCTAATTTTTTAGGTACTTTGTACGCTATTTTATCTGGTATTATTAAAAGAGGTGCTCCTTTTATGTTTTCTGCTACTTTAAAACTATTGCTTCCAATAAATAAATGTTCTGTAGCTGTTTTTCCTTTGCTTCCCATCGCAACAAAATTTACCTTTTCTTTTACAATAAGTTCATTAATTGCTCTTGTTAACAAAAGCGAAGTGGATATAATCTTAAAGGTGTGTTTTGTAGTACCTAAATCACTAATAAGTTTATTCTTTTCGGCTAAACATTCCACTTCAGAAGCCTTCAATAGGCTATTCATTAATTCGTCTGACTTACCAATGTATACAGGACTTACAAGTTTAAAAACTTGATCTTCAAAAGAATTTAAGATGATAAAACAACAAGGCTCGTCTTCAAATAATTTGGCAGCATAAAATAAAGCGCTGTAGGCATTTTCTGAAAAATCTGTTGGTACAAGAATAGTTTTCATAATAAGTAGGAGTTAGATTAATAATTTATTGCGCTTCAGAAGGTATTACCAAAAACGGCACATTGGTATGATATACCATTTGATCTATTATCGGTTTAAAAAGTAAATTCTCAAAGAAATTATGTTTGTTATGAATCATTACCAAAAAGTTAATTTTATACTTCTTTTCTGAAGTCTCTATGGCTTTAATTAGTTCTTGTTCTTCTGCAAGATGAAATAAGCATACAATATCAGCAAAAAATGCATCTAAAAAAGACTCTGTTTCTTGCTGCTTTTCTTTTAAAGCACTGTGGTTATAAACATTTAAAATGTGCAGTTTAGCAGTATGCACTTCACAAAGTTCTCTTATCAATGAAATATATTTATTTGATTTACTAAATTTGTAATCTGTTGGTAGTAAAACATCACTTGGCTGTTCATATGTATATCCTGAAGGAACGGCAATTACCGGGAATCTTAATTTTTTAATCGCATACATAGTATTGGTCCCTATAAAAATTTCTTTGGCACCAGTGGCTCCTTTCGTTCCCATAATTACTAAATCTATGTCATTCTCTTTAATAACTATTTTCATCTCCGCTATTAAGAGATTAAATGAAGCCATGGTAATAAACGTATGGTTTGTATTGTTAAATTCGTCATACAAACTATCTTCAATTTCTTTAAGTTTTCGCTCTGCTGTTTGCTTTTCTATATTTTGTAAATCTGGCGTGGCATACGTATCTAACATACCGCCAGTACTAATATTTATTGGGTTGTATGTATGAAGAATATAAAACCTACATGGCACATCTTTATATAATTGAACTGCATAATAGATTGCATTATATGCGTTTTCAGAAAAATCTGTTGGTAATAATATATGTTTCATAGGTATCTGTTTTTTGGTTAACGTTGTAGATCTTAAGCTCTTCATTCATTAAAACCGATAAGACTTTATATTTTTTTTGCCTCAAGGTTGCTAGTATAGAGTAACACAAAATTAACTTTCTATTAATTCATATAAAATGACATAGGTCATTTGTCTCGTAAACAATGCTATTTATTTTTGTAGAATATCAAATAAATACGCCTAGAGAACTAAACTTGAAATTTTATAGGATCAAAAATAATTAAGGATGAAGTCTAATTTTAAACAAACACCTGCACATATATCTTTTGGGTATAAAATGTATTAAACAAGGTTTTATTACTTCTGATGACCCAAAACCTAGATTTTACTCACAAAACAGACTGAGTTACTAAAAGATTAGAAAACCAAATAATGAGCTGATATTGATCAAACTTCATGTGAAAAATTAATAATAACTTTATAAAAAATAAAAAATGACTACAGGATTAGTTTTATCTGGCGGAGGCATGCGTGGTGTTGCCCACGTTGGTGTATTTAAGGCATTAGAAGAACACAATATAAACATTACTCATATTGCAGGAACAAGTGCTGGTGCTATTGTAGGCGCATTATTTGCTGCTGGTCATTCTTGGAGTACTATTTTAAAATTCTGTAAAGAAGTGCCTATATTTGAATATCAACGGTATGCTTACAAAAAACCCGGCTTTATAGATACGAGTAAATTTTATAAAGATTTACTTCCTTTCTTTACTGAAGATGATTTTAAAAGTCTGAAAAAACAACTTTTTATTCCGACTACCAATCTTATTGAAGGCAAAGAAATAGTCTTTAATAGTGGCAAACTTATAAAACCCATTTTGGCGTCTGCTGCATTTCCTGGATTGTTTACACCCGTAATTATAAACGATGTACCTTATGCTGATGGCGGCGTATTAAATAATTTTCCTGTTGAACATATTAAAGACAAGTGTGATAAAACAATTGGTGTTTATGTAAACTCATTACAGCAAATTACCCAAGATCAATTAAAACATTCTTACCAAGTTGCCAACAGAGCGTATAGTATAAGTTTTGCTAGTCAGTACACCTATAAATTTAAAGAAGTAGATATGTTAATAAATCCTAAAGAACTTGAAAAATTCGGGATGTTTAATCTTAAAAATATAGATGCTATTTTTGAGATTGGTTATCAAGCAGCTTTAAAAGCGTTAGAAAATTACAACAACTAAAACCTTAATTCTTGTCGTTTAGCTAGCAATTCTCATTGCATTCTTTCCTTTGGCACTTTATGAACTTTCACGTTTAATATTCAGCATACATACTTGATTTATTTCAATTTTCTTCTTCTTTTTTTTGATGCTAACTTGTTTCCTAAAAAACTCTATCTAAAGAACTAAATAAAAATATCTATTTGTTTTTAAGTTAGTTAGCTCCTACTGATAATAAAATGGCTACATAATGACAAACAGCAGCAGCAAGCACAAAAAAATGCCAAACGGCATGGTTGTAAGGATATTTATCCCATAAATAAAAAATAACACCAACAAGATACAATCCGCATCCAATTAAAATCATGGTGAGTATATTTGCAGGAATGCTTTCAAAAAAAGTGCGCCCGCCAACAACCATAATACAGCCCATTGCAATGTAAATTAGTGTTGAAAAAATCTTCCATCTTCCTAAAAAGAAAATCTTAAAAATAATTCCCATCGCTGTTAATCCCCATAAAACCGATAGCAATGTGATGCCAAAAGAATTATCCATATACATCAGTAAAAACGGAGTATACGTTCCTGCTATTAAGAAATAAATACTAATATGATCAAGAATTTCAAGGATACGCTTTACGTGTGCATTTTGAAACCCATGGTAGAGTGTAGAAAAAGTAAAAAGTTGTAAAAAACAAAAACCATATATAGCAGCGCCAATAATACCCGGAGTATTATCACTTTTTATAGCAAATGCTATTAAAATAGGAATACTTACAATACCAAAAATAATTCCGAAGCCATGTACAATACTATTTACAAGTTCTTTTTTTATTTGTGTATTTGAATTTTTGCTCTCCATACATGTAATTTGATACCGCTTATTATAGGAAACAGTTTTTGTAAAATTACTTAAATATAATTCGATTATTAGTTCTGTTGACCGTATTGTTTATAATTTTCTTACTATCCGCAGTGTTGTTAAAATAATAACCAAAAAAGGCAAAACGATTTCTAGCCACAAATCCGTTCTTAAAGTCTTAAAAAAATTAGAATTCATTTGCTAAATTTTCGCAAATAAGTAACCAATATTATGCATGTTGCCTTCGCTGCCCATACTTTAAAACACCTACAAAGAACACACCGCCTAATGCGTTGCCTAAAACAGAAATAACTTCGAAACTCACATAGTCTATGATACTGATTGTAGGATCTATTAACAACCCTGTAAACACCTCTATAGATCCTACAATAGAATGATGCAAACCACCAATACCAATAGTGGCAGTAACTAAAATAATCATAAACATACGGCTAATTGTTTCTTGTGATGAGGCCACCAACCAAGAAAGAAGCCCCATAAGCCACCCCGCAATAATAGCACTTACAAAAATCATTTGTAACGGAAGATCAAGTACTTTATGTGCCAGATGAATAAAGGCTTCGTTGGATATAATTCCGATTTCTGGAGCAAAATATACGAGTATACCTCCAATAATATATCCCCCAATTAAATTACCAAAAAGAATAATTCCCCAAAGCGTAAAAAGACTCTTAATACTTCTGGTCTTATTCAATACTGGAAGAATGGCCAAGGTAGTATGTTCTGTAAATAATTCTGACCTGCCTATAATCACAAAAATAAAACCTATTGGATAAGCAATTGAGATAAGAACATGTAAAATTTCGTTAGAAACGCTGCCTTGAAACAACGTAAATAAAATTCCCATTAAAAAGATACTAAACCCAATTTCTAATCCTGCAGAAAGTGCTGAAACAAAGAGACGTTTATTAGATCGTTTATATTCATAGACTGCCGTAGAAATCTGTTCATCTAGTATATCATTGACCCCTTTTGGCTGGTCGGCACTTTCTTTATTCTTATCTGATTTACTCATAATTAAAATGAACCTCTTTATGAAGGAATTTTTAACGCGTTAAGTAGCGTTTACACTGTATATTCAAACCTTAAAATTAGTTTTAATGAATTCTTGTCTTTTAGAACAAACTACTATGTACCAAAATTTGTACGCCAATAATTATTTATTTTCGAACTTCTTTTGAGTATTCAATTAGTCATTTTCTTGTAGTTCGGAAATAGTTTTTTCGTCTTTTTTTAGTGAAGATTTGAGCGCAATAATTAGTGGTGTTAGCATAAAAATTGCAATCAGCACACCCAAAGAGAATAGTGAACAAATCAATAAAGCTAAAGATATTCTAATGCTCCAGAACAAAAAATCAATACGTACTTCACTTGTGTTTTGAAGCGTGAATACAACAATAAGTATTAGTGTTATAATAGTTAGTGTTATATACATTGTTTGTTTCATTTTAAGCAGGTTTTACCAATACAATTCTTGGTTATTTAATCTGTCGTTTAGTTATTTTAAGAGATAAGAGCAACTTAAAGTTGTTCTTATTCAAAATGATTTTTCACAAAAGCATCTTGTTGATTCTCTGTCATTTTATCTGCTGCTGCTAAATCAATTTTTATATCCTTAAAATGTGAATCGCTCTTTAAGTAATTCTGCAATTCTATTTTTGCATTTGTTGGTCCAAATAAAAGAACATGATTGTATTTTAAAATAACATCTGCAATTTCCTTATAATAAGCCTCATGCATTTGTTGGCGCTTGTTATGCATTAATTTTTCACTTCTGTTTAATGCTTCTTCTTTGGTATCAAAAGTAAATTTTGAGGTAATAGCGTAACTGTGTTCTTTAGAGTTTACATCAATCAAATTTGCGATTGAATGATCCATCCAAATACCTAGGTTTTTTTGTGTTTTCATTTTTATTTAAATTAAATTATTTTTAATGATTTTGTATGCGTCCAAAAATAGTTTCTAAAGAAGCTGTAAGTTTGTCAATAGCGCCTGATACAGCGAGCTCAATGGTATCCGCTTGGCATGAAACTGCTATCGGTTGCCGGCCTTCAATTCTTGTTTCTAGCAAACATCGCACAACAGTAAGTCCTTCTTTTTTTGCTTTTTCATCAGACAAATGAACCTCTATTCTTGTTATATGAGCTTCAAAATTATCTAGGCTTTCTGCTATCCAAGAAGAAAAATAATATTCATCTTTTTCAGTTCCGTCAATTGTTTTATCTGTATTAAATTGTATTTTCATTATGCTATTTTCTTGTTTTAAAACCTCTTTTTAAAGTTTTATTTTTTTTGATTCTTGTAAAATAACTACACAAATCGAAAAATTTGTTTTCTCTATTTTAATATTTGTGATTGGCGTTCTATTTCTAATTTCGAAATCATTGTTATCCGATAAAAGAAACAAAATTGCTTTGCTTTTAGGGCCAACCTGCCGGCAGGAAACCAAGAATAGATAATAACTGACTTAAAATCATATAAAAAAAGAATACATTTTTAATTTCAGAATTAATTCTAAAAACAAGGTGTAATCCCTTTATTTTAAAGCACTTTATGAACTTATACCGATTTTTAATCGGACCCTAATGTTTTCGAAATAAATTACTTCAACGAGATTTACTTTTGTGTGTTTCAGCATATTTGTTCACGATCTCTTTTAAAGAATTATAATAATCTTCAAGGTTTTTAATCTTTATTTCTTCTTCAGATTCAGAATCTTTTATTGGTATTTCACTAATGTGTTCAGATAATTCGGGGTATTCTCTATGAATTTTGGCCGTGATACTGATTATTTGCTCATCTAGTTCTATCTTGGTTTTCATGTACTTTTTATTAAAATTAGGTTTATATCAATTTATGGTCACTTTAAAAAAACTATAAATTAAGTCAATAGCGAAAAATACTTGTAAAAAAAAAGCCCATTGATTCTAATAAATTCAATACAAACCAAAGGCTGTCGAATCTGTAAAAATCAAAAACTTTATTCATACTTCATACAAATAAAATTATTTGATTTCCTAGCCCTATTTTTTCTCGCATACTTTATACTTTAATTTGAGAGCTTTGTCTTCTAAACTAGCTCTTGCAAAAATTTATACTTTTTCTTACATCTATTTTTATTTCTTTAAAATGAGTTTGAACCAATAACCTCAAAATTACTGCTATAAAGAGTCTGTTGAAATGACCTAGATCAGTAATTATGAATAATTAAAAATACAATGCACACAGAATGACCTAGATCATTTTAAATGATGTAAATTGTAAATACATTTATAGTTCTAGAATTAAAAAATAAAAGTGAGCAAAGAGTTACAGGATATAGACCTTTTAAATAGCATCTTTCAATCTTCTATAGAAGGTATTTTAGTGATCGATGCAAATGACACGATTCTTAAATGCAATCTAGCCAGTGAGAAACTATTTGGTTATGAAACCAGAGAACTCATCAACCAGAAAATAGAAAATCTTATTCCTAATAAATTCAGAAAACCACATCAAGACCCTAAAGAAGAATATAAAGCAAACACTAAAACAAGCAATATAGAAGAAGATTTAGAGTCTTGGGGTTTAAAAAAAGATGGCTCGCAATTTCCATTAAAAATAAATTTAAACCCAACAATCATAAAAGGTAGGCAAGTTGTAATTGCTTTTTTGGTTGATATTACAGTGCAAAAAACAAAAGAGGCTTTATTTAGCATAAAAAATAATGCACTCGCTTCTACTAGCAACGGCATCGTAATTGCGGATGCTCAAAATATAGGCAACCCTCTTATCTATTGTAATGAAGCTTTTACCAAAATTACAGGATATACGCAAAAAGAAGCATTGGATAAAAATTGCAGTTTTTTACAAAATAATGATCGAAATCAAAAAGGAATTGGTGTTATGAAAAATGCTATTGCTAACGGAAAAGGATGCAATGCAATAGTGCGTAATTATAAAAAAGACGGAACACTCTTTTGGAATGATATTACCATTACACCTTTATTTAATGAAGCAAACACTTTAACCCACTTTATTGGGGTACAAAGTGAAGTTACAAATAAAATAAAACAAGAAGATCTTAAAAATCAAACAAGAAAAATACTCGAGTTTATTGCACAAGACAAACCTATAAGAACGATTTCTAAAAAAATTATTAAAATTGTTGAAACTCAATTTAAAGATTGTTTGGCCTCTATTTTAGTATTAGACAAAGAGCACAGAACACCTCATAAATTAATAGCACCTAATTTGCCAAAAGAGTTTATAACGGATAGCGAAAATAGTTCTTTTAACAAAAAAAAAGCTACCTATGATACTCCTAACTTTTTAAGAGAAGAGAGTATTGTTTCTAATATTAAAGAGAACATCCTTTGGAAAAATCATAAAGAAGTTGTCTTAACAAATGATCTAAAAGCTTACTGGTCGTTTCCGATTATGTCATCTACCAAACAAACATTAGGTACCTTTTCTGTTTACAACAAGCACGCAAGAGAACCATCAAAAGAAGAAAAAGAAATTGCTTTAGACATGAGCTATTTAGCGAGTATAGCTATAGAGAGGCATCACAACGTGATTAAGTTACTTGAAAATAAAAAGAATTTAGAAAAACACGCTCAAAAATTAAAAGAAAAAGTAGCTAGCAGAACCAGTGAATTAACAACTACAGTTCAAAAACTTGTGGAGTCTAATTTAAGTTTTGAAGATCAAATAGAAGAAACTCTAGCAGCTCAAAAAAGTGCAATTGCGAGTAAATCTTTATTATCTGCAATAGCTAAAAATTTTCCGAATGGTTTTATTCTTGTTTTTAATGCTGATTTTAAAATGCTCCTTGTAGAAGGTGAAGCTATTATAAAATTAGGTTTAGACAAAATGATTTTTAAAGAAACCACCGCCGATGACATCGATATGTTTTCTGAAAAACAGAAAATAAAACTAAAACAAGATATTTTAAAAACGATTGCAGGAGAGCACCTTGGTTTTGAGATAAAGTATAAAAACTTATACTTCTCTGTAAATACCATTCCTTTAGCTGATAGTAATACGGTTATTTCAAGCGCCCTATTTGTATATAGTAATATTACAACACAAAAAAAAATAGAACAAGATTCTCAAAACGCATTAGAAAAAGAGCAAGAATTAAACGGTTTAAAATCACAATTTATCTCTATGGCATCTCACGAGTTTAGAACGCCTTTAAGCGCCATACAAACCTCGGCAATTCTTATAGGCAAACAAAATGGAGTTGAACAAGAGCCAAAACGTGAAAAATATGTGGCTCAAATAAAGAAAAATGTAAAACAATTGGTTGTTATTTTAAACGATTTTTTATCTTTAAGTAAATTAGAAGAAGGAAGGGTTATTGCACATATGCAACTTTTTGATTTTGTAGCCCTTTCTAAAACATTGATCGAAGAAGTATCAATAACAAAAAAAATAGGAAAAAACATCCTTTTTTCATCGCCAAGCGAGCCGGTTTTTCTAAATCTAGATCCAAAACTAGTGCGTCATATTTTAATGAATTTAGTCTCTAATGCCATTAAATATTCTCCAAAAAACACAGATATCAACATTAAAATTGCAGAGAGTGATTTGTTTGTATCTCTAGAAGTTAAAGACCAAGGTATTGGTATTCCAGAACAAGAACAAGGTAAATTATTTGAGCGTTTTTTTAGGGCAAAAAATGCACAGAATATCGAAGGAACAGGATTGGGGCTTCATATTGTAAAACAATATGTAGATCTGATGGCTGGTACGATTGATTTTAAAAGCACACCCGATAAAGGCACTACTTTTTTAATAAAATGGCCAAAACAACCTAAATAATAACACATATGATAAAAATACTTATTATAGAAGACAATGAAGATGTTAGAGAAAATACCGCAGAAATCTTAACACTAGCGAACTATCAAGTTCATACAGCAGAAGATGGTGAGAAAGGTATTGAAATAGCAAAACTTACAAAACCGGCTATTATTATCTGTGATATTATGATGCCAAAATTAAATGGATATGATGTGTTACTACACTTAAATAAAGATACCACCACGGCAAGTATTCCTTTTATTTTTTTAACGGCTAAAACAGAAAGAATCGATGTTAGAAAAGGAATGAACCTAGGGGCTGATGATTATCTTATGAAACCTTTTGAAGAAAGTGAATTGTTAGATGCAATTGCCTCTCGACTTCAAAAACATAACTTTCTTAAAAAAGAATTTTCTAGAGATATTGAGGGCATTAATCAATTTTTTAATGAAGTATCTATAAGTGAAGGAATGGTTAGCCTTTCTAAAAACCGAAACGCTGTAAACTTTTATAAAGGAGACGTTATTTTTATGGAAGGAGATGCTGCACATACTCTTTACTTTATACAAAAAGGGGCTATAAAAACACATAAAACAACCGAATCTGGTAAATCTTTAGTCACGGGTTTATTTGGGCCTGGCCAATTTGTAGGTCAACTCTCTTTACTCAATAAAAATGGTATTTATGGAGATACAGCAACCACTCTTGAGCAAACAGAAGTCTTTGAAATCCCTAAAACCGATTTTAAATCGTTGTTATTTGGTGATAAATTGATCTCAAACAAATTTATATCTATGATCTCTAATGACCTCGTTGAGCTTCAAGAACAACTCATACACATGGCTTTTTCTTCCGTTAGAAAACGATTGGCAAAAGTATTGATAGACTTGTCTGAAAAAGAAATACTTCATACTTCTAAAAATAAAGGAATTACCATTTCAAGAGAAGATTTAGCAAGTCTTATTGGCACCGCTACTGAAACCGCCATTAGAATGCTAACCGATTTTAAAGATGAAAAATTAATACTCTTTGGACCTTTAAGAGAAATCAGTATCACAGATAAGAAAAGTTTAAAAAATATTGCATTGTTTGGATAAAAGCTAGCCTTGTTGACCAAAGTCATTGAAGAAAAGAAATGTTACGGTTAATTTAGCATCACATTAAAACTAACTTAACATTTGAACAATGCCTTTTACAGAACATAAAATACAACAGAAATTATTCGTTATAAGGATCTATGCAAAGATATCGGAAATAGAAACCGTGATAATTAATATTGTTCGAAAAAAAATACCCGTTCAATTCTCAATATTAGGTAAACTTGCTAAAAATAAAGGCAGTACTAAAAAAGAACTTGAAAAAACAACCACCCAAACAAAACAACAATTAAGTACATCTTTAGGCCAACAATTTCAATTTGGTTATTTTATTCATCCTGACATTGGTTCCTTATTTATTGCTGGTCATTTAACACCTACATTTCTTACTAAAGTTGACGAAAATGAACTTGCCTCTTTACCCTCTGGTCTTTTAGGAATATTTAGAGGATTAGAAATTAAAACAGAAGCTATTAACGGCCATTTAACTGACTTGAAAAACGGAAATTATTGTTTAATTATTCGCGTAGAACGAGATTTATTAGAAACCATAAAACCATTATTAAAAAAATGAATAACCATTATAAAAAAAATTACGCTTTATAGTGCCTTGATACCCAAACAAATCTTTTACACTCGTTTTTCTGAAGCTTCATCAGTAATTATAAGATCATAAAGAATTGCTGTTTTAAGGTTTGTATCTATTTAATTAGCCGACAAAAACTTAATACTTCTATCTCTAGAAGCCAGAAGTTGTAAAACCTAAAATATTTTAATGGTATAAAAAGTGATTTGTATTCCGATTCAATCCACCAACTGAATATCACTGTTTTTAAACATCCTTGTCCGATAAAAGACTCAAGATCGCTTTGCTTTTAGAACCAACCTTCTGGCAGGCAGAAAACCAAAACTTGATCCTAACTATCTGACAAACAAACATAACTTTAAATAAAATTATCTACTTTATCTTCATGAAATTATTTTCAAAAAAACAAGGTGTCCTTTAAAAAATTCGTAAAATCCCTTATTTTAATAGGAGTTATCAAACTAAAATTATTTTTAATCTTACACTAATGAATTTTTATTCATTAGTGTAAGATTAAAGAAACAAGCCTGCTTTGCTATTAGAAGCAAAACTTGATGACAACTAACTTAAAATCAGCTAAAAAAAAAGATACATATTATTTAAAAATTAATTCTAAAAAATAAAGTATCATTTTAAAAAACAAGTGAAATTCCTTTATTTTAAAACGATTTATAAGCCTAAAATATTTTTAATCGGATACTAATAATTTATTTTTTAACACATATTAAAAACTAAAAGCAATACCCCTCATGTTCTATGAAGATATTATTATTTTTCTGACAATTTTATTAGCTTAAAAATCTATATCTAGCGCGTTTTTACAAATAGCTTTTTCAAGAAAAATAGAAGTTCCTCGAATTCCTTAATTTCATTGGTAATAGCGTATTATGAACTAGTACTTCAAGTAAATTTAAACTCTTTTTCTTTACAATATGCCTTTAAGTCTAATTTAGATATTTATGAAAACTATTTGATAACTTTAGTCTTAATTGCTCGTTTTAAGATTAAAAGGCCAACTACGGCAGATAAGGCAGAAGCTGCAAGAATACTCAATTTTGCTCCATTTAGTTCTTCGCTATCAAAAGCTGCACCTGCCACAACAATAGACATTGTAAAACCAACCCCAGCTAAACAGGCGGCTCCAATTAATTGAGACCAACTAATTTTACTTGATAACGTAGCTAAATTAAACTTTGAAGCCAGCCAACAAAAACTGACAATTCCAAGAGGTTTTCCAATACACAAACCTATTACGATACCTAAATTAATTGACGTAAATACATCAAAATGGACTCCTACTATTAATATTCCTGTATTAAAAAAAGCAAACAAGGGCAGTATTACGTAATTTACCGTTCCTTCTAATGAATGCTCTAATTGTTTTCCAGGTCCAGTTAGTCTATTGATAGCTTTAGAAACAGATTGTACAGAACTGTGCCGAATACTATTTTGACTATTTTTCGAATTCTTAATATTTACTATTTCTTGCTTAAAAATTACGTTAGCTTGCGTTGTAATACCAACTAAATTTCCTTTTTGTCTAGAGGGAATTAAGAGGGCAGTAATTACACCCGCAAGGGTTGCATGCAAACCACTTTGATAAATAAAAAACCAAAGAAAAATTCCCAAAACAATATAGATGGTTTTAGAATACACTTTAGAATAGTTAAAGAATCCCATAATTCCAACAATAACAAGTGCACCAATAAATGCATTGATGTGAAAACCGTGCCCATAAAATAATGCAATAACAAGAATAGCCCCTACATCGTCAAAAACGGCCAATGCAGTGATAAATGCCTTTAATGCCAATGGTACTTTACTTCCTAGCAAGGCCATCAATCCTAAAACAAAAGCAATATCGGTAGCCATTGGAACTCCCCAACCATGAGCACCTTCTCCTTTGTAATTGATTAGCAGGTATAATAATGCTGGAACGATCATACCTCCTATAGCGCCAACTACCGGCATTGTGGCTTTTTTGATGTTCGATAATTCTCCTGAAATAACTTCTCTTTTTATCTCTAATCCAATTAACAAAAAGAAAATTGCCATCAATCCATCATTAATCCAAGTTTCTAGCGGCAAAAATAATTTTGAATCCCCTGCGGCAAAGCCTAATTTAAAGTGACGCAAAAATTCGTATTCTTCACTGAAACCAATATTAGCAAAAATAAGAGCAGCTATGGCAGCAATCAATAGTATCGTTGCAGCAGAAGCTCCCCATTTTACGAAACTTTCTAATGCATGGCCAACAGCACTATTTTTAACAGATTCAATATATTCTATAAGCGCTTGTTCGTCCCAGGCTCCGTTGTATAACTTACCGTTCACCGTAATTCCTGGAACTAGCTTTACTTTACTCTGTTGAGCAAGATGTATATTCTTTTTTAATGCGCTAGCAATTGCTTTCGAATTGTAATCTTCTTTAAATTTTAGCACATTGATGCCTACTCTTTCAGCCATCCTAAAAATAACTTCTTCGGTATAGTTACTTGTATGACCCAAAAGTAATTGGTTCATTTCTTGAAGCTTACCATGTTTTTTAGCCGTAAGTGCCGCTTTAGCTGTTCGTTGAAATTCAGGATTATCTACGTTATTAGAATAATATTTAAATTTCACCTCAATATTATCATCATAATGCTCGAGAACATTTTTTAGAATATGACTCCCTTTGCGAGCAATTTTCTTCGTGTAGTCTATAAAAACGACTAATTTTATTTGAGTGTCTTTATTCATTAATGGTTTTTTAAAAGAACTAAATTATCGTTGTGGTGTATTGAATGTTGCGATTTTATGAACGAGAAATTTCCTACGGAAATTCATTAAGTTTGCAAAATACAACAAGTTTTAGTTTAGCTAAATATAGCAATAATTAATACACGGTGTTGTGCATAGTGCTTGCGTTCTGTTTGGTTTCTGATGTTTTCTGTTATAAGCATTGGCAAAATATACTCTTTTGCCATTTTTGGAGTAGCGTTAGCTTTTTGTTCTATGCATTAATAGGCTTGCAATAAGTCCAATTCCGACAATTACATTTACAATGTTCCAGATTTCTTTTCCAAATGTAATTTTTAAAAAAGTAAAGAATAGTTAAAGTCCATCGTAAATAATCATTTTCATATTCTGTTTTTCTTCATTCGCTTTATTGGCAAATTCGAGATATAAAACCAAACTAAACGGCTCGGTATTTAAACGAAAAGTGACTGCCTCCGCGTATAAGTTAAATACGTAAAACCAGAGGCATGCCTATCATCTGCTGAGTGATGTTCTTCTGAAACAAATTTCCAAATATTAGGGTCAATATCTGGAAAAAAGGTGTCGGCGTTTTCAAAATTGGCGTGTACACGCGTAAGTTCAATCCCGTTCGAAAATTTCTCGCCCTGCTTGTATATTTCCCCTCCGCCAATAATAAATGCCGAGGCGTCGTTGGTTACTAGTGCAATTGCATCTTTCAATGAATGCACAACAATACAATCATCAAAAGCGACTTTATAATTCTTATCCCTTGTAATTATAATATGTACACGGTTAGGTAAAAGGGTGGGCATGCTCTCAAAAGTTTTTCGTCCCATAATAGTTTTATAACCCGTAGTCAGTTTATTAAACCGCTTAAAGTCGTCGGGTAGATCCCAAAGTAGTGCATTTTCTTTTCCTAGGGCGTTGTTTTCTGCTGCTGCTGCTATCATTATAATTTTATTCATTGGTTTTTTTTATTGGTCTTAAGAATAGTTGAAATTATATGCTTTAATACATTTCGCTTTCATCTTATTTCTTAATTCTTAGTACTTTTTTAAAACTTCGAGTCACGTAATTAGCTTCTTGATATCGCCTTTTAGATACACTAAATAATGATATTATTATTTTGAACAGCCTAAAATGGTCTTAAACTAGAATATGGCAAAATAAGTCCTGTTAAACGTTTTTTGAAATAATTTTCTTTATAAAAAAAAGTAAGGCGTATTTTTCGAACAAGGTGTCTCTGATGTTCGCTGTTTTATTCAAGGAAATAAAGCATTTCTTGTGGGTTCGTCATCATACTTATTTTAGCACCTTTCATCACAATAGGTGCCTTTAATATATCAGGATTATGCGCCAAAAGACTTAACCAATCTTGTCCGGTTAAATCATCTACTTGTCCAAATTTTTTAAAAAAATTAGGGTTTTCGGTATTCACTAACTCGTGAACATCAATGTTTAATCTAGATGCCAATTCAGCCCATTGCGTGGGGGTTAATTTCATGTGTTTTAAATCTATATCATGAATAAGTATGTTTTCTGTGTGAGCATAGGCCATAATTTGTCGTCCTATATGTTCTTCAGAATTATAAATCAGTGTTATCTCTTTATTGGTATTCGCTAATATCATAGTCTGTATTTCTTATTAAATGTTATAACTTTTGGTGTAAAACACCAAATAGTTTTTAATGGATTCTGTACATAATTTTGCTCTTTACCCTTATAAGATTAGCAAAATATATTTTTTGTTAATTGCCTTTTTTCTTTTCAGAAAATTATAAACATAATAATGGCAGCCTGTCTTTTAACAACGTATTACATTGTTATATTTAAATTTGACTTACTAATTATTTTTCAAATACCACAGCATCGGTTTTAGCACCTAAACTTTTAAGTGCTTCAGAAATATCCACGACAAATTCCGGAGGTCCGCAAATGTAAAAGTTTTGTGTAAAATCTGTGATGTTTTCCTTTAAGAAAGCCATATCAATCCTAGAGTTTTCATAGCCATCTTTGTTCTCATCAGTGAGTATATTTATAAAACTTTTGCCAAGCATCTCATTAAATTCTTCTTTTAGAATGATATCACTCTCTGTCTTGTTTGTAAAAATAAGTTTGTTTTTAGCGATATTATTTTCAGAATATAACTGCCGAAAAATTGCTATAAATGGCGTAACACCTGAGCCTCCTGCAATAAAAACACCCTTACCTTTGTATTTAATGGCACCCCAGACATCATGAATAATAAGTTCATCACCAGCTTTTAATTTCCCCAATTCTTTAGTAACTCCGTTATGACTGTTATAAATTTTGATTATAAACTCAAGATGCTTCTGATTATTTAAACTGGTGAAAGTAAAGGGTTTCTTTTCATTTTTAAGCGCAAGAGTATTTACGGAAACTTGAGTCGCCTGACCTGGAGTATATGTATATCCTTCTGGTTTTTCAACAGTAAAACGCATTACATCATGTGTTACGATTTGAGTACTAATAATTTTTACAATGTGATTTTTCATACTTTTTAAATTTTTTTTCTATTGTTATTAATTTAACTTTACTCTATTAGAAGCCTTTTCTAGATCTTTATTAAATAAATAAAGCTGTTATGTTTTCACCGCGTGTAATTTTGATTTTATCTGTTAAATTGATGCTACTATTTTTTTTAGTATAATCTAGAAAAACGAATAGTGCTATATGGCTGTCTTTATTCATGAATGATTTTTTAAAAGAATCAAATTATAACTTTGTAATAACGATTACTAAACTCTAATATACAGCGGTATTTGCAATGAAACATATGGAAGAACTCTTGCTTTTTATATACTATTTTACTTATTATGTTATTAACTTAACTATTTAATTGCCAGTATTTTTAACTAATTTGTATTGTAAAACATCTCTTTTTTATAGCTTTTTTAAAAACTTTAAATAAGTATCTTAAAAAAGATATTTTAAATATTTATAGTTGTTTAAAACTTACTATTTTCTCTGTCATGTTCGATTTTTACATTCATAATTCTTTGTTTTTTAATTTGTATTAAATTGATTACTAGATTACAGATTTAATGAATGCTATTCTGCCAAGCAGAAATAAGAATCAACAATTTTAGTTGATTTATACCTAAAGAGGAAACATAAATCATTCTCTGCTTTGGTTTTCTTAATTTTTTTCTTCCTATATATTTAAGCACAGATTAATAGTTACCATCTTGCAAGACAACGTGCCTTATTTAACAATACGGATTATAAAGTCGGAAACCACTTTTCAATACAGAATCCCATCAAAATCGTTCTAATATATAATCTGCAAAATAGGCTTTTGCATCAATTATCTTTGTCTTGACCTGAAAGTCTGTATTTAAAACAATCTGATTAATCACATCATCATTATATTTTCTTGAGATTTCGGTGTGAATCTTTTCATTTGGTTTAAAGTAAAAGGATTCCTTAAGGCTATTAATGTAAACCTCTTGCTCTTCTAGCGAAACTAAATAGCTTTTAGAAACACCTTCTTCTTCGTTATACTCCGCAGTATGTTTGTATTTGTTTAAGTCAAAGTTGGCTACCAACTCTTTATTAATTCTTTTCAATAAATTCAAATTAAAAGCGGCAGTAATTCCATTTTTGTCATTGTAGGCAGGTAATACAATTTCAGCTGATTTTATTAAATCCACGCCAAGTAATAGAATATCTGATTTTTTTAGATTTGATCCTAATTGATGGATAAATTTCATAGCGAGTTCATCGCTAAAGTTTCCGATATTTGAACCTAGAAACAGAATTATCTTTTTGTGTTTACTTTGCTTAAAATTAGCCATAATATCCAAATAGTCTCCTTGTTTTGGAATCACACGAAGTGCAGGGATTTCCTTTTTTAAGTCCATTTTTAAATGATCAAGTGCATGTTTTGAAATATCGACAGGGCAGTAGTCAAAAAGATAATCTTCTTGAACCAACTTCTTCAAAAGTTTTTTTGTCTTGCTTCCATCACCCGATCCCAATTCAATGAGTTCGAAGTAGCTGCCTTTTTCTACCTCAAATGCCTTGATTAAGGCTTTTGTTTGAATTGTAAAAATTTCCATTTCAGCTCGTGTAAGATAATACTCTGGCATTTCCATTATTTTCACAAACAACGCATCTCCTGCTTCGTCATAAAAATATTTAGAAGACAAAAATTTAGGCAAGGCACTCAAGCCTTTTTTTACATCTGTTTTAAAAGTATCTATCATTTTACTAGTCTTATTCCTGAATATTGCCATTGATGTTGGGGGGCGAAAAAATTACGATAAGTATTTCGTTCATGTCCCTTTGCGGTAGCTATTGATGCCCCACGAAGCACCATCTGGTTGATCATAAATTTTCCGTTATATTCGCCAACTGCGCCTTCGGCCGTTTTATAATTAGGGTAAGGAAGGTAAGCGGAATTTGTCCATTCCCATCGCTGTCCCCAAGTCAATTGCTTTGATGCTACTTCCCACTCAAATTCAGTGGGCAAGCGCATGCTTTTCCAATTAGCGAATGCCTGCGCTTCATAGAAAGAAACATGTGTAAGTATATTTTCAGGATTTATTTTTTGAAGTCCTGATAATGCATATTGATACCATTCATTATTTTTCTTGATCCAATATAGCGGAGCTATGATTTCATTTTGTTGAAGCCATGCCCATCCCTCATCGAGCCAATATTGAAATTTTTGATAACCTCCGTCAGCTATAAAATTTAGATATTCTTTATTGGTGACCAAAAAATCGGCAATTTCATAGTCCCTTAAATACACAGTATGACGTTCTTTTTCATTATCAAAATGAAAATCCTCCCCTTCAAATCCCACCTTATAATTTCCTGCTAATACCTTCACAAAATCTTTAGATTGGTTGTTGCTTTTTAAATCATCATAGCTAGCCTCATAGACTGGAAAAATCGGGTTATGGCCCAGCATGAACTTTAAATCTGTCCAAAGTAATTCTTGATGCTGTTGTTCGTGATTAATTCCCAAAACTACCAAGTGCTTTATTTCTTCGGTTACTACTTCATTAAGCAACACAGACATCGCTTCGTTCACGTGTTTCCGGTAAGCGTACACTTCTTTTACTGTTGGGCGAGTAATATGACCTCTTTGAGAACGGATTGTTCTTTTACCTATCGATTCGTAATAACTATTGAATAGAAAAGAGAAATTTGGATGATAAATTTGATAACTGGGATCAAACTTTTGAAGAATCATCGTTTCGAAAAACCAAGTAGAATGCGCTAAATGCCACTTCGGTGGGCTTGCAAATTCTACCAATTGCGGAACATAGTCTTCAATTTCTAATGCAGCACAAATAGCCTCAGAATTTGCCCTAGTAGTTTGGTATTTCATAAGAAGAGAAATTTGAAGTTTATTTTTTATTTCGATTTCGTTCCAAAAAGCGACATAACCTTTGATATTTTTAGCCATGTCAGATGCATTAGGATAGTACCAAGCTCCACCCTTATTTGTTTTACCCTTTACTAGAATATCGTAATAAGAGGCAATTCCTTTCCATGGGCACTTACTTTGCGTATCATTCGATTTAAAAAAATCCTTTTTTATACAGCTCGCAGGAAAGTAATGGTTTCCTTCTATTAAGATGGTTTCATCACTTTCTGCGATTACCGTGTCATTCCAAATAGCTTGTTTCATAGTTGATCTTTAAAATTGCTGTCATATAGTAAGTATCACCCTACTGCCTTGTACCTTGTTTCAAAATTTATTAATGTATCTTAAAAATTACTTATCTAGCATTCTTATACATTAGGGTTTTTCGAATTTCCAACGCTCTCCATCATCCCATTCTTTACGTGAATTTCCATAACTAGGATAACCATTGTTTGCCTTTAATATGGCTGCCAAGTGAAGTAAATTATAGGTCATAAATGTTGAATTTCTATTGGTAAAATCGCTTTCAAAACCAGCAGGAGTTTGTAACTTTTTACCACTCCATTCCTTGTCGCCATAACTAGGCCCTGGACCAACTTGACCTAGCCATCCGCAATCTGCTTGAGGAGGAACAGAATAACCTACGTGTTGAAGCGCATATAATAAACCCATTGCACAATGTTTCACTCCATCTTCATTTCCAGTTATTATACACCCACCTACTTTACCATAAAAAATATACTGCCCCTTATCATTCATTTTAGCACTCATAGCGTATAGTCTTTCGATTAATTTTTGAGCTACAGAAGACTTTTCTCCAAGCCAAATAGGTGTTCCTATAATCAGTATATCTGCTTCTATAATTCTCTTAAATAAAGAAGGCCATTCGTCTATCTCCCAGCCATGTTCAGTCATATCTGGGTATACCCCAGTAGCTACTTCATGATCAATAAGCCTAATTTCATCAATCCTAACTTTTTCTTTAATCATTATTGCTTTAGAAACTTCTATTAAAGATCCTGTATGACTATTTTCTGGTGATTTTTTTAAAGTACAGTTCACGTAAATAGCACTTAAAAGACTAAAATCTAAATTTTCCATATTTATTTTAATTTATTAGTTATAAAGGTCACAGATTTTCAACGTGTGGATTGGTTCATACCTTATTTTTGCTTGTTACCGCCATTCCATTATTTATTTCGCTTATAAAAATTCTAGGGCTACATAGACTGCCACGATACGGTTGTTTGTACACAGAGCCGCCAATGATAACTAGCGGAGGTATTTCCAATTTTTTAGATGTATAGATGCTATGCTTTATCCATTTATAATTTTGATTATGTACATCAAGTTCGGTACCAAAAGAATGGGTTTGTCTTTGCTCTTTTGCCCTCTGGTATATATGATTTCGATCTATGGGCTTGCCATTAATAGATGGATTTTAAACCATATCATTTCCATTAAATAACGCATTTGACCAATTACAGGAAAGTTCTTGAGAATGCTTTGCTTTTTTTGAATTATATCATAAAAACCGATCACCAAGAGTATGGTTGCAAATATAATACAACTGGGCAACGGCCATATTATACTAACAACCAATACGGCAGCGATGAAAAATGTTATGGCTGTGAACTTGATGCCTTCTTTCATAAATTTATTAATTCTTTAAATGATTCTTTAAAAAAGCTCTTTTAGATATTTTAAATCTGATTTAGCGATGTCAATGACTTCAGCGGTTTTACCATTCATCATTAGCTTGGCCATCGAATTGGTCATTCCTATTACCTGTTCTAGCTTGATAGTTGGAGGCATTGCTAAAGCTTCTGGATCGGTAAAAATATTGATAATTGAAGGGCCGTCATGATTAAAACCATTGCGCAATGCTTGTGCTACGTCTTTGGGTTCTTTCGCTTCCCATGCAGCAATATTCATGGATTCTGCCAGTTTTACAAAATCTGGGTTTACCATATCGGTTTGCCAATCGATATACCCTTCAACTCTCATTTCCAACTTTACCATACCCAAGCTTCTGTTGTTGAATATGACGATTTTGACAGGTATTTGATATTGGCTAATAGTCATTAAATCGCCCAAGAGCATCGTGATGCCGCCATCTCCGCAAAAAGCAATTACCTGTCTATTAGGGTGTGAAAGACCTGCTCCCATTGCCATTGGCATAGCATTCGCCATTGAGCCATAATTGAATGAACCTGTGAGGTAACGATTTTTCCCAGCCTTTAAATAGCGTGCAGCCCAAACGGCACTCATGCCAGTATCTACGGTAAAAATGGCGTCATCATTTGCGATTTCATCGATTAAGTAAGCCACATATTCTGGATGAATATGCTTCTCTTTTCCTTTTTCCTTGACGTAGCTATCATACTTTTCTTCAACCTCCTGATGCATGCTACGCATCTGGTCAAGAAAATTTGTTTTAGACTTCTTCTCTATCATTGGTAAAAGTTCATAGATGGTAGATTTAATATCGCCACAATAGCCATAATCCACTTTACCTCTGCGTCCTAATCTTTCGGGTTTGATATCAATTTGAATGATTTTGCATTTTTCGGGTAAGAATTCGCTATACGGAAAATCTGTTCCCAGCATCACCAAAACATCAGCCTTGTGCATCGCTTCAAAACCCGATTTATTGCCCAACAAACCATTTAAGCCAACGGCAAATGGATTGTCTTTCCGTTCAAAAAATATTTTACCTCTAAAGCTGTATCCCAATGGTGATTCTAGTTTTGCTGCCAATTGCATAACTTCATCTACCGCATTGCGACATCCGTGGCCAGCATAAAGCATTACTTTTTCATGAGAATTGATAACGTTGGCTAGTTCTTTAAGATCTGCCTCGCTAGGTATTACTCTAGGTTCCGTATAAAAATTTTTAGCAGCCGAATACACGTCTTCAATGTCTGCACTCGCCACATCTCCTGGTAAACCTAAAACAGCGACACCTTTTTGACTGATGGCATGTTGTATCGCCGTTTGTAACCCATTCATTGCTTGTTTGGGCGTATTGGCCAAAAACACGTATTTAGAACAGTCTTGAAATAAATACTCAGGTCGTGTTTCCTGAAAATTATCAAGCCCCATTTTTTCTGTATGTATGGTAGACGCAATTGCTATTACTGGATTTCCAGCTCTATTGGCGTCGTATAATCCATTAACTAGATGCACGTGTCCTGGTCCACTGCTCCCCATACAACAACCAATACCATTTAACTCCGCTTCCATGGAAGCAGCATAAGCACCAGCCTCTTCGTGCCTTACATGAATCCATTGTAATCTACCATCCCTTCGCACAGCGTCATTCACTGGGTTTAAACTATCGCCAGTAATTGCATAAATACGTTTTACACCTGCTTTTACGAGCATTTCTACTAAATAATCTGATACGTTTTTAGACATGATTTTTTTATTTGACGGCAAAACCACGAACTAACTCTTGGTTTGCATGAATTAATACCCCTCTATAATGAACAATTTACATGAAAAAATAATTTAGGAGAATCGAAAGTCGCTATTGTATTTAGACCTTCTAGCTGCTATTTTGCTATGCGTAAGCTCAAGTAAAATATGTCAATTCGTAGTAATTCTTACAGATTTCAAAACAATTCCAAATGAATATTCTACATAGTAAAGTTTATATTATAAGGTTTTTCGCATGCAAAAAACCAACATTAACCCTGAACTATGTAGGACTAGTTTGACACTAATTTAGTGTAAGAACAACAAAGTTGATAATTATCTTTGCTTTATATAATTAATAATACCACCTTTTAGAACAATTTCAATTTGTCTATTACTAATATTGAATGCTAACTGGATTTCAGTTCCTTTTCCAACAACAGTGGCCGTTATTGAATCCTTATTTTTGATGGTTTCCCTAATGTTTTCTATTCGTAAAACATCCCCTTGCTCCAACTTGTCCCAATCAGCCGTGTTTTTAAACTCAAAAGGAATAATACCAAAATTGATTAAATTCTGCCAGCCAATACGAGCATAAGATTTAGCGATTGTAAATTTTTGACCCAAATACTTGGGAGCCAGGGCAGCATGTTCTCTGCTTGAACCCTGCGCATAATTTTCACCTGCTATCACACAAAAGCCTTTATAGTTTTTTTGATTTTTAATAGCACGATTATAAAAGCTTTGATCAATGGCGTAATAAGCATACTTGCTTATCTCCGGAATATTTGAACGTAAAGGCAGCACATCAGCACCTGCTTTTAGTATTCCATCGGTTGAAATATTATCATCCATTTTCAACAAAACAGGAATTTCCATTTCATCGGGAAGGGCTTCAAAATCGGGAAGTGTTTTAATGTTCGGGCCTTTAATTAATTCAGTAGATTCTCCGTTAGGAGCAATTAACATCTTCTTATTTATCTTCATATGGGTAGGTTCTTCCCATTTTGGATATGAAATATTCTTTAGTGTTTCGAGTTCTCTCGGATCCGTAATTTCTCCCATTAGTGCGGCAGCGGCGGCAGTTTCTGGACTGCATAGATACACCTGATCTTCAAGTGTGCCTGAACGTCCCGGAAAATTACGAGGCATTGTTCGAAGACTAATGGTACTAGTAGCTGGTGCCTGCCCCATACCGATGCATCCCATGCAACCAGATTGATGTAGCCTTCCTCCCGAAGCAATCAGTGGTCCTAAAGCCTTCATTTCCATTAAATTTTCTAAAACCTGGCGAGAAGTTGGATTGACATCAAATGAAATATGAGGAGACATCACATTTCCTTTTACAATTTGTGATACAATCCAAAAATCCCTTAATCCAGGGTTCGCAGAAGAGCCAATAACGACTTGAGATACTTTTAACCCGCTAACCTCCCTTACCGGAACTACATTTCCTGGGCTGCTAGGAAGCGCAATTAAAGGCTCTAATTCAGATAAATTTATTTCTTCGTAATGATCGTAGGTTGCTCCTTCATCGGCTTCTAGTTGAACCCAATCCTCTTCTCTTTCTTCGCTTCGAAGAAATTCACGAGTAATTTCATCCGAAGGAAAAACAGAAGTGGTCGCACCTAATTCAGTACCCATATTTGTTATCACATGACGATCCCAGGCACTCAAACATTTTAAACCCTCTCCATAATATTCTAAAATATAGCCTCTTCCTCCAGTCACATCATACCGTCGAAGCATTTCTAAAACAATATCTTTCGCACTTATCCAGTCGGGCAGCTTTCCGGTGAGCTTGATACCCATAATTTTTGGCATTTTAATGTAATAAGGCTCACCTGCCGATGCTAGTGCTACATCCAAGCCACCCGTACCCATAGCGAGCATTCCAATACCACCTCCAGCAGGTGTATGACTATCGGAGCCCAACAGCGTTTCCCCTGGTTTTCCAAAACGTTCCATATGCACAACATGACTAATTCCGTTTCCAGACTTACTAAACCAAAATCCAAAACGAGCAGCGGCCGACTGCAGAAAGATATGATCATCCATGTTCTTATAATCCGTTTGAAGTAGATTGTGGTCTACATACTGCACTGCGATTTTTGCTTTGCTCTTTTTTAAATTAAACGCTTCCAATTCCAGCATTACTAAAGTGCCAGTAGCATCTTGCAACAATACTTGATCTATTTTTAATGCGATTTCGCTTCCGGGACTTATCTTACCTGAAATAAGATGAGCACTGATTAATTTTTGACTGAGGTTTTGAATTTTCATACTTAAATATTTTAATTATTGCATGTCCTACGAAGCCTATGAAACCGCTTGTTTAAGAGTGCTTTACTACATTTTATTTGTTAATTATTGGTTACTGATATTTTTACTGCAATGTTACCACGTGTAGCATTAGAGTATGGACATACCTGATGTGCTTGTTCTGCCAGTTCCTGTGCTTGTTCTAAACTTACCTCTGGAATATTTACTGCCAACGCTGCCGCTAAACCAAAACCACCGTTTTCAATTTGGCCGATGCTTATTTTTGCATTTACGGTTGTTTCTCCTGTCTTTACCTTACCTTTTTTAATAACTAAATTTAAGGCACTATCAAAACAAGCTGAATATCCTGCTGCAAAAAGCATTTCAGGATTTGCATAATCGTCATTTGCACCCCCCAATGCTTTAGGCGTTCTTACTTGCAAGTCCAAAATATCATTATTACTTTTTACATGGCCATTTCGGCCACCTTTGGCTGTTACTTCTGCTGTATATATTGCTTTCATTTTTGTCATAATTAAAGTGCTTTTTGTTTTTATTTAATGAGGAGTAACTGCGTTTTGAATGACTGTCTCACCAGTTATAATTTCAAACACTTGATTTTTCCTTACATCATCTTCCAATACTTTAACTAAAGTTTGAGCAACATCTGCTCTTGAAATCTTGCCAAAGTTTTCTAATTTTTCCTTTAGCTGAATTTTACCCGTACCTTCTAAATCCGTTAGTGAACCAGGTCTGACAATTGTATAGTGCAAGCCACTCGCTTTTAGGTACTCGTCTGCATTTTGTTTTGCTTTTAAATACCCCTCAAGTTCCTTGCTTACAGAAGGATTATCTGCTCCCATTGAACTTAACATAACAAACTTTCTTACTTTAGCATCTTTAGCGGCATTTATTAGTTGTTTGGCTCCTTCTTGATCTACTTCGATAACCTTTTTCCCTTTAGATCCTGCTGCAAAAATTACTTTATCCGCATTTTTTACAGCATGATTTAAATCCTTTTCTAAATCGGCTATTATTGCTGTTACATCATCCTGTTCAAAGCGGTCTTTTTGCTCCTGCTTTCTCACCATTGCAATAGGCCGATAGATATCTGAATCTTTTAGTAATTGAACAATAATTCTTCCCGTAGTGCCATTTGCACCGGCTATTAATATATTTTGTTTTTCATTATTCATAATTTCTTTTTAATAAAAATTAATAATTTGTTCTATTTCTTATTAATAGGTTAAGACATACTTATAATCACCTTACCTTTTGCTCTTTCTGTAGCTAAATATAAATAGGCATCAATGCTATCCTCAAAAGAATAAATCAAATCGACTATAGGCTTGATATCCCCATTTTCAACCATTTTGCTAATACTATTTAACTGCTCAGCATCAGGCTGCATCCAGGTTAGTTTATAAATAGCAGCCTTTTTTTCGATCAGTTTTGATAATTTTTCGGGTAATTTATACTCTTTCATACCCATTTGTTTTGCTGTTTCTTCGTCAGGAAGCCCTGCTATCGTAGTTACTTTTCCGCCCTCTTTAATAATTTCAAAAGCATCAAAAGTGTATTCATCACCTAAAGTGTCAAAAACAATATCCAAATTTTTTGCAACTTCTTTATAGTCTTCCGTTTTATAATCGATTACTCTGTCAGCACCCAAAGCTTTTACCCAGTCTACATTTTTGCTACTGGTAGTAGTGTATACGATAGCTCCTTTAGCTTTGGCATACTGAATTGCAAAGCTACCTACACCTCCAGACCCAGCGTGAATAAGAATTCTATCGTTCTCTTTAATGCCGACGCTCTCCAAGGCTTGTATTGCTGTAAGTCCTGTTAATGGCAATCCGGCTGCTTCTTCGAAAGAACTATTTTTGGGTTTTTTAGCAACTAGGTCACTATTTACACTTACAAGTTCTGCAATAGTACCCATTTGTTCTTGTGGCACTCTGGAATATATTTCATCTCCAATTTCGAAATTGTTTACAGATGCACCTTTTTCAATCACCACACCACTTACATCAAAACCTATTGTAATTGGTAGGTTTAAAGAAATCATATCTTTCAGTTTGCCTTCCACTATTTTGTAATCAATGGGATTTAATGAAACGGCTTTAACTTCAACTAAAATATCATTTGGTTTTAAAGAAGGTTTTTCGACCTCATTAATGGATAAACTGTCTTTAATTTTACCGTATTTTACTATTTGTAGTGCTTTCATATCAATTATATTTTATTATTATTATTATTATTATTTTTTGGAATCTCTCCATGTTTGCCAAGCGGCTGATGACCAGAGAGCCCAAATTATCAGAACTGGTTGAAAGAAAAGTCTGATTAACCTTGCGCTATCGGTATTTAATGCGCCAAAAGCATCTTTTCCGTTCATATATTGGGCAATATTTCCTGGAAAGACCAAAATAAAAAAGAGCGCTAGCATCCAACCAAATTTCACCCGTTGGTTTTTCCAAAGAGCTAATCCTAGTCCCAGCGAGATTTCAACAATACCAGATAAAATTACCACTAGGTCTTTACTAAGTGGCATCCAGTCTGGAACTTGCGACTGAAAATCAACTCTGTTAAAAGTAAGGTGACTAAACCCTGCATAGAGCATAAATAGCGCAAGTAAAATGCGGAATATGTTTTGCGTTGTTGTCGTTTTTATATTTTTTATCATGTTTTATTAATATTGGATGCTTTTATATCGTCTAAAATTTTAATCCAAGTAGTTTTTTCTATAATTCTCAAACTACTGAATAAGAACAAGCAAAGCGTTAAACGAGTTTTAACGAATCTCACAGACTATTTTTCAAACACTACAGCATCAGGTTTAGCACCTAAACTATTAATTGCTATTTAAATAGCTGCTATAAATACTGGCGATTCACATACATAAAAGTGCTGGTTAAAATCTATTATTTTTTTTAAGAAAGTACTATCAATCCTGCGATTGTCATAACCGTCTTTTTTTTTATTAGTGAGCGTATTGATAAAATTTTTGCCAAGTATCTTATCAAATTCTTTTTTTAAAATTATATCGCTTTCGGTCTTGTTCGTAAAAATGAGTGTATTATTAGCAATTTTATTTTCAGCATTTAGGTTCTTAAGAATAGCTATGATTGGTATTCATCGTACCTTTATTTCCTTGTATATTCTGCATAAATCTAGTCATCTAATCATCACTTTGGGTAATGGCATTAAAAACCGCTATGCGGGTTCCACAGCTTTCCATTTATACTTAATTACTTGTTTCTTGTTTGCAGCTATTTAAGCTTAAAAGCTAATTGCGGATAAAATAATTACTAGTCTTTCAGTACTATTTGATTTAAGTTTATTTTATATTTTGTCGCTAATCTATTTTTTAAAAAGCCTTATAATTTTTCAATTACATTTTTCAACATTGAAGTTATCTCTTTGGCAATATTATTTAATTTTTCATTTTTTACAGCTTGCATAGAGACGATTGGATTTATTGCTGCTACCTCTATAACTCCTTCTTCAATTTCTTGTACAATAACATTGCAAGGCAACATCGTTCCAATTTTATCTTCTGCTTGCAGAGCTTTATAGGCAAAAGGTGGGTTACAGGCTCCAAGAACTTTGTACTTCTTGAAATCTACATCAAGTTTTTTCTTGAGAGTTTCCTTTATATCTATTTCCGTGAGAATGCCAAAACCTTCTTCCTTCAATGCTTCTGTAACTTTTTCAATTACCTCTTCAAAAGTGCCTTTTACTGTTTTATTAAAATAATAGTTCATTTTTTTTAGACTTTTAGCGTTCAATGTTCGTTTTTGTTCTTCATATTCTTCTTTAGAGATTTCGCCTTGGAGCATCCGTTGTCCAGAATATCAATAGAATTTTCTCTCTTCTCGAGATACTGTATAGAAGTATGCCCAATACTAGTGTAACCGGTATTAATAATCACCACAAAATCATCATCACAATTGTATCGTTTTAACCGCTTAACGAATTGTTTTTATTTAGTTAATTTGAAATTTTATTTGTTATTTCTAAATATCTAATGCATCAAAAACATCTTAAAACCGTGAGAATCAATTTTAATAAGAACATTCTTTAAAATTCGATTGACATATTTAATTCCACCAGTATTTAGAAATTCGATATTTGGAAAATAAAGCTCTTCTTAAAATGGTCTTAAATTCAAAAATAGCATTTAGCTTCATTTCTAGATTTTTGCTATCAGAATTTACGATGCTAAAATAAATCGGTATTGACAATAACGAATTCTATGAATAAAGCAACTATTAGAATTACAAGAATATAGAATCCAATTTTTGTTATTTTATTTTTTTGGAAAAAATAGTCTCGTGTTTTGTTCTTTTCTTTCTTTATAAATTTAAAACTATCTTTTTCTTGCTTCATTGGTTCCTGCTTTTTAATTCGTATAATTTGATTTTCTCACAAAAAAAATGTCATTTTTTATCACTCTTGTCCGTTAAAAGACTCAATATTGCTACGCTTTCAGAACCAACCTGACTTCCGGAAGGGAACCAAGACTTGACACTAACCACCTAACAAACAGCTACAAATTAAAATAAAATTGTCTATTTTATGTTGATGAAATTATTTTTAAAAAAGCAAGGTGTCATTTAAAAAATTCGCAGAATCCCTTATTTTAAGAGGGTTTATCAAACTAAAAACATTTTTAATCTGACACCAATGATTTTTTATCTATTTTTTCACAAAACATTAATCCATACTTTTCAAGTATTTATACAACTCACTATCTGTTGAAATGAAGATGGATGTTTTTTCGTCAAAGGTTTTTTCAAACGTCTCCATAGATTTTAGGAATCCATACAATTTTCTCGATTGATTAGATCTATTATAGGCTTCTGCATAAATTGAGGCTGCAGTGGCATCTGCCTCACCTTTAATCATTTCAGCATCTCTAAAAGCTATAGATTGTATATTTTTTAACTCTCGTTCCTTTTCACCGTTAATACGTGAAGCCTCTCCCTGACCTTCTGATCTGAATTTATCAGCAATTCTAAAACGCTCACTTTTCATTCGCTCATACACCTGATCTTGCACCTCTTGCACATAATTAATCCGTTTAAAACGAAAATCTAATATCTCTATTCCTAAATCTGCTGTTTGTTCATTTGCTGATTCTAGTATCATTTGCTGAATCTTATCTCGACCTACATTAATTTTTTCCAGAGAATCGCCAATAATACCAGTATCCGATGATTCAGGAACTCTGTTACTGGATCGCACCGCCTCTTCAATGTCATTATTTGCTATAAAATCTCTTGTGTCTCCATCTAGAATATCATCGATACGTGATTGTGCACCCCGTTCGTTTGTTAGTCGTTTAAAAAATTGAAGTGGATCTGTAATTTGCCATCTTGCATACGTATCTACAAAAATGAACTTTTTATCTTTGGTTGGCACTTGGTTTGGATCACCATTCCACTCCATAACACGCTTTTCGAAATAATTAGCATCTTGTATTAAAGGTACCTTGTAATGTATCCCAGGAGTAGTAATAGCTTCACCAACTGGCTTTCCGAACTGTGTGATGATTACCTGATCTTTTTCTTGTACAGTAAAAACACTACTATTTAAGCCTATCAAAGCAATAATGACTATTGCTGTAATTAAAATTGATTTAGTTTTCATTATTTTATATTTTTTTTGTTCATCTCCATTTGTAACAATGGTAATACATTGTTGCCTTTATCATCTGTGATGACCACATTACCTATTTTAGGCATCACGCTTGACATTGTTTCTAAATAAACCCTTCTTTTTGTTACCTCGGGCGCCTTCACAAATTCATTATACAACGCTGTAAATCTAGCAGCTTCTCCGTCTGCGTTATTTACACGCTCGGATGCATATCCCTCGGCTTGCTGAATGGTTTCTTCTGCTTGACCTCTTGCTTTAGGTATTACTTTATTGTATTCTGATTTTGCTTGGTTAATAAGCGTTTCCTTTTCTTGCTGCGCTTCATTTACAGCATTAAAAGCTGCTTTTACGGGTTCTGGCGGATTCACATCTTGCAGTACCACTTGTTCTATTTTGATACCCAATAAATACTCTCTGCATATTTGCTGAATAAGTTCTTGAGACTTACTTCCTATTTCTGTACGCCCAACCGTCAGTACTTCATTTACAGTTCGGTCACCAACAATCTGTCGCATTGCAGCTTCAGAAAGTGTACGCAGCGTGTTTTGAGGATTTCTAACTTCGAACAAGTTATTGTAAGCGTTGTCTACCCTGTATTGCACAACCCATTGCACCTCTGCGAGGTTAAGATCTCCAGTAAGCATTAGTGATTCATCTTTTGTATTTGATGATTGTCTATTATATCGAGTATTTACTCCGGCTTGTGATGTCCGGAAACCAAACTCTAGTTTTTGTTGTCTTTCTACCGGAACTTTATAAACATCTTCTGCTACAGGTATTTTAAAATTTAATCCAGGTTCTACTTGTCGCACATACTTCCCAAATCGAGTAATTACACCAACTTCTTCAGTGCTAATCTGAAAAATTGATGACCACAAAATGAGCACTAAAAAGAGCAAAGCAACAAGAAGTTTCCAATACTTCAATATTTTTGTTACTTGAACAGGTAAATTTAATTTTTGTTTATCCATTTATTTTTATCTTACTATCATTAATACATGTAAAATCTTTAACCAAATCATAAATTTGATGGTAGATTCTACTTTAAATATTTTCTAATTTCATTTTCTTCTAATTTCATATCATTCGATATGTTTTTCAAAACTGCTTTTCCCGACTGATATTTTTTCATTCTTTCGTTTTTATGAGCACAAAGCCGATACATTTATAAGCTATTTCTTAATGAAAATCTTTAAAATAATACTACCCCAATAATAGGCTAACTTTTGCAGTCAGAAGCTGACCTGGGTCAGTTTGCATCTTATTTTCTTTGATAATGTCTTCTTATTTTTCAAATAACGTACATCAGTGATTTCATTTTTATGTACTGACCCTCGTCATTTTATGAGGCCTCACCTAATTGCATCTTTACGACTATAATCAAAACCAAAAAAGTAAAAATGCAAAACCAAGCAATTCAGTATACAACTTCTAAAGACCTTCACGGCGCTGCAATACAAAAATCACCAAATCTTACGAAGCTCAAAAAACTTGTGAAGCTGAAAAAAGAAGACAATGACGCTCTCTTTTATAATTTACTCGCAGAGGTTATACCTAATATAAGGAAATACACCATTAAAAAAATCATAACTTCTATTCAGAAAGGTTCCCTACCAAATAACAAATACGATCCCAATGATATTATAGATCAGTTATTTATTGAAACCTACGATCATATTGAAAATTTATATGACGAAAAAGAATTCTGTATATGGCTTTATAAAAAAACAGACCAACTATTAGAGAAAATTATTATTGAAAAAGAGCTTGATGCCCTCACCTTTCAAAAAAAAGATGATTTGTCTGATTCTGAACAGGATAAAATGCATAAAATTTATAATGCAGACGAAGCCGGAAATTTACTGATGCTTAAGAAAATAGAGCATCAATCTTACAATCAAGGTAACTATTCAGCCATTTCCGGTAGGAACGGATTTTTGCTAAAAGCAAGCTGAATATTTTCTAGTACTTTTTGTTTATTTTTTTTGAGCGTTGTAATATATCCTCTAATTCTAGCAAAATATTGTGC
>NZ_VORR01000033.1 GCF_007997085.1 Polaribacter sp. IC066
TGCACATTTATTAAGAGAACTTATATTTCTTGAACAACGTTTTGAATCCAATTGGGCTACAAATTTTAAAAGAATGCTTTATGATGCTTTGGAACTAAAGAAAAAATTGAAACAAGAATGTTATAAATTCCCAGTAGCAGAAAGGGATAGACTAAAAAATAATTTAGATAATTTATTAGAAGAACCACTTGTTGAAAAGCAGAAAAAACTCCGTGCTTTTCATAAACGAATGAGAAAATACAAAGAGTATATTCTTACTTTTCTTGACCATTATAATGTGCCTTCGGATAATAATGCTTCAGAAAGAGCGATTAGAAATGTGAAAGTAAAACAAAAAGTATCAGGTCAATTTAAAACTGAAAATGGTGCACAGATATATGCAGTTATTAGATCAGTAACAGATACCTGTATTAAGAATGGTCAAAATATTTTCGCTGCTTTTAAAACTATTGCTGTTTTAAAGGCTGAATAGTTACAAAATTTATAATATGTTCAAAAAATTACTTTTTTTAGGGATTTTTTCTCTAACTTTTTCTGTCAGTGCGCAAATTAGTCTCATGAAAGACATCAACACAGGCTCTGACGATGGAAACCCAACAAATTTTTACGTTTATAACGATGTTCTTTATTTTTATGCAGAAGATGAAACTGGCACTAATACCAATGGAACTGATTTCGGAAAAGAACTTTGGGTAACTGACGGTACCACAGAAGGCACAAAATACTTTGGAATAGATTTTAGAACAGGAACCTCTAATGGTAGTCTTGGAAACTTTTTAGAATTTAATGAAAAACTATATTTTACTGCCTGGGACAACGCTGTAGCTGGTTCAAGAATATTTGAATCAGATGGCACTGTGGCTGGAACCTTAAGTACTAATAATGGTTTTTCAATTTTTAATCCAAAAGTTATTGGCAATAAAGTATACATGTCGAATACTACTGGTAAAACTGTCGTAGATAGTAACAACTCTTTTTATGAATTTGATGGTACCGATTTTAGCGCTGTTCCCGACTCTGGCAATGGGTTTCCGCAAATTTCAGGAGGAAATTTCAGTAAATTAGGAGATAATTTAATCATATTATATATGAGATATTTGGTCACTGATGGGGCTGGAGGTTCTACAGATGCAAACGGATCTAATTTTGAGCCTTTTGTTTATAATATTACAGATCAAACCTATACATTATTGGCAGATATAGATCCGGGTGATGAAAATTCATCTGTGAGTAACTTAACAGAGCTAAATAATAAAGTATATTTTGAAGCAGAAGGCGAACTGTGGGAAACTGATGGAACTACAACAGGAACTATAAAAGTTTCTGCAGCAGAAACAGCAAATATTTCTGGTGTAAGTAACTTGTATGCTTGGAATGATACATTATTTTTTGAAGGAAATGACAATACTTCTGATCAACTTTGGGTATTTAATCCTGCACTAAATACAGTAACAAATATTAGTAAGATTGACGGTAAAGACCATAACCCTGTTCATTTTGTTGCTCATAATGGATACGTATATTATGCCGGTGAAAATGATGATAGTACTACTGATTATTTGTACAGAACTAACGGTACAACAATTGAACAACTGGACAATACAACCATTGCAGATGATTTAGTCGTTTACCAAGATGCAATTTATTTTGAAGGAGAATCAAGTAGTGATACTGGTAGAGAATTATATAAATTAGATCCATCAACATTAAGTATTCAAAACGTTGCTTTCAATTCAATTTCTATATACCCTAACCCATCTAAAAACAAAATCTATATTTCTCATAATTTAAGTGATGAAATAGCGTTTTCTATTTCAGATATTAACGGAAAACAATTGATCAAAGGAAATTTAATTGATAATACCATTCAACACAATTTAAATTCAGGAATGTATTTATTAACATTGATTACCAACTCTGCAAGCAAAACACAAAAAATTATCGTGGAATAAACACTCAAAATATACAACAACTTCGATATCCTTAAAATTAAGGATACCGAAGTTTTTTCTTTTAATATGATAAAACTAAAGCTCTTAATTTTTTTAGTATTCTTCTCTTTTTCTTCTTTTAGTCAGCAAGAAAGAAGAATTTCTGGCGTCGTTTTAGAAGCCGCAACAAATCAACCTTTACCCAGCGCAGCTATCTTTATCAAAGGAACTAAAAAAGGAGTCACCGCAGATTTTAACGGTAAATTCTCCTATATCGTGAAATCAAAAGAAGAAATTGAAAATGTTGTTTTACAAATTTCTTATGTTGGTTTTATTACAACAGAGATTAAAATCGATTCCAAATCTTTTTTTACCATCAAACTAAAAGAAGATGTTTCTAATTTAAACGAAATTATAATTACCTCTTCTTACGGAACTAAAAAATTAAAACAAGACATTGTTGGTAGTATCGAACATATAAAAGCAAAAGAATTAATTACTGAACAGGTGGTTACGTCTTTTGATGAACTTTTAGAAGGGCAAGCCGCAGGTGTTTACATAGAAAGAAGCGCGGGTTTAGGCGAAGAAGTAAAAATAAATATTAGAGGACAAGGTTCCTTAACACCGTTAACTGCAAATGCTGTTGGTACGTCTACACAACCTTTGATTATTGTAGATGGCATTATTTTATCAGAAGAAATAGGCATTGATGGTAGTAATTTTTTTGATGCTGGTTCTGGTAATTTATCAGAAAATATTTTAAATCCTTTAGCACGGATTGGCATACAAGATATAGAAAGTTTTAACATTTTAAAAGATGCAGCAGCTGTTGGTTTATATGGTGCAGATGCGGCAAATGGTGTTATTATTATTACTACAAAATCTGGCAAAAAAGGAAAGTTACGGTATAGTGCCTCGTATCAATCAGGTATTAGTTCGCCCATAAATCAATTTAAATACTTGAATGGCGAACAATATCAACACATCATCAATACCTATCATTTAAATAATGGTGATGTTAATAACGTGCAAACTTGGAATGGCGTAGACAGCAATTGGCAAAATTTATTAAACAGATCAGGCACTTACAGTAACTACAATTTTGGAATTTCTGGCGGCACAGAACACTGGAAATATAGAGCAAATATTGGCTATCAAATAAATAATGAAGCCCAAGAAAATAATAGTTTAAAAAGATTAAATACTAGTTTTGGGTTGGATTATAGAAAAGAAAAATGGAATGCTAGCATTCGATTTTCGCCCTCTATCGTTACTAAAAACACACCAAATACTTTGTATAATTTTGCATTGGCACCAACCATTGCTCCGTATACAGATAACGGTAATTTTAGTACGATTCCTATTTATGGCAATCCGTTAGCAGTTGCTAATCAGAATAGAAATGAAGCAATTACCAATGCCTTTTTAACGAGCATTTCTTTAAATTATCAACTAAAAGATAATTTAAAAATAAGTACTTTATTCGGAATGGATTTTTCTCAAAAAGATGAAGATCGTTTTTTCTCTGGCGCAAATGGTTCTGGCCAATTTAATGATGGTGATATTGGCAGAAGACTATTACGAGATAGAAACACGAATAGATGGAACTGGAACGCAAATCTTTTATACGATACAAAATTTGGCGAAAAACACACGTTTGATGCTTTATTAGGGATAGAAACCAGACAAGAAAAAGTTAATTTCTCGTACGCAAGAGGCGATGATTTTGAAATATTTGACAGTCCGCAACCCATTAATTTAGCAGCAGATCAAGATTATGTTGCCGATAGCAATCAAAACACAGGGAGATCTGTTTTTTCTCAACTTAATTACGATTTTGATAAAAGGTATTACCTCTTAGTTAATTTTAGAGTTGACCAAAGTTCTGCGTTTGGTACTGATAAAAACACCGCTTTAAATGGTGGTTTTGGTGCAGCTTGGATTTTAAGTAACGAATCTTTTTTTAAATCTAAAACCATTAATCTTTTAAAATTACGTTCTAGCTTTGGTTCTACCGGTAACTCAAGAATTGGCTCTTACAGAGCGTTGGGTTTGTATAGATTTCTTTTTAATGGCTATAATGGCAATAACTATGCAGAACCCATAACTGCTCCAAATCCTAATTTAGGCTGGGAAAGAAACATAAAATTTAATATCGGTTTAGATGTTAATTTCTTATCTATTTTTTCTTCAACATTAGAATTTTTTAGAGATCATAGAAAAGATATTATTACGTCGAGAGATGTGATACCAGAAAGTGGTTATAATCAGGTACAAATAAATGGCGCAGAAATGTACAATCAAGGTATTGAGTTCTCTTTACGTGCAGATTGGTTTAAAACCCAAAATTTTAATTGGTCTACAAACTTTAACATCACAAAAATCGAAAATAAAGTTACCTCACTATCTGGTTTAGGTTCTGAATTTTCTGGCGCAGAAAATGCCAGAGCTCAAAGAATTGGCTTTGCTACTTCTACTATTTGGGGATTTGATTTCATCGGAATAGATCCTGCAAATGGTAGAGAATTATACAACGTAAATGGCAATATATACGACGGTAGTTCTGTTGCAGAAAATTTTACAAATGTAGATTGGAAACCTATTGGCGATTCTCAACCCGATTTTTTTGGTGGATTGAGAAACACTTTCAAATACAAAAATTTTAATTTAAGTGTGGCACTATCGTATGCTTTTGGACAAGATATTTTAGTTGATCGGAATTTAGTGGATAATTACAGAGTACTTTTTAATAGAAACTTAAGTGTAAATACTTTTGATGAAGCTTGGCAACAACAAGGTGATATTGCAAATTACCCCTTAATTGCCAACAATAATAGAATTATTTCAAACGCTTCTAAATATTTATTTGATGCTTCACACATTAAATTAAACGCCGTAAATTTAAGTTATCAACTGCCGGTTTATAAAACTAAAATACCGCTAAAAACAGTAAGTATTTTTGTAAATGGCTCTAATTTGCACTATTGGTTTGTGAGTAAATCACCAAAAAATAAAAACGGCGTCGCTGAATTTAGGAGTGCGTATCCAGAGATGAGAACCTTTTCTGTAGGCATAAATACAAGTTTTTAAACATGAAAAAAAAGTATCTATACAGTATCATATTCTTTTTAGGACTCTATTCTTGTAGCGGTTTTTTAAATCAAGAACCCGATTTACAAATTTCTATTGATGAGCAGTTGTCAACAAAACAAGGAGTTTTAGAGGCGTATGCTGGGGTTTACCGAAATGTAGAAGCTATTTTATCAGGAAACTTTGCAGGCTATGCAGATGCTTTGGGTGGTAATATTACGTTTACACCTTTTGGTACCCAAAAAAATATCATTGTTCCTCAAAATATTGAAAATGTCTACAATTTTAATGCGAATGAAAATGACTTAGATTTTGAAGATTATTATGATGATTGGTATAAAGTTATCAATCAAGTAAATTTAATTTTAGAGCGTTCTGTTGATTTTTCTTTTTTGATAGAGGAAGAACTGCATCAATTAAAAGCAGAATTATTAACGATAAGAGCGTTGGCACATTATCAAGTGAGCTTGGTATTTGCACAAAATTATAATTTTACAGCTGATGCATCTCATTTAGGAATTGTTTATGTAACGAATACCTTAATTGCAGGTGTAGATTTTCCGGCGAGAGAAACCATGGCAGCAACCTATATTTTATTGCAAAAAGATCTAGAGGATGCATTACTAATATACAACAACACGCAATTATTAGGTGGTATAGAAAAATCATATTTTAATAGTATGGCTGCACAGGCATTGTACGCAAGAATTGCCTTACAAATGAACGATTGGCAAAAAGCACAGGAATTTTCAAATACAGTAATTACAACTTCTGGAATTTCGTTACTTCCTAAAAATACCTACATTTCTGAATGGGAAAAACCAGTGGATGCGATTAGCGAAACTATTTTAGAATTTGCTGCACCAACAACTACAGAAGGCAGTGTTTCATCATCTATTGCAGCCTCAAATTTTTCGTATACGAATGCTAATAACTATGCAGATTATGTAGCTTCTATAGCTCTTTTAAACCTGTATGAACCCCAAGATATTAGAGCAAATATGTTTTTAGAAAAACCCCTAAACACAAATATTAACGGCGTTTTATTACCAATAAATTATAATTTTACTAAAAAATTTCAAGACGATGCGGGTACTTTATATCTTCGTTTATCAGAAATGTATTTAATTAGGGCGGAGGCAAATGCAAGGTTAAATAACAATAATTTAGCATTAAATGATTTGAATATTATTAGAGAAAGAGCCAATACAGCTATTTTAAATAATACCAATACTATTTTAGAAAACATTTTTTTAGAACGCAGAAAAGAGTTGGCTTTTGAAGGACATTTATTATTTGATATTGCGCGTTATCAAAAAGATATCGAACGGAGTTCAGATTGTATTGCAATTGTTTGCAACTTAAAGTATCCATCCAACTTTTATATATTGCCGATTCCGTTTTCTAGTATTTCTTTAAATCAAAACATCAAACAAAATGAAGGGTATTAAATTTTTATTGCTTTTTTTGGTCTTTTTTTTAGGATGCACAAATGACGAAGATTCAAAACTTTTTAATTCAGAAACCGATAGTTTTGTGCGCTTTTTTATGTTGGTGAATAACAACAATCAGGTATTAGAATATCCTGAAATTAGTGGTGGTTTGCAAGCTGTTTCATCCTATGAAAAAACTAATTTTAGAGTTTTAAAAATTCCCGTTGCGGTAAGCACTGTAACTTCTGAAAATATTACGGTTGATTTTACCCAACAATTTGCAGGTAATTTATCTGAAAGTGATCTTATCATCACACCTCAAAACAAACAACTTACGTTTACAAAAACTAAATTAGTCGACACTATTTTTGTGCAGCACACGAGCAGAATCACATATGATAATAAAGGATCAATACGCTTTGAAATAACCAATATCAGCAATGAAAAAATACAGATTGGCATTGACAATGAAAACAAGAACAGTACTTTAAAAATTGATTTTTTACCAACATCAGAGACCATTTACACCTTTGAGAAAAATCGTACAGAAATTGCGGGTATAAAAGGCAGTATTGTCGATTTTAAAATATTATTTCCTAACGGGTTTTTAGCTTCGGAAATTACGGGTAAAAACCTCTTTAAAATATCGAATGCTTTTGATATGACTACGATACGAAAGCAAATTACATCAAACAGAGAAATTAGCTTTACAGCAACCTTAAATGAAAATTTATCAGAAGACACCTCTTTTGATGCCTTATTAAATTTGGAACAAATTGATAACTATGCGAAAGGTGCGATTAAGACATTTCAAATTAACAAACCTTTTAATGCAGACAGAAGTAATTCGTTAAATATTGCTGGTAATTTTTATAATGATAACGAAGCAAATTATCGATTAAGAGGAGAATATTGGAGACCAGACAACGAATTTCCCGGACAATGTGAGTGGTTTAATACCAATGTATTTTCTGTACCTGTTGTTGTTATGGCGAATCATCCAAACGCTATTCAAGTGGAAGGAGAAAGTACGCCAGAGACTTCAGATGACGTGTATTATCATAGATACAGAATTGGTATGGTAAGTCCGATTTCAGGAAGAACAACAACGCCGTTTGCATTAAAAAGTCTGTTAATTGGTGAGTCTTCAGACAATTCTACGGGACTAAATATTATTGAAGCTTTAGAGTTTTTTCCTGATGCAGGAAATAGTGAAACCTTTGGAACCGTTTCTGTAGTTTCACAAAATTTAATTATTGTAAGCAGAACCGATGGTAAAAGTTATAACGTGCCTATCTTAGGAACCGGAACCTATAAAGTTTTAGATATTGCTACAAATTTATGGCGAATTGACATCGATGTTACCTTCGATTTTTCTGAAATTAACGGCACTGTAAAAACATTACCTTATGTTTATTTTAATTTATCTTTGCAACCAGAGCCTGAAGAACCTCTAAATATTGATGCTTGTTTTGAACCTATTCAAATTTAATTTTGATGAAAAAAATCGTTTTTTTAGTGCTCACAGTTTCACTACTTTTTAATTGTAAAAAAAAAGAAGATACGTATACAGACATTCGTTATTTAAGAGAGGTCTATGCCCAAACAGATACTTCTAAATGGCCAGCACCAATGTTAGATTCTTTAATTGATAAAAGTAAATTTCAAGATATTGGTTTATTACCAAAAGTAAAATTCCCAGAAGATAATCCGTATTCTAAAGAGAAAAAAGAATTGGGTAAATTTTTGTTTTTTGATGCACGTTTGTCTAAAACCGGTCAAGTTGCTTGTGCAAGTTGTCACAATCCAGAATTGGGTTGGACAGATAATATTACCCGTTCTTTTGGACACGATAGATTGACCAGCAACCGCAACGCCATGACCATTAAAAATGTAGCTTTTGCACATACCTTATTTTGGGACGGACGCTCAAGCAGTTTAGAGGATCAAGCTTCGTTTCCTATTTCAGATCCTGCAGAAATGAATACCGATACCAATATTGCTGTTAACAATATTGACAAAATTACAGGGTATAAAACTTTGTTTAAAAAAGCTTTTGGCAATGAAGAAGTTACTTTAGATAGAATTTTAAAAGCAATTGCAACTTATGAAAGAACAATTGTTAGTAGAAATAGCAAATTTGATCGTTTTATAAAAGGTAAAAAAGAATTATTTACAGATGAAGAAGTTTTAGGCTTGCATTTATTTAGAACAAAAGCAAGATGTCTAAACTGCCACAATACACCTTATTTTAGCGATAACCAATTTCATAACGATGGGCAGGCTTTATTTGGCACAAAAGACGAAGATTTTGGCAAATATTATGCAACAAAAAATTTAGATGATTTAGGAAAGTTCAAAACGCCTACTTTAAGAGAGGTTAGTGAAACAGGGCCCTGGATGCATCATGGTCATTTTCCAACATTATTAGATGTTGTAGAGTTTTATAATTTAGGGAACCCTGCTCCTATTCAAAAAAGATACGTAGGAAAAGGTAGAGATTCTTTAATACCAAAAACCTCTACCTTATTAAAAAGACTCGATTTAACAAGAGAAGAGGTAAAAGCAGTTATTGCTTTCATGGAAACTTTATCTACAAGAACACAACGAGTAAATATTTCAAAAATGCCAAAAGAATAATTGGTTATTATCCTAAAACACTACTTTTATTTAACTCTTTTATAAAGGGCTGTCGGTACAATCTCTTGCCTAAAGCTGCATGAATTGCATTGGCAACAGCACCACCTGCAGGCGGTAAACCGGGTTCTCCTAAACCTGTTGGTGATAAGTTATTTTCTACAAAATGAACCACTACTTTTGGCGTTTCTTGCATTCTAATTAAACGATACGTATCAAAATTTTTGAATTCTGGTTTTCCTTCTTTAAAAGAAAAATCACTGTACATCGCATGCCCAATACCGTCTAAAACACCACCTTCAACTTGATTTCTTGCTCCTGTAGGATTTACAACTATACCACAATCAACTGCAACTGTAACTTTTTTAAGTACAGGGAAACCGTCTTTTAAAACAATATCTGCAACTTCTGCAACGTGTGTATTATGACTATAATAAGCAGAAAAACCTTGATAAACCCCTTCTTCTGTTTTACCCCAATTGGCTTTTTCTCTCACTAATTTAATAGTGTCCTCCATTCTTTGACCAGAATATTCAATTTTTTCATCTGTTGTTCCTTTTACATTTTGCAGTAGATCTAAACGCAATTGAATCGTATCAACATTTAATTCAGAGGCCAATTCATCAAAGAAACTTTGTTCTGCAAATGCCAAAAAGTTTGTGTAAGGCGCTCTCCATGCTCCCGTTGTAACATTGCTTTTATAGCTTTCTGTATCTACTTTAAAGTTTGGAATACAGCCTGCAGGAAAAAAGTTAGAGATTGCACCATACATACTGCCACCAATAGCAGCCTCTTTTAGATAATATCCAGATACTTTTCCGTCTTTTAAAGCAGCTTTTATTCTATACTTTACAGCCGGTTTATAAATACCTGTAGTCATATCATCTTCTCTTGTAGAGATTAATTGAACAGGTTTTTTAATTGCATCTGAAATTTCTGCGGCTTCGTACACGAAGTCTCCGTACAATCTTCTTCCAAAACCACCGCCCATTCTTGTCATATCTAAATGAACCTTATCCAGCTCATACCCCAACAAATCTGCAACCACTTGTGCTGCGTATTCTGGTGTTTGTACAGGACCTGCTAAATGTACTTTTTCTGCCGTTACATTGGCGTAAAAATTCATTGGTTCCATACAATTATGGGGTAAAAAAGGCGAGTGATACGTTTTTTCTATCACCTTATCTGCACTTGCAAAAGCTTTTTTGATATCACCATCTTCTCTTCTTGTATTAAACTTTTCACCATCTAAAATATCAGTTAAAACTTTATCATGCATTTCTGTGCTTTCAGCTTCAGTGACCGTTTTCCAGGTTGCTAAAAGTGCTTTCTTACCTTTTATTGCTGCCCAAGTGTTTTCTGCTATCACAACAACTTTATCTGTTTCAGATACTACAAACGTCCAATTACTTTTACCAGATTTTAAGTAATCTCTTACCTTATCTCCTATGGTAATAACATCGAGTACACCTTTTACTTTTTTTGCTTCAGTAGCATCAAAACTTTCTAAAACTTGACCAAAAGCTGGAGGTCTTAAAACGGATGCGTACAACATTCCGTCAGCTTTATAATCTAAACCAAAAAGTGGTTTCCCGGTAATAATTTTATCAATATCTACATTTACAATTTCTTGACCAATAATTGTAAAATCTTTAATCTCTTTTAATTTTACATCTTCAGGAACCTCTAATAAAGCAGCTTCATTTACAACCTCTCCGTATCCAAATTTATCTCCATTTGCATTGGTAATTATTCCTTTTGATGTTGTGCAAGAACTCGCTTCTACATTCCATTTTTGTGCGGCAGCATTTACCAACATTTGTCTGGCTGTTGCTCCTGTTTGTCTTAAAGCATCCCAACCAAAACGTATAGATTGACTGCCACCCGCAAGTTGTCTTGTAAAATTATTGGTATCTAAAGAACCTTGCGAAACGGCTACGTTTTTCCAATCGATATCTAATTCTTCTGCAATAATCATTGGCATCGATGTTTTTACACCTTGCCCAATTTCTGGATTTGGAGAAAAAATAGTGACATAACCCTCATCAGAAATTTTTATAAACGCGTTAAAATCGTTAAAATTTAGACTGGCAATATCCACTGGCATGACAGCTTCTGCCTTACAAGCCGTTAAAAAGTTGAAGCCAATTAATAAACCACCACTTACTAAAGCTGATGTTTTTAAAAAGTTTCTTCTGCTAAAATTTGTATCTATTTGAGATTTCATTTTTGTTAGTTTTTAGATTTCCGTTACCCAATCTAGTCGAGTATATATGCTACGGAGATGACAATTTAAAGGTTTTCCTCTTCATAAAGTTTCGAAGAATTTCTTTTCTATGATGACATTTTTTCTGATGCAACTTTTACTGCATTTTCAATTCTATTGTAAGAAGCACATCTACAAATATTACCATTCATAGCCTCTCTAATGTCGTCTTCAGAAGGATTTTTATTTTGGGATAAAAATGCAGAAGCTGTCATAATTTGTCCTGATTGGCAGTATCCACATTGTGGCACATCGAGCTCTTTCCAAGCTTCTTGAACCGGATGTTTACCATCCGTAGAAAGCCCTTCGATTGTTGTTATTTTTTCATCACTTAAAATAGAAACTTGCAGCTGACAGCTTCTTACAGCCACGCCATCTAAATGCACAGTACAAGCACCACATTGCGCAATACCGCAACCAAATTTTGTACCAACTAAATTAAGTTCGTCTCTTAAAACCCATAATAAAGGGGTATCTTCATCTGCTGTGAACGACTTTTTTTCTCCGTTAATTTGTAATGTATAGTTTGGCATAGAAAACTGGTTTTATATTATCGAGGTAAGTTACAAAATTTGTAGTCATATTTTTATTTTAATTTTATCAAAAAAAAACACTTAATTTATATTTTAAATAAGGAAGTTTATACAGTAAAATAATTAAGAATACTCTCATGAGTATCTCGAAATAAACACCTATTTTTGTTTAAGGTTTTAGTAAAAACGCTAAACCATTACCCGCTCAAGAGTTAAGCGGTCTTCATAAATTATACTGAAACCATTAAAACAATTAATATATACGTATTCTTTTTGTCAAACTATTTGGTATCAAAACTCGTATTAATTCAATTTTTAGGATAGCAAAAGTAATACGTAAATTAGGGCTAAAACTAGGTTTAATTATTTAAAAAAAGCAATTATCTAAACACAAAAAGTTGCCTTTGAAAATTATATAAATATAAAATGAAACAAATCATATCAATAGACTTTTATTTTCGAAACTTACAGCATGTGCCCATTATTGATGTTCGATCTCCAGGAGAGTTTTCAAAAGGAAATATCCCCAATGCTCATAATATTGAATTATTTACAGACGAAGAGCGCGCAATAGTTGGCACTGCTTATAAAAAAGAATCAAAAGAAAAAGCAATTGAGATTGGATACGAATTTGTAAAACCAAAACTAGATGACTTTATAACTAGTGCTCTTAAAATTGCTCCTAAAAAAGAAGTTGTTATACATTGTTGGCGTGGAGGAATGAGAAGTAATGCTTTTGCCGACCACCTTATTGAAAACGAGTTTAAAAAGGTATATGTTATTGAAAAAGGCTACAAAGCTTTTAGAAATTATGTGTTACAATTTTTTAAACAACCATTTAATCTTAAAATTTTAGGAGGATATACGGGTGCTGCCAAAACTGAAATACTACATTCGTTGAAAACAAAAGGACAGCAAGTTATAGATTTAGAAGGATTGGCGAATCATAGAGGATCCGCTTTTGGAGGCATAGATCTTCCGCCACAGCCAACAACTGAACAATTTGAAAATAATCTATTTTCAAGAGTACGAAGTTTAAACCCTGATAAACCAATATGGATTGAAGATGAAAGTAGCTCTATTGGAAAAGTATCAATTCCGAGTGCTTTTTATTTAGCAATGAGTACGATGCCTGTATATTTTTTAGATGTCCCCTTTACAGAAAGAACAAAACACCTCGTTGATACGTACGCAAATCTGAATCAGGATAAATTGGCAGAAGCAATTCGTAGAATAGCAAAAAGACTAGGGCACGATAGAACGAAACTAGCTTTAGAAGCGCTAGAAAATAAAAATTATTATAAAGTTGTAGAAATTACGCTTTTCTATTACGACAAATACTATTTAAAAGGATTGCAAAAAAGAGAGGATTCTACAATTAAAAAAATTAAAGTTCCTCACATAAACCCTAAAGAAACAGCAGGTTTTTTAATAAGCTTACTAAATGACAAAAATGAATAAAACTATAAAATTAACAAGCTTTAGTCACGGTGCAGGTTGTGGTTGCAAAATATCACCAAAAGTATTAACAACAATATTAGCTTCTAACACACCAAAAATCGAGGATGTACGTCTTTTAGTCGGCAACGATACAAGAGATGATGCCGCAGTGTACGATATGGGAAACGGAATCGGTATTATTAGTACCACAGATTTTTTCTTGCCCATAGTAGATGACCCTTTCACTTTTGGAAGAATCGCAGCTACAAATGCTATTAGCGATGTGTATGCCATGGGAGGAAAACCATTAATGGCAATTGCAATTTTAGGATGGCCCATTGATAAACTAGCTCCTGAAGTTGCTGCTCAAGTAATGGAAGGTGGCAGAAAAGCGTGTTCTGATGCAGGAATAATACTTGCAGGCGGCCACAGTATTGATAACCCAGAACCTATTTTTGGACTAGCAGTTACAGGATCGGTTGCCATTTCTAAACTAAAACGTAATGATCAAGCACAATCTGGAAGTATCCTTTATCTAACCAAACCTTTAGGTATTGGTATTCTTGCTACCGCACAAAAGAAAGGTGTTTTAACTGATGAACATAAAGATATTGCTGCGAACTCAATGATTGTTTTAAATGATGTTGGATTGGAACTTTCAGAAATTGAGGAAATAACAGCTTTAACAGATGTAACTGGATTTGGATTAATGGGCCATCTACTTGAAATGTGCGAAGGGAGTAATGTATCTGCCATCATTAATTATAGCAAAGTACCCATTTTCGAAGAAATTCATGGCTACCTTGATAAAAAATGTGTCCCTGGAGGAACCTTAAGAAACTGGGAAAGCTATGGACATAAACTTACGCTTGAAGATGAAAGAAAGCGACATATTTTATGTGACCCACAAACGAGTGGAGGATTATTAATTGCTGTTAAAAAAGAGGCTTCTCAAAGAGTTGAATCTATACTCAAAAGCAAGGGTCTTTATGCAGAACCAATAGGCGAGCTTATAGAAAAATCTAAATTGCCAATATATATTCATGAAAAATAATATTTATAAAAGTCAATTATAGACTAAAACAAATAGAGCGTTAAACGCGCATCTACCAAAGCAGTTGGTTAGAGAGGCTGCGGTAGCATTATCAAGAAAGAAGATATAATAATGAACCACCTAGAAGCCAATATCATTAAATTAAACATTTGTCATATTGTATCTTTTTGATTTTTGGTTATTTTAGGTTTTCCTCTTTAACTATATTTTATCAATTAAACTATCATCAGATTTATTATGTTTAAATCGTTCAAAATTATCTTCGTGAGTCACATATTTGTTTAATCCGTTATTAGTGCCAATCCAAATTTCACCATTTTTGTCTTCCACCAAAGACCGTTTAAAACTATTGCTAATGCTATTTTTATCTTTGTAATTATAGCGATACGTTTTAAACGTATGACCATCATATTTATTTAAACCATCTCTTTTACCAAACCACATAAAACCTTTAGAATCTTGCAGAATACATAACACAGAACTTTGAGATAAACCCTCTGTTAATGAGAATTGTTTAAATTTTAGCAGCTGATTTTTGCTAGAAAAATCTTGACTATTCGCGGCTATGACCACTAAAGTAAAACAGAGAAAAAATAGGATATTCTTAATTTTCATCTACAGTATTTCATTTATTAGCATCAAAAATCCATTAAAAAAGTCAATATAACAAATTATTTAGAGTCTCTTAAAGAAGATTTACGAACAATTAAATTTGTTTTCACTAAAATTGTTTTGTGGGTTTGTTGCTTACTTTTATCAGAAATTTTATCTAACAACAAATTTGTAGAAGCCACACCAATCTCTAAACCAGATTGATTAACAGTTGTTAATGCTGGTTCTATAACCGATGAAATAGACTCGTTACTAAAACCTACAATGGCAATATCTTCTGGTATTTTTATGTGTAATTTTTTTAAATATTGAATAGCACTAATAGCAACTACATCATTCGCACAAAACAGACCATCTACTTTATACGGTAAAGCTAACATTTTTTTTACGTTTGTAGCACCATCTTTTTCCATTAAACTAGATGAAATTACCAATTCTTCTCTATAAAGAATATGGTGTTTTTCTAATGCTGCTTTATAGCCTTTAAATCTGTTTTTATAAATTTCTAAATTTTGCGGACCAGAAAAATGTGCAATATTTTTACTTTTTTGCGCAATTAAATGTTCTACAGCATTAAAAGCAGCTTCAAAATCATCAATGACAACTTTACTATTGTTGGCAATATCACAGTGTCTATCAAAAAAAACAAACGGAATATTTCTTTGCTTTAATCCTTGTAAATGATCATAGTTTTTGGTTTCCATAGAAATAGAAACTAAAACCCCATCTACTCTATTTGATAACAAGGTATTTATAATACTTTCTTCTCTTTCTAAACTTTCTAAAGACTGACAAATAATAACGGTATAACCAGCCTTAAATGCGGTTTCTTCGATGCCTGCAATGGCAGATGAAAAGAAATGACGCGATATTCTTGGCACAATTACCCCTAAAGTAAAGGTTTTACTTTTTCGTAAATTAGAAGCTAAATGATTTCTTTGGTAGCCTAGTTCGGCTGCCTTTTCAAAAACTTTATCTTTTGTTTTTTTTGCCACTCGAGTACTATTATTTAACGCTCTAGAAACCGTAGAACTATTTATTCCTAGTATTTCAGCAATATCATGTATTGTTACCTCTTTATTACTCATTTTTAAAGAATACGTTCTAATTATTAGTGCTCCTATTTTTATGTGAATTTAAACATAATAGTCTCCTCTTTGGTCAGCAAATATAAAATTATTAAAATACAATCGATTGTATTTTAATAATTTTTATTACTTTTGTAGTATAAAATAAAGAAAAAATCACTTAAAATACTACATTAATGACAACAATAAACTACAGTAATAGATACGCATCATCTCCTAAAGATGTTAAATCTTATGATACTTCAAGACTAAGAGAAGAATTTTTAATCGATAATTTAATGGCTCATAATACTATTAATTTAGTGTATTCTCATTACGATCGTTTTATTACAGGAAGTGCAGTGCCAACTAAATCGGCATTAAAACTAGAGACTATAGATGCTTTAAAATCTGATAATTTTTTAGACAGAAGAGAGCTAGGAGTTATTAATATTGGGCGAAAAGGTAAAGTTTCTGTTGATGGAACTGATTATGTTTTAGAACATAAAGAGGCTTTGTATGTTGGGCAAGGAAATAAAAATGTAGAATTTTCTAGTGATGATGCAGAAAACCCTGCTTTATTCTATTTGAACTCTACGCCGGCGCACAAAGCTTTTCCGACCAAAAAAATTGGTAAAAATGATGTTGAAACTATCGAATTAGGATCAGCAGAAACTGCAAATGCAAGAACTTTAAGAAAATACATTGTAAATAGTGTGGTAGAAGTGTGTCAATTACAAATGGGAATGACCACCTTAAAACCAGGAAGTTCTTGGAACACGATGCCAGCGCATGTGCATGATAGAAGAATGGAAGTTTATTTCTATTTCGAAATTTCTGCAGATCAAGCAGTATCTCATTTTATGGGAGAACCAACCGAAACAAGACATATCTGGATGGCAAATAACGAAGCGGTAATTTCACCACCATGGTCTATTCACTCGGGTTCTGGCACCAGTAGTTACTCTTTTATTTGGGGAATGGCAGGTGAAAATTTAGATTATGGAGATATGGATCATTGTAGAATTAATGAATTAAGGTAATCAATAAAAAAATAAAAGTATGTCAATTAATTTATTCGATTTATCAGGAAAAATAGCCTTAATTACTGGAGCAACTCATGGTCTAGGAATGGCAATGGCAAAAGGAATTGGAAACGCCGGAGCTAAAATTATTGTAACGGGTAATTCATCTCAAGAAAAATTAGACAAAGCTGTATCTCTTTATAAAGAAGCAGGATTGGATGCCCATGGGTATCTTTTTAATGTTACTGACGAAAAAGCAGTGATTGAAGCTATTGCAAAAATGGAAAAAGAAGTTGGTGCCATCGATATTTAAGTAAACAACGCTGGTATTATAAAAAGAACACCATTAGTAGATATGGAGGTTGCAGATTTTAAAGCTGTCGTTGATGTAGATTTAGTAGCTCCTTTTATCGTTTCTAAACATGTTGTAAAAGGAATGATTGCCAGAAAAAGCGGTAAAATTATTAATATCTGTTCTATGATGAGCGAATTAGGTAGAAATTCTGTTGGAGCGTACGCCGCTGCAAAAGGAGGTTTAAAAATGCTGACTCAAAATATGGCTACAGAATGGGCGAAGTTTAATATTCAAACAAACGGAATTGGACCTGGCTATTTTGCCACAAGTCAAACCGAACCGATTAGAATTGATGGACATCCTTTTAACGATTTTATTGTAGGTAGAACTCCTGCTGGTAAATGGGGAAATCCTGATGATTTACAAGGTGCTGCAATATTTTTAAGTTCTAAAGCTAGTGATTTTGTAAACGGACATATTGTGTATGTTGATGGCGGAATTTTAGCTACTATTGGAAAACCAGCGAATGAATAAACCAGTTTTAGTTGGGAAGTATTTAGTAATCAGTTGGCAGTGTTCAGTTGCCGTAAGACTAGTAAAGACCTCATAGGTTTTAAAAACCTGTGAGACCTTTAGTAGTTTTCAGAGAAAGACGCTGCGCACTTTGCGAAAACTTTTAGCATTTGCATTTAAAAAACATCAATAATTATAAATCCATAAAACTATGAATATTATAAAAAATATATCCTATGTATTAGTTGTAACCGTTTTATTGTCTTGTAATCAAGAGAAAAAAGCAACAATTATTACAGTAAAAAATTCACTAGATATTGAACGTTCTCTTGAAGTTGTAGAAATTCAAAAATCTTCTTTAAATACCATTGCTATTGAAACTGTTGGAATAAAAGATGTGAAAACTGGCGAATTACAAATTACACAATTGGTAGATGTTGATGGTGACGGAATGATGGATGAATTGTTATTTCAACCAAAAATAGCCGCAAATACATCTGCTAATTTTAAAGTTGTAACCCTTACCGAAGCTGAACAACCAGAAGCTGACGAACTGTGTTATTCTCGTTTTGTACCAGAAAGAACCGATGATTATACTTGGGAAAACAACAAAGTAGCTTTTAGAGTTTATGGCCCTGTTGCACAACAAATGATAGAAGACAATATTCCGGGAGGAACTTTGTCTAGTGGTGTTGATGCTTGGTTAAAAAGAGTAGAATATCCTGTAATTAATAAATGGTACAAAGAAACTTTGATAGATAAAACTGGTAGTTATCATGAAGATACTGGTGAAGGTTTAGACGATTTTCATGTGGGTGTAAGCAGGGGTGTTGGCGGTATTGCGGTGAAGATTGATGAAGAATATCATTTATCAAAAAACTACACAAAATGGAGAACCATTACAACAGGACCATTACGAACTAGTTTTTATTTAGAATATGAAGATTGGGACGCTGCTGGCAATAAAATAACAGAATCTAAAACGATTAGTTTAGATTTAGGAAATAATTTTTCTAAATTTTCTACCCATATTTCTGGAACGAATACAATTTCTGCAGGATTAACATTGCACGAAAAAGATGGTGAAATTTCTGGTAATACAGAAAATGGTTGGGTAAGTTATTGGCAACCTCACGCAGATTCTGAATTAGGATCGGCAATTGTTGCTTCAAAAAATACCTTTAATAGCTTTGAAAATTATGATGTTGAAACCAAAGATTTAAGTGCTGGGTATGCGCATTTAAATGTAAAAGATAATAAAGTTGTTTATTATGCAGGTTTTGGCTGGAAAAAAAGTGGTCAGTTTGCAAATAAACAAGCATGGGAAAATTATTTAAATACGTTTTCTAGTATGATTAATACTCCTTTAGAAGTGAGTATCAATTAAGAAAAAACAAAAAATTTAAAGAGGGATTGCAGCAATACAATCCCTTTTTTTTATGCTTACAGATTATGCTTCTTTCACTAGTTATTGCTTTTAACGATTGCTATTCCCAAATATCAGCTATTCATTACTTCTTAAAAAAGAATAGTAACGCAGTTGCTTTTAACTTATAACTTCAAAATTTTTCGAATTGAGTTCTTATACAAAATTAGAAATTAAAGTATAAAAATAAATCATCAGAAAACTTTAAAAACTATTAAAATTTGGAGACTGACGCTAGTATTTTTACGAATAACGGCACTATAAATAGGTATTGAATTGAAGCTGTTTTATTTATACCTCAAGATAGGTATCTAGATTTTCTGCAGTAATAATATCGATGGGCAACAAGCTTTTAGCAGGTATTTCTCTATTAAAAAGAAAGTGCTCTACTAAATACGTCAAACCTAAATACACTTGCTTTTTAGGGTTTTGATGAATCAAAAAATGAATAATATGCTGGTTCAAATACTTAATATTCTCATCTAGTAAATCGTACCCTATTATTTTTATGTGGGCTAATTGTTTGTTTTTAATAAACGCTGCTATTTTATAAACTTTAGAAGTGGTTACAAAAATCCCGGCTAAACCTGAATGATTGTCAATAAAATCTCCCAATGTATCATCGATATTTTGTTGCTTACAATTCCAAGTTACAATAGTGTAATTCCCTATTTCGTTAAAATAACTTCTAAATCCTTTTTCTTTTTCTTGAACATAAATAGCATTATTGCTGTCTTCATCAATATTTATAATCGCAATTGTTGCGTTTTTTGAAGTTATTTCTTTCATTAAACTTGCCGCAATTCTTCCGCTTTTAAAAAGATCTTGACCCACAAAATTCTTACTATTTTCTATATCTAATTGATTATTAAATTTACTAACCAAAATATTTGCGTTGTTATAATTGGCAACAACTTTAACGGTTTCTTTGTAAAAAAGTGGCGCCAATAAAACCGCATTTGGCAACAAGCCGAGCACCTTTTTATGCACCTCTAAAAAAGACGATGGCTGCATCAGATCAAAAAAGTAATATTCAATAAAAATACCAAAAGAACTATATTCATTAATCGCTTCTTGAATTCCTTCAAAACAAGGCGTCCAAAAAGCATCTTCTTTATAATCTGGCAACACAACACAAATATGATATTCTTTTGTGTTTTTTAAACTTCGAGCGAGTAAATTTGGCTTATAATCTATTTCATTTAAGACGGCATTTACCTTTTCGTATGCTTTTGCAGATACTTTTCCTCTTTTATGAATTACGCGATCTACAGTTCCTTTAGATACGCCGGCTAATTCTGCAATGTCTTTAATGGTGTATTTTTTCATTTTCACAAATATATCGATTTAATTTTAAAAAATGTGTTCGAACACATTTACTTCAATTTCTTTGCGAATTAAAAAAAAATGATATACATTTGTGTTAAATACAATCGATTGTATTTAAGTTTTAAACTAAAAACTCTTTCTAAATCAGATAATTATGAATAAAACTAACAAACCCACTTTAGTCGTTTTAGCGGCAGGAATGGGAAGCAGATATGGCGGATTAAAGCAAATGGACACCTTTACCCCAGAAGGCGATACCATTATTGATTTTTCGCTGTACGATGCCATACAAGCTGGTTTTGGTAAGGTTGTTTTTATCATCAGAAAATCTTTTGAAGAAGAATTTAAAACTCTTTTTAATAAAAAATTGGCAGGCAAAATAGAAATAGCGTACGTATTTCAAGAATTAGATACCGTTCCAGAAAAATATATCGATCCAGAAAGAGTAAAACCCTGGGGAACAGGGCATGCTTTATTAATGACAAAAGAAGTGGTAAAAGAAAATTTTGCCATTATTAATGCCGATGATTTTTACAGCAGACAAGCTTTTGATGCGATTGCAGAACAATTAAGAAATACAGATTCAAATAGTTACAATTTTAGCATGGTTGCATATTCTTTAAAAAACACAATTTCAGAAAACGGTTATGTTTCTAGAGGAGAGTGCAGTGTTGATGAAAATAATTTTTTAACAGATGTTACAGAACGTGTTAGAATAGAAAAAATAGATGGAGTACTAAAAAGTGAAACTGAAAATGGCAACATGATTCCTATTGATGAGAACTGCACCGTTTCTATGAACTTTTGGGGTTTTACACCTAAATGTTTTGAATTTGGGAATGAATTGTTTTTAACCTTTTTAGAAGAAAGTAAAGGAAAGTTAAAAGCCGAGTTTTATTTACCAACTATTGTAAATAAAATGCTCGATTCAGAAAAAGTGTCTGTAAAAGTATTGCAATCTAACTCAAAATGGTTTGGTGTTACATACAGCGAAGACAAAGAAACGGCACAAAATGAGATTAATACATTAAAGGAAAACGGAGTATATCCAACAAAATTATGGAACTAATATGAACACAGAAATTATAAAATCTATTTTTAACGAGTTCGACCATAAATCAAATTATGTAAGTCATGCCGAGTTAAATTCTGGTCACATAAACGATACTTTTTTAGTAAAATCATCAGGCACAACGAATTATATTTTGCAAAGAATAAACCATGCTGTTTTTAAAGATGTGCCTGGTTTGGTCAATAACAAAGTTATTACGAGCAACCATATTAAAAGTAAATATCCGAACGTATCCGAAGAAAAATTAAATCAAAAGGTTTTAAGTTTTGTAAAAGCTACAAATTCTGATTTCTATTATTTAAAAAAAGATGGCGACTTCTGGAATATGATGATTTTTATTGATGACAGTGTTACGCATGAACTAGTGCAAGATGAAGAAATTGCCTATGAAGGAGGTAAACTTTTAGGCGAATTTTTAAACTTAACATCAGACTTTGATAGTGCTCAATTAATCGATGTGATTCCTAATTTTCATGACATGTCTTTTCGCTACGCTCAATATGCGTCTTCCGTTCAAAGTGCGTCGAAAAAAAGATTAGAAAAAGTAACTAAATACACAAAAATTGTTGCAGATTTAAGGAATGAAATGCACATTCTTCAGGAGCTTAAAGAAGCCGGGAGTATTCCTGTTAGAGTTACTCATAACGATACTAAAATTGCCAATTCTCTTTTTGATAAAAATAAAAAGGGAATTTGTATGATCGATACAGATACTGTTATGCCAGGAATTATTCATTATGATTTTGGTGATGCCATTAGAACAATTTGTAATACTGCCGCAGAAGATGAAAAAGATCTGTGTAAAGTAGAATTTAATTTAAGGTATTACAAAGCATACGAAAAAGGATTTTTAGAAAAAACAAAAGGTTCTTTGTCTAAAATAGAATTAAATTATTTGCCTTTAGCCGCAAAAACAATGATCTTTATCATGGCAATTCGTTTTTTAACAGATTACCTGAATAATGATATGTATTATAAAACAACTTACGAAGAGCACAATTTAGACAGAGCCAAAAATCAATTTAAATTGATAGCGAGTTTTTCTGAAAAATTATCATCATAACCATTAAATATTAATTCATAAATACTTTTAATCTTCATACCTATGAACCAAAAAAAGAACACCGTAGCAATTGTAATTATTGCAAGTTTATTTTTCATTTTTGGCTTTGTCACCTGGATAAATGGAGCGCTAATTCCGTTTATGAAAACCATAAACGAGCTTACAGATGCACAATCTTATTTAGTAGCATCTGCATCTTACATTTCTTTTGTTGTAATGGCGCTACCCGCCTCTTATATTTTAAATAAAATTGGCTACAAAAAAGGAATGTCTTTAGGATTAATTATTATGGCAGTTGGTGCTTTGGTTTTTATACCCGCAGCAGAAGCAAGAACCTATTGGGTATTTTTAGCTGGTATTTTTATTCAGGGAGTAGGAATGACTATTTTACAAACAGCTGCAAATCCATACATTACCATTTTAGGACCTATAGAAAGTGGTGCAAAACGTATTGCGATTATGGGAATTGCAAACAAAACCGCTGGTGCTTTAGGATCTCTAATTTTTGGAGCCTTATTATTATCAGGAATTGATGAAACAAAAGAAAAATTAAGTAGTGCAACTTTAGAAGAAAAAAACCTGTTGCTAGATACCATGGCAGACAGTGTTTTTATGCCGTATATCATTATGGCAATTGTTTTATTTTTATTGGGAATCTTAATAAGAAAAGCGCCCTTACCAAATGTAGAGGCAGACGAGAGTGAAGAAGTTGAAGTAGGAAAAACAGCAAAAACAAGCATTTTTCAATTCCCTAATTTATGGTTGGGTGTTTTAGCGCTATTCGTTTATGTGGGTGCAGAGGTAATTGCTGGTGATACTATTATTTCTTACGGAATTTCATTAGGTTTTACAGGTGAAGAAGCTAAATATTTTACAACCTATACTTTATTGGCAATGGTTGCAACGTATGGCTTAGGTGTTTTCTTAATTCCTAAATACGTTAAACAAAAAACAGCCTTAATTGCAAGTGCCATTTTAGGAATAATTTTTAGTTGCTGTATTTTAAATACAACAGGCTTTATATCTATATTATTTGTTGCTGGTTTAGGGATTGCAAATGCTTTAGTTTGGCCGGCAATTTGGCCTTTAACTTTAAATGGTTTAGGCAAATTCACAAAAACGGGTTCCGCTCTTTTAATCATGGCAATTTCTGGTGGCGCAATCATTCCGCCATTGTATGGTAAAATTGTTGATGCAAATAAATTAGAATTAATTGCTAACGGATTGCAAGAAGCAGATGCTATGGCTACCGCTTCTACAAGTAGCTACTGGATCTTAATTCCTTGTTATGTAATTATTCTGTTTTTTGCAATATGGGGACACAAAATTAAAAATTGGACAAAATAAGAATCTGTAAACTTAAAACAAATGACCAAAAATTATAATTGGGGAATTATTGGCTGCGGCAGTGTAACCGAAATTAAAAGCGGACCAGCGTACCAAAAAGTAGATGGTTTTAATTTACATGCCGTTATGAGGCGCGATATCGAAAAAGCGAAAGATTATGCTTTTAGACATCAAGTTCCAAAATTTTATGGAGATGCAGATGCGCTCATTAATGATCCAGAAATTGACGCTATTTATATAGCTACTCCACCAGATTCACATACATTTTATGCGCTTAAAGTTGCAGCAGCAGGTAAAGTTTGCTGTATAGAAAAACCAATGGCAACAGCGCATAAAGAGTGTTTGCAAATTAATGCTGCATTTGACGCCAAAAATATTCCTCTTTTTGTGGCGTATTATAGAAGATCACTTCCTCGCTTCAATCAAATTAAATCATGGATTAACGAAAATAAAATAGGACAAGTAAGGCATGTAAATTGGCATTTAAGCAAGCCCGCAAATGACATTGATATCTCTAAAAAATACAATTGGCGAACAGATTATACAATTGCTAAAGGAGGCTATTTTGACGATTTAGCTTCTCACGGAATAGATTTATTAATTCATTTTTTAGGCGATATTAAAAATGCCCAAGGCATTGCAACCAACCAACAAGGTTTATATACCGCTATGGATGCTATTACAAGTAGTTGGCTTCATACATCTGGTGTTACAGGTTCTGGTAGCTGGAACTTTGGATCAGAAAAAAGAGAGGATTTAGTACAGATATACGGCGAAAAAGGGAAAATAAGTTTTTCTGTTTTTGATGAAAATCCGATTGTATTAGAACACGGTAATCATAAAGAGACTTTAAGTATCGAGCATCCAGAAAATATACAATTGTTCCATGTTCAAAACATGCAACATCATTTAGCAGAAAATAACAAACATCCTTCTACAGGAAAAACGGCAGCACAAGCCTCTTGGGTATTAGAAAGTATATTAAAAAATAATCATTAAAAAACAGAAAAATGTTAAAAAGTACAATCGACAAAGCAACAGGTTTCGAAAAAAGATTCGAGAATATTGGAACGGTAGTTTTTAATAACTCTAAATCGGCATCAAAAGAGATAGCGCAAGAAATAGCAAGCCTTATTAAGGTAAAACAATCTCAAAAACAACCCTGTATTTTAGGTTTAGCAACAGGCTCTTCTCCTAAAGGATTGTATGCAGAATTAGTGCGTTTACACAAAGAAGAAGGGTTAAGTTTTAAAAACGTGGTTTCTTTTAATTTAGATGAATACTACCCTATGGAACCCGACTCTGTGAATAGTTATGTTCGTTTTATGCAAGAGCAACTATTTAATCATATCGATATTTTAAAAGAAAACTGCTACGTACCAGATGGCACTTTATCTAAAGAAAATATTAGAAATTATTGTGATGAATATGAAGCTAAAATTGAAGCTTTAGGCGGTATCGATTTACAAATTTTAGGAATTGGCGGAAACGGTCATATTGGATTTAACGAATCTGGTTCGCTTCAAAATTCTAAAACAAGACTCGTCGCTTTAGATCATATTACAAGAGTAGCCGCAAGCGGAGATTTTTCTGGTTTAGATAAAACACCAAGAACTGCCATTACATTAGGTGTTAAAAAAATAATGGAAGCTAAAAGAGTCATTTTAATGGCTTGGGGAGAAAGTAAAGCAAACATTATTAAAGAATCTGCAGAAGATCAAGTTACCAGCAGAGTTCCTGCATCTTATTTACAAGAGCACAATAATGCAACTTTTGTTTTAGACAAAGCAGCGTCTTCTAAATTAACAAGAATAAACACACCTTGGTTGGTTGAAAAAATTATTTGGACAGATAAATTAAGTAAAAAAGCCGTTTTAAGCTTGGCACTTGATTTAAAAAAACCCATTTTAATGTTAACCGATGCAGATTATATTGAAAATGGAATGAGCGATTTATTAGCAGATTCTGGACCTGCTTATGACATCAACATTAAAATATTTAATCAATTACAAAATACAATTACAGGTTGGCCCGGAGGAAAACCAAATGCTGATGATCACAAAAGACCAGAAAGAGCCGAGCCTGCAAAAAAACGTGTATTAATTTTTAGTCCACACCCAGACGATGATATTATTAGTATGGGTGGTACTTTTAAACGTCTACATGAGCAAGGGCATGAAGTACACATCGGTTATCAAACTTCAGGAAACATTGCTGTTGCCGATGATGAAGCATTGCGTTTTGCCAGCTTTGTATGTGATTATAATACAAAATTCGGAATAGAAAATACGGCAGCTACCAGTATTTACAAAAAAGCCGCAAAATTTTTAAAAAATAAAAAATCAAGCGAAATTGATACTCCAGAAGTACGCTATATAAAAGGATTAATTAGAAGAGGTGAAGCAAGAGCAACCTGTCATTTTATCGGTTTGCCAGATGCCCAAATTCATTTTATGGAATTACCTTTCTATGAAACAGGTGCCATCAAAAAAAATCCTATTAAAGTAGCTGATTTAAAAATAACAGCCGATTTAATAGAGGAAATTAAACCGCATCAAATATTTGCTGCAGGAGATTTAGCCGATCCGCACGGAACCCATAAAGTTTGTTTAGATGCTGTATTTTCTGCAGTAAAAGAAATAAAACACAAAAAATTTATGGACGATTGTTGGGTATGGTTATACAGAGGTGCTTGGCAAGAATGGGGAATTGATGAAATTGAAATGGCGGTGCCTATGGGACCCGATCAGGTGTTAGAAAAAAGAAAAGGAATCTTTAAACATCAATCTCAAAAAGATGGCGTTGTTTTTCAAGGTGCAGATAGTAGAGAATTTTGGCAACGTGCAGAAGACAGAAACAAAGAAACCGCAGGTATTTATGATTCTTTAGGTTTGGCGCATTATGCCGCTATGGAGGCCTTTGTAAGATGGCATTTCTAGAGCGTTAAAACGTTTCGATAGCAGATAAATTTTCTAATTTATCTGCTACTGGAACGCTAAAAGATGTTGCAAAAAAAATATATTAAAACTAATATCACTAAAATATTGGTAAAGTAAATAGGGTGATACCTATATAAAAAACCAATATCGTTAAATAAATCCGAAGCTTAATCACTCTTATTTTCAGTTTTCTAAAAATGATTGCCTAGAACAAAGTACTGATTTTGATACACTGATTAATTGGTTAAGTAGAGAATTTAAAGTGTGTCAACTAGACAAAAATAGAGATTTAAAAGTGAGCTTTCCTAAAGGATATTTTATTGTTTGCGCTGTAAAAGTCATCCATAAAGAGTATGCTGTTTTTATAAGTTTCAAATCAAAGTTTACCTTCACTAAAATTAAGGAAAAATTATCGGCAGTAGTGTATAGATGTAACCAATTAAAACCAATTTATTCTTATGAGTAATTACCATATTAAACATTTAGAAGAATATTATCAAGTTTATAGAAAATCCATTCGTGAACCCGAAAATTTTTGGGAAGAGATTGCTGAAGAACATTTTATTTGGAGAAGAAAATGGGATAAAGTTTTAGAATGGGATTTTTCTAAACCCGAAATCAAATGGTTTCAGGGTGCACAATTAAATATTACAGAAAACTGTATCGATAGGCATTTGGCAACTAGAGCAGATAAAACCGCTATTTTATTTGAACCTAATAATCCTAACGAAGCGGCGCAACATATTACTTATCAACAACTATCAGAACGCGTTAATCAGTTTGCCAATGTATTAAAAGCTAACAATGTTGGTAAAGGAGATAGAGTTTGTATTTATGTACCTATGATTCCTGAATTGGCAATAGCAACATTAGCCTGTGCTAGAATTGGCGCTATACATTCTGTAGTGTTTGCAGGTTTTTCTGCCACAGCATTAGCAACAAGAATTAATGATTCGGATTGTAAAATGGTCATTACTTCGGATGGCTCTTTTAGAGGTACAAAAAGCATCGATTTAAAAGGAATTGTAGACGAAGCTTTAGAAAATTGTGCTGGCGTAAAAACAGTTTTAGTAGCAAAAAGAACTAATGCTAACATCCGAATGAAAGCAGGGCGCGACAAATGGTTACAGCCTTTGTTAAACGAAGCTTCTAAAAAATGTGAAGCAGAAATAATGGATGCCGAAGATCCGTTATTTATTTTATACACTTCAGGATCTACGGGCAAACCAAAAGGAATGGTGCATACCACAGGCGGTTATATGGTATATACAGCGTATACTTTTAAAAATGCCTTTCAATATAAAGAAGATGATGTGTATTGGTGTACCGCCGATATTGGTTGGATTACTGGGCATTCTTACATTGTTTACGGACCGCTTGCAAACGGCGCAACTACGGTTCTTTTTGAAGGTGTACCCAGTTATCCTGATTTTGGACGCTTTTGGGAAATTGTAGAAAAGCATAAAGTAAATCAATTTTATACCGCACCAACAGCTATTAGAGCTTTAGCAAAACACGGAACAGCATTGGTTGATAAACATGATTTATCGTCTTTAAAGGTTTTAGGTTCTGTAGGTGAACCCATTAACGAAGAAGCTTGGCATTGGTTTAATGACAATATAGGGAAAAAGAAAAGTCCGATTATTGATACCTGGTGGCAAACAGAAACTGGTGGCATGATGATAACTCCAATTCCTTATGTAACACCAACAAAACCGACTTATGCAACCTTGCCTTTTATCGGAATTCAACCTTGTTTGATGGATGAAAATGGCAACGAATTAAAAGGAAATCAAGTAGAGGGAAGACTGTGTATAAAATTTCCTTGGCCAAGTATTGCACGAACTATTTGGGGCAATCATGAGCGTTATAAAGAAACCTATTTTTCAGGATATAAAAATATGTATTTTACGGGTGATGGTGCTTTAAGAGATGAAGTTGGTTATTATAGAATTACAGGAAGAGTAGATGATGTAATTATTGTTTCTGGTCATAATTTAGGAACAGCACCCATTGAAGACGCTATTAACGAGCATCCTGCAGTTGCCGAATCTGCCATTGTTGGTTTTCCGCATGATATAAAAGGAAGCGCATTATATGGTTATATCACTTTAAAAGATATTGGCGAAAGTAGAAATCATGACAATCTGAAAAAAGAAATAAATCAATTAATTGCTGATAGAATTGGACCAATTGCAAAATTAGATAAAATTCAGTTTTCTGACGGATTGCCAAAAACTAGATCAGGTAAAATTATGCGTCGTATTTTACGAAAAATAGCCTCTAATGAAATCGATAATTTAGGCGATGTTTCTACGCTTTTAAATCCTGAAGTAGTACAAACTATTATTGATCACAGATTGTAAAAAACATAAAGAAAAACGCATAAATAATTAGCATTCTTAACAACACGCCATTTTTAATTGCTCAAATACGTTCTTTCTGTTAGATTGATAAAATTGAATCTTAAAAATTATTTGTGTCCGATTAAAAATAGCATACGTTAATTAAGCGCTTTCAAGTAAAGAGACTACACTTGATTTTTAGAGTGATACCTTGTTTTTAGAATTAATTTTAAATTGAGAAATTTATCCTTGTTTTTTATCTGATATTAAGTTAGGTATAATATAGTCTTGATTCCCTGCCTGATGCACTTATCGACAAAAAAAGTAGCAAAAAAAAATCTTATCATCATAATTATCTCTTCTATTATTTTCTTAAAAGTAACTTTGCAAATCTATAGGCCAACCGCCATGCAGGTTGGCTCTAAAAGCACAGCGCTCTGGTTTCTTTTATCGAACAACAATGATTAAAATAGAAAACAAAAAAAGGTATCAGCTAAAACTGATACCTTTTTTATTTGACAAACTACTTTCGTTATTGCTTACCTCCTAACAGCAATAACTCATTCACTAAAATTTCTGTCACATATCTTTTTTCGCCCTCTTTTGTTTCATAAGATTTATTGGTTAATTTGCCTTCAACTGCAATTTCTTGCCCTTTTTTAACATACCCCTCAACAACTTTTACCAAACCGCCAGTAATAACAATATTGTGCCAATAAGCACGCTCTACTTTATGACCATCTTTGTCTTTGTAACTATCATCTGTAGCCATAGAAAATTTTGCCATTTTGTTACCATCTTTAAACGTGATAATTTCTGGCTCTTGACCTAATCTACCAATTAATTGTACTTTGTTTCTTAACGTATTCATAAGATAAGTTTTTATGCACTTTTTATTTAAATGCAAGTTTATAATTTGTTTTTGTTTAAAAGACACTGAATCGAGTTCAGCACTAATAACACTGCAAAGTTGCGACACCAATCAAGGTTTATTCGGTTACAAAACAATTACTTTCGGTTGTAATTATTTGTAGTCGTTTGTAATTGGATATTTCTAACGGCAAACCATGTAAAACCAAAGCATTAATAGTATATTTATTATTTATACAGATAGGCCCATTTATTAAACCAGCAATGCAATACTTAATATTGATTAATTAAAAAAAAATGAACACTTTTAGCGACATAAAAGAATTGGTTTCTACTCTTAAAAGAGAAGAAAAACTGATATCTGAAATGTTTAGTAAAAGAAAGAAACTTGATTATAAACTTTCTGATGCCCAAGAATTGGTTGACTTTGATGAGAACAGAGTTGATTTTTTAACAGAAAGAAACGTTCTTAGAAAAAACGGAAATCTTTTAGAACTTGATGACGATTTTTTAGAATTCTTTGAAAAAGTACTCGATGTGAATGAAGAAATCAACCTATCTTATATTGATGAAAACATTAAAAATATCAAAGAAAACATCAATTACTTCTTAAACGAAACGAATGAAAATAGGAAGTATGATTATCTGCGATTGATAAAAAAAACATTCCGAAAAATGGGCATTATCACATTGAAAAGTGTGGTAGATTTAAGAAGAAATATTGAGACAACTTTTAAAAATGAAGTTAATTATAAAAACAAAAAATTAAAACTAGAAAATCTTGATGCAAAAAGAACGGTTGTAGAAAACCTGATAAAACAAACTTTACAATTAATTGACGAAGAAGAAACTACCTTTTTTAACCGAGGGTTAGATGAAGAATTAAAGCGAATTATTGTAGCGTTAAAATATCAACTTGGCGAATGTTCGCACAATTTAATAGAAATAGAAAAACAGATTATTAATTTTTTAAATCAGATTAAAATTCAAGGCAAATTTTTAGAGAAATTAAGAAAACTAAAATATCTAAAAGACCATTTTACCATTGAAGCAGAAACAGATATCAAACAAGTTTTAGCCCACAAAAACGAAATTATTTTTGAAACCAAAATTTTTGAACCCTTAAATGTATCTATCGATCTTTTAAGAAGTGATGAAAAAGCTTTTGAGGCTATTAAAAGAATCGCGAAAAATCAGCAAAACAGAAAACTTTTTAAACCCGTTTTAGCCGATACAATTTCTGATGAGTTTCTCGAAAATAATGTTGAACAAGAAATTGCCATTGTATTAGAGGAAGTAAGAAACGGTTTTTTGGCAACCAGCGACCACCTTTTCAACTTTATTATCAACTATCATTTTGGTAAAAACGTAACTTTTAATGAGCGCGTAACTATCTTTTGCCAAATGGCTTCTCAATATGAATTAGAATTTAAAATTAAGACTGATTTTCAAATAAGTAATGGTGTTGAATACGCCTTAATTTATCCGAAATAAAACTATGATTACAAAATACACCTCAGAAATATTTGAAATTCTTCGGAAAGGAAACTTTATTTGCTCTAACAGCCCAAATGAGCAAATTCAGAAATTATACACAGTTTTAGAAAATCCTGATAATTTTGAAGATTTACATGACTATTTTTATCAAATTAAATATGTTTTAGAACAAGGAAACGAATATTTTTATTTTAGTCGTGCTGAAAAAAATGTAGATTTAGATCGAAAGCTAGAAAAAGCTTTTCAGTGGATTGATGTTTTAGATTTTGTAAAAACGTTCGATTCTGCTTTTGATGTTGGGTATCGTTTTTCGCCCTCGGATATTATTAATCAACTAAAAAATAATGCCGATTTAAACACAAAATTAAAAACGCTCAAAAAAATTACATCTGATAAAAAAACGAATCCTGATAGAGTTAAAAAGGTGATTGAAAAATTAGTAAAAGATAATTTTATCACTCTTGAAAATGAAATTACAGAAACCTACAAAGTTTTAACGTCTTTTAACTATTTAAAAGACATCATCACAACTATTAATATTCCTGAAGAAGTAGAAAATGAGATACCTGAATAAAATAGTTTTTATAAACAGTGCTTCTGTAAGTTATGCAGAAATTGAGTTAGATGGAAATGTTCATTTAATTGGCACGCAAGGTGTTGGGAAAAGCACTTTATTGCGTGCAATTTTATTTTTCTACAACGCAAATAAAATAAAATTAGGAATTCCGAGAGAGAAAAAGAGTTTTGACGATTATTATTTTGAATATCAAAACTCCTATATTATCTATGAAATTGTAAAAGATACCATTCCGTATTGCGTATTAGCCTATAAAGTAAACGGCAAAGTTGCGTATCGTTTTTTTGATTCGGAATACAAAAGAGCATTATTTATTGACAATAATAAAGCTTTTGAAAGTTGGGATAAAATTAGAACTGCTTTAGGAAAAGAGATTTATTACACCTCAATAATTTCTAGTTATGAGGAATTTAGAAAAATTATCTATGGCGATAATAAAGGCTTAAAACCTGAATTCAGAAAATATGCTTTAACGGAAAGCAAGCAATATCAAAACATCCCTAGAACGATACAAAATGTATTACTAAATTCTAATTTAGAAGCTAAATTTATAAAGGACACGATTATAAATTCGATCAACGAAGAAGAATTTACTATAGATATTGAAAACTACTCAAAAAGTCATTTACGAGATTTTGAATCTGAAATAAACGATATTAAAATATGGTTTCAAAAGAATAAAAAAGGGCAAATATTGATTAGAAATCAGGCTGATAAAATCATTACCGAATATCGAATTTTTAATTTTTTAAAGCGAGAAAGAAGGGAATTAGCAAATAATTTAGGATTGCGAATGGCTTTTATTGAAAATGAAAAACCGCTGCTGGCAACTAATTTTCAACATCAACATCAACTAGTATCTGAACTTTTTAAAAAGAAAGAAAACTTAACTAAAACGCATCGTAAAAGAGAACAAGACCTTGTTTCTGATATTAAGTACATCCTAAAAGAATTGGCAAAAGCAAAGTTGAAACAAACTGAATACGACAATAAAAATATTAAAGACATCATAAAAAAAGTTGCGAGAAAAGAGAACTTAACAAATGAACATAAAGCTTTAAGCGATGAAAATACATTGCTTACCTCTAATTTTACAAGTATTGCTCAAAAATATGACGCTTTAATTTCTAAAATGGAAATCCAAAAACAAGAGTTTTCAAATACTCAAAATGCAACAATCAATACACTGAATGGTACATTTGGAGAAAATAAAACTTTAGTTCATGAAAATTATCAACAATTAATTCATCAAATTAAAGACGATAATGAAGATGAAAAAGAACTCTATAAAAACGAATTAAACACTGTTATTGAAAATGAAAACCGTTGTAAAAGACAAAGTTCTGAATTAAAACATCAAACCTTTTTTATTGCTGAAATTGAACAATTTAAAGAAGAAATAAAACTGCTAGATGCATCTATAAAAGAATCAAACGCTATTATTTCAAATGCTAACGATAAAATTGTTACTACTAAAACAGCATGGGAATTAGAGGTGCGCAAAGATGAAAATACAACTGAAATTAAAATTGATAAGGAGCGAGAAAACCTAGAAAAAATAGCTCAAAAAATAAAGAATATTGAGACTAAAATAAATCAAAGTACATCTTCTTTATATGGCTGGTTAAATGAAAATATTTCTGGTTGGGAACATACTATCGGTAAAGTAATTGATGAAGATGTGGTGCTTTTTAACACGGAACTGAATCCAAAATTAGTAAATAAAAGTACTTCTACCTTCTTTGGTATCGAATTAAATTTGAATGCGCTTAAAACTCGTATAAAAACAGTCGAAGAATATCATCAAGATATTGAAACTTTAAAAAATGAAAAACTTGTAATTCATAAAATAATTTTGAAAATTAATGAAGATAAAGATACTCATCTTCAAAAATTAAAAAGCAGGTTCAGAAAAATACTAAAAGAATTTAAGGATGCTATTGCAGAAAATAACTACATTATTGTGCAAAGCACTCAAAAATTAAAGGCGCATAAAGTTGGATTAACAGATTGGATTACCAAATCAAAACAAGAAAAGGAAAACAGTTATCAAAAGATAGCGCAAGAGTTAGAAGAAATTGCTTCAAAAAAATTAAAAGCTGTAGAACTTCTAGAGAACATTAAAAAAGGAATCAAAAGAAAAATTACTTTAAAAGAAAATGAACGCAACAAAGAAATAACAAGTTTAGCGCTTTTAAAAGATGATAAAATTCTCGAAATAAATGCCGCAATTTTTGCTAATAAAAAAGTTTCTATTAAACGAATTCAAGAATTAAAAAAACAGCAAACAACCGTATTAGACAACAAAGGTGCAGACACTAAAAGACTGGCTATTATTGATAAAAGATTGAATGAAATTAAAAATGATTTATTATTTATAAATACAAACCAGCGTTTGGTTTTTGATTATGAAAAAGATAAAAGAGAGCTTTTTGATAAAATACCTGAATTTAAAGTAGAAAAAATAAGTCTCGAAAAAAAGCAAATCGCAATCAGCAAAGAACATCTAGCTGAAACAAGAAGTTTAGATAAAAAATACGCAAATCAAAAAGAAATTGTCGGAGAACTTCAATCTAAACTTGATGACTTTGAGAAAGATGAAAACAAGTTTCTAGAATTCAAAAAATCTGACGCTTTTATTGATGTACAACATTATATTTCTAATCCTACTAAAGACAAAAAAAACTTAAAAACAGGAAGTATCATCATTTCTGAAATAACGGAAAACCATTATAAAGGCATTGGGAATTTTAACGATTTACAACAATCTACCAATACTTTTATCGGTAATTTTAATGAAAACAATGTTTTTAACTTTAAAGTAAAATTGAATTCAGATGCAGATTTATTAATTTTTGCAACAGATTTAAAAGAGTTTATCGACGAAGATAAAATCAATCAATATGAAAAAAGAGTCAACCATCGTTTTGCAAGTATTATTCGTTTAATTGGCAGAGAAACGACAGAATTGAATTCTAAAAAAGGCGATATTGAGAAAATTATTAAAAAAATAAATGACGATTTTGTCAATAAAAACTTTGTGGAAGCCATTAAAGAAATGGAAATGCGAACGCAAGCAAGCTCGAATCCTGTTGTTAAGTTATTGATAAAAATTCAAGAATTTAATGACGAACATAGCTTGGTTTTAGGAGAATCAAATCTTTTTACGGCTTCTGATAGCGATTCAAAAAATCAAAAAGCGGTAGATTTACTTAAAGAGTTGGTAAAAGCAATTGATAAATATAAAAACACGACTTTAACACTTTCAGAATCTTTCGATTTACAATTTAGAATTGTAGAAAACGACAACGATTCTGGTTGGGTAGAAAAACTATCGAATGTAGGTAGCGAGGGCACCGATGTTTTGGTTAAAGCGATGATTAATATTTTGCTTTTAAATGTATTTAAAGAGAGCGCATCCAAAAAATTTAAAGATTTTAAATTGCATTGCATGTTAGATGAAATTGGGAGGCTTCACCCAAATAATGTAAAGGGTATTTTAAGATTTGCCAATGAAAGAAACATCCTTTTAATTAATGGATCGCCAATAAGTCAGAATGCAACGGACTACAAATACACCTATAAATTAGCTAAAGAACAAGCTAAAAATGACCCTAAAAGATACATTACAAAAATTAACAGATTAGTCAAAATAACTAGTAAAGTTTTATAATGTATGAAGTTGACTTTAAAAATAGCAAAAATTTTAATTCAGTTGATAAAGGGCAAAACAATTGCGAATAGCACTGCTAAAAGTAAATTGATTGACGATTTAGTCGCGGAAAACATTATTTTTAGAAGCGGAAAACATAAAAAATATTTACAGTTGGTAAATGAAAAGAGTTTGCATATGTATTTGGCAAATCAATTACAAATTAAACACTTAAACAAGTATATTTTAGCTTTAGAAAAAGAAGATTCTAGTCGTGCGGATTTTGTAAAAATCACCACCGATTCTAAAAACTCAAAAGAAAGAACTTTTAAAGGTTTTTTAGTAAACTGTTATCATCCTATAAAAGCAACATTAAATAATAAAGAAATCATCTTACAACCTTCTGACGGAAGTTTTACTTTTATGTATGATTACGAAACTTTTAAAATTCCGCCTCATATAACCGTAATTGGTGTTGAAAATGCTAGTAATTTTAGACACATTCAAGCACAAAAACATTTATTTCGAGATTTGCATCCACTTTTTATATCGCGTTATCCGCAGAGTCAGCATAAAGATTTTATAAAATGGATGCAATCAACTCCTAATACCTATTTACATTTTGGCGATTTTGATATTGCGGGAATTGGTATTTATTTGAATGAATATAAAAAGCATTTATTAGAAAAAGCAACGTTTTTTATCCCTAAAAACATAACAGAAATCCTAAAAGAAAACGGCAATAGAGAACGATTTAATAAGCAAAAATTAAATTTCAAACTAGAAAAAATACAAGAATCTAAAATTTTAGATTTAATTGAAATAATACAATTAGAAAAAAAAGGATTAGATCAAGAATATTTTATTATTTAAAAAAAGCGCAAATGGAAACCAAGAAATGTTTAGAATGTGATGAAACCTTAAAAGGAAGAGTAGACAAAAAGTTTTGTTCTGATTATTGCAGAAATTCTTATAATAATAAGGTAAATAAAGACAGTAAAAACCTCATTAGAAATATTAATAATAGACTTCGAAAAAATTACAAAATTTTATCAGAATTAAACATTTCTGGTAAAACCAAAGTAACAAGAACAAAGTTATATGACCAAGGTTTCGATTTTCAGTTTTTTACATCAATTTATCATACCAAAACCGGCAACACCTATTTTTATATTTACAACGAAGGTTATTTAGCGTTAGAAAATGAGTTGTTTTTATTAATTAGAAAAGAAAAATAAACGCACTCGTTAATGCAGCACACAAACAAATAGTGTTTTACTTCCAGGTATTTCCTTTCACCTTAATTGCAGCTTTTAAAACATCTTTCTGACTTAATTGCCCAATTAATTTGCCATTTTCTATAACAGGAAACCTTCTTCTATGAGAAGAAATAAACTTAAAAGCAGCATCAAAAATATTCATATTCTTATCAATTGTATCTACATCTGTAACCATGTATTTGCCAACCGTGTTATTGGTATCAGAGGGCATATTATAATATTTACTTTCAGAAATGTGTTTAATGCAATCTGTTTCAGAAATAATTCCTATCAATTCATTATTGTCATTAACAACGGGCCCACCAGAAATTTTATAGGTAATTAATTCATTAATTACATGATCTAAAGAATCTTCAGCTTTAAAAGTAATTAAGTTTGTTGTCATATAATCAGACACTAAAATTTGAGATTCTTCTTTTTCTTGTGATGCATCTCTTTTTCCTTGAAAGCTTTTAATTCCCATAATTTAGTTATTTTAAGTAGTCTTCTAATTTACAGAATTTTATCTCTCCTTTTACATCCCCATAAAGTTTTTTTTATTTACTACATTTATAAAAACTTATTCCTTAAATGAAAAGAGTATCTTCTATATTATCTATGCTAATTATTTTAGGCGTTATCTATTGGAGTTTTTCTGATTTAACACCTCCTTTACCAAAAGAAAAAACCACCTTAAACACAGATTTTTCTTTAGAAAATGCATTGCATCATCTAAAAAATATTAGCCAAAAAGCGCATTACGTGGGCTCTGAAGAACATAAAAATGTTCAAAATTATATTGTAAAAGAATTACAAAAATTAGGCTTTGAAACTGAAATACAAACTGAAACTGCCTTTCAAAAGAAATGGTTTTCTGCCACCACCACAGAGAATATTTTGGCGCGTTTGCCAGGTTCTGAAAACGGAAAAGCGTTAATGTTATTAACACATTACGACTCAAATATGCATTCATCTTTAGGTGCCAGTGATGCGGGTTCTGGCGTTGTAACTATTTTAGAGGGAATTAGAGCGTATTTAGCAAAAAATGAAACTCCTAAAAATGACTTGATCATCTTAATTTCTGATGCAGAGGAGATAGGTTTATTGGGTGCACAAGCTTTTGTTAACGAACATTCTTGGACAGCTGATATTGGTTTAGTTTTAAATTTTGAGGCTAGAGGAAGCGGCGGACCTAGTTATATGTTAATGGAAACCAATGGAAAAAACAGTAAATTATTAACAGAATTTTTAGCTACTCAACCAAACTTTCCTGCAGCAAACTCTTTAATGTACAGCGTTTATAAAAAATTACCCAACGATACAGATTTAACGGTTTTTAGAGAAGATGCAGACATTAACGGGTTTAATTTTGCATTTATTGGGGATCACTTCGATTATCATACAGCCCAAGATTCTTATGAACGTTTAGACAGAGAAACGCTTTTACATCAAGCAGACTACCTAACAACTTCGCTTAATTATTTTGCCAATTCTGATTTAGAAAATCTAAATTCTGATGAAGATTTTGTGTATATTAATTTTCCTTTTACAAACTTGCTTACCTATCCTTTTTCTTACGTAAACACCATGTTTATTATTGCTAGTATTCTATTTCTAGTGTTACTTTTCTTCGGATTTTCTCTAAATAGAATCACTATAAAAGGTGTTTTTATAGGCTTTGTTCCTTTTCTAATTTCTATAATTTTGTGTGGTGGCATTTCTTTTTATGGTTGGAAATTGCTACAAATTATACATCCAGCCTACGTAGATATTTTACAGGGTTTTACCTACAATGGCTATGTATATATTACTGCTTTTGTTTTCTTAAACCTTTGGGTTTTGTTAAAAACCTACAAATACTTTAAAAAACAAGATAAAACAACAGATTTACTCGTTGCTCCTATTTTTATTTGGCTACTAGTTAATGCCCTAATTTGTATTTATTTAAAAGGGTCTGGTTTTTTTATCATTCCGGTTTTTGCTGCCTTACTCATTTTAGCAATCGCTATTTTTATGAATTTACAAGACCGGTCTAAACGCATTCTTTTTACTATTTTATCTATTCCTACAATTTACATGTTTGCTCCCTTAATTAAAATGTTTCCTGTTGGTTTAGGTTTAAAAAATCTTTTTATAAGTGGAATTATAATTGCCCTAATTTTTGGATTGATGATTCTAACCTTTGATCATAAAAAATCGAATTGGATCTTAAAGTTTTGTGGCTTTTTTAGTATTATTTTCTTTGGATATGCGACCTATACAAGTGGTTTTTCTATCGATCATAAAAAACCAAATAGCCTTGTGTATATTCAAAATCCTGATGATCAAACAGCTTTCTTTGCAACTTATAATACCACTTTTGATGCTTATACAGCACAAATTTTTAAGGATACAATCACTAAAGGTAGCATTTCAAATGCAGAGACTAAAAGTAAATACAATACTACTTTTAAGCATTACCAACAAACCGAATATAAAAACATTATTTCTTCTGCTATCAGTATCGAAATGGATACTATTATTGAACGTAAACGATTTTTAGAACTTGTGATCACTCCGAAAAGAAAAGTAAATAAATTAGAGTTTATAACTAAAAATCCGCTGACTCTAAACCAATTTAAAATAAATGATGCGCTTGTACTAAACGGTAAAAGTTATACCGTTGATAAAGGAACTTTTTTATCCTATACAATTGCCAATACTGATGATGAGCTTACACTTTCGTTTACTGTTGATGCCCATCAACCATTAGATATTATTTTAAATGAAATTTCTTATGACTTATTAACAAATCCTAATTTTTCAATTAATCCGAGATCTGAAGAAATGATGCCGATGCCCTTTGTAACGAATGACGCTATCATTATCAGTAAAAAATTACCATTTTAGACTTGAACAGTATTTTACGGCGCACAAAAAATATTCTTGAAAAACCAGTTTTCTGAAGGTGTACTTTGACTTATTTTTATGAAACTAACTATTTAACGGTATAAAATTGTCAAAAAATAAAAACTCAAAATATCTTTTGAGCTTGTTACTGAAAGCTAGTATCCTATTAAAAAATTTTCTACAGGCTTAAATTGACATCCATTAGAAGAATTAGTATTAGAAAAAATGAAATCTAAAATTAGAGTAATACGTATAATAACGATATTGATTTAAGCGAAAGCATAATCATCCAACATAAAAAAAAAGCGTTCTGAAGATTCAGAACGCTTTTCAATATCTATTTAATACACTACTGTTATTTTATTTCAGTAACACGTAATGTATTTACCATTCCTTTAGACTCTGCGGGCATAGAAGCAAGATTAATTACTAAATCTCCTGTCGTTACAAAACCTTTCTCTTTGGCTATTCTATTGATGTCTTCTACAGTGTCATCTGTAGAAAAATTCTTGTCATAATAGTACGCTCTTACCCCCCAAAGAAGATTCAGTTTTCCTAAAATTCTTTTGTCTGTAGAGAATGCTAAAACATGTGTTCTTGGTCTCCAAGCAGAAATTTGAAATGCTGTATACCCACTGTTTGTTAACGTACAAATAGCAGAAGCGTCTGTATGATTTGCCATCATTGCTGCATGATGACAAATAGATTTTGTTATAAATCTATTGGTTCTAATATGAGGTGCCTCTTGTGGTACCTTAATCATTCTAGAGTTTTCTACACTTTTAATAATTTCAGACATTTTCTGAATCACTTTAAGAGGATGTTTACCCACAGAAGTTTCTCCAGAAAGCATTACTGCATCTGCCCCATCCATAATAGAATTGGCAACATCGTTTACCTCTGCTCTTGTTGGTACAGGATTATCGATCATTGTTTCCATCATTTGAGTAGCAATAATTACAGGAATTCTTGCTCTTTTAGCGCGTCTCACTAATTTTTTCTGAATTAACGGTACGTCTTGCATTGGTATTTCTACTCCTAAATCTCCACGAGCAACCATTAATCCATCACAATAAGGAATCAGTGCATCTAAATTTTTAACCGCTTCTGGCTTTTCTATTTTTGCAATGATAGGAACTCTATAGTCTGAATGTTCTGCAATTAAATCTCGCAACATTCTTAAATCATCGGGTGTTCTTACAAAAGATAAGGCCATCCAATCTACATTTAAACCTAATGCAAACACCGCATCTTCTTTGTCTTTTTTAGTTAAAGCAGGCAAAGAAATTGCTGTATTTGGTAAGTTTACTCCTTTTTTAGACTTTAACGCACCACCAACAACAACATTTACAACAACTTCATTTTCTTTGTTTGTAGAAACTACTTCGAACATTAGTTTACCATCATCAACCAAAATGTGTTCCCCTACTTTTACGTCTTTAGGAAAACGTTTGTAGGTCATAAAAGCTTTTTCTTTGGTACCAATACACTTTTCTGTTGTAAATTTAAACGTGTCGCCATCATTTAAAACAACGCCATCTTCCATTACCCCAACACGTAATTTTGGGCCTTGTAAATCAGCTAAAATTGCGATGTTAAATCCGTTCTCATCATTAATTTCTCTAATGATTCTTACTTTATTTTTAACATCTTCATAATCTGCATGAGAAAAGTTAATTCTAAAAACATTAACCCCGTTTCTTGCTAACTCTGTTAAAATTTCTTTACTATCTATTGCAGGCCCTAGCGTTGCAACTATCTTTGTTTTGTTATTATTTGGCATATTTTAAAATATTAAAAAATCTTTCGATTTTAATGTATCCTTATCAATTGAATAAGAAGTAATTACTTGATCTATTGTTTTGATTTTATTTACAGTTTCTACAACAAGACTGTATGGTACGTTTCCAGAAATTTTAATAAAAAAATCTACTTTTTTCTTTTCTGGTATTAAGTACGTTTTTGTTTCTGATATTAATTGCAGTTGGCTTACTGCTGTCTGATTTTCTCTTTTTGAGCTATTTGCCAATAAAAACCATTCAAAATCATAATTTTCATTTGAATAGTTAAATAAAGAGAAAGAAGTTGTTTCAGGCATTTTCTCAAAGCTTAAATCTTCTTTAGACTTACAAAAAAGAGTTCCTAAATTTTTATTTAATAAATACGCTAATTTATAATCTTCTAATGTGGTATGAATTCCTATTAAAGAATACTCTTCTTCACATAAAACATCTAAACCTAACGAATGAATTTGCATAAATAGTAATTAGCTTTTGCTCCATATTTTAAATGCTAAATTACTAATAGTTTATGAGCTTTACAGAGATATTAACGAAAACGTTATCGTAGTTAACTAACTGAAATTTCGCTTTGAAAGGCGTAATACACTCTTTTAGAGGCTTGTTCTTCTGCCTTTTTTTTAGACGTTGCGCGTCCTTTTGCTATTTGTTCTCCGTCTATACTTATCTTAACGCTAAAGTGCTTTATGAGCTCGTTACCAGAATCTTCATAGGTATCAAACTTGTACTTTTTCTTTTGTTTCTGGCACCATTCTATGATCAATCCTTTGTAACTTGTTATTTTTCCTTCAAGCTTTTCGATATCTACATAAGGAACAATTACGTTTTCAAAAATAAATTTTTGCGAAAAATTATAGCCTTTATCTAAATAAATAGCGCCTACTAAAGCTTCAAAAATATTGCCGTGAATATTATCGCCAACATTAGCCTGGTCTACATTGCTATTTATAAAACGTATTAAATTTAAATCTTTGCCAAGCTCATTTAAATGCTCTCTACTTACAATTTTAGAGCGCATTTGCGTAAGATAACCTTCTGAACCTGCTGGTACTTTTTTATATAAGTAAGAAGCAATTACAGAACCTAAAATAGAATCGCCTAAAAACTCTAAACGTTCGTAATTAATAGGATTTCCGTAATCATCTAACATTTGCACAGATCTGTGCGTAAATGCTTTTTTATATTTATTAATGCTTTTAGGAGAAAAGTTAAGTAGTTTTTTTAGTTCGTAATATAACACCTTATCTTCATCTGAATGCGGGTTAACGATTTTACGAATAAAGTTCATATTTTACTCCTCTAATTTTCTGAAGGCCACACAAGCATTATGACCCCCAAAACCAAACGTATTACTAATAGCTACTTTGATTTCTCTTTTTTGAGCCTTATTTAGTGTAAGGTTTAATGCTGGGTTAATATTCTCATCTATCACTGTATGGTTTATTGTTGGCGGAACGATACTGTGTTTCATTGCCAAAATAGACGCAATAGATTCTATAGCACCCGCTGCACCCAATAAATGCCCTGTCATCGATTTTGTAGAATTAATATTGATGTTTTTAGCATGATCGCCAAAAACTTCAGAAATTGCTTTTAATTCGGCAACATCACCTAAAGGCGTAGAAGTACCATGTGTATTGATATGATCTACATCTTCTGGTTTAATACCTGAATTTTCTAAACAGTTTTTCATCACTGCAATAACACCTAAACCTTCTGGATGTGGCGCTGTCATGTGGTAAGCATCTGAAGACATACCGCCTCCAATTACCTCTGCATAAATCTTTGCCCCTCTTGCTTTGGCATGTTCATAATCTTCTAAAATGATTGCACCTGCGCCCTCGCCTAAAACAAAACCATCACGTTCTGCATCAAAAGGTCTTGAAGCAGTTTCGGGAGATTCGTTTCTCGTTGATAAAGCATGCATTGCATTAAAACCACCAACACCAGCAAAAGCGATTGCAGCTTCAGAGCCACCCGTTACAATAACATCGCAATATCCTAATCTTATATAATTTAACGCATCTATCATTGCATTTGCAGAAGATGCACATGCAGAAACAGTTGTATAATTTGGTCCCATAAATCCGTTTTTGATGGAAATATTTCCAGGAGCAATATCTGCAATCATTTTTGGGATAAAGAAAGGGTTAAATCTTGGTGTTCCGTCTCCAGCCTGAAAATTCATTGCTTCATTCTGAAAGGTTTCTAATCCACCAATTCCTGCTCCCCAAATTACGCCAACGCGAAATTTGTTAATTTTGTCTAAATCTAAACCAGCATCTAAAATTGCTTCATCAGAAGCTACCATAGCGTACTGCGTAAATCTATCCATTTTACGCGCCTCTTTCCTGTCCATAAAGTCAGTAGCGGTAAAACCCTTTAATTCACATGCAAAACGAGTTTTGAACTTGGCAGCATCAAAGTAAGTGATAGGTGCTGCCCCGCTAACTCCGTTAACTAAAGCGTTCCAATATTCTTCAATATTATTACCAATTGGCGTTAATGCGCCAAGTCCAGTGACTACAACTCGTTTTAATTGCATATAAATATTACTTTTTTGCTTCTTCAATATAGCTAACTGCCTGACCAACTGTTCCGATGTTTTCGGCTTGATCATCTGGAATTTGAATATCGAATTCTTTTTCGAATTCCATAATCAACTCAACAGTATCTAAAGAATCTGCTCCTAAATCGTTTGTGAAGCTAGCTTCTGTGGTTACTTCGTTATCGTCTACGCCTAATTTGTCTACGATAATAGCTTTTACTCTTGATGCAATGTCTGACATAATTTCTGTTTTTTTAAAATTTAAATCGGGGCAAAAATACGAATCTTATTAATTCTAACTAACTTTTGTTCCGAAAATGATGACGAAAGATAATTAAAAATGTTTAATCCCTTTTAATAATCACCCGTTTTCTTAATTATTATTCTTTTTTTTGTACTCTAGAAATATAGGTTATGAAGCGTATTGTTATTTTTGCTTCTGGTTCTGGATCGAACGCAGAAAACATTATTAAATTTTTTAGTCAAACTACAACTACTAAAGTTACTCAAGTGCTGTGCAACAATGAACACGCCAAAGTATTTGAAAGATGTAAACAATTAAAAATTAATTGTTTACACTTTAATAAAACAGAATTTTCTACAACAGATATGGTTTTAAATATCTTAAAAAACAACGCAGATTTTATTGTTTTAGCTGGTTTTTTATGGAAAATTCCGCAGAAAATTATTGATGCTTTTCCGAATAAAATCATCAATATACACCCCGCATTATTGCCAAAATATGGCGGAAAAGGAATGTACGGAATGCATGTTCACAAAGCTGTAAAAGAAAATAAAGAAATAGAAACTGGCATCACAATTCATTATGTAAATGCTAATTATGACGAAGGTGCGATCATTTTTCAAGCTAAAACGGCGTTAAATGATGAGGATACCAAAGAAACAATAGCTAAAAAGATTCATATTTTAGAACAACGCCACTTTCCTAGCGTTATTGAAGGTATAATTTTAGAGAGAGAAATGCAGTAAATAAAATTAATTGTGTAAAAAATAGCCATAAATGCAAAATATTTTCTGCTTTATTTCTAAAATTTTATTTTAGTGATAAAAATATAAGGAATTTTAAAATAAGCAAAATCATTTACAAAGAACTCTAAATTTTATAGACGCAGTCGCATTTGAAAAAAAAGAATGTATTTGCCAAGTAATTATAACTATCCATGAGTAAGAAAAAGTTTTATGTTGTTTGGAACGGAAGAAAAACAGGTGTTTTTACTTCTTGGAATGTCTGTAAAAAACAAATCACTGGTTTTGAAAGCGCAGAATACAAGTCTTTTGCCAATTTAGACGAAGCGGAAATTGCCATCACTAAAAAATACGCAGATTATGTAGGAAAAAACACTAAAAAACCTACGTTATCATCTACAGAAAAAGCAACATACGGAACACCAAATTTAGAAAGTATTTCTGTGGATGCCGCTTGCGCTGGCAATCCTGGGAAAATGGAATATAGAGGTGTTTTAACACATAATAAACAGCAAATTTTTATCAAAGGTCCTTTTAAAAGAGGTACCAATAATATTGGAGAATTTTTAGCTTTGGTACACGGAATCGCTTTATTAAAAAGCAAAAACCAACACAATCTTCCTATTTATTCAGATTCTAAAATTGCCATAAGTTGGATTCGTCAGAAAAAATGCAAAACAAATTTATCTTTTAATGATGAAAATAATGATTTATTAGAGTTGATAAAAAGAGCTGAAAACTGGCTAAAAGAAAATACCTTTAAAAATCCTATTTTGAAATGGGAAACCAAAGCTTGGGGAGAAATTCCTGCGGATTTTGGGAGGAAGTAAAGCCCATCCCAACCTTCCCGGAGGGAAGGAGTTAGCTTGTTTGTGGAAATTTACTTAATTTAAATTTGTTTCACTTATATTAACTGAATTTACAAATTATTATCTATGAGAACAAATAAGAATTGTATTAAAAAACAACATTTATTGTTGGCAATATTGCTATTGTTTCTATACCATTTAACGAATAATATAGTTTTGCATTTGCACCTGCTCTAACATAATCATTTAATTGAAAAAAGTAACCTGTTGCTATAAAAAGCCCTAGATTATCACTCCTATTTTCATCATTAAAAAGTATAGCATAATTTTCAGCATTGTCTATAAAAAAATCTGGCATATTTATATAATCAAAGAAATAAAAGATACCCATATTAAAATTAAGATTGTTAGAAAATTCGGTTCTAAAATGCACATCTACATAATCTTTTTGATGAATATTTCTATAATTATCTAAAACCAAAAAAGTGTCTGTATTTAGTAAAGCTCCTTGGTTTAGATTCATGGAATGTTGTTGTCTTGAAAAACCAACACCCAAATATTTATTTTCAGCAATTTTATAATCTAAATTTATATCAATAAAACTTCCTGTAGTTGGTATTTCTAAATTGATAAAATCATCAAAAGAATTTGTATAATCTATAATTGATAACCCGTAAGAAAAGTTAACGGATAATTTAGATTCCTTTTCTTGAGAAAATAAAGCATAAGTAACCAGTAAGAGTAGTAAAAGCGTATATTTTTTCATAATTTAAAATTGTTTTCCTAGTGTAATACCTAGATTATAATTGGTTGTTATAAGAGGAGCATTAACTAATGCAGCCTCACTTATTATTGGCCTATGTAGATTGGCAACAAGGCCAAGTGTATATTTTTTTTGAATAGCATAACTAAAACGCAAACCAATAGTAGTAAAAAAAGATTTTTCACTTTCTTTACGAATAGAACTATCAAATTCGGTTATTTCTCCAGTATCCTGAATAAAACCAAATCTACTTAAAGTAAAAATTTCTGAATTAGAAAATTGATATCCTAAACCTCCAAAAAAGGAAAAAAAGAAATTATCAGTATTTATAAATGTATAATGAACTTTAGTCCCAAAAGCAACATAATTAATTTTTGACCATAATGTGTTTTCTCTAATACTAGCTGTTGTTTGATTTTTTATAAATTTATCTAAACTTAATGGATTATCTAAAAAACTTGGTAAATTATTACTTTGTGCATACTCTAAATACCCTTCAAAACTAAAACTTTTAAAGGTTTTATGAAGGTAATGTGTACCAATAGAAAAATTTTTTTTATTTATCCATTTATCCTCGAAAGTTGGTTTCCCTACTGATAAAAATAGTTCTTGCTTGTTTTGGGCTTGATAAAAACTAAAAGTCAATAATAGTAAAATAACTATAATTTTTTTCATATTTTTTTTATTTAAAACATCAGGATTTTAATCCTGATGTTTTTATTTTTAATCTGTTAAATCTGTGTAGTAGTGTTCTAAATAATAATCAATAACACCAATTTTTTTAATATTATAGTTTATACCATCGAATAATTCTTGTCTCCCTGTAATACCAGGGCCAGTAATTGTGGATAAAACCTGTCTTCTAGATAATTCTACATTCGCTCTAAATTTTGCATTACCCACAGATATTTTAACTTTACCCTCACCACTTATTTCTGCACTCGGAACTATCCCTTTTATAGGATCAATTTTAAATCCAGATTTTCCTTTTAATTCATAAGAAGCATCTGTTGAAAAATGATGGATTGAAAAAACAGCCATAGATTGTGTATTTTCTGACATATTCCAGTCTGGATCTAATTGAAAATTAAGATTTAACCATCTTAACTTTCTTTTTAAAAATTTTCTTTTAATACTAATATAACCTAATTCATAATCAAATGTACCTGCAGTAATACTACCATCGGAGTTTTGTTTTATATCACTACCATCACTTGTAGCTCTAAAGAATTTTAATTTTTGACGAGTACCACCAAAGCCCATATAGCTAGTTCCATTAACTTTTATTCTAGGTATATTTGTACTTATAATATCTGTTTCAGGTATTTCATTGTGATTTACACTATAGGTTAATAAAACAGGACCAACAGGTAAAGGATCTGGTACAAAATTAGATTCTTTTAACTCTACATAACTACACAGTTTTGCAGGAACTCCTATTTGGTCATTAAGATCACAAGGTTCTATTTTCCCTACAACAAAAACTGGATTATCATCTAAATAATCATTATCAATAACACTTGTATAAGATACCTCTTCATTATCAACAGTATAATTCCAAGAAATATTAGTATCAACTAATTCTAAAGGATTAAATGTAACACCAAATTCATTTATTGATTTATCATCATCTTCAAATTCTGGATCATAAGGAAAATAGATCTGAAGATTTTCGTCTTCTAAAAGATTTACTAAACTTTTTGAAGAACTTGAAGCAGAATTGGTTTTCGCAGATGTTTTAGATTTAATTAAATTACCAATAGTAGAAAATTCTTCTTTGTTTTTCTCGTAAGTTTTTGTAAAAGCTTCTTTAAAATTATATGTAATAGATTTTTGTTTGTATTTTTTTTGTAAACTGCTTTCTTTTTTTCTTAATCCTTTATTATCTCCAAAAAGAAGTCCAAAACTTATAATTTGTTGATCTTCATCTAAATCTTTAGCTTTTAAGATTTCTTTTAAATGATTCAACGCATTTACGTCTGTTAAAGTTTTTCCCAACAATTTAGATGTTTCTTTCAATAAAATTTGTTGGTCAGTTAAATCGCTATTTATAGGTTCTAAAGTTATTTCATCTTCTTTAGAACAGCCTACTATAAGGATTAGTAATAATAATTTGTAAATATAATTTTTCATATTTAATCTGTTTTTAAGGTGTACTTGACATTTATCTATCATCAAGTACTTTAAAATTTTGTTTTTTTTGGATGTTTTATTTTAAGAAAAAATTACCAAAACCTTTCAGAAAACCTTTCAGAAAAAATATTACTTTTGTGATACTTCCTCTGTTTGTCGTTGTTTATTTTACATAAGCATTTGTTTTAGGTTATACATTTATTTGCAAAATTTTTATATTCCTTATTAACTCAATCAGAGGTTTTTATTTTACTTTATTTTTATAATTTATAATACTATAACAATATGCTTTAGCTTTTAACTAAAGCTAAAATTGATAAATAAATAAGAGAAGTGCTGAAATTTTAAAACTCTATTTCAGGGGGACTTCAGTTTTTATGAACTATTGAAAAGAATTTTCAGTAGGTTTTCTCAAATGTAAAAAAAAAAAAAATGAATTATGCAAGTTTTTTAAATATTATTACTTTAATTAAAAAATAATTTATCTATTCTTTAAATTATATGCTATATTAATCTCATTTTAGTGTAGAATTATCAAAAAAAATAATTCCCTAATCTTAAAATTGGAAACGAAAACTTGGGGAGAAAATAAGTAGGTAGTTTACAACAGCAGTATTTAGTTAACCACAGATTTAAAACTAATTCTATCAACTTAAATTGAGACTGAAAACTACTACTACCAACTTTAAAGATTATACCCAATACTTAACATCACAATTCTTGGTAAAATAAAAGTTTTACGATCTGAAATTAAAAAGTCTGAAAAACTGTTGCTTTGTTTAAATTGTGCATTAAACATATTTTGAGCAGTAATTTTATAACTCAAGGCAGAATTTTCGCCTTTGTAAGATAAAGTTGCATTGGCAATTTCGTAGGTGTTTTTTTGACCTAATGTTTTATTTTGATACTTACTTTGTCTATAATCTTAACTCCGCAGGTCTCAATTCAAAAGAAACGGAAAGTCCTGTAAAAATAGTAGTTACAAGACTTTTCCATCTCAATAATTTTCACCAACTTGGGTGAAAACCCTGACAGGTGAAAATTACAACAACTACAGAAAATATTAGTGCTTACGGCGGATTAAATTTTATATC
>NZ_VORR01000034.1 GCF_007997085.1 Polaribacter sp. IC066
GATATAAAATTTAATCCGCCGTAAGCACTAATATTTTCTGTAGTTGTTGTAATTTTCACCTGTCAGGGTTTTCACCCAAGTTGGTGAAAATTATTGAGATGGAAAAGTCTTGTAACTACTATTTTTAAAGGACTTTCCGTTTCTTTTGAATTGAGACCTGCGGAGTTAAGGTTATAATAAAAATAAAACCTATGAAATCGATACAAATCGGTAAATTAATCTTTCACAAAAAGGCAATTCTAGCAGTAACTTTTTGTCTCTTTTTAAATGGCGTTATTATTGGGGCATTAATAGCTGCAAAGCAACTTGACGACATTTCTGTAAGTATATTTATAATAATGCCATTACTATTTTTACCTTATGTGCTTTTAAGAAAAAGAATCAGTAGCAACATACAAGAAATTAATTAAACTTAAATTTTAGTCAAAAAAATAACAATATGAACGAATTTGTAAGCTATCAATCAGAAGAAAATTACGCAATTATTACCATCAACAATGGGAAAGCCAATGCTATTTCTCATGAAGTTGTTGCGGGTTTAAACGAAAGTTTAGACAAAGCAGAACAAGAGGATAAAATTGTGATTTTAACAGGAACTTCTGGTATTTTTTCTGGAGGGTTTGATTTAAAAGTAATGACAAAGTCGCCAGAATCTGCTAAAGAACTGGTAACAAAAGGTTCTAAATTATCACATAGAATGTTGTCTTTTTCAAAACCAATTATTATTGCTTGTAATGGTCACGCAATTGCAAAAGGAGCGTTTTTACTGCTATCTGCTGATTATAGAATTGGTGTAGAAGGCGATTTTAAAATCGGTTTAAATGAAGTAATGATTGGCATGACCATGCACAATGCAGGAATTGCGATTGCAAAATCTCGTTTATCTGAAGTATACCTCAACAGAAGTGTAAACAATGCAGAAATTTTTAGTTCTAAAGATGCGCTAAAAGCTGGTTTTTTAGATATGATTGTGCCTGAAGATCATTTACTACCAACTGCCATTAAAGTTGCAGAGATGTTTACAAAACTGAATAAAAAAGCACACGCGGCAACAAAATTAAAGGTTAGAAAACCTCATTTAGATGCATTAACAGAAGCGATTGAGTTAGATTTAGCTGGAGAAATTTCTATCGATTCTTAATCAATTATGTTGTTTTAAATACCCTTTATTATTTTCATACAAAACGAAAAATCACATAAAGTTGTAGTACTTAATGTATTCATCCTTATGTGATTATTTTTGGATTTAAGCGACAGGTTTTTATGGTTTTACTTTTTTAAAATTCAATATATCTTTTTGCAATTTTATTAAGCATACAGTTTTTGGTTATAACACCGATTTTGTTTTCCAAACGGTTTTGTCTTTTCGACTAGAAGTAGAAATCACATAAAGTTGTATAATTTTGGAGTTCACATTCTGTCATTTCTCCTAAAGTAGAACTGGCTGAATAACTCGTTTTTGATATTTAAAAATAGCTATTAATTAATTGAAAACATTAGTGTCCGATTAAAAATATTTTTAATTTGATAAACCCTACTAAAATAAAGGATTCTACAAATTTTTTAAATGACCCCTTGCTTTTTTGAGAATAATTCAATGAAGATAAAGTAGACAATTTTATTTCAAGTTATATTTGTTTGTCAGATAGTTAGGATTAAGTCTTGGTTCTAAAAGCAGAGCAGCATTGAGTCTTTTATCGTTCAAGAATGAATTAAAATTAAGTAAATAGCAAGTATCCATACTAAAGTTTGTTCGTTAAGAATAGTAAAGTTTGAAATTTCAAAGTGATAACCTTACTATGAATTATAAAATTCCAATTTAGAAATCTCGAAATAGTTTATAAAACTACTCCTTCAAAAAATCCTTAATTCCCGCAGTAATTTTAGTATCTAAATGATTTTTTCTAGGAGTTAACGGACATGAAAACAATTCATTATAAGCACAATAAGGATTAAAGGTATTGTTAAAGTTCAACAATATTGTTCCGTTCGGTTGTTCATCAGTTGTCTTAATATCTAAATAACGCCCTGCACCATAAGACTCCTTTCCAGAAGTATTATCTGTAAAAGCCAAATATAAATCATCTTTATATTTCTCGTCTTCTAACTCTTCTTGACTTTGATAAATAGTTAGCTCAAAATCTTTTTCTTTTAAACTGAATTTTAAAACTCCGTATTCTTTGTACAACGCTTTTCTTTCGGTATTAGTTGCCATTGAAAAAGTAATTGCATTTTCTGTTTTTATTAATTTTGCTATTGCGATAAAAGTAGAATCTACAGGGAAAAAATCTAACCCTTTAAAATTCTTTAAATCTTTCTTTTTTAAGGGTGATTTTGATGCGTCTTTAAAACTTGCATTTAAATGCCGTTGATACTCGGTATCGCCCACTAAAGCTCTTTTATACTGGGAGTTACAAGAACTCAATAAAAATAAAAAAGAAAGTATCGTTAAAAATTTCATGCCGTAAATTTAATATTGCAAAAATACAACATTCAACTATTTTATGTAGCTTTATATCCTCCATAAGAAAAAATAAAAATGAGCATAATTTCAACATATTTCAGCAAAGTCACATTTGCTTATATCAATTAATACGCTCTAAATATTATTAAAATCATGTAAAAAGTCCGACTTCATAGTCGGACTTTTGCTTTAAAATAACACAATTTTAAAAACTATTGACTAGCTATTGTGACACTAAAATGGCTTTCGTATTTCTTAAAATCAACAAAAATGAAAAAAATAGTTAAAAATTATATCAACACGTTTAAAGGTCTTTCTGCAGAAGTTTGGTGGCTAGCACTTATTACACTTGTCAATAGAGCAGGTACAATGGTAATTCCGTTTTTGTCTTTATATTTAAATAAAAACCTAGATTTTTCGATTCCGGATATTGGTTGGATTATGTCTTTTTTCGGATTAGGATCTGTGGTAGGAACTTGGATTGGAGGAAAATTAACTGATAAAATTGGCTACTACAAAGTGATGTTTGTGAGTTTAATTTTAACAGGAATTTTCTTTGTTCTGCTGCAATATGTAAGCACTTTTAAAGGATTTTGCGCAGGTATTTTTTTAGTAATGTTCGTTGCCGATGCCTTTAGACCCGCCATGTTTGTAGCTTTAAGTGCGTATAGCAAACCAGAAAACAAAACAAGATCTGTAACTTTAATTCGCTTGGCAATTAATTTAGGTTTTTCTGCTGGGCCGGCAGTTGGTGGTCTCATTATTACGGGCATTGACTACCAAGCTTTATTCTGGGTAGATGGCGTAACTTGTGCTTTAGCGGCTGTTTTATTATTGCAAGTTTTACATCCGAAGAAAGCAAAAATACAAGATGAAGTAAAAGTTACAAACCCTATTTCTGCTTATAAAGACAAACCTTTTTGGATCTTTTTTATAGCAATGTTTATCTTTGGTTTTGTGTTTTTACAATATTTTTCTACCATGCCTTTGTATTATAAAGACGTTTGGTTTTTGTCTGAATTAGAAATTGGTTTGCTGATGGGCTTTAACGGATTTTTTATTTTTGTTTTTGAAATGCCGTTGATAAAATGGTTAGAAAATCCGAAGAATTCGAAAATAAAACTAGTGGCTATTGGCTTATTTTTAGTGGCCATAAGTTTTGTTGTTTTAAATATGTCTTCTTAGATTGGTATTTTAATGATTGGCATTTTCTTAATGACGGTTGGTGAAATGATTGCTTTTCCGTTTTCTAATGCCTTTGCTGTAGATCGCGCAAAAAAAGGAAATCAAGGAGAATATATGGCTTTGTATTCGATTGCATTTTCATTGTCCCATATTTTTAGTCATACTATAGGCATGCAAATGATTGCTGCCTTTGGTTTTGAATTTACCTGGAATGTCATCACACTTTTTGCGCTGCTTGGCGTGGTCATTTTATTTTTATTGACACGAATGCTTAAACAAGAAAAAGTTGCATAAATTAAAGTAGCATTCAGAAAACTTTAAAGTGTCATATATATAAAAGCGCAATATGCAAGCAACAGGAAGCCACCTGCTTTCCAGTTAAGAACATATTTTTTTGGCATTAAAACGAGTGGTAAAATTATAAATGAAATTCCTAACATCCAAAAAATATCGCTAGTTAGTAATCTTTCATCCGAAAGGGAAATTGGCGTAATTATAGAAGTAATACCAATGACTGCTAAAATATTAAAAATGTTAGAGCCTATTAAATTTCCTAACGAAATTGCTTTTTCTTTTTTAATAATTGCAATGATAGAAGCTGCCAATTCTGGCACACTAGTACCAATAGAAACTACTGTAACACCAATAACACGCTCTGTAACACCAAATTCTGTTGCTAAAGAAGTTGCGCCTCTTATCAATAATTCTGAACCACCGTAAAGCCCTGCGCCGCCTAAAATAAAAAAGAAAATAGTTTTAGAAACGGTTAGTGGTACTTCGCCGCCTTCTAACGGTTCTTCTATATCTGTGTTTTTCTGAAACCGTAAAAGATAAATTAAGAAAATCACTAAAAAAGAGAGTAAAATAATCCCTTCATATCTCACTATTATTTTATCGTTTGATAAAAAGAAAAAGACCAATACAGAGGCAATCATCATTACTGGCCAATCAATTTTATAGAATGATTTTTCTACAGTCATGCTGCCTAAAAGTAACGTAATTCCTAAAACCAATCCTATATTTGCAATATTAGAACCAATTACATTACCAAGTGCCAAATCTGACGAGCCATTTAAAGCTGCATTTATACTTACAATAAGTTCAGGGGCTGACGTTGCAAAAGACACTACCGTCATACCGATAACAACTTTAGAAATATTTAATTTTAACGATAACGCAACCGCCGATTTTAGCAGCCAATTTCCGCCGAAAACCAATAAAATTAAACCACCTATAATCAGTATAAAATTCATTCCATTTATTTTCTGTAAAGATACATTTTTATCACTTTATGAAGAAAATTATAAATGAAAAGCACTGATATAGTTTGTTCCATCACGTGTTTTTATTTCTGTTGTTAAAATCAAAAAACAAACTCTTTAGCTGTTAATAATTAGAGCACATTACATCGGTTAAAGTTGTAATTTATAGCCGATATACCCTTCTATTTATTACATTTTAAAACTGAATCTACTTTTATGGTTCTCTATATTTAATCAATTCAAAAAAAGTTTCTATAGCATTTGGTTCGTAAAGTTCAAACATACCCTCTTTAAAACAAAACCAAAATTAATTTTAGTTACAATCTCTTTAAAACTATTATGATAATGCTTGTTGCATTAAAATGTATTCAAACCATTTCAGAAATGCTGTGTGCTTTTGTTTTTTGATGTATCGTAAAAACAATAGCCCCGAAAAAGACGAAATTGTTTATTTTTTCTTAAATTTGAATATCAATCATTTTAAAATGAAGAAACAGATTTTTAAAATACTAGCCAAAATTAATAAGTTGGTTTTGCCTTCTTTTACCAAAAAGGAATTAGATATTTCTAAAGCATCTAAACTTCAATTAGCCATTATTGGTTGGCGCGCTTTTGTAACCATGCACTCACTAAATTAAAAACAGAAAACTATGATCAATGAATACGTGAAATTATTTACAGAATCTAATATTATTATTACAGGTTTAAAAAATATGCTTGAGGCAGAAAATGTGCATTACATTATTAAAGACAAGTTCGAATCTGCTCGGTTAGGCGGTTACGGAGAGCAATCTACTTCGGTAGAAATTCATGTCTTAAAAACAGACGCAACAGTTGCAGAAAATATTTTGATTGCCTACAAAGAAAAAATAAACGCATAAAAAGAACATAAGCCTTTCTAGTTTAAAAAAATGCTACTATATTTGCACCCGCTTAAAGGCCATGTGGCGCAACTGAATAGCGCACTTGATTACGGCTCAAGAGGTTGCTGGTTTGAATCCAGCCATGGTCACCAATAAAACCAGTACTTTACAACGTTTTTGTAAATACTGGTTTTTTAATTTGCTTAAAATTTGCCTAATTATTTTATTTTAAACTTCTTTTATAGGCTAAAAACAAGACGTTTTTCTATAGATCAAGGTCAAAAAATCAAAGAAACATCCGCAAGAAAAAGCATCCAACCATAAAAAAACCTCTTTTATGGTATTTCTATTTTGTGCTACACATAATAGTTCTTACTTATTTAATTTTTTAAAGTTCTAAAAATTGCTATTTTGATATTCCTTCAAACTTAATCACTTAACCACATACTTTTATTTTCTGTTGTAAAATCCTTACGTCTTAAAAACAAAAATTATAAGACAACACAGCGTTTTACCAAGCTCTTTCATCAACTAAACACCTATCTAAAAATCAATTTTTAGCAGCTCAAAAAATAGCTACTTTAAATTTATTTTAACAAATTAATAAGTCCTATTGTATGGTATCTTTACCCCTGCATAAAACGCATTCACTTTCTATACAATGTTTAGAGATTTAAAGACCTACATCACACAAAAAACAAATTTACAGGCATCAGATATCGATTTTATTTGCGGTCATTTCACAACTCAAAAAACCAAACGAAATCAAATTTTAATCAACTATTACGATATTTGCGAAGACTACTATTTTATCAACAAAGGCGCTATCCGTTTATTTACAGTGAACAAAGAAGGTCTTGAAACCTCTCGTTATTTTGCTTTTGAGAATATGTTTTGCACCGCGCTTCCTAGTTTTATTGATCAGCAGCCTGCTTTAGAATATTTACAAACTATTGAGGCCTCTGACTTGCTTATCATTTCAAGAAATGACTTTTATACATTAGTAAATACCTATTCAGAATTCGATAAAATATATAGAGAAATTCTAGAATTAGGTTTTATAACAGCTCAAAAAAGGATTTATGGCTTTCAAGGTTTTGATGCTTTAGAAAAAGTGCAATGGCTTATTCAAAATCAACCTAATCTCCTTTTAAGAGTTTCTAATAAAATGGCGGCTTCTTATTTAGGCATCTCTCCTTCTACCTTAAGTCGTGTAAAAAAGAAATTATAAAAAACGTTGACATAGAACAACATTCAATTTCCTTTTCAGCATTAATTTTGTCATCCATAGAAACAATCCTATAAAAAAAATGAAAAAAAGAATCTTTACAATGCTCCTTATATTAATTACAAGTTTCGGGTTTTCGCAACTTAAAGAGTATCAATTATCAACACATATTTTAGATGTATCTGAAGGATTACCGGCTAAAGATGTGAAAATTAAGTTAGAAAAATTAGATAGCAAAAAGAATGTTTGGCACTTTGTTGCAGAAAAAAGAACAAACGAAGATGGCCGAATTGGTGATTTTCTATCATCAAAAAAGAACAATGAAGGTATGTATCGTTTTACATTTTATACCGAAGATTATTTTAAAAGTAAGAAGATAAAAACTTTTTATCCTTTTATAGAAGTCGTTTTTAAATTAGAAGGTAAAAATCATTTTCACGTTCCTATTACACTATCGGCCTTCGGATATTCAACCTATAGAGGAAGTTAATTATGAAACCAACACTATCTAACCCGCTCTTGTATTTAATGAGCATTACTGCTGGCTTGGTTGTCGCAAATTTATACTATAGCCAGCCACTTTTGCACCTTATTTCGGTAGAGTTTAACGTTTCTGAATCTGCTGTTAGCAACGTTGCCCTTTTTACACAATTAGGCTATGCATTCGGCTTATTATTTATTATTCCCTTGGGTGATAAAATATCAAATCATAATATTTTACAATACGATTTTGTTTTAATGCTGATGGCTTTGCTTGCAACGGCGTTCTCAAACTCGCTACTATTATTAATTATAAGTAGTTTTTTTGTGGCTTTACGTCGGCAATTCCGCAATTATTTGTACCAATGGCTGCACAATTAAGTAATTCTGAAAATAGAGGTCGGTCTATTGGTATTGTTATGAGTGGTTTATTAATCGGAATTTTAGGAAGCAGAATTATAAGTGGTTTTGTAGGAGAAATTTATGGTTGGCGAACCATGTATTTTGTAGCCACTGGTTTAATGCTTCTTTTATTTGTGGTATTAATGTTTAAATTACCTAAACTAACCCCAGAGTATAAGGGAAGTTATGGCAGTTTAATGCGCTCTTTGTGGTATTATTTTAAAAAAGAACCCTCCTTAAGATTGGCAACTGTAAAGAGTGCTTTAGCTTTTGCCGGTTTGTGTGCATTCTGGACTACTTTGGTTTTTTTAATGGAAGAAAACTTTAATTACGGCAGCAGTGTTACGGGCGCTTTCGGTTTATTCGGAATTATTGGTGCGTTGGGCGCAACGGTTGTTGGCAAGCTAAACAACAAAATGAATAAGAACAAAATCATTATTTTTTCTGCCCTTTTGTTGTTATTTTCTTGGTTTGTATTTCTGATTTCAGCAAACTCTTTAGTAGGTATTGCTATTGGTGTTATTCTGGTCGATTTAGGTTTGCAGGCTTTGCACATCACCAATCAAAATATTATTTTTTCTAAAAATGAAGATGCCAGAAATAGAGTAAATACCATTTATATGGTTGGCTTTTTTATTGGTGGTGCACTCGGTACTAGTTTAGGAGCGATTCTATGGGAACATTTTAAATGGACTGGTGTTGCTTCTTTAGGAATATTGTTTTCAATTTTAATTATTGGTATTCAACTTATTTTTAATAGAAAGAATTTTTCTTAAAGTATGAAAGGACTTTCGCAGGTTCTATTTCAAAAGTAAAATCGCTAAATATAATTATCAAATTCATGAAAATATTTAATTATCCTGTAAATCTTTTATTCGGTCTGATTAGCATGCTTACCTTATATGCACAAGATAGAAGCAACTTGTATAGTTTACATCAGAAAGAAGCTTTAAACTTAACACATAAAGCCGATTTAAAAGCTCAAATAATAGACAAAAACATTTCTGTAGCTGTGCTAAATTCTTCAGAAATTGCTCTTTTATTGATAAAAGCAAATCACGTAGGTTTGCACAATACAAAGGCTTCTCACAAAAAAGCATATACATCGCTATCGACTAAAACCGCATATTTTGAGCTATTTAAAAAAGCAGCAAATAGCAATGATGCAAAAAGCTTAAACATACTTCCTGAACTTTTATTATTAGGTGGTGGTGTTCCTATCTATAAAAACGGACAACTTATTGATAGCATCGGAGTTTCTGGATGTGACGGTAGTAAAAACGACCACAATATTGCACTCCAAGCCATTCTAGGTTTAAGCGATTCGATTACCAAATAAAGTTACACTCTTTTAAACCAATCCTGGTAAAAAATAATATATCATTACAACGTATAACAAAACTTAAAATGAACGCTAAACTATTTTTATTTCTTCGTATCTTTTTTGGCATTTTTTTAGTCTTTTTTGGTCTAGATCATTTCCTTAATTACATTCCGTTTCCTGAAATGGCTCCAGAAGCAAACGCCTATTTTCAGAATCTTTTATCTACCTATGCAATGCAATTAGTTGGTGTTGTAGAAGTTACTGCTGGCTTGGCATTTATTTTTAATAAATTCGGCGCATTAATGGCTTTAATTTTAATGAGTGTTTCTATAAATGCAGTATTATTTCATTTGTCTCTTGACCCAGCAAAAATTTATGGTGCATTGGTCTTATTAGTTTTAAATATCATTTTTCTATATGCTTACAGAAAAAAATATAATACTTTACTCACAGCTGTATAAAACTCTTTTAGAATACCACCTTAACTTTCTAAAGGCGTAAAAAAATTAAACCAAAATGTCTTTTTTGAGCTTATCGAAAAATACGATCATCCTATTTAAAAACCCAAACAAGCTCAAAATAGACAAACGTTAAGATACTTTATATTATAAAATTAAATCGACAATTACACGTATTGAATTCAATTTATAAACGACATTTAAGAATTAGGTTTTTATAATCTCCAACCAAATGAAGTTTAAAAAACAGAAGCACACTTGTTGGTTGTATTTGCAGAATTCTTATCTTAAGTTACGCTAAAGCCTAATTTTATTGCGAAATCTAACGGTAAATCCTATTTTAAGTCAGAAACAAAACACAAATAATTCTAAATTATGAGAATTTTAATACTCGAAGTTCGGTTATAGGCGAACTAAAACGTATTATTGTACTTTAAATTTAAGGCATGAATGTATTGAAGGATAAAGAACAAAAAATACTGATAGAATATATTGGTGTAAGTTTAGAAGAAAGACTTCGTTTATCTCCGCTAGCATCAAGAATTTATGCGTTATTAATTTTATCTTCTTATGAAGGCATCACTTTTGATGACATTAGAGAAGCCGTAAAAGCGAGTAAAAGTTCTATTTCGGTAAATATTAATGTATTGCTTCAACTAGGTTATATTTCTTTTTTAACAAAATCTGGCGATAGAAAACGATATTTTAAAATTGCCAAATACTCAACAATTATCGCATTAGAAATATACCTTCATGAGATTGATAGTGAAAGATTAATGTTAGAAAAAATTAATGCCTTCAATAAAAAATACCATCCAGAAAAATTTATCAACGAAAAATATTTAGGAGTTATTTATGAAGAATATCTTCTAAAAAAAGAAAAATTAGTAGCAGAAACGATTCAAAAGATGTCTGATTTTCAGGATACTGATATTTAAGAGAATACTCTTAAAACCCATTAAGTTTCATAAAATGAACAACATCAGCACAGCATTATCGGAGAATTACAAAAATATCCTTTTCAGATTACAACGCATAGCATCGATGAATTAACCCCGAGATTCTGCTAAATACTGAAACAGATTCTGCTCATAAAGCAAGATTAGTTCAACTTTAACAATACTTTTATTGATTTAAGTTCGCCTAAATACGAACTAACACTATATTTGTTTTCGAAGAACGGGCAACAAAAAATTTATGAAAACTAAAATATTTTTATTCTCAATGATCATTTTATCAGTCTTGGGTTGTACCACTGAAAAAAAAGCAAAGAACAACGCAACAAGCACAACTGAAACCAACAATACAACTGCAGAGACAATGATTGAGAACAGTAAATGGATTCTCACCAAATTAGAGGGCGATGCCATAGCAGTTCACAAAGTAAATAGCCAAGAAATTTATTTTACTTTAAATTCAAAAACGAATAGAATTCATGGAAATTCTGGTTGCAATACATTTACGGGAACGTATATATTAGAGAAAGGAAACAGCATTTCTTTTTCTCAAATAACGTCTACAAAAATAATGTGTTCTACTACTAAAATTAATGAATCTAAAATTGTAGAAATTTTTAATACCGCGAACAGCTTTGCTGTTATCAATGGGGAATTAGCTTTAAATAATGCAAAGTTAACGCCTTTAACAACTTTTAAAAAGGCAACCATGAACAATCAAATTTCTATCGTAGAAAAACATTGGAAACTAAAAACTTTAAAAGGTACAGAGATAACAATGGCAAACCAGGAGCGTGAAATCTATTTTATGCTAAAAACAGGAGAGAAACGTGTGACTGGTTTTACGGGTTGTAATTCAATTTCTGGCAAATATCTTTTAGAAAAAGGAAATAGCATTCGTTTTAAAAATATGGCAACAACCTTAATGCTATGTCCTGATCTTGCTGTACACGAATCTAATTTACTAAAAGTTTTTGAATTAGCAGACAACTATACAGTTACAAATAATATGCTTTCTTTAAACAATGGTAAAAGAGTACCTTTGGGTATTTTCGAAGCTATTTATATGAAATAATATTGAAAATAAAATAGCCCAAAATTAAAGTTCTTATTGAACTTATTTACTCCGAAAATAAACATAATTTCATTCAGAATACTTTTTTATTGCTGCACTAGGCTCAATAAATTTTCTAATTCTTTTTTTTAAAAGTTGATGGTAAAAATTGAAAAACAAAAAAACAGTTGCTATAGAGCCAAGTCTTGCAACCCAATCGACAAAAAATCAATAAAAAAAGTATTGATGGTTTACTAAATTAAATTCTGAAAACTAAAAGATAAAATGTGTGCTGTACTTTTGTTTCTAAAATGAATATTTTGTGTTTTTAAGTTTAATTAAGACTATTAATCTCAATTAAACAGAACCAAAAGTGTTATAAATTTCTTAATATAATTTTATATTCTAATTTTATAAAACTTCAATTCTTATATTTACAAGTTATCAAATTACCTAAAACGTATGATTCAAAAAATATTGCTTACCCCTTTTCAAAAATTCATCAAAATTGAAGGTTTTAGTGGAATTCTATTATTATTAAGTACAATCATTGCTTTAATCTGGGCAAATTCTGCTTTTGGTGATTCTTACGCGGCCCTTTGGGAGTACAAAATAGGAATTTCTAGCGAAAATTTTGAACTTAAAAAACCACTAATACTATGGATTAATGATGGTTTAATGGCTATTTTCTTTTTTCTAATTGGTTTAGAAATAAAGAGAGAAGTATTAATTGGCGAGTTAAACTCCATGAAAAAACTAGCCTTTCCATTATTTGGTGCTTTAGGCGGTGTGATTGCTCCTGTTGCTTTATTTATGCTTTTAAATCAGAATCCAGCTACTTTTAAGGGTTGGGGAATTCCTATGGCAACAGATATTGCCTTTTCATTAGCTGTGTTAAATTCATTAGGAAAACGAGTACCCTTAAGTTTAAAAATATTTCTAATTGCATTTGCAATTGTAGATGATATTGAGGCAGTTTTAGTGATTGCCGTTTTTTATAGTGGCGCCATTAAAACAACATTATTATTAGTTGCTTTGGGGTTATTAGGTGTTTTATACTTCTTGTCTTACAGAGGTTATTACTCAAAATTTGTTTTGTTTTTTGTGGGAATTATTGTTTGGTTACTGTTCTTAAAATCGGGCGTTCATCCAACAGTTGCCGGAATTTTATTAGCATTTTCTGTGCCAATACGCCAAAAATTAGACACAACACCTTTTATAGAACAATTAGATAGCATTTTTAAAGACATTAAAAATGCAAGTGTTATTAGAAAACCTATTTTATCCAAAGAACAAATAGAAGCCATGGACGATTTAGAAAGCTGGAGTAAAAAGTTTCAATCGCCTTTGCAACATCTAGAGCATGGTTTACATGGTTGGGTTGCTTATTTTATCATCCCCATTTTTGCACTTGCCAATGCAGGTGTTTTGATTGATAGTTCTGTTGCCATAGAAGTTCCGCTTGTTATTAATATTATTTTGTGTTTGGTTTTGGGTAAAGGTTTAGGAATTCCGTTAATTATTTTTGTGGCAAATAAATTAAATTTAGTTCAAATACCGTCAGACGTCAGTTTTACACAAATTATTGGTGTTTCTTTTATTGCAGGTATTGGTTTTACAATGGCAATTTTTATTGCTAGTTTAGCATTCGCATCTAATCCAGAATATATAAGTTCTGCAAAAATAGGCATTCTATTAGGTTCACTAATTGCGGCTATTATTGGTTATTTTATTTTAAGAATAAGTTATAAAGAGCCCGCAATTGACGAGAAAGAATCAACAATAATTGCGAACGATTAAAAACTCACTTCACATTAACAATCAAAAAATGGTATTCTACAAAGAATATCATTTTTTTTTGAATCTTAACAAATCCTTAACCTTTATTAGTTCGTTAAAAAACGAACTAACCATACTTTTGTATCAAACTAAAAATAGCTCCGTTTGGAATCCATAGAAGAAAAAAATAAACTAATTGAAGAAGTTGGCGCTTTATTGCAAGAACGCGCAAACCTTTCTGCATTAGCTGCCAGAATTTACGCAACATTAATACTGTCTTCTAATGAGGGTTTAAGCTTCGATGATATTATAAATCAGATGCAAGCAAGTAAAAGTTCTGTGTCTAGCAACCTAAATGTTTTGTTGCAATTACATTATGTAGAATATTATACAAAACCCGGTAATAGAAAAAGATATTTTAGAACATCTGAATTCTATATCAAGAACACCATGGAACAACAAATCTATTTGATAGAAAAAGAATTGAGTGTTGTCTCAAAAATTAACAATTTCAACCAAAATCACAATCCAGAAAAATTTAAAAACGAAAAGTCTTTGGGATTACTATTTCACGAACATTTAGAAGATTTAAAAAATAAAATAAACGGCAAATTAGAAGAAATTAAACAATTTCAAAAACAATTATAAGCAAAAAATTCCATGAAAATTAGAACACAAAATATACTTTCACTTTTAGTATTCGCAATATTAATTTCTTGCGGAAATAAGCAGGAATCACAAAATACAGCATCTGCAAAACCTAGCGCAATGTCTTTACCTGTTATTCAAATACCCACTAAAACAGTTACTACTTATACAGAATACCCAACAAGCATTCAGGGAATTATAAACAGTGAAGTACGTGCTAAAATTACGGGTTACATTACAGATGTATTGGTTGATGAAGGTCGTAAAGTAAAGAAAGGTCAAATTTTATTTAAATTAGAAACTGCTTCTATGACGCAAGATGCAGCGGCGGCAAAAGCCAACATCAATGCTGCACAAGTAGAGGTTGATAAATTAAAGCCTTTGGTAGAAAAAAATATCATCAGCAAAGTTCAATTGGCAAGCGCAAATGCAAAATTACAACAAGCAAAAAGCAGTTATAATAGTATTGTTGCAAGCATTGCCTATGGCACTATTACAAGTCCTATAGATGGTTATGTTGGAGAAATTAGATTGAGAAAAGGTTCTTTGGTAAGTGCTGCAGATCAAATGCCTTTAACCACAGTTTCAGACATTAGCAAAGTATATGCTTATTTTTCTATGAATGAAAAAGAATATTTAGACTTTATTTTGAATGCCGAAGGAGCATCCAAAGAAGAAAAAATTAATAATTTACCAAAAGTCATCTTAATTTTAGCAAACGGAAGCGAGTATGAAAAGAAAGGAACTATTGAAACCATCAACTCACAGGTAAACAAACAGACTGGCTCAATTTCTTTTAGAGCTTTATTTGATAACGAAAACGGAATTTTAACCAACGGAAATAGCGGAGTTATAAAAGTGCCAACAGTTTTTAAAAATGTGTTGGTTGTGCCTCAAGCCGCTACTTTTGAAAATCAAAATAAACGTTTTATCTACACCTATAGAAAAGATTCTACAAATACAAACCGAGCAATTTCTAAATCTATAGAAATTAAAGGGAAAAGTGGCAATCTATATCTTGTAGAAAAAGGACTATCCGAAGGTGAAACCATTATTGCAAAAGGTCTCGGTAAATTAAGAGATGGCATGGCTATTAATCCTCAAAAAGCTGATTTTGATAGTATTGCTGCTCCTATTAAAAAAGACTTTCAATAATATCGTTTTAGCCGATAAACATCTGAATTGTACTATTACACTAAAAAAGATATCAACATTAATTGGAGAATTTTTTCGGTGTCTATCTCTTTTGATGTTGTACAAAATATAGTTCCGAACATAAAATAACAGCAGAAAAGCTGGCATTAATTAAAAAAACAAACATGTTAAAAGTATTTATAACGAGACCTGTTTTATCAACAGTCATCTCAATCATCATTGTTATATTGGGTATTTTAGGATTGCAATCGCTTTCTGTAACTCAATACCCAGATATTGCGCCACCAACAATTCAAATAACAGCCTCTTATCCTGGAGCAACAGCTGCTACTGTTTTAGAAAGTGTCATCATTCCTATTGAAGAGCAAATTAATGGTGTAGAAGGAATGACGTATATAAAATCTACAGCAACAAATAATGGTACTGCAAGTATTACGGTATTCTTTGATCAAGAAGTAGATCCCGATATTGCGGCAGTAAACGTTCAAAATAGAGTTGCCCGTGCAAATCCGTTATTGCCTCAAGCGGTAAGACAAATTGGAGTTTTAACTGAAAAACAACAAACGAGTGCGTTAATGTACATCAGTTTTTACAGTGAAAATGTTGCTTATAATGACACTTATTTACAAAATTATTTAAAAATTAATGCAGTTCCCGCATTTCAGCGTGTCAATGGCGTAGGTAATGTAACTGTTTTTGGTGCAAAAGATTATGCCATGCGTATTTGGATAAAACCAGAAAAAATGGCTGCTTATGGTTTAACACCAGCAGATGTTGCTGCGGCAATTAACGAACAAAGTCAAGAAGCAGCAGCAGGAACTATTGGCGAAAATAACGGCGAAGCTTTCTCGTATGTGATTACCTATGAGGGTCGTTATAAAAATCAAGAGCAATATGAAAACATCATTCTAAAATCTTTAGGAAACGGTGATTTTTTAAAGTTAAAAGACGTTGCCAAAATTGAATTAGATGCGCAATCCTTTTCATCAACGGCAAATACCAACGGAAACCCAAGTGTTGCTCTTGGTATTTTTCAAACGAAAGGTTCTGATGCACAAGCTATTATTGAAGAAATAAAAGTAACGTTAGCTTCTTTAGAAAAAGATTTTCCGGAAGGGATAGATTATGTAATTCCGTATGATACCAATGAATTTTTAAATGCATCCGTAGAAAAAGTGACCACCACTTTAATTGAAGCATTTATACTGGTTTTTTTAGTGGTATTTTTATTCTTACAAGATTTTAGATCTACATTAATTCCTGCAATTGCGGTTCCTGTTTCGATTATTGGAACATTTTTCTTTTTAAATTTATTCGGATATTCTATTAACTTACTAACGCTTTTCGCTTTAATTTTAGCAATTGGTATTGTGGTAGATGATGCCATTGTTGTGGTAGAAGCCGTACATGCAAAGATTGATGAAGGTGCAAAAGATGTACAAAAAGCAACTATTACTGCCATGAGCGAAATTTCTGGTGCTATTGTTTCGATTACTTTGGTTATGGCAGCCGTTTTTATTCCTGTAACCTTTGTAACGGGCCCAACCGGTGTTTTTTATGAGCAATTTGGGGTTACTTTAATTGTAGCCATTGCTATTTCTGCAGTAAACGCGTTAACATTAAGTCCTGCACTGTGTGCCTTGCTTTTAAAACCTCATTCTGATGAAGAAAAAAAGAAAACCTATTTACAACGTTTTTACGACGCTTTTAATAACGGATTTAGTGCTTTAACTAGAAAATACGGCCAATCTTTAGGTTTTTTATACAGACATAAATGGATAAACGTGGTAATTTTAATAGCGGCTGTTGGCGGAATTTATTACGCTTCTACCACTACTCCAACTGGTTTTGTACCCGATGAAGATAGAGGTTTGGTATTTGTAAATACAGAATTACCTCCTGGCGCTTCTGTAGATAGAACTGCCGAAGTAAATAGAACACTAAGAGCAAAAATATTAAAAATTGAAGGTGTAGAAGGCGTTACTTTAATTAGCGGAAGAAGTTTAATTAGTGGGGCTGGTAATAATTACGGTTTAGGATTTATCAAACTGAAAAATTGGAGCGAACGTACCACAGCAGCTACCTCCATTCAAGCTATTATTGGGCAATTATTTGGCGCTGCGGCAACCATACCCGAAGCCAATATTATTTTCTTTTCGCCACCGAGTATTCCGGGTTTTGGGAACTCGACAGGTATTGAGGTAAATTTACTTGATAAATCTGGAGGCAGTTTTGCCGATTTAGATAAAACAAATCAAGATTTTATCAACAAATTAAGTCAAAGACCTGAATTTCAATATGCGCAATCTTCTTTTAGTACAAAATATCCGCAGTATCAATTAGATATTAATATGCCTTTAGCAAAAGAATACGGTGTGAACGTGAATACTATTTTCAATACATTACAAGGATATATTGGTAGTATTTATGCCGCAGATTTTTCTCGATTCGGGAAACAATTTAGAGTAATCATTCAGGCTTTACCAAGTGATAGAGCAGAAAAACAAGATTTAAGTAATTTATTTGTACCAACCGGTTCTGGTGAAATGGCACCAATTACACAGTTTGTAAGTTTAGAGCGTTCTTTTGGGCCGCAATCTGTAAACCGATTTAATTTGTTTAACTCTACCTCTATTACAGGTGCGTTAAATCCTGGTTTTAGTACTGGTGACGGTATTGCTGCGTTAGAAGAAGTAGCAACTACATTACCAAATAATTATAGTACTGCCTATTCAGGATTAACAAGAGAAGAATTAGCTGCAGGAAACCAAACTACCTATATTTTAGTCTTGGTAATTCTGTTTGTATATTTCTTATTAGCAGCACAATATGAAAGTTATTTAATTCCGTTTGCCGTATTATTATCCTTACCACTAGGTGTTTTTGGTGCCTTTATCACCACAAAATTAGCCGGATTAGAAAACAACATCTATTTTCAAATTGCACTGATAATGCTCATTGGTTTGCTGGCAAAAAACGCCATTTTAATTGTTGAATTTGCCATACAAAGAAGAAAACAAGGGGAATCTATTTATGATGCCGCCATTAATGGTGCAAAAGCACGTTTACGTCCTATTTTAATGACTTCGTTAGCTTTTATCTTCGGATTAACGCCGTTAGTTATTGCAACCGGTGTAGGCTCTGAAGGAAATAGAGCTATTGGTACTGGTGCTGTTGGTGGTTTGTTGATAGGAACCGTTTTAGGAGTTTTTATCATTCCTATTTTATTCATGTTCTTTCAATGGTTGCAAGAAAAAGTGAGTTCTAAACCAAGTCCTGTAAACGAAAACGCACAATAATTCAATTTGAAACGTAAAAAGAAGAAATGAAAAATTCAATAATTATAAAATTTAGTATTGTTATTTTTAGTATGCTAACGCTTCAATCGTGTTTTGTAACAAAAGAATACGTAAAACCAGAAATCGCGGCATTAAATATCGACGAAAGTAATTTTAGATCCGATAAAATTTCTCAAGACAGCCTTACGATGGCAGATGTTTCTTGGAGAGACTTATTTACAGATGCTGTTTTAACCCAGTATATCGAAAAAGGCCTACAAAGTAACATTGATATTCGCGTTGCTTTGCAGCAAATTATCGCATCAGAAGCCTATTTTAAACAAGGAAAAGCGGGTAATTATCCTACTTTTTCTGTAAATGCGCAATATACACATCAAGAATTGGCAAGAAACAGTCAGTTTGGTTCTTTTTTTGATGGTGCTTTAGATCAATACGAATTAACTGGAGCGGTATCTTGGGAAGCAGATATTTGGGGGAAAATTAGAAGTAACAAACGTGCTTTTCAAGCAAGTTATTTACAAACAGTGGCAGCGCATCAAGCAGTAAAAACAAGATTGATTTCAAATATTGCCTCTGTGTATTACCAATTATTGGCGGTAGATCAACAAATTGCTATCACCAATAAAACCATCACCACCAGAGGCAATAGTTTAGAAACTTCTAAGGCGCTAAAAAAGGCTGGAAATGTAACTGAAGTAAGTGTAAAACAAACCGAAGCACAAGTATATACTGCACAGGCTATTTTGATCGATTTAAAAAATCAATCGCATATTTTAGAAAACACCATGGCCATTCTTTTGGGTGATATGCCAAGAGATATTGAACGTTCTACTTTAGAGAATCAAAAAATAAATACTGAATTAACACTGGGAGTTCCGGCGCAATTATTAAGCAACAGACCCGATGTAATTGCTGCAGAATTACGTTTTAGAAATGCTTTTGAAATGACCAATGTTGCGAGCAGTAATTTTTATCCTGCGCTTACCCTTTCTGCTGGCGGAGGTTTACAAAGTTTAGATTTTGACAACTTATTTAGCGCAAACTCTATATTTGCTAACTTTATAAGTGGTTTAACCCAACCTATTTTAAACGGCAGAAAAATTAAAACACAATTAGAAGTTTCAAAAGCACAACAAGAACAAGCAAGATTAAGTTTTCAGCAATCTGTTTTAAATGCCTCTAAAGAGGTTTCTGATGCCATGTTTGCCTACGATTCCGCATCGCAAAAAATAGACATCAAACAAAAAGAGTTTCATGCCTATGATTTGGCTACACAATATTCTCAAGAATTATTAAACAACGGTTTGGCAAATTATTTAGAGGTTTTACGCTCTGAAGAAAATGCTCTTAACTCTAGTTTAGATTTGGTGAATGCAAAAAATAGTCAACTACAAGCTGTAGTAGATTTATACCAAGCACTTGGCGGCGGTTGGCAATAAGAAAACGTTTTTGAATAGCGTTAACAAATGAATCGATACGACAAAGAAACATTCTTTTTAAACAATAACTTGCAAAAGCTTTTGACAGTAAAATGGCTAAAGCATAAAAGTAAATTATTAATTAAAAACAGATCCACATGAAAACGAATATCGGAATTTCAGAAAGTAATAGAGCAAATGTATCAGAAATATTGGCAAAATTACTAGCAGATGAATTTGTATTATATACCAAAACATTAAAAGCACATTGGAACTTAGAAGGGCATGATTTTCATACAAAACACGTATTTTTTGAAGAACATTACAATGCCATTAAAACATTTACAGATAGCGTTGCAGAACGTATTCGGAAAATAGGACATTATGCTCCAGGAACTTTAAGAGAGTTTTTAGACTTAACACATCTATCAGAAAAATACGAAGGTAGTAACACGAGTAACGATTATATCGTAGCATTGTTAGCAGATCATGATGCAATTATTCAATATATTCGAGCAAACATCTCAAAAGTTGGAGAAGATTATAAAGATGTCGGTTCAGAAGATTTCTTAACAGGATTAATGCAAGAGCATGAAGAAATGGCTTGGATGTTAAGAGCGACTGTTGTGAAAGGATAAGTACAAAATTTATTAAAAAAAAATAACTAAAGGGTTAAATTCAATTTGAATTTAACCCTTTTTTGTGACCAGATTGTGTGCATTGATTAAAAACTTTATCATATTTCTTATAAAACACACCTGTTATAGCCATTTAATGCTAGCGTGTAGTTTGATGCTTAATTTAGTATTATAACGCTAGAGGTATCTGTTGCAACCCTTATTTTAATTTAGTGTGTTTCCTCTATTTTCTTACCTTTATTACTATTGTTGCAAACAATAATTGGTTCGAAAAAGTGTTCTTGAAAAGATTAAAAAAAAACCAAGACCTTACTAATCCTTAATTTTTAAGATATGTAGCCGTTTTTACTATTTGTTTTATTGACTTGCACTTTCGTTTATTAGCATTTTCTTCTTTACAAGGAATTGCGCAAATTTTATAATTAGGCCCGGCGTTATCGTTTTAATTGCAAGTGTTGCCGCACAACTAACCCAATCTAATTTAGTCGATGGTTTTTTTATAATTACTTTTAACCTTTTAAAATTGGCGACGTTATTAAGGTAACAGATACCAGTGCTGGCAATGTGTTAGATATTAGGTTGCACCACAGGATATTAAGAACTTTATAAAATAAACAACCTCGGAGCAGCGCTATCCGGATATCAAAAAAAATAACCTTTTAATATTTCTACGCAGCGCATATGGGTATTAAACCCAAAATCCCGCTAGATACTGAAACAAGCCTGCTTGCCGGACAGGAGTTTCAACTTATAATTTTGAATTCATAGCTTCCCACTTTTTCAAAATTGAGTATCATTAATAAATTTTATAGTTTAATATTCAAAATAAATATATCTTGTTAAAATATTTATTTTTAGTCTTATTTAGACACATTATTTGTAAATTCAAAAACTTTTAAAATAGTTATTAAAATGGCAAAAAACATTACGTTACATAATCGTATAAATACCGGTTTAGCACTTACCATAGTTCTTTTATTAGTTTTTGCAACTAATAGAATTGACAAAAGACATTTTGATACCGTACAAAATGCAGTTACTACGTTGCACACAGACAGAGTTGTTGCCCAAGATTTTATTTATAAAATGAATACAATCATTTATAAAAAGCAACTGCACATTATGAGTGCTGGACCTAAAACCATAAAGGAAAAATTAAACGAAAATTTTTTCACACTCATAGAAGAGTTTTCCGAGACGAAACTAACCACTAAAGAATCTAAATTATTTAACAGATTAAAAGATGATTTTGAGCAATTAATAGAAACAGAGAAGAAAGTTTCTAAAGATAATTTAAATGAAAAAGGACTTATAAAAAATTTAAATATTATAAAAAAGGACTTAATTAGTCTGTCTGAAATTCAGATTTCTGAAAGTAGACGTTTAACAAGTATCGCACAAAAATCTTTAGACACCAATACTTTAATGTCTAATTTAGAAATTGGTTTTTTGCTGCTAATCGGTTTAATACTTCAATACATTATATTTTATAGAGTAAAAAAGACAAAAAAAACAGCAATAAACGAATAAAATTTCGCTTTATTTAAAAGAGTCTTCAAAAAAAGAAACTATCTAAAGTTAGTTTCCTCTCCTTCTTATTGATGGAACAAATAATCTTCTGTTTCAAACTAGTTTTAATGAAAATTGCAATTCGTTTAAGATGAATATTTTAATGTACTTTGGATGCAAAATAGCTTATGAATACAGCCTATCTTTGAAATAAATATAAAACTTCAAATCTGCAACACAGCAAAACCTTTAGATAATTACGATTGATAAATATTAACATCGTATCGATATAACATTACTTTATAGATTAAAAACTCTCTAAAAAATGTCGTAAACAAAGGGTTTTTGAAAATTAAGAAAATAACGAACTATACCTTCGAGGTTAATAACAGCCGTTTTTAGTGTTTGACTGCCGTAATATGTTTTACAAAAATTAAAATTTTAAAACAAATTACACTACCACTCCAAATTAAGACTTTCAGTTTAATTAATACTTATTAACCCATATAGTGCTTTATCACGCAATGTCTAATTCCTTTAAAACTCACTTAATTTATTCGAGCTACTAAAAATCAAAAGCTTGTATTGTATCTTAAAAATGCTTTCTATTTTGGCACATAGATGGCTATATAGGGATTAGACATTTTAACGCAAAAAATAGCAATAAGCCTCTATAGAAGGTTTTAAAATAGAGCAATACATAGCAAAATACAGCTGATGAGTACCTATCGAGACTTAAAAGATTTTAAACCCACAAAAAACATAAGCTGCAAACTCTAATTCTCTTGAAACTTTTGGAGAATAGTTTTAATAAAAAAACATAGTAACAATCTTTATTACAAAACAGTCAAGTAAATTTTTGACAGTCTTTTTATTCTTTTAGCCCAAAGATAATTACTGCACATCAAAAACACTCATTATTAAATTTTACAAAAGTATTTTTAATTAAGAAGAACTTACTTAAATAAGAATCTTAACAGATTTTTAGGAGAATACATACCTGTTTTTAGAACTTATAGAACATAATTTAAAAAGAGCGTTTTGCTAATATAAAAATGATTGGTAACTTGCATTCTAAAATCTTATAATTGAACTTAAAAAAAAATAGTAAAGAAATATTCGTTGTACTCATACTTTTTTTGTGTGCTTTCTTATTCATTGCTAATACTGCTGCCTCTAAAGATGAAGTAGTGCCGATTAAAACACCTATTCTAATTAAGATAAAAGAAGAGCCTTCTATTTTAATAGAGCATTATTCTGAAAATGACACAAAAAATGTGCGTCACAAATTAGACTCGCTATTAAAACGTATTAATAAAAGACACGATTTTAACGGAGCAGTATTAGTAGCAAAAAACAAAAAAATATTATATAGCAATCAGATAGGAATTGCAGATTTCAAAAATAAATCTCTTTTAAATAAAGAATCTGTATTTCAATTAGCTTCGGTAAGTAAACAGTTTACCGCAGCTGCTATTATGCTTTTGAATGAAAGGAATAAAATTAAGCTTACAGACACTGTAAATACCTATTTCCCTGACTTTCCTTTTAAAGCTGTAACTATTAAAAATCTATTAAATCATACCGCAGGATTGCCAAAATATTTTTGGGTCGCAGAGCATAAATGGCAGAAAGAAAAAGCACCCACGAACAGTGAAATGATGGAGTTTCTAGAATCAAGTGACGTGAAACGTTACTTTAAACCTGGCCGTAACTTTGATTATTCTAACACAGGCTATTTTGTGTTAGCCTCTATTGTTGAAAAAGTTTCTAGCACTTCTTTTAGTTCTTTTTTAAAAACGAATATTTTTGAACCGCTACAAATGGACAATTCATACGTATATAGTTTTGAAAATGACAGTGTTAAGGAAAATCAATTAGATGGCTATAGATTGTATAGAGGTTGGAGGCATTTAAAAATTAACAGCACTGTAAATGACGCAATTGTTGGCGATAAAAATGTTTATACTACTGCAGAAGATTTATTTAAATGGACTCTTGGATTAAGTTCAGGAAAACTGCTTAAAAAAGAGTCATTAGACCTCATGTACTCCAAAGGAAAAACAGTTTATGGAAGAGAAATACCCTATGGCTTTGGTTTTAGAATTAATACTAAAGGACAAAAAAGTATCTATCATCATGGTAGATGGAATGGTTTTAGTACTGGACTTACAGAATATTTAGAAGATGATTTGGTCGTTATTGTTTTAGAACACACGAGTTATAATGCTATAAGATCACTTAACAAAAAAATAAAGAAAATTGTTGCTGAAAATTTTGGGGTTTAAATTTGTAATAATAACTAAACCATCCACACTATTTATTTCGATTCCTAAACGATAGCAATCTATCTCTAATAAATCTTCACTATTAAAAATTTTAACTTACTAAATTTTGCATCCGCTCTAATAAGAAAAAACCTCTATAAATATACCAAGGTCACAAAAATTAATTTTAACTATTAAACTCGCATCAATAGAAGTTTACTTTTTAAAGAACCTATTTTATTAAAGGACATCATCAGTTCCGTGCGTTAGATGACAGATTTCTACTCCCGAAGTTTCGGAATATAGCATTCACAATCTAAACCCGACCTACGATAATTTTAGTAAGAATTCAAAAGATATAAAATGGTTACCTGTCCTAAAGCCCTTTTGCGGTCTGGACACGATAGCGAAATATCTTGTAGAATTCAATAAAATTATCAGGAGTCTAGATTTTTGTTTCTTGGAATTTATCTTGAGCGAAGTCGAAAGGTCAATGGAAAAGAAAAATGAATAAAATTTTAAGACAACTTTAAAGTATAATTACTTCGAGGTTAATAGTATAATTACCCAAATAGGAACTAAAAACAAACTCTAAAAATATTTTCAAAATAATTTCTTAAAAATAAAAGCCTAAAAATTCGCTTATTTTAATCTAAATATTGTTTGATTGCGATTCTGTGTGCAGGAATACTTTTGTCGTAATTTTGTACTAATAACTCTAGTATTTCAGGAGGTTTTATCCCAATATCTTTTTTATCAGCATATTTTGAAACATACAAATTAAAAATTTCTTCTTCTTTTTCAAAAATCAAAAAATGAGTCTCGTTTAATGCTGTAAAAGAAATTTCATTTCCTGAAAAAGAATTGGAGGTATCTTTTAAAAACGCTGAAAACTCATAATATTTTAAGACATTTTCCATAGGTTATATTAATTCAGCAGATAAGCCTAATTGTAATAATTTAGAACATCTTGGTTCTAAATCTTTAAACTCCCCTGACATTACTGTACATTTTCCTTTATAATGTACTAGAATTGTACATTGTTCTGCTTGCTCTAGTGTATGCTCACAAACACTTATCAAAGACTCAATTACAAAATCGAAAGTATTGACTTCGTCATTGTGCAAAACTATTTCATGCTGAAACGTTTCTTGTTCTAGAACATCTACTTCTTCTTGAATTTTTTCTTTTGTACTCATACTAGCAAAATTACAATTTATTGTATTTCAAAGCAACCCAATTATTTCTTTCTATAAAAGTTTCTAATTTTAAATTGTATTTCACAACTTCTGCATCTATAATAGCAATATCTTCTTTATAAAAACCACTTAACAAAAGTATACCATCTGTATGCAAACAGTTTGTGTAAATTTCCATATCCATCAACAATATATTTCTGTTGATGTTGGCAATAATTACATCATACTTTTTATCGCTTAAAAGAGCCGAATCTCCTTCAAAAACGCTTATGTTTTTGCTATTGTTTCTTTGAATATTTTCTATAGAGTTTTCATAGCACCAGGTATCAATATCAATAGCATCAATAGGACTTGCACCTTTCATTTCAGCAAAAATGGCTAAAATACCTGTACCACAGCCCATGTCTAATACTTTCTTACCTTTTAAATCTAATGTTAATAAATGTTGCACCATCATGTGTGTAGTTTCATGATGCCCTGTGCCAAAACTCATCTTCGGCTCAATTACAATATCATATTTCAAGTTAGGATTCTCGTGAAAAGGAGCTCTTATACTCACTACATTGTCTACTTGAATGGCTTCAAAGTTCTTTTCCCATTCTGCATTCCAATTGGTTTGCGCTACCTCGTTGTGATTGTATTCAATAGCAAACTCATCAGAATTTAAAACATAAATATCTTCTAATATAGTGGCGTGCCAATCTTGTTTTTGAATATACGCAGTAACACCCTCTTCACTTTCTACAAAACTTTCAAAACCAACGTTTCCTAATTCTGCAATTAAAATTTCTGTAGCTGGCTCTTTGGGCGCAACTGTAAAGTTGTATTCTATATAAATATTATCCATAATAAAAAATGCATCAAGATTTTAAATCTTGATGCAAATTTATTGGTTTTATTTATAAATCTGTACTTTAAAAGCTATTATATCGCCTTAATAATTGCAGAAAAATCTTCGGCTTTTAAAGCAGCACCTCCAATTAAACCACCATCTACGTCTGGTTTAGAAAAAATCTCTTCTGCATTTGCAGGTTTTACACTACCTCCGTATAAAATTGAAACAGATTCAGCTACTTCTACTCCGAATTTTTTCGCTATGCTACTTCTTACAAAAGCGTGCATTTCTTGCGCCTGTTCAGGGCTTGCGGTTTCTCCCGTACCAATTGCCCAAACGGGTTCGTATGCTAAAATAATATTTTTAAAATCAGCTGCTTTTAAATGAAACAAGGCATGTTCTAATTGGCTACCCACTTCTGATAAGTGCTCTTCTTTCTTTCTTTGCTCTAATTTTTCTCCAAAACAAAAAATGGCTTCTAAACCATTTGCTAAAACAGCATCCATTTTTTCGGCAAGCAGTTTATCTGTTTCATTAAAGTATTCTCTTCTTTCAGAATGCCCAATAATTACAGTTTTGATGCCCACAGCCTTTAACATGTCTGCAGAAATTTCTCCTGTATATGCGCCATTTTTAGCTTGGTGCATATTTTGAGAAGCAACTTCTACTTTAGAATCTTTTGTTTTCTTAACCGCAGAGGATAAACTAATATAAGAAGGCGCAATAATTACTCTTGTATTTTTTAAGGGTAAACCTTTAATTGATTTTATTACTCCTTTAATAAGCGCTTTCGTTTCCGTCTTATCATTATTCATTTTCCAATTTCCAGCTACTATTTTTTGTCTCATAATTATATGCTTTTATTATATGTTGTAAATTTAACAAATGAATTATAAATATCGTTCAGAAAAAAGAATACTTACTATAACGATTTATATTTTGTTTTTTAAGGCTGTAACAATTCTTTTGTCAGACGCTTTTGTAGCGTTAAAAAGTTGAATTCCTCCTTTTTCGTCAACTACGATGTATCTCGGAATCCATCCTAAATTTATGAAATCAACAAAATCGCCAGAATTCATTCCTTTTGGTAAATTATAATGATCGCCCACCAAATTATGTTTAGTAATAAATCTTTTCCATGAAGGTTTGCTAAAATCTACAGATAAAAAAACATAGGCAACCTCTGGGAATTCTTTTTGTAATTTCTTAATTTCTGACACTCCTGTAACGCAATCTTTACACCAAGAAGCCCAAACATCTATGAGTATTTTTTTGCCTTTATGATCCATTAAAACTTCTCTAAAAGTTAGTTTAGAGCTGTCTAAACCAATTAGCATATCTTGTAAAGCTTTTTCAGAAAACTCTTTAGGCTCGTTTGAAGTGCACCCAATAAAAGTTAATAAAAATAGGAGAATTATTTTTTTCATATGAAATAGGTCAATTAAAAAGAAATAACTTGCAAAACGTAAAAGTTAAAAATAGTACTTTTGAAAAACTCTAAGTAAAAGTAATGACAACAGCGCAACTTGTATCACAAATAAAACAAAAAAAATCTTTTTTATGCATTGGTTTAGATGTAGATTTAGATAAAATTCCTAAACACTTATTAGCAGTAGAAGATCCTATTTTCGAGTTCAATAAGGCAATTATTGATGCTACCCATCATTTGTGTGTTGCTTACAAACCAAATACTGCTTTTTATGAAGCCTACGGAATTAAAGGCTGGCAAGCTCTTGAAAAAACAATAGGCTATCTTAATAAAAAGTATCCAGAAATTTTTACCATTGCAGATGCCAAACGAGGCGATATTGGCAACACATCTACCATGTACGCAAAAGCCTTTTTTAATGATTTAGCCTTCGATTCTGTAACCGTTGCTCCTTATATGGGGAAAGATTCTGTAGAGCCTTTTTTAGCCTTTAAAGACAAACACACTATTATGTTAGCGCTAACTTCTAACAAAGGTGCTTTTGATTTTCAGACGCTAAACGCTCCTAAGCAAGAACTATATAAAGAGGTTTTGCAAGTATCAAAATCTTGGAAAAATTCTGAAAATTTAATGTATGTTGTGGGTGCTACAAAAGCTGAATATTTTAAAGAAATTAGAAAAATTGTACCTAGTTCATTTTTGCTAGTTCCGGGAGTTGGGGCGCAAGGCGGAAATTTACAAGATGTATGTAAATACGGTTTGTCTGAAAATATTGGCCTTTTAATTAACTCTTCTCGAGGAATTATTTACGCATCTAAAGAAAAAGATTTTGCTAGCGTTGCAGCCATAAAAGCTGAAGAACTACAAAGCCAAATGCAAAGAATTTTAAATGAATTTATATGAAGTTAAAAGACCAAATAAACACCACTTTAAAGTTCAATAATACACCAAAAAGGATTATTTGTTTAGTGCCAAGTATTACAGAATTATTGGTAGACTTAGGCTTGGAAAGCGCTATTGTTGGCGTCACAAAATTTTGTATTCATCCAGATTCATTGATAAAAAACAAAACGATTGTTGGTGGCACAAAAAATATAAAAACGGATGTCATAAAAAATTTACAGCCCGATATCATTCTTTGTAATAAAGAAGAAAACACAAAAGAAATCGTAGAAAATTGTAGGCTAATTGCAACCACTCATGTTTCTGATATTTATACAATTGCCGACACAATGGAATTAATTCATCAATACGGACAAATATTTTCTTGTGAAGAAAAAGCAAAAGAAATAATTAGCACTATTTTAAATAAAAACAATGATTTTTTAGAATTTATAAAAGGTAAAAAAGAAAAAAAAGTAGCTTATTTTATTTGGAAAAAACCTTGGATGGTTGCGGCAAACAAAACATTTATCAACCACCTTTTAGAAGTAAATAACTTAAAAAATGTATTTAAAGATCAAGAACGCTACCCCGAAGTTAATTTAGACGAATTAAGTAAAGTTGATAATCTTGACTTTATTTTTTTATCATCGGAACCATTTCCTTTTAAAGAAAAACATATTGTAGAACTGCAAAATAAGTTCAATAAAACAGTAATAATTTTAGTAAATGGTGAGTTCTTTTCTTGGTACGGAACGAGGTTGCTCTTTGCTTTTGACTATTTTAAAAAGCTTCAGAACAATATTACACCAGATTAGATGCAGTCTTTAAACACTATATTTAATAAATAAATCACCGATAGAAAGTCCGCGTAGAACTCTGTAAATAGGTTAAAAAAGCAATTAAATTTATTCGGTGTTGTAAAAAACTTTTCATTTATCAACTATTCCACATAGAAGGGTTCAGGTTCAGGAAAATTCAATTTTTTAATAAATTCCCCAACATCTCGGTGATTAACATAATCAGTTTCCCCATATTTCAGATACATAGTTTTTGTTAAATTATTTTTTAAAATAAGGGTTTGTTCGTGTGGTTCACATTTTACTCCGAAAACTTTAATAACAATTTTATCATTTGTTATTTCATTCTGTTTCAGATAAAAAAATTGAGTTCCTGAAAAATCTGAAACTCCAACATCAATTCTTTTCGTTCCAGAAAATATTTCAATTATTGAGCCAGGTAATACTACTTTAGTCTCTTTTTCAATAAATTCAAACGCTACTTTATATTTATTTTCTACCTTACTATTTTGTCCGAAGGTAGAAATTCCAAAAATTAAAAATAAAATAGGGATTAAATACTTCATTTTAATTTTTCGAAACAGCTTATAAGGAATACTTAAATAGTGAATTCTCTATCTAAATACTGAACTTGATTTATTTTTTTAAGCAGTTTCATTGCTTTAAAAGCAGCAAGATCACTTTTTGCTTCATCTTCAAACCTGTAGTTATTAGACTTTTCTACTAAACATACATACCTGTCTAGAAGGTGTTTTTTGTAGATGATAAATTGATTCTTATAATACATAATACTATTTTGGGGAGGTTGTTCTTGGTAAATATACATAAAAATTATAATCAAAAAAAATCAAGTATTAAGTACAAGAAAAACTATTCATACAACCATTAACCTACCTAATTTTTTAAGAGCTTAAAAGTTTTAGAAGCAGTAGCAGTTTCGATCCTTAAGAGATACAAACCTGACTTTAAAAAAGATGTGTCATGTGTTTGTTTAAAAGAATTCTGATAAAATGTATGTATTTTTTTTCCTGTGATGCTGTAAAGCGTTGCTTTTTCAAATTTTAAATTTTCATCAACCTGAATTGTTAATTCCTCATTTACAGGATTTGGTGTAAGTTTTGAGTTTTCTAACGCATTAATAACTGCAACAGATGCTGTAGACTCTTGAAACACTCTAATATAATCAATTTCCATAGCACTTTCAGTAAAGTTTTGAGCTGTACCGCCTTTCTCGATAGCAATATTCAATAAAAAATATTGATCTTCATAAAAAGGCCATGTATCATTATTCTTAATCTCTGGATTGTAGATATAATGAACATTACCATCCACACTAAACACCATTCTTTCGGGAGTCCAAGTTAATTCATACACATGAAATGCTGTCGATGCTGTAGGGATTATTTGACCTCCATGATTAACTGTTCCGCCATGACTTGAAGTTGTGTGCATTGCACTAGAGATATAATTTTGATTGTTACCCCAATGTTCCATAATATCAATCTCACCGCATGCTGGCCAAGCAGTAGTTCCGTGAGTACTTGCCCAAAAACCACCAGCTTCTGTAATATTCTTATTTAACATCCAAATTGCAGGCCATGTGCCAGTACCAAAAGGCATTTTTGCCCTAACTTCTACTTTACCATAGGTAAACGCGTATCTAGAGTTTAATCTTGCCGATGTATATGATTTTGTACGATTTTGATCTGTAAAATTTTCTTTTTTTGCAACAATACTTAAAACACCATTATTGATAAAAGTGTTTTCTATTTTATCTGTATAATGCTGCAATTCATTATTAAACCAACTGTTTCCATCCGGTAATTGAGTTTGATGAAACCACTTATTACTGTCTACTGGCACTATCTCACCTGTTTCTCCATCAAATTCATCAGACCAAACTAAATTGTCATAAACTGGGTCTGTATTTGAATTATTATTTGCTGTTACGGTGCCATCATATAAAAAATCATCTATATAAGCGGTTACTTTGTCTGTATTATTTTCGCCGTTTACTTGAATTAAAACTCTATTAAAGTCAGATCTATTAGTAGGGTTTTGGGCGTTAGAATTGTAATTTAAAAAATCATCATCCTTAAAATTAAACGTTACTGTTTGCCACTGATTTAAACTTACTGCTTTAATAATTTCTGATTGCGAAGTCCAAGGAGAACCAATCGTATTATTCTGTAGTTTTAATGAAACTTGATTTGTTTGACTGCCTGTTAGGCTGCTTTGTGGAATATAAATTTTAAAAGAAAAAGTATAATTTTCTGATAAATCGTAATTTTCTGCAATATCAAAATAAAAGTTTGCATATTGACTACCATTATCAACATACTTTAAAACACGATTAGAAGTGTTTATACCCTCTTTAACAGGATTTGTAAAGGCAATGTTTATAGCACTGTTATCTTGTTGCCAAGAAGTAATGGTTCCATTTCCTTCAAAATCGTCTTGAACAGTTGTTTGAGAAAACGCAGTTAAAGTGGCAATACATAAAAAAAGAGTGTATAGTTTTTGCATCGTGTATTTTTAAATTAAAAATTCAAATTTAATGATTAAGTCCAATCATTTATGAGAATCTACCAATACAAAAACTATACAAAGCTTTAAAAAAATATTATTTAACGTTTATTTTGCAGCGCAAAACCTTGTTTTAGCAAAAAGGTATTTCTTAAACCCACTTTTTCTCGTATTCCTTTTTCTTTAACTTCAATCATTGTAAACATACCTTGTAAAGTTTGGTCTGTGGCGTGTTTTGTTAAATCTTGGTTTACACTCTTTGCATTAGTAAGGCGTTATCGTTGTCATTAAGTTGCGCTCAATTTTAACGGCAAGTACTTTAAAAAAATATTAGTTTTTAAAAGTTTAGGAACTCCTTTTTAATTGATAGCATTAAAAAAGAAACCATAAAAACCAATTTAACCATTTAGGGTTGTACTAAATCGTTGCTTTTGCGCTTACTTTTTATCAAATAGAATTGCCATAACCAAAGTTATGCACCTTATTATTAATGTCCAGTAGTCAAAAAATAATTCAATAGCATAACATCAAATTGGTATAAATGCATAAAAAACCTCAAAAGAATAGAATATTCTTTTGAGGTTAAATTCAAATAAATAAAAATTTATTGATTTTGATCTCCAGGTCCAATATTTGGATTTGCGTCAATTTCTCTCTGTGGAATTTTAAAAACCCATTCACTATTTATAGAAGGCTTTTCTTGACTATAACCATCTTGATACAAAATTTCAGAAGCTCCAGAGCCACCGTTAGAAGTATGCTCAATTCCTTCATCCCAACGGATTAAATCTGTGTATCTAAATCCTTCTCCCCATAATTCGATATTTCTTTGAAACTTAATATGGTTCATTAATGCTGTTTGAGAATTATAAACAGTAATATCGTATGCACTATCTCTTGCCTCACCTAATGGTTTTAAAGCAGCTTGAGCAGCAGAAATATTATTCAACATAGCTTCTGCTTCTGCCTCAATTAGATACATTTCAGAAGAACGCATAATAATAACATCATCTGGCTCGATACCTCCTGGCTGTACTTGTTTAAATTTTACATGCATATAAGGGTGTGCGTTAAAATTAGATCTCCAGCCATAAACACCTTCTAATCTTGTTATTTCAGCATCAAACTCTTCTTCTGTAGTGTAAAGAGGATTGGTATTATTAGCCCATCCACCTAAACCGTTAGACGCTGAATTATTTTCATTCGGTGCATCTATTAAAAAGAGGTCTTTTCTATAATCAGTATCTGGTAAAGCATCAATTAATCTTTTATCAGCAATTTTAGGATTATTTCTAACTTGACTACCATTAAAAGTATTTGATATTAAGTAAAAATAAGAACGGAAAAATGTTGTTTCAGCTGATATTACATGACTTCCCCAAATAACTTCTGGAAGCGTATTAGAATTAAATCCTAATTTATAATCACCTTCGCCCATTATTGGGTAGTTTGCACGTGCAGCCTTTGCTGCATCCGCAGCCATTCTCCACTGACCACTGTTTAAGGCAATACGAGCTTTAAGACCGTAAGCAACATCTATGTTTAATTCAGCTTTACCAGAAGCAGGACCTGTTGGTCTTTGCGTAGCTCCATCAAAAGAAGCGATTGCTGCATCTACATCTGCCATACATTGGTCATAAACAGCTTGCACTGTTTCTCTTGGCCCACTTTCAAAAGGAAATTCTGATGCAAATAAGATTGGCACTCCAGCATCGGTAGCAGGGTTTCCTATTAAATAACCTTTCCCGTAATGTTGCACTAACGAAAGATAAGCATAAGCTCTGTAAGAATAAGCCTGTCCTATAATTTCTTTTAATCTATCATCTAAAGGAATTGACCCATCTGTTGCTTTATTGATTATAGCGTTTGCACTCGCAATAACGTGGTAACGTTGGTACCATAATTGTTCTCCCGTTGTTGAAGTTTCTTGTGTATGTGCCAACCAACGTGTATCATCTTGCCAGTTAAGATTGTTTGCTGGTGCTGAATGAATTACTTGACCCCCAATATTATCGCCTAACGGTATCCAATAATGATTACCAGCTCTTGTGCTAGTTCCGCCAGGAATAGCCTGCGATTGTGCATACAAAATACGATGTAAGCCTTGTAATATTAGTGCCATATTATCTGCGGTAGATAAAGCATCTGCCGAAGAAATAGCATCTGTTGGCGATTGGTTCAGAAACTCATCTGAACAGGATGTTATTGTAATAAACCCTATTACCAATAACAATAAATTTATTTTTTTTAACATAATTATTATGTTTTATGAAGTTATAATTATTTAAAATGCAACATTTAAACCAACAGAAATAATTCTTGAAGGATTAAAATCGTTTCCGGATGGAGTTCCTGATAAATTGTATTGAGGATCTAAACCATCTCTCTTACTCTTTAAGAACAAGTTTTCACCAGTTATAGAAAGTCTTAAATTATCTAAACCCAATTTACCAGTAACTAAACTCTCAAAATTGTATCCTAAATTAGCATTTTTTATTGCCAAGAAAGAAGCATCTGTTAAAAACCTTGTAGATTGCCCTCTTACTAAATCTGCATTTCCACTTTCTAACCTTGGTACACCTGTAATGTCTCCTGGTTGACGCCATGCATTTACAATATCTGGATGATATGATCTACCAAAAGCCCCACTATGCATCATTGAAGAATATGCACCGTCTAAAAAAGTACCACCAATACCGTAAGTAACCAAAACGTTTAAATCAAAACCTTTGTAGGTAAAGCTGTTCGTAATAGACCCTAAAAGATCTGGAAGCGTACTATCGCCTGTGTACGCTCTTTCTGTATCTTGCCAATCATTTGTAGTTTCTTGAACACCATTTACATCAAAAACAGGAACACTGTTACCATCCTCATCAAATTCGAACATTTTAAATAATTGATCACCATTTGCTGGGTCTACCCCTGCTGTATGTAATAAAAAGAAATCGAATCTAGATCTACCAACTTCCCATCTTTTAGATCCATTAATAAAAGGATCTGGTAAGCTTGTAATTTCATTTTTAAATGTTGATGCTTGTAAAGTTACATCCCATTTAAAATCATTGTTTTTTATTAAATGTGCAGTTAAACCAAGCTCCCATCCAGAATTATACATATCTGCAATGTTTGCAGGAAATGAATTTAATCCGTTACTCAATGCTATCGGCAAATCATTTAAAAGATCTGATGAATTTCTCTTATAGTATTCAATAGAACCATCTATAAAATTATTAAATAAAGCAAATTCTAAAGCTATATCCCAACTTTCAACTGTTTCCCATTGCAAACCAGCATTCCCAATTTCTGTCCATAAAATTGCAGGGCTACCTGCATTAGAAGTTAAATCATAACGTGGCTGCGATAAGAAAAAATCGCCTAAATCATCGTTACCTACTTCACCATAAGATGCTCTTAATTTTAATTTATTGACAAATGATACATCTTTCATAAAATCTTCTTGATCTATACGCCAAGATGTACCTACAGAATAAAAAGTACCCCATCTAGCATCTGCACTAAAAACAGAAGAAGCATCAGTTCTTACCGAAGCACTGATATAATACTTACTATCAAAGTTATAATTTGCTCTTAAAAAATAACCTTCAATTGTTTTATTCGTGGTAGAACCACCAATACCGTTTACAGTTGCGAAGTTGTCAAATTCATAAATTCCTTCAGCGGTTTGCTCAATGGCTCTGCCGTTCATTGAAGAAAAAATTCTCTCAAAACTATCATGCCCTGCGGTAATATCTAGATTGTGTACATCATTAAAACTTTTAGAATATGTTAAAAGTTGCGTAAAATTTCTTACTTCTCTCCTAGATCTTGTCTCACTATATCTACCAGTTGGTTGTGCGTCACCAATAATATTATTTTCATACTCTTTACTAAGTAGTTCATTAATATCTCTACCATAGTTTACTCTAAACTTAAGACCTTCTGCTAATTTAAAATCTGCATAATATCTAAAACCGTAGGTATTATTTCTGGTACGCTCATCGTTTAATAAAAGCTCTTGTAAAGCATGACGACCTTGATTAATTGGTCTTGAACCAATATTGAATTCAGAATACCCTTCTCCATTATCAAAAATAGGATTCCCAGAGGCATCTCGCACTAAATTTCCTTGTAAATCATTTACAAACACAGGGTAAATTGAACCAATACCTCTTGCAAAACTAAAAGGATTCACAATACTACCAGAACCTGCCGATGTAGGTCCTGTAGATTCTGCTATCGTAATGTTAGCACTACCTCCCATACTTACCCAATCGTTTAATTCAAAATCTGCATTTAAACGAGTTGTTAAACGATCAAAACCAGTTGTAACAATATACCCTTCTTCTTCTAAATAAGAAGCAGAGAAAAACACTTTATGTTTGTCGCCACCGGCGGACACGTTTACATTATAATTATTTCTGATACCAACTTTATCTAACTCGTCATACCAGCTTAAACTTTTATAAATTAAATTTGCATTTGGATTTAATTTACCGTCTACACCTACAATTTGGTCGTTTGGCACATCAAAAGGATTGTACCCTAAACTGTTATAAATATTTGCTGAAGCAAAAGCAGGATCGCCACCACCAGCGCTTGAATTTCTTAAAGATTCCCACATAGTCTCGTAATATTGACCTGGAGTAACTTCATCATAAAAAGGAATTCCTTGACTTACGACACCGCCAGAATATGAAAATGATGCTTTTATAGCACCTTTAGAACCACTTTTAGTTGTAATTAAAATAACGCCATTTGCTGCTCTAGAACCATAAAGCGAAGTTGAAGCTGCATCTTTTAGAATTGTGAAAGAAGCAATATCTTCTTGATTAATTGTATTTAAATTACCCTCATATTGCATACCATCAACAATATAAAGTGGCGTAGAATTACCATTTAGTGTACCTACACCACGAATTACAATACCTGGAGAAGAACCTGGTTGCCCAGAAGCTGATGTAAATTGAACACCAGTAGCTTTACCTTCTATTGCGGCAATTGGTGAAGTTACATTTCTTAACGCTAAATCTTTAGCACCTACAACGCTTGCAGATCCAGTAAATGCTTCTAGAGTAGAGGTACCAAAAGCTACCACAACCACTTCATCTAAAACATTAGCATCCTCTTTCATAGAGACATTCATAGTATTTGAATCTCCAACAGTTTTTTCTAGCATTTTATATCCAAGATATCTAAAAACTATAATATCACCTGTTTTTGCTATGATAGCGTATTTTCCGCTAAAATCAGTCTCTGTACCAGTTTTAGTACCTTTAACTACAATACTTACCCCAGGTAAAGACCCTGATTGGTCTGTAACAACTCCCGTAACAGTTTTTTGCTGGGAGAAGGAAGTTTGTACAAAAAACGCTAGTAACAGCGTTAAAATTCCAGTAAACTTTGTTTTCATTGTGTAATTTTTTGAATTAATATTTATCAAAAATGCTCAATTAATCCTGAACTAAAAAACATTACCCTCATAAACTCTGCTATTTTTAACGGTAATAAATAAGACTAAATTATTGTTTTTCTTTAAAAAATGTTAAAAAAACCTCTAATTTGAGTTAAAAAACAGTTAATTCGTTACGTTTTTTTTAAATTTCTTGAATTTCGTAAAAAAATTAAAGTGTAAAACTTTGCTAAAAACAAGCGTATAATTTGTAAAAAACTTATTTTCTGAGAATAGCAATATCAAATTTAGAGCAATCAACAAATTATTTACGCAACCAACATTTAAAAAACACCAGATAAAGCTAAGGTAAATTGCTCTGCATATTTTAACTGATAAGATGTGATAGAAGTATAAATAACTCTGATATAATACTATCGAAAGCTCTAAAAGAAATCATTTTGATATTCAGAAATTTATGAATTAAAATATTGAATCTAAATCCCGCTAAATGCTAAACAATTTCAACACATTAAGCGGGATATATATTTTTCCAATGGTTTTTAACTAAAAATTTTAGAATTGAGTTTTACCGTTAAAAAAACAGCTTTATCTCTCTTATTAAGTTTGAATATGTAATTTGTTACATTTAATCTTGCAGTGCAAAAACTTGTTTTAGCAAAGAAGTATTTCTTAAACCCACTTTTTCTCGTATTCCTTTTTCTTCAACTTCAATCATTGTAAACACACCTTGTAAAGCTTGGTCTGTAACGTATTTTGTTAAATCAGGATTTATACTTTTCACAAAAGGGATGGCGTTATACTTTGTAATTAATACACTCCAAACTTTATCTGCACCAACTTTTGAAAACGAATTACGAATAACGGGCGTAAAACTGTTGTATAAACTTTCGTTTGTTTTTGATTTTAAATAGGTAGTTGCCGCATTTTCATCACCTAATAAAATGTTTTTTGCATCGTTAAAAGAAATTTCTTTTACAGCATTTACAAAAATCGGAGTTGCAGTTTTTACCGCATCTTCAGCAGCTCTATTCAAGGCTTTAATTCCTTCATCGGCTAGATTACCTAGACCAATTTTTCGCAAGGCATTATCGACCGCTTGCAATTCTTGTGGTACTAAAATTTTAACCAATTCATTTTTATAAAAACCATCTTTAGAGGTTAGTTTGGCCACCTGATTTTTGATTCCGTTATCTAAAGCCTGTCTTAAACCATTGCCTATTTGCTCTTGAGACAGGCCTGTATTACTAGGCAATTGGCTTACTACCCTTTGTAATTCTGCACAACCTGCAAACTGAATTGCTACTGCTAAAATTAAAAATCTTTTTATCATGATATATCTAATCTATTTCTTCTTTGAACCCAAAAAGAGATGTAAGTCATATTATTTAAAAGAATCTGTCTTTTTATCATATCCGTAAGCACAATGTTTACAGCCGTTTTTGCAACAATACCCTCTTTTTAAATGATATTTTTCAGTAAAAACCTTGTAACCTTCTTTCGTTAAGTAAAAATCGTCTTTCTCTAATTCCATTCTTTGTATAAATATAAAGCAAAAATAATGGTTTAAAGTTTAACCCAAAAACTAACAATCTAATTTTTGGTATTAACTTCTACTCTTCTCATTGGCATTCCGTCTATAATTGCAAATAATTTTTCGAGATCTAAAACAACTGCTTGTTTCATTTTAACACCACCATCTAAACCTATTAAAATTACTTGATACTCATTTGCCGTATCTCCATAACGATCAAACAAATACGTTGATACACTCCAAACTTCGTCAAAATTTTGGCTGAATGATTTTGGCGTAAACCTGTAAATTTCTAGTTTTCTTTCGCACAAACCTTTTTTATCTTTTTCTAAAATTTTTAGCTGCTTTTTTAAGACCTCTGCGTTCTCTTCTTTTGAAAAAATAAGCAGCACTCTATTTTTCCATGCATGCTTTTCTAAATCTTGACCAAAAATCGTTGAATGTATCAGTAACAAAATGCCTAAAATAAGGTGTACTTTCATGTTATTCTTTTAACACAGAAAACTCAATGCTAGAATCTGTAAAAACCGTGTGCGTTTGTGTTTTAAAGTCTTTTTCATCTGCCTTATAGATGTTATCTACATAGGTCTGCGGATTTAAATCGATTAAAGGAAACCAAGTACTTTGCACTTGAACTTGTACTTTATGTCCTTTTTTAAACGTGTGAAAAACGTCTTGTAACTTAATATTTACGTCGGTTTTTTTATTGGCGATAAAAGGTTCTGGAAACTCAAAACTATTTCTAAAACGACCTCGCATTACTTCACTTCTAACCATTAAATGATAATTACTCATTTTTAAATGATCTTGTAATTTATCGTTGTTTTCTTCTGTATCTGAAGGATGTACATCTACCACTTTTACAATCCAATCTGCTGCAGTTCCTGTAGTAGCAACTTTTAATTTTGCCAAAATATCACCAGCCAATGTAAAATCTTCGGATAAAATATCGGTTTCAAAAACTAACACATCGGGTCTTCTTGCCGCAAAACGCTGATCATCTGTCATGTATTTTCTTGGCGTAAAAACTGTTTTAATATCTTCTGAATACGGAACAGGTCTTTTAATATCACTAATAAATTGTATTTGTTGGATAGATTTTTTATCCGCAGTTAACTCTTGATTTTCTGATAAAAACCAATCTTGTTTTACGGTATTTTTTGGCGGCCAAGCCTCGTAACTTTTCCATTCTTTTCTGCCAGAATCATAGACATAGGCCTCTGGCAAACCAGAATTTTTATCACCTTTTCCTTTTAAGAAATGATTAAAAAACTTTGTTTCAATATTTGTTTGAAACTTTAAGGAAATAGAATCGCCAAAATAATAATTACCTACCGAATTTGTAACGCCAGAACTTGCCCATTTTCCGTGATCCCAAGGACCAAAAACCATGGTATTATTATTATCTTTTCCGTTTTTTTCAATTCCTTTATACGTTTCTAGAGGGCCATATAAATCTTCTGCATCAAACCAACCACCAACAATCATGGTAGCTACAGAACTTGGTACTTTATCCAAGTGCTGAATAATACCTTTGCTCTGCCAAACAGAATCATAGTTTGGGTGTTCGGTAATTTCTTTCCAGAAAAAATCATTGATCTTATCTTTAGAAGCAGTTGCATTTACATCTAATTTATCATATTGAAAATATTCGTTTAAATTTTTTAAAGGACCTTTATCCAAGAAAAACTGATATTGATCTTGTGAATTCATTTTAGGCAAAGAATACCAAGCAGAATCTGTTGGGGTGTCTTTATAGGTTCCGAAAAGTGGAATTGCTCTAAAATAACTTAATAAAAAAGCACCATTATGATGAAAATCATCAAAAAAGAAATCACCAATACACGCTTGTGGAGAGGCTGCTTTTAAGGCAGGATGTGCATCTATGGCAGAAATAGTTGCATAATGCCCAGGATATGAAATACCCCAAGTACCAACATTACCATTGTTATTTTCTACATTCTTCACCAACCAATCAATCGTATCGTACGTATCTGATACTTCATCAGATTGATTTTCTTTTTTATTCGGAATGTAAGCACGCATATTATCATAAACTCCTTCACTCATCCAACGACCACGAACGTCTTGATACACCACAATATTACCTTCTTTCATTAAATGAATATTCGGACTAATTTTAGTTTTCATGCCCTCTCCATAAGGTCTAGAACTATAAGGAGTTCTTTGCATTAAAATAGGATATTCTTTGCTTTTATCTATTGGTGCGTATATTGTTGTGTGCAACTTAACGCCATCTCTCATAACAATATTTATTTCTTGTTTGCTATAATTATCAACAACATAGGTATCTTTTTTTTCTTCTTTTCCTTCTTTTTCTGCTGATGAATTACAGGCTGTAAAAAGAAAAAAACTAAAAATCGATAGGATAAAATATTTTTTCATGGGTAGATTAATTTTTTTTGCTAAAACTACAAAACAAAAAAGAATTATGTAGAAAATGAACTGTTAAAATGGTTTTGGTCTTTTTTATCTTTTTTTTGTTCTAGAAATGGCTATTCTAAAAACGTAACATTCCAGCTTTTTTTATTTCATCAAAATAAAAACCAACAGAAGCTCTAAAATAAATATTAGAAAATTAGTTTCAATTAAAAAACGAGACTTCGCTAAATATTTGCACGAATGTTGCGTGTAAAATAAGTTTAGCCTACCGCACCAAAAGAAGGCTCAACTAACAATTTTGATTTTATAAATTCACTATTTATTAAAATTGAATTTCACTAATAAAAAACGGATATTGTACTGATCAATTTTATTAGTACTTTTACCCAAAACCAGTCTTTTTATATGTTAGATTTTGTGCCTTTTTCTTTTTTAGATGTGCTAGATATTTTGCTAGTTGCCCTACTTCTCTATTATATTTATAAATTATTAAAAGGGACGGTAGCCATCAATATTTTTATCGGAATTGCACTAATATTCCTTATTTGGAAAATAACACAAGCGCTAAATATGGAAATGTTAAGCGGTATTTTAGGCTATTTACTGTCTGGTGGTGTTATTGCGCTCATTATTGTCTTTCAGCAAGAAATTAGAAAATTTTTATTGATGATCGGCACTACTAATTTTTCTAATAAAAAGAGTTTTTTAAAACAATTAAAATTTTTACAATCAGAGATTACCTCTGAAGTAGACACCGATAAAATTTTAAAAGCTTGTAGCAATATGTCTAAAACTAAAACGGGTGCTTTACTTGTAATTGAGCGCACAAACAGTTTAGACTTTTTAATAAATACGGGTGATATAATGAATGCGCTTGTAAACGAAGTTATTCTAGAAAGCATCTTCTTTAAAAACAGCCCTTTACACGATGGCGCAACAATTATTCGAGATAATTATGTTGTTGCAACTCGTGTTATTTTACCTATTTCTGATAGCACAAAAATACCTGCAAGATTTGGTTTAAGACACAGAGCTGCTATTGGTGCAAGTGAAAAGACTGATGCTGTTTGCTTATTAGTTTCTGAAGAAACTGGCGAAATTTCTTATATAAAAGATGGCGAATTTGTTTTGTACACAACTTTAGATGAGTTAAACGAAAAGCTTAAAAGTGATTTGATGTAGTAAAAATCTATTAAGATGCGACCTCTAAACTGAACTGCTTGTCATATAGATTTTTGTAATATCCGTTTTCTTTTTCTAATAATTCTTGATGAGAGCCTTCTTCTACAATTATACCGTTATCCATCACAATAATTTTATCCGCTTGTTTTATTGTTGCCAATCGGTGCGCAATTATAATAGAAGTTCTATCTTTTGTAATCGTTTCTGTTGCGTATTGTATCATTTGTTCTGCATTATTATCTACAGAAGATGTTGCTTCATCTAAAATTAAAATACTCGGTTTACTCACATAAGCACGTAAAAAAGCAATTAATTGTCTTTGCCCAGAAGACAACATAGCACCTCTTTCTTTTACATTATAATTATAACCACCTGGTAAGGTCATAATAAAATCATGAATACCAATTTGTTTTGCCGCATTTTCAACTTCTTTTAACGTAATATTTTCATCTTTTAAAGTGATGTTATTTAAAATTGAATCTGAAAATAAAAACACGTCTTGTAAAACTATTGCTACTTCATTTCGAAGGCTTTCTAGCGTATAATCATCTACAGAAACGTTATCAATAGAAATGGTACCGCTATCTATTTCGTAAAAACGATTTATCAAATTAATAATGGTAGATTTACCTGCACCTGTAGCACCAACAATGGCAACTGTTTGTCCGCTTTTTACATATAAAGAAATACCTTTTAGAACTTCTTCATTTTTTATGTAGCTAAACCTTACATCTTTAAAATTAATATGGCCTTTTAAATTTTCTGCTACAATGGTTCCGTTTTTAGCAATACTGCTATCAGTATCAATCACTTTAAAAACACGCTCACCAGCAACAATGCCCATTTGTAATTGATTAAATTTATCTGCAATTTGGCGTAAAGGTCTAAACAACATTTGTGCATATTGAATAAACCCCATAATCATACCTACCGAAATCCCCGAATTTTGAACTACTTGTCCGCCACCAAACCAAACAATTAAACCAATGCCAATTGATGATAAAATTTCTGCAATCGGAAAAAATAGAGAATAATACCAAATTGTTTTTACATGTGCTTTTTTATGCTTGTCGTTAATTTCCTTAAAATTATCATATTCAATACCCTCTCTATTAAATAGTTGTACAATTTTCATTCCTGTAACACGCTCTTGTACAAACCCATTTAAATTAGCTACTTGATTTCTCACTTGCTGAAAAGTTTCTTTAATAGCTACCTGAAATAGTTTTGTTGCATATACTAAAATTGGTAAAATTGCTAGTGTAATCAATGCCAACCTCCAATTTAAAAAAAGCATTACAATGGTAACCGCAAACATTTTAAGCAAATCACTTAAAATAGTAAACACACCATTACTAAAAAAAGCCGCAATAGTTTCTATATCAGAAACCACTCTTGTTACCAACCTTCCTACAGAATTTGTATCAAAATAAGACATTTTAAACTGTAAAATATGTCTAAAAATTTTTGCTCTAATATCTCTAATAATGTGCTGCCCAACCCAATTGGCAAAATAAATAAAAACAAACTGCAAAAGTACTTCTATGATTAAAATGCCCAGCATTAACAAAGAGTAATTTAGCAGCCCAACTTTATCTTTAGACAAAATATAATCATCTACCGTGTTGATTAAAATATAGGGTGATATTACTGAAAATAAAGCCAGAAATATGGTTGATGATGATGCGATGAAAAAATACAATCGATAGCGTTTTGCAAAAGACATAAGTCTCGAAAAAATTTGCATATCAAAAGCATTTCCTGATTTTACTCCCAAAATTTAATATTTTATTGCTGTTAAAAATAAACCTTTTGCAGGGACTGACAATCCTGCGTTACTCCTATTCTTGCTCTCTATAATTTTTCTAAAATCTTCTTTGGTTATTCTACCCAATCCTACATCGATTAAAGTACCAACAATTGCTCTTACCATATTTCGTAAAAAACGATTTGCCGAAATATAGAAAATTAACTCATCTTCTTTTTGCTCCCAAAAAGCCTGTGTAATAGTGCAATTAAAAGTATACACTTCTGTTTTAACTTTAGAAAAACACTGAAAATCTTCATATTCTAAAAGTAGCTCTGCAGCAGCATTCATTAAAGTTACATTGGGTCTTTGTGAATGTACTTGCCAAGAAAAATCTAATAAAAAAGGATTTCTTCCTAACCATATTTTATATTGATAACTTCTAGAAGTTGCATCGAAGCGAACGTGTTTGTCATCATGAACCAAAAACACTTTGTATACTGAAATATCATTTGGCAAAATTGAATTTAGCTTAAACACAATTTCATCTTTCAACTCTTTTTTTGTATCAAAATGCGCAAACATTTGAGACGCATGCACGCCGGTATCTGTTCTACCTGCGCCAACCACCTGAATATCCTCTTGAAGAATTGTGCTAATAGCCTTGTTTAATTTTTCTTGTACAGAAATAACATCAGGCTGAATTTGCCAACCGTGGTATTTTTTTCCGTTATAAGAAAGCTCTATAAAGTATCTCAAGAAATCTGTTTTTTGAAGTCCTCAAAATTACGAAATTTATTTAGGAATCCTTATTTTTGGATTCTTTAAAGCGTTAAACTTTTCTTACTATTTTTTCATGAAAAAAATATTGTTATTATCAGATACACACAGCTATATAGATGCTCAAATTTTAAAGTTTGTAAAACAGGCGGATGAAGTTTGGCACGCTGGCGATATTGGGAATTTAGAAGTTACCGATGCTATTAAAGCGTTAAAGCCTTTACGTGCTGTTTTTGGCAATATTGATGATAAGGATGCTAGGGCAGAATTTCCGTTAGATAATAAGTTTACGGTTGAAGATGTTTCAGTTTGGATCACTCATATTGGCGGCTATCCGAATCGATACCATCAAAGAGTTCGGGAAGAATTATCGGTAAATTCTCCTAAAGTTTTTATTTCGGGTCATTCTCATATCTTAAAAGTGCAATATGACAAAAAACTAAATTTATTGCACTTAAACCCTGGAGCTGCAGGAAATCATGGATTTCATAAGGTTAGAACCATGCTTCGCTTTGAAGTAGACAAAGCGGCCATTAAAAATTTAGAAATTATAGAGTTAGCGACACGAGGTTAGGATCTTCCTTTTCTATAACAGGGAGTTCTACCAATATTGTAGTACCATTATTTAATGAAGATTTTATTTGAAACTCTCCCTTCATCATTTGTATTCTAGCATCAATTTGATTGATCCCTAAACCACCAGATTTCGTATTTATTTTTGTCTTATCAAAACCTATCCCGTCATCAGAAATAGTAAGAAACAATCTGTTATTTTCTTCTCTCAACTCTATTAAAGCATTATCTGCTTTACTATGTTTTAAAATATTATTGATAAATTCTTGGGTAATATTATATAGTTTAATTTCAAAATTTTGCTGGTATCTTCTAATATTAATAATATCAGTTTCTATATTTAATTGAGAATTAGAATATTTTTCGGCGATGTCTTTAATGGCAAAAGTTAATCCAAATTTTAATAAAACTGAAGAAACCAACGTATGCGATAAATCTCTAATTTTATGAGAAGCCTCTTGTATTATCTGTTGCGTTTTATCAATTTCAATGGGTGTATTTCCGTTAAACTGCTTTCTTGTAGCTTGCAAATGCAAGTTAGCAGAAGACAATAAAGCACTTACGCTATCATGCAGCGTTTCTGCTATCTCTTTTCTTTCTGACTCTTTACCGTCTATGGTAGCGTTTAAGATTCTTACTTGCGTTTCAGACTTTAATTTATCTAAATTTTGATTTTGAATTAATTCTACTTGATTTAATTGTAGTGCTAAATTATTTTGTTTTAATTTATACAGCGTCAACCAATAAACCAACGTAACTATAATTAGCACCGCCAAGATGCCAATACTCCAGAAAATTCTTTGGTCTCTTAACCACTTTACTTCTTCTTGTTCTTGAAATTGCTCTTTTTGTGCGTCAAAATCATATTTTTGTTTAACTTGTTCTATAATTCCGCTAAATTCTTCTTCTCTAATATCGCCTTCAATTTCATAAGACAACTCTTGAATATCGTATGCTTTGTAATCTTTTAAGTTACGCATTGCCCAAGCCAAATTAAAATACAAACTTGATTTGATTCTAATTGCTTTTGAATCCTCGTTATTTTTAATTAGTTCTATGGCATCTAAATATAATTCTTTAGACTTTTTATATTCTTTTTGGGATAAAAAAATGTTTCCTAAATTATTTAAGGCTACAGCTGTACTTACATTATTGTTATGCTTTTCATGTATTATTATAGATTTTCTTACATACCATTCTGCCTTAACATACATGGAATCTTTTTCATAAATAGCAGAAAGATTAGTGTAAGCTTTTGCTATTAAGCTTTCAATATCTGCGTTTAGCGTAGGTAATCTCTCTAACTTTTCGTAATATATTTTTGCACTATCTAAATAGTACGTTTTATTTTTCTCTTCCTGTGATACTGATAGCCTGTGATAGGTACCTCCTATTCTCAACAATGTACTTGCTAAATCAATATCCTTAAAACTAGTGTTTTGACCTTCAACTAAAGACCTATTTAGTTGATTAAAAGATTGTTTATAATATTTTAAGGATTCATCAAATTTGTTTGTTCTATCATAGATGTCTGCTATTAGTGAATTACACTTGTAAATCCAGTAATAATTTTTTATATTTTTAGCCTTATCAAGGAGCGCTAAAGATTGCTTTAAAGCTTCAACGTATTTCTCTTTGCTATAGATCTCAAAAATTTCATTGTACCTCAATTCAATCAATGAATCATTTTTAACCGAAAAAACTGAAGAGGTCTTTAAAGAAAAGACCTCTTCAGTACTTAAATTGTTTTCAATAGCATTTACCTGGTATAAACCTAAACAAATGAAGAAAAAAATAGATATAATATTTTTCAAAAAATATTTGGATTATTAAGCGTCAATACCAGGGCAATCGCCTTTAAACTTTCATTAGCGATTCTCTGTAATTTAGGTTGTAGCTAGCTTTTAGTTTTTTTCTTTTTATGGATAATTTATTTGTCTTATCTCTTTCAAGTAAGGTTAATCCTGTTT
>NZ_VORR01000035.1 GCF_007997085.1 Polaribacter sp. IC066
GAATAGCTTTTAGTTTATCGGCATGTTTTCTTTGTTTACAATTACGGTGTAATTGTTTAATTGTAATTTTCTCTTCTTGTGATAATTTTATAGTCATACATCTGAATATCAACAATATAAAGATACTAAATATTACTCAAAATAACAAAAATATAGTGCTTAAATAACTGAAAAACAGTAATTTAATATCAATAATTAGACCATGAAATTTTATGTTCCCGAAAACCTAAATGTATTGAGTATATTTAAATATTCTTGTTAGCTAAAAGATTCAAAACTGCTCCGAATTTAGACCCAAGACTTGATCTTAAGGATCAGACAAACAGGCATAACTTGAAATAAAATTGTCTACTTTGTCTTCGTGAAATTATTTATAAAAAAAGAAGGCGTCATTTAAAAAAATAATGGGTTCCTTTCTTTTAGAAGGGTTTAGTAAACTAAAAAGAAATTAATCGAACACTAATGATTTTCTTTAAATAAAAAACCTAAACCTAATCTGCTTAAAAATTTTTTTTCGAAAGCCCAAAAGAATTTAAACTGACCAAAAACAAACCCAATAATGGGTAGTGTTAGTTGATAAATAGGAAAAATCAATAAAATTCTTAATGGATAATATAGCCATACTGAAATCGTTTCAGGAGATAATCCAAAAAAAGCAGTGATCGGTTTTGCTATCCAGGTGGCAAAAGAACCATTAATTGCAAACACCAAAAAAATGGCAACAATTGCCCAATTACTTTTTATACCCCAGCGTTCTTTTAATTTTTCCATTACGCTCTTTCTTCCGTTTTGTTTGTTTTTCTAAACATTAGCCATAAACCGATTAAAACCAAAGGTATACTTAAAACCTGACCTGTGTTTAAAGAGTTAAAAACCCAATCTTCTCTGCCATCTACTTGCGCCTCTTTTAAGAATTCGATACAGAAACGTAAAGACCACAAAACGACCATAAATAAACCAAATAAAAAACCAACTTGCTGTTTTTTATCAGTTTTCCAGTATAAATGCCACATTATAAAGAACAAAATTAAATAGCTAACAGCTTCGTATAATTGTGCCGGATGCCTTGCAAAATTTTCTCCGTTATTTTTAAAAATCACCCCAAAACTACTTCCTGTTGCTTTTCCATAGATTTCAGAATTCATAAAGTTTCCTGTTCTTATAAAAAAACCAGCTAAAGCCACCATAATTGCCAGTCTATCTAAAATAAATAACCAGGGCTTATCTAAATGCTTTTTAGCGTAAAAATACATTGTTAAAATAATTGCTATTGCCGCACCGTGACTTGCAAAACCGGTAAAACCTGTAAATTTCCAGTCTTTTATCAAACCAAAAATAGCAGTTTCTCCTACCTGCTTTTTAAAAGGAATAATAATTTCTAGTAAATGGTTTTGATAATAATCCCAGCTATAAAAGAATACATCACCTAAACGCATACCAATGAGCATAGAGATAAAAGTGTACATAAAAAGAACATCTAGTTTTTCTAACGGAATTTCATCTTTTATATATATTTTTTTCATGAAATGTAAACCGAGTAAAAAGGCAGCTACAAACATTAAACTATACCAACGAACCACAAAAAAACCCAAATCAATGCCTAAAGAAGGCTCCCATTCTATTGCTAAAAAACTCATATTTCTTACTATTATTCTTTAATAATTTAACGAAGTAATCTCTTATTTGATTAGTATATTGCTCTGTAATACTTCCTCCCAAAAACGACTTATTCTAAACTTTAGGTCTCTTTTCTTATTTCTATATTCTTTACTCTAACTTTTTTTCTACTTTCTCTGGCACCGGATCATAACCACTACCGCCCCAAGGATGACAGCTAAATATTCTTTTTATTGCCAGCCATCCGCCAGTAAACAAACCATGCTTTTGCAACGCTTCTATGGTGTAATGAGAGCACGTTGGACTGTATCTGCAAGTTGCTGGCGTATAGGGCGATATTGCTGCTTGATAAAATCGAACCAGTAAAATAAATGGGTATGAAAATATTTTTTTCAAACGTTAATTTCTAATTAATTCTCGATACAATGTTGATAAAAAAATCAAAATCACCCGAACTGACAATACGTTAATTGCATTATTAGTTTATTGAGAACGTTGTTCCTTCTTTTCCGTCTTTTAACTGAATACCTAATTCTACTAACTCATCTCTTATTTGATCTGATAATGCCCAATCTTTATTTTCTCTTGCTTCTTTTCTTAATTTGATCAGCAGCGCTACTACTCCGTTTATTTTTTCTGAATTGCCTTGAGCTGTATCATTCATCAACCCTAAAACATCAAAAACAAAAGCATTTAAGGCTTTTTTAAAGGCTGATAAATCGGTTGCTACTAAACTAGCTTTCTGATCTTTTATTTGATTGATAATTTTTACAGCTTCAAATAAATGAGAAATCAAAACAGGCGTATTAAAATCGTCATTCATTGCTGCATAACAATCATTTATCCATTTTTGAACATCAAAAGTAGACGTGTTACTCGCTTCTATTTTATCGATAAACGCAACGGCTTCCATTAACTTAGCGTGTCCTTTTTCTGACGCTTCTAAAGCATCTCCAGAAAAATCTAAAATACTTCTATAATTGGCCTGCATGTTAAAAAAACGAACCACACTCGCCGAAAAAGCTTTTCCTAAAACATCATTTTCGCCTGTTAAAATTTCATTTGGTAAAATAAAATTACCAGTAGATTTAGCCATTTTCTGGCTATTTAACAAGAGCATATTGGTATGCATCCAATAGCTTACAGGAGCCTTACCACTGCAGGTTTGAGATTGCGCAATTTCACACTCATGATGTGGGAACTTTAAATCCATTCCGCCTCCATGAATATCAAACTGTTCTCCTAAATACTTTGTACTCATTACAGAACACTCTAAATGCCAACCCGGAAAACCATCGCTCCAAGGAGAGGGCCAACGCATAATATGACGCTCGTCTGCTTTTTTCCAAAGGGCAAAATCTTGTGGGTTTTTCTTATCAGACTGTCCGTCTAAAGTTCTTGTATTATGAATTAAATCTTCTACTTTTCTACCAGAAAGAATACCGTAATTACCTTCTTTGTCATATTCTAAAACATCAAAATAAACAGAACCATTTACTTCATACGCAAAGCCTTTTTCTATGATTTCTTTAATCATTTCTATCTGCTCTACAATATGGCCTGTTGCTGTGGGCTCTATACTTGGCGGTAAAAAGTTGTAATTTTTTAAAACGTTGTGAAAATCTACAGTATATTTCTGCACCACTTCCATCGGCTCTATTTTTTCTAAACGTGCTTTTTTAGAAATTCTATCTTCGCCCTCATCTGCATCGTTTTCTAAATGACCTGCATCTGTAATATTACGCACATAACGCACTTTATAGCCTAAATGTAATAAATATCTATACACCACATCAAAAAACATAAAGGTTCTTACATTCCCTAAATGTGCGTTGCTATATACGGTTGGTCCACAAACGTACATACCTACATATCCGTCTGTTAAAGGTTTAAAAATCTCTTTTTGCTTACTTAAAGAATTGTATACTTTAAGTTGATTTTCTTTGTAGCTTTCCATTAAAAAAGTGACTGTTTACAGGGGCGAAAGATAGGAACTTTATGTAGAATAGCGAAATGGAATTTAAAGGAATAAATTTAATTCTAAAAGCGATTAAATACCTTTAATTTTCAACAAAAAAAAGATTCTTACTTCTTTTCGTTCCCCTGTAAATCAATCATCCTATTATTTTTTGTGACCACCTTTCCCTATTTTCACCTCCTCTTACTCCATAAAGAAAATGTGTTTAAAACGATGTAAAAAGAACTTAAAACTCTTAAAAAAAGTACAATTATGAACTTGTAAACATGTATTTAGTTAATTGTTTCTACTTAAAAAGTATAGACTTAATTGTTACATAAGATCGATGAATCTTTTGAATACAAAAACATCTATTCTTTATCTAGAGATATAGTCTGTCTAAATTTTAAAAACTTTTAGCGACGCACAAAAACCTTTTGGTTTCTTTGCAGTTGCAAGCTTAATCCTTAAATTTACATATTAACTTTTACCATGGATAAAAAAAAATCTGCTTTACATGAAAACGAGGGTGTTTACAAACCAGCAACAACCAATAAATTAAGTGCAGAAAAAATAAAGATTAGTAGAGCAAAACAAAACTCGGTAGAGGAGTTTGTCTCTAAAATTTTAGAAGGCAATATTACTTTTTTAAGCAAGGCAATTACGCTAGTTGAAAGCACTAATAGCAATCATCAAAAAAAAGCAAATGAAATTCTAGAACGTTGTTTGCCGCATGCAAATAATTCTATAAGAATCGGAATTACAGGGGTTCCTGGTGTTGGTAAAAGTACGTTTATTGAAGTTTTTGGAAAACACTTAACTTCTCAAAACAAAAAAGTAGCTGTTTTAGCGGTAGACCCAAGTAGTTCTATCAATAGAGGTTCTATTTTAGGTGATAAAACTAGAATGGAAGAATTAGTAACCGATAAAAATGCCTTTATAAGACCTTCGCCCTCTGGCACTTCTTTAGGAGGCGTGGCGCAAAAAACGCGCGAAAGTATTATTCTTTGCGAGGCTGCTGGTTTCGATACTATAATTATTGAAACGGTTGGTGTTGGGCAATCTGAAACGGTTGTACACTCTATGGTCGATTTCTTTTTGCTCTTAAAACTTGCGGGTGCAGGTGATGAATTACAAGGTATTAAACGCGGTATCATAGAAATGGCAGATGCAATTGTCATCAACAAAGCGGATGGTGACAATGAAAAAAATGCTAAAATTGCGAAAGTGGAATTTAATAGAGCGTTGCATTTATACCCGCTAAAAGAGAGCAAATGGCAACCCAAAGTTTTAACCGCAAGTGCTTTACAAAACACAGGGATTGAAAAAATTAAAACCATGATTGCGGACTATATTTCTTTAACAAAAGAAAACGCTTACTTTTATAAAAAACGAAATGACCAAAATAAATATTGGTTATTATCAACTATCAATCAGCAGTTAAAAGATAATTTTTATCAAAATCCGTTGATAAAAAAAGCGCTAAAACAAGAAATTTTAAATTTAGAAAACGGAAAAACAACTCCTTTTAATGCGGCTAAAAAATTGCTAGAACTGTAGTTTGGTTTATCTCTAAATTTTAAAAATAGAACTTCACTAACTACTGATATAAAATATTAAAATGGTTTTTTGTCATCGTAATGTTGGCAATTATTTTAAAATAAAACAATGAAAAAAATAATTTTGATTTTATTGGCACTAACACTGACTTCTTGCGTTTCTCTATTCTTAAATAAAGCTCTAGAAAAAATCGGAGTGTTTGATGAAAAAGCAAAATTAAAATCGATTACCAATAATAAAAAAAGTATTTTATTTATAGGAATGCACCATATTGGTAGAAAAGAATTTTATAAGGATGTTGCAATTAAAGTTGATTCGCTTCAAGAAATAGGATATGTAGTATTTTTTGAAAAAGTTAAAAAAAATACTAGCAACGATTCTCTAACAAATGATTTGTACAAAAAGAAAATTAGAAAAATTACTGGTTTAAAAACTTTCAAATATTATGATACGATAAATAACATTATTTTCGGAAAAATTAAATACAAAGGGGAATACAAACTGACAAATCAGCCAAAATATCCTAAATTAAATGTGAATATGAGTAATGCTGTAAATGCAGATGTTGAAATTAAAAGTTTATTAAAAGAATTTGAGAATAAGTATGGAGAAATTGAGCTTTCTGCTTGTGACATTGAAACAGCATCTAATTCGACTGAATATGATTGTGCAAAAATTGATAGTGATTTAGCTGAAAAATTCAGTAAAGAATTCATTATTGATTTTAGAAATCAATATTTAGCCAATAAAATTAATAATTCGAAAGAAAATAAGATTTTAATTATTTATGGAAAAGGTCATTTTGAAGGAATAACTTCTGAACTGAAAAGCATTGATTCCGAATAAAAACGATTGTCAACAACGCATAAAAATAATAAGAAAATTGTCGACTAACCCAATAGTAAAGTCACTTTTTCGAGGTAGCCAAATTTTTAAATTTGGCTTGTGTTTCATGCGAATGGAAGTCGCTTTTTTTTCGGACTATTATTATACACAAACGTTAACAAAACCATCAAGCCCTAAACTGTCTCAAATAACGCCCTATAAGCTTATAAAATAAATTATTCCATTCTTTAGAAGTTAAGTTCCCAAAAGAATGAAATTCTTTTCCTTCAAAATAAAACTCTACTAATTCTTGAACTTTGCACATAAAAGTTAACAAGCGTTTTTCTCTATTTCAAAATTCTTTTTATCCGTAATTATAAATTGTGATGCAGTACTTTCGTTTTTTGCAAATGGTTTTTCTGAAACAACAATTTTCTTTACAAATGGTTTCATCAGCAATTTTGCAAAAGAATTTGGCTTCGGATGTTTGTCTGTAAATAGCCTTTCATAGATTACAAAAAAAAATGTGTCAACATTTTATCTACCGATATTTTACCCCACATAAGTTATGTTGAACTCGCTAAATTATTGATTATTGCAACTACTTCGTCGTAATTTCTTTTGTAAAAATATTTTTTAATATTAATGTAAAATTTTAAACAATAATTCTTTTAAAATATCTCTTTGAGATTGGCTCGCTCCTACTCCTTTACTTTTTACATCTGCATCTCTTAAAAAAGCAATTACCTGTGCTACTTTTCGCATCGGATAATTTCTACTAGCGGTAAAATATTCATCAATAAAGTAAGGATTTACACCTAAATTTTTAGCCACAGAACTTTTAGATTTATCTTTTAAACCATGAAATAAGAGCAACTGTGTAAAGTAATTATTGAGCAAAGAAATGGTCATGACCAACGGATTATTCTTCGGGTTTTCTGCAAAGTAATTGATAATTCTATTTACTTTTAGAACATTCTTTTCACCAACCGCTTTTCGCAATTCGAAATTATTAAAATCTTTAGAAATACCGATATTATCTTCTATATGCTTATCATTAATGATAGATTCTACAGGTAAAATCAACATTAATTTATCTAATTCGTTTGCTATTTTATTTAAATCTGTTCCTAAAAACTCAATTAACATTTGAGCTGCTTTGGGTTCTATCTGATATTTTTTTCCACTCAAAACCCTACGAATCCAATCTGCTAATTGATTGTCGTATAATTTTTTACTTTCATACACCAAACCTGTTTTAGCAATTACTTTGTGTAGTTTTTTACGCTTGTCTAATTTTTTATATTTATAGCATAATACTAAAACTGTGGTGGGTTGCGGATTTTCTGCATACGCAACTAATTTCTCAATATTTCGGCTTAAATCTTGGGCTTCTTTAATAATTAAAACCTGTCTTTCTGCCATCATAGGATAGCGTTTTGCAGAAGAAACAATATCTTCTATCGTAGCATCTCTGCCATACATTACTTGCTGATTGAATCCTTTTTCTGATTCTTCTAAAACAGTTTCTTCTATATAATCAGAAATTTTATCAATATAATAAGGCTCATCACCCATTAAAAAATAAATGGGTTTGATATTTCCCTTTTTTATATCTGAAACAATATTTCTTATTTCGTTCATTTAACCGGTAATTATAATGCTATTTGTTAATTCACTTTCTAACGGAAATTCAAACCAAGTTTCTATAAACTCAAAATTTTCATTGGTAACTTTAAACTAAAAAGTGACTCCTTTTTCTAGATGCCTTTTCAGAACTCGTTGCTTTCTTATTTCTTTCGGAATATTTAAAAAATGAGTTTTAAACTCTATAGAATTCTTGTTGGCAAACTTTTTATATTTCTCCCTTTTGTAAATTTAGAAAGTCCGACATCTAGAATACTATCAACTCCAGATTTTTCTAATTGCAACATTAAATCCTGCATTAAAAATTCCGCTCTTTCTATTCTTTCTAAAAACCAATCTAAACCATCATTTTCAGTTTTATCGGGTAAAAACAGAATTTAATTCCATGCAACCAATATAAAAACAAACACATTTAAATTTTGCTTTAATTTTATTGCATATGTAGATTTATCTGCGCCAGTATTACCAACTAATAAATAAATCATACCTGATTTTTATTTACTTTTGAATGATGCAAAAACTCAATCTCCCTTTCTATAATTTCAAACTCAAAAGTAGCGAAAATAAGACGCTTATTTTTGATAATTTGAGAAAAAAATATATGGTTTTAACGCCAGAGGAATGGGTTCGTCAGCATTTTGTTCAATTTTTGATTGATGTAAAAAAATATCCAAGATCATTAATTGCTTTAGAAAAACAGTTAACGATTAACAATCGAAAAAAAAGAACCGACATTTTGGTTTTTAATACTGATGGCGAACATGAAATTATTGTGGAATGCAAAGCACCATCTATAAAGATTACCCAAGCTACTTTTGATCAAATTGCGCGCTATAACTTAAAGCTAAACGCTAATTATTTAATTGTAACCAACGGTTTAGAGCATTTTTATTGTAAAATGGATTTTGAAAAAGAAACATATATTTTTCTAGAAACCATTCCTGATTATAATTAAGAAAACTTTAATTGTTACCCAATTTTTAAATGTAATTTTGATCTCTTGAAAACAGCAATTGTAATATTAAACTGGAACGGACAAAAACTACTAGAACAGTTTTTACCCTCTATTGTGAATTTTAGTTCGCAAGAAGCTACCATTTATGTGGCCGATAATGCTTCTACAGACTCTTCGATTCGTTATGTAGAAAAATTTTTTCCGTCAATTAAAATTATCAGAAACGCTATAAATGGCGGATATGCAAAAGGTTATAATGATGCGCTACAAACTATAGATGCTGATCTCTACTGCTTACTAAATTCTGATGTTGAAGTTACCGAAAACTGGCTAAAGCCTATTATCACCATTTTTAAGGAAGATGATAAAACAGCCATCATTCAGCCGAAAATTTTAGATTTTAAAGATAAAACGAAATTTGAATATGCAGGAGCTGCTGGTGGATTTATAGACTTATACGGGTATCCGTATTGTAGAGGACGTGTTTTTAATGATTTAGAAACCGATACCGGTCAATTTAATGATGTTAAAGAAATTTTTTGGGCCTCCGGTGCGTGTTTATTTGTAAGCGCTAAAGTATTTCATCAATTACACGGTTTTGATGAGGATTATTTTGCGCATCAAGAAGAAATTGATTTTTGCTGGAGAGTTCAAAACAGGGGCTACAAAGTAAAGTATGTTGGTACATCTACCGTTTTTCATGTTGGTGGTGCAACTCTAGAAGAAAACAATCCTCAAAAAACATTTTTAAATTTTAGAAATAGTTTATTAAATATTGTAAAAAACGTACCTAATAAACATGTTTTTAGCATTATCTTTTTACGTTTGATTTTAGACGGACTTGCTAGCTTAAAGTTTATGGCAGCCTTAAAACCTTTGCATGCCTACTCTATTTTAAGAGCGCATTTTAGTTTCTATAAAAACCTCATTAAATTCTTACGCAAACGCAAAGAATTAGTCAAAAAACCAAATTATAATTTACACACCAGTATTGTTTGGCAATATTTTGCGCTGGGAAGAAAAAAGTTTGAAGATTTAAAATGAACAACCTCGAAAGAAAGCTATCGAGATATCAAAAAGGAATATCTTTTTAATATTACGAAGTAAAGCGCCGGAATATTAAACTAAAAATCGCCCTAAATACTGAAACAAACTGACTACCGGACAGGCATGTTCAGCAAACGATGCAAGATTAATTGAACTTACAATTTTGAATTCATAGTTTGGCTATTTTACAAAATTGAGTTTCACGAACAAACTAAAAGCCTTTCTGCCTATATTTTTAAATACAACAAAAGGTTTCACCAAATTTTATTGTTTGAAAATAACCCCAGAAAAAGAGAATAAAACCACAAAATTCGCAAAATTTTGATTCTTTAAAAGAGTACCATCATTGCATCTTGAGAGTTTAGCACTTTAAGAAATGCTTAAAAAAAACAAAACTTTTTAAAGGATATCTAAACTTCCTTTTCCTTCTCTAATTACTTGAGGTTCAGCGTCTGTTAAATCGATTATCGTAGAGGCATAATTATCTCCAAAACCACCATCAATTACAATATCTACTAAATTTCTCCATTTTTCAAAAATCAATTCAGGATCTGTAGTATATTCTAAAACGTCATCTTCATCTCTTATAGAGGTAGAAACAATAGGATTTCCTAAAGCCTCTACAATTGCTTTTGCAATGGTATTATCGGGAATACGAATTCCGACTGTTTTTCGCTTTTTAAAAGCTTTTGGTAAATTGTTACTTCCTGGCAAAATAAAAGTATAAGGTCCAGGTAGAGCCCTTTTCAAAATCTTAAACGTTGGTGAATCTATTTGTTTTACATAATCTGATAAGTTACTCAAATCAGTACAAATAAATGAGAAATTTGCCTTTTCTAGTTTAATTCCTTTAATTAAGGCAATTTTTTCTAGTGCTTTTGTATTGGTAATATCGCAACCCAAACCGTAAACAGTATCTGTAGGATAAATAATTATACCGCCGTTTTTAAGCACTTTTACAACCCGCTGAATTTCTTTGGGATTAGGATTTTCGGTGTAAATTTTAATAAACTCTGCCATTATATAAAAATACGAAAAAACCTAACCATACCAACTAAATATTATAATATGTTATAAAACTTACTTGGTATAGCAAAGGTATTCTTTTGGGAAAGTATCTTTTTTTAGGTTTTATCTACCAATCGAAATCCTTCTCCATGAATATTTAAAATTTCTACAGCATCATCGTCTTTTAAATACTTACGTAATTTGGCAATATATACATCCATACTTCTAGAGGTAAAATAATTATCGTCTCTCCAAATTTTGGTAAGTGCTAACTCTCTTGGCATCAAATCATTCTTATGAATCGCTAACATGCGCAACAATTTACTTTCTTTTGGCGATAATTTGCTAGGTTCTGCTTCTTTACCAACAGATAAATGACGCAATTTAGAGTTAAAGAAAAATGAACCAATATTAAATTCAAATTGCTCTGATTCTGCTGATTTATCAGATTCTTTACGTTGTAAAATTGCTTTAATTTTGTGCAATAAAACTTCAGAATCAAAAGGTTTATTTAAATAATCATCAGCGCCAACCGCATATCCTCTTAAAACATCTTCTTTTAATGTTTTAGCTGTTAAGAATATAATTGGCACTTCTTTATTGGTAACTCGAATATCTTGAGCTAACGAGAAACCATCTTTACGCGGCATCATTACATCTAAAATACACAAGTCATAATCGCTATTTTTAAACATAATTAACCCTTCTATACCGTCTTTAGCATGTGTAACATTATAATCGTTTAATGCTAAATAATCTTTTAAAACGGTTCCGAAATTTGGATCGTCTTCTACTAATAATATTTTTTTACTTCCCATTTTATAAACTTTTTAACTTTTTAACTTTTTAACTTTTTAAATTAAAGGTAATTTTACTGTAAATGTACTTCCTTGTCCTTTTTCACTTTCAACAAAAACGGTTCCGTGATGTTTTTCTACAATTTCTTTTACATAAGCCAAACCTAAACCATGCCCTTTTACATCGTGTATGTTTCCTTTTTGCTCTCTGTAAAACTTATCAAAAACGCTCTTTTGAACACTTTTGCCCATTCCTATTCCTTTATCTTTTATCTTAATAATAAAAAACTTGTTGGTACTTTCTGTATACACATCTATTTTTGGTGGCTTATCAGAATATTTTGTTGCATTCTCTAACATATTTACAATAACATTTGTTAAATGAAATTCGTTTCCCGAAATTTCTGCTGTAATCGCCTCTAAATGCGTTTCTATTGTTCCTTTTTTGTCATCAACCAATAAACTAACATGTGATATAGCATCTTCTATAATGTCGTGAACATCGATGGTTTCCTTACTAATATCTAATTGATTTTTTTCTAATCTAGAAATTCGCAACACATTTTCTACTTGAGTATGCATTCTTTTATTCTCATCACGAATCATATTTACATAGCGTAAAACCTTTTCGTTGTCATTAATAATTTTCGGGTTTTTGATAGAATCTAAAGCCAAATTAATCGTAGCAATTGGTGTTTTAAACTCGTGCGTCATATTATTGATGAAATCTGTTTTTATTTCTGATATTTTTTTCTGTTTAATTAACTGATATAACGAACTTGAAAAAGCAACAACAATAATAAAAATGAAAAATAATGAGAGCAATAGTATGTTAGAAATACCTGATAAAATATGTTTGTTCTTTGTTGGAAACTCTAAATTTAAAATATATTCTGGGTTATCATTAGTATCATAAAATAACGGATAAGGGTAACTATCTTTTTGATTAATTGTGTAATAACCAGACTTTAGCTTTGTTGCCAAACCATCATTACTGTACACCCCATATTTAAAATCTAACTGTATATTTCTCTTTTGTAATTCGTCTTTTATCGTTTCATTTAACTCTCTATTACTAACTCTTTGATTAATCGGATTTTTACTTTTAAAATCTTTCGTTATTTCAGAAATCTGAAAATTCTCATATTTCTTCATTCTTCCTAAAAACGAATAGCGCTTTTCATCCGCAGATTTAAAAATATGATCATCGTCTTTTATAAAACTAGTCTGAAAAAAATCTTTTTTACCAGAAACCCTTTTAAAGATAACCGTTTCATTGTCTAAAAAATCTAAAGGAATCTCAAAATTTTCTTCTAAAATTGTGGTTCCGTAGGTAATTTTTCTATTGTTAGTCGTATCAATTTGTTGAATCAGAAAATTTTTAATTTGTGCATCGTCTGCCAATGTTTTTCTATCTAAAAAACCTTCAATTATATTTTCTATTTGTTGTTCTTCCTTTTCATTAATTCTTTCGGTAACTCTGGCCAAAGATTTTTGTACATCATTTTTAAATTGTTCTTTCTTACTTTCTACTGCATTATTAATCCAATAAAGCTGCACAGAGATAATTCCTATCAAAGAAATACTCATTAAAACAACAATAAGCATAAACATTTTTTTGCCCATATATCAAAGTTAGTTTATTAAAAAATTGGAATTCACGTTTTTAACGTAGATTAACAAAAAAAAAGAAAATTTAAGAGTAATTTAACAATAACGTTAAAGATATTTAAACATTTTGTGATTTTCTTGTTAAAATATTATGAATTTTACTGACTTGACCTTTTGTTTCCTCAAGGTTTTCATTGCAAATAATATAGTTAGATTTCAGTATTCTTTTTGCATCTGTCCACTGATTTTTCATACGAATTAAAACCTCTTTTTCTGTAGATAAATCTCTTGCAATTACTCTTTGTATTTTAGTCTTTATATCGGCAAAAACAGTAATTATACAATCGCAAATTAAGTTACTTTTGCTTTCAAATAGAATGGCATTTTCGTAAATTATATAGTCTTTATTGCTATTATTTTTTACAAATTCTTTAAAATTCTTTTTTACTTCTGGATGCACAATTGCATTTAACTTTGATAGTTTTTCTTTGTCTTTAAAAACGATTTCTGCAATGTGTTTTCTATTTAATTTGTGATTTACAAAAGCTAATTGACCAAACTCTTTGATTAATTTATCTTTTATACTGCTCGATGAATTCATTAGCTTTTTAGCCTCAACATCTGCAATATAAATAGCTACATTGTTAAACGCTGAAAAAAAGTTTGCTACCGTTGTTTTGCCGCTACCAATACCACCTGTTAAACCAACAATCATCATTTATTTTTGAATTAAATAATCTATTTTAGCGGGCATAATTTTAAAACTTTTAATAAAATTAGGCTTTGAAATTATTTTTGGAATTAAATACCCTAAATTATTTTTTTCAGAGATAGAAAAATCACACTCAACTTTAAAAGAAGCTTCTGAAACTTTTGCAAAATTAGACAATGCTACAATATAAACTACCTCTACATTTTCTGTTAAAATAGTTAAACTTGTGTTCTCTGGTAAGTTGGTTATTGTAAACGGAATTTGCAAAACGCCTTCTGTAAATTTATCTACTTTACCTGTAATTGTGGCTTTTAATAGATTAAATTTCAAACTATTCTGGTTTTCTGACTTTGAAATAAATACCTGATTACTAAAATCTGATTTCACACCTTTTAAAGTTAAGGTACTTAAATTAAGATAGTTAATTTTTTGTAGTTGCGATTTAGAGCCAGAAATAACAATAGAATCTGGTTTTACAGTAATAGAATCTAAAAGATCATAACCAATATGATAGCTAATATCTAAATTAGGTTTTAAAGCTACTTTTTTAGACCCTAGAACACCTAAATTTAAATAAATGGTATCTGGCATTATTTCTTGTAATTCAACTCCTGTTAATAGTTGTTTCTGAATTTTTATTGTTTGATTTTTTGGTAAAAGATAAAAATTAGAACCTTTCTTTTTTTGTAATTTAGAAGCTTCTAGTTCTATATTTTTATTATTAAATTTAGTTCTTAAAATTTTAAATCCCGATGCTTTTATAGCAATTTCTATCTCTTTTATGGGCTTTTTTTGTAAAAGCCTATTCTGCGGTATATTTTTATAAATTACTGGGCAGGTAACCACAGTAACATATTCTTTAGAAAATGTAATTAAAAACCAAATCACAAAAGAGATGATTAAAAAACTGATAAATGTTTTCGGTATTTTCTTTGAGGTTTTTGCCAAGAAGATAATTTTTAGTGCAAGCTAATAAAAAGTTCATAAACAAAAAAATGAGCTTTGTCTTAAAAGAAAAAGCTCATTTTTTAAAATGTATGTAGCAACTACTTTTTAGCAGGTACTGCCACAGGTGCAAGTTTTTTACTCAATTCCATTGAAATTGAAGAACGCTCAAACTTCATTCTGCCAGCTCCTGTTTCTACTGTAAGTGTGTTATCGGCATCATGAATTTCTATAATTTTACCATGTATCCCGCTTGTGGTAATTATTTTTGTACCCTTTTTAATCTCTGCCTGAAATGTTTTTTCTTTTTTCTGGCGATTCATTTGTGGTCTAATCATAAAGAAATACAATACACCAATCATTGCAACAAAAGGCAAAATTGACATTAAACTTCCTGCATCTGCTTGTAATACTATTGTTGAAAACATATTTTTATTTTGCTTTTGGAGTTACCATACCTTTTAGAGTTAAAATTTCTCTTCCGGTTTCTGTATTCGTTATTAGAGTAATATTTTTTTGTTGTCTGTTTTGTTTTCCGTTCGTGTTAAATTTAACTTGAACATCTTCAGTTTGTCCTGGCTTAATTGGTTTTTTAGGCCAAACAGGCACTGTACAACCACAAGTAACTTTGGCATCTGTAATCACTAAATCTGTTGTACCAGAATTAGTTACTTTAAAAGTTGTTTCTACAATGTCGCCTTCATTTACAGTACCAAAATCATATTCAGTACTTTCAAACGAAATAGAAGCTGCACCATTTTTAATTTCTACATCTCTAGATTTTGCACTTTCTAAATTGTCTTTGTTAATTTTTGAAGTTGCGCTACCCGTTCCGTTTCCGCAAGAAATAAATAAGCTTGAAGAAATTAGAAACGCAAACAAGATTGTTATTTTTTTCATGATATAAGATTTTGGCAAAAATAATAAATAAATCGTTCTAAACAATAGCGTTACAGTAAACCTCTACCTATTTTAACAATTCTTTTTTCTTTAGTAAACTCTTTAGAAATTTTATCTAAGACTCCGTTTATAAAATAACTACTCTTTGCGGTAGAGTAATCTTTAGAAATTTCTATGTATTCATTAATGGTTACTCTTGTGGGTATTGAGGGAAAATTAAGAAATTCTGTCATGGCCATTTTAATAAGAATCATATCGATGTCTGCAATTCTATCGGTTTCCCAATTGGGTGTTTTATCGGTAATATCTTGTTCGTAACTTTTCTCTTTTAAAACCGTTTTTCTAAATAGACTAGACACAAACTGCTCATCATCCATATCTTTATACAAAACACCTAAAACAAAATTAGTATTGTTTTTTTGTTTGCTTAACGATCTTGTAACCCAAGTATTTACAAAAGGAATATCATCTACCCAAGAAATCATTTTATCTTCAAAATATTCTGCCAACTTTTCATTTGGCGCAATAATTTCTTTGAAAAAATCAATCACAAAAGCTTTATCAATTTTAAAAGAGTCTTCTTCGGTATTGATATACTTTTTGTATAAATCGCTTTTATGAAGTTCTTCTAAAATGATTCTAACATACTCAACATCTTGTTGCCAATACGTTAATGCATTAACCTCTACATAACTTTCTATACTAATGCTTTCTGCAATAATATTGATGAGTTTGTTATCTATAAATTTTGTGTTGGGTTTTAAATCTTCTTTAGTAGCAAGAATTTTCTTTTTAGAAAGCGCCATTTTTTTGGCTGCTAATTTTTGTACTTCAGCTAACAGCTGAACGTTCAAAACATACAAATCGAACATTTTTAAAATACTATGTTTTAAAAATTTCTCTTCCTTAATGATATCATCATTGTGAGATTGCTGCATGGCATACACAGATTGCATCACTTTTACTCGAATATGTCTTCTGTTAATCATATAAAGAACTTATAAATTTGCATTGATTTAATGGGCAAAAATAGTGTTAATTTTAGTTTCTCCTCATTACTTTTTTAATTCTTTTTTAAGAAAAAATATCTTTCTGAAACCCGTATATTCGTGCATTATTTTTTAACCCAATTTTCCTTGAAAGCATTAAAATATCTAAATAAATATTTATCGAAGTACAAGTGGCGCATTTTAATAGGATTGTTAATGACAATTGTATCTAAACTACTCGCACTTCAAGTTCCCAGAATCATTGGCGATTCCTTTAATATCGTTGAAGATTATTTAAGCGAAAATGTAACGGATGTAGCTGTTGTAAAACACGAACTATTAATGAATGTACTCATTATTATAGGGGTTGCTTTATTAGGTGGCTTTCTTACTTTTTTAATGAGACAGACCATTATTGTGACTTCTAGATTAATTGAGTTCGATTTAAAGAATGAAATTTATCAACAATATCAAAAATTATCTCTCAATTTTTATAAGAACAATAGAACGGGTGATTTAATGAATCGTATTAGTGAAGATGTTTCTAAAGTAAGAATGTATGTTGGCCCTGCTATTATGTACTCTATGAACATGCTTGTACTTTTTGCCGTAGGTTTCACACAAATGGCACGCGTAGATTTAAAATTAACGTTATACACCTTAATTCCTTTTCCGCTTTTAGCCATTGCCATTTCTGTATTAAGTAGAGTTATTCATAAAAGAAGTACCATTGTTCAAGAATATTTATCAAAATTAACCACCTTTAATCAAGAGTTTTTTTCGGGAATCAATGTGGTAAAATCTTACGGTATTGAAGCGGCCACTATTAAAGCTTTTGATGTAATTTCTGATGAAAGCAAAGATAAAAACATCGAGCTTCAGAAAGCAAATGCACTCTTTTATCCTTTGATGCTTTTACTCATCGGAATCAGTAATTTAATTGTTATTTATGTGGGCGGGAATCAATATATAAACGGCGAAATTAAAGCTGGCGTTATTATTGAGTTTATTTTGTATGTAAATATCTTAACATGGCCCGTTGCCGTGATTGGCTGGGTAACTTCTATGGTGCAGCAGGCCGAGGCATCGCAAGCAAGAATTAATGAGTTTTTAGACCAAGTTCCAGAAATTAAAAACAACCAGCTAACAAAAACAGAAATACAAGGTAATGTTACTTTTAAAGGAGTTACCTTTATCTATGAAGACACCAACATTACAGCGTTAAAAAATATTTCTTTTTCTGTAAAATCTGGTCAAACTTTGGCTATATTAGGAAACACAGGTTCAGGCAAATCTACCATTATAGAACTAATTTCTAGATTGTATGACACCACAAAAGGCACTGTTTTTTTAGATGATATTCCTATTCAAGAAGCTAATTTAAATGATGTTAGAAAACAAATTGGTTTTGTACCGCAAGATCCTTTCTTGTTTTCTGATACGATTAGTAACAATATTAAATTCGGAAAAGAAGAGGCTACCGAACAAGAAATTATAAACGCCGCAAAAAATGCCGTTGTACATGATAATATTATTGAATTTACAAATGGTTATAAAACCATTCTTGGCGAGCGAGGTGTAACACTCTCTGGCGGACAAAAACAGCGTGTTTCTATTGCTAGAGCAATTATAAAAAATCCTAAAATATTAATTTTTGATGATTGTTTATCTGCTGTTGACACAGAGACAGAAGAAAAAATACTCTCAAATTTAGAAAAAATTTCTAAAAACAAAACCACTTTTATTATTAGCCATAGAGTTTCATCAGCAAAAAATGCTGATAAAATTATTGTTTTAGACAATGGTGCTATTATACAACAAGGAACTCACAATCAACTCATAAAACAAGAAGGGTATTATAAAAATTTGTATGACCAACAACTTTTAGAAAAAGAAAATTAATCTTTAACGTTGCAACGTAAAATATTTTATTAGATTTGTAAGTATAACAAACAATAACCACTATTTAAAAAGATTATGGCAGAGAGAGTTGAACAAGAAGAAATTTTTTCACAGGTATTAAGAGCAGGAAGAAGAACTTATTTTTTTGATGTAAGAGCAACAAAAGCAGACGATTACTATTTAACTGTTACAGAAAGTAAAAAATTTACGCATGACGATGGCACGTTCCATTATCAAAAACATAAAATATATTTATACAAAGAAGATTTTGCTGATTTTCATGAAATGCTACAAAAAGCTACCGATTATATTGTTACCGAAAAAGGAGACGAAGTAATTAGTGAACGCCATCAAAAAGATTTTAAAAAAGAGGAAAGCACTGAAGAAATAGCGCCAACACAAAACTTTACAGATCTTTCTTTTGACGATATCTAACAGTTGCAAACTATTTTTTCAGTATCTTGTTTGCGCAGTTATAGACTATTTTATTATTGACTTTTTGTGAATAGTTAGTTATCCCAAAAGGTTTTTTAAAACAATTTTAATTCAGATTCAATTTACACATTTACTAGAAAACCGTAAGCTTTTGTTTACGGTTTTTATATTTTTGGCAAAGTTAAGCACTTGAATACATAAAATTGAAACGACTATCGAAGAATCAAAAAAAATCCATTTTATACTTCAATCTACAGCGCAAGATTTCAAGCCAACATCAGAATAAGTATTGAAACAAGTTTAGTACGTATAGCGGAATTAATTCAGTCTACAATTTTGAGTTCAGAGCTTCACTATTTATCAAAATTTAGTTTCAGTAAATAAAATTATAAAACCCGTTTCATCGTTCTACTTTTAGAAACAGTTTCCTCCCACTCTTTTTTAGCATCACTATCTTTTGTAATACCGCCACCAACATAAATAAATGCGTTATTATCTTGAATTTCCATACACCGTAAATTAACAAATAAAGAAGAATTTGTGCTTTTTAAACTTTGATTGTCCATATGTATTTCGCCTAAAAAACCAGTGTAAAAAGTACGCTTATAATTTTCATTTGCCACGATAAATTCTTTTGCACTATCTCTCGGTAAACCGCAAACTGCCGGTGTTGGGTGTAAAGCTCTAATGAGTTCTTTTAAATTTGATTTTTCTACTAAAATCCCCGTAACTGTTGTTTTTAAATGCAATAAATTGCCCGCTTTCACGGTTTTAGTTTTATCAATTTTTAAATTTGATGTAATCTCTTTTACTTGATCTTTTATAAAATCTGTAACCAACTGCTGCTCTTCTAATTCCTTACTTTTCCAGACTACGTTTTCTAATTCTAATAAACTTGATTCTGTTTGTGCTGAACTTAATTCGGAATCTACATGATACACCTGCGTACCTGCTAAAGACATCGTTTTAAAATCTGAATTTTTTATCAGTACAAGAGTCTCTGGAGTTGCACCCAACCACAAACCTACTTTTGGATGAAACCAAACATATACAAAGGCATTTTTATAATTTTGCAGTAATTTTTGATATACTTTTAATAGATTAAAATCGGCTAATTCAATTTTTTCTTTTCTAGAAATCACTACTTTTTTTAAAGCAGTTGTATTGATTTCCTGAATCGTTTTTTTTACCAATTTAAGATGATATTCCTCTGAAAGACCATCAGCCAAATATTCTTTTTCCTCGATATTAATACTGTTTAAAGAAAGTTCTTCTGCTAAAAGTTCAGCTTTTTCAAAAGGAAATAAAATTGTTTTTTCAGACGCATTAAAAGGCGCAAAAACAAAGCCTGATTCTGCAAAGTTCTCGGAATAAAAAAGAGCGTCATCTTCCATAAAAAAACCAGTAAGCGTTGTCTTGTTTGGTTTTCTATAAACTACAAAAGGTAATTCTTTATTATAAAAAGTGTTTATTTTATCAAAAAGTTTCATTCTTATTTTTTATCTAAAACAATGTTGGTCAGTTTACAAATAGAAATTAAATTCTCTTCTTCATCCATAATTCTAATTTCCCATAAATGAGTGGTTCTACCCTTATGAATTGGTTTTGCAATTGCCAAAACAACCCCGTCTTTTTTACTTTTTAAATGATTGATGCTTAACTCAATTCCCTTAATAATTTTGGTCTTTGTATCTACAAAAAGTGCCGATGCACAGCTACCAACAGTCTCCGCTAAAGCAGCAGTTGCACCGCCGTGTAAAATTCCGTAAGGCTGATAAACTCTAGAATTTACAGGCATTTTTGCGGTTACAAAGTCTTCACCAACGTCTACAAACTCTATTTCTAAAGTTTCCATAAGTGTATTTTTATTAAGATTGTTTAAAATTTCTAGTGTTTTTATTTTATCCATTAAAGAGCCGTTTAAAGGGTAAAAATACGTATAATTTATTGTATTTTTGCAGTCCTATATTTAATGATTTTATGTACAAAATACGCGTTATTTTAGATACCCAAGAAGATGTAATTAGAACTGTTTTAGTTGATGATAGCATCGATTTAGAAAGCTTACATACTACAATTGCTTCGTCTTTTGGTTTTGCTGGTCAAGAAATGGCTTCCTTTTACAAAACCGATGATGAGTGGAACCAAGGAGAAGAAATACCTTTATTTAATATGGCAGAGGCTGGTGAAGACATTTCTATGCAGTCTTGTATCCTATATGAAATCTTACCCGAAGAAAACAATAAGCTGATCTATGTTTATGATTTCTTAAAAATGTGGACTTTTTATGTGGATGTTATTGAAATATCTGAAGAAAAAAGAGAAGATATACCGCAAACTATTTTATCTGTTGGCGATATACCTGCCGAAGCGCCTGAAAAAGAATTTGTTGCAGAAAAACTTGATGATGGTTTTGGTGATGAGGAAGATATTGATGACGAATTTGGTCATTTTGATGATTTCGATTATAATGAATATTAACAAAATCGTGTAATTGCTTAAATGTTGAATTGCCTAAATGTTGCATAGCTATAAATAATCAAATTTCATTTTAGAATTCTTGCTACTAGTTCACAAATTTCTTTAAAATTATCTTTGAATATTTTATTGAATTTTCAAGATTCACTTGGACTTTATTATTTGTAAAATCATTTTTTTGGATAAAAAACAACTTAATACATCGCAAAATTTAAACAGCAAAGTGTACTACTTTCATAAAACCTTAACCGTAAAATTACTATAACAATCCTCTTTAAGTATAACTTTTTCACAATTAAACAAGTTTCCCAATAAACGATTACACCTATTTCCTCGTAACAAAATTGTATTTTAGTCGTCATAAATAGCATAACCGACTAAATCAATTTCTTTGGAAACTATCTTATCTCTCAAAAACCTCGATAAAAAATACGGAACTGTTCACGCAGTAAACAATCTTTCTTTTGATATTCAGAAAGGAAATGTGTACGGAATTTTAGGGCCAAATGGCTCTGGTAAGTCTACTACTCTTGGTATTATTTTAAATGTTGTAAACAGAACTTCTGGCGAGTTTTCTTGGTTTAACGGAAATCTATCTACACATCAAGCTTTAAAGAAAGTTGGGGCTATTATAGAGCGCCCAAATTTTTATCCTTACATGACGGCTGCTCAAAATTTAGCCTTAATTTGTAAAATAAAAGGAATATCAACAGAAAAAATCGATCAAAAATTAACAACTGTAAACCTATTTGATAGAAGAGATAGTAAGTTTAGTACTTTTTCTTTGGGAATGAAACAACGTTTAGCAATTGCTTCTGCGTTATTAAATGATCCTGAAATTTTAATTTTAGATGAACCCACAAATGGTTTAGATCCTCAAGGAATTCATGAAATTAGACAAATTATTCAAAATATTGCAGCAAACGGAACTACCATTTTATTGGCTTCTCATCTTTTAGATGAAGTAGAAAAAGTATGTTCTCATGTTATTGTCATTAGAAAAGGAGTAAAATTATACGCTGGTCGCGTAGATGAGTTAACGGCTTCTAATGGTTTATTAGAACTAAAAATTGATAAAAAAGAAGCGGAATTGATTGTACTTTTAGAAAACCATGTAGCTATTAGCAAAATCAAAAAAGATCATGAAACAATTATTGCTACTTTAAATCGCGAAATTTCAGCTACAGAAATTAATACATATTTGTTTGAAAAAGGTTTTATTTTATCGCATTTGGTAAAGCGTAAACCTAGTTTAGAGCAACAATTTTTAGATTTAACCAACAACCAATAATCAACTAAACCTTACAGTCATGTTAAGACTACTTACTATAGAATTCCATAAATTAAAATACAATAGAGCCAGCAAAATACTTTCTATTATTTACTTTGGGTTGCTTACCTCCATTGCATTAATAGCCTCAATTAAGTTCGAGTTTGGTAATTTTAAACTGCATTTAGCAGATGCAGGAATCTTTAACTTTCCTTATATATGGCATTTTAATACCTACGTAGCATCCATTTTAAAATTCTTTTTATTACTGGTTATTGTTTCTATGATGTCTAACGAATACAGTTATAAAACATTAAAACAAAACTTAATTGATGGTTTAAGTAAAAAGGAATTTATTCTTTCTAAATTTTATACCGTGGTTGTTTTTGCATTGATATCAACTGTTTTTGTCTTTGTGGTTACATTGGTTTTAGGACTTGTATATTCTGATTATAATGAACTTTCAATTATATTTTCTAATCTAGAGTATGTACTCGCATTCTTTATAAAATTAGTAGGATTCTTTTCTTTCGGATTGTTTTTAGGAATTCTTGTAAAACGTTCTGCGTTTGCAATTGGTGCTATGGTGGTTTGGCTCATTATAGAAAGCATGTTTAAAGGGTTTTTATATTGGCAATTTAGAAGTGCTGAAAAAACAGGCGAAACTGTAGATACTATCATGCAATTTTTACCTTTAGAGGCTATGGCTAATTTAATTAAAGAACCATTTTCTAATTTAGGTGCGGTAAGATCTGCTGCAAATACTATGGGAGAGGTCTTTACCAAAAGTTATTCTGTAGAATTTACAACCATCTTAATCGTTTCTTTTTGGACTTTTATTTTTGTGTATTTATCTTATAAACTACTAGTAAAAAGAGATTTGTAATTTATATCTCTTCTTTATCAAACAAAAAGAACGCTATTATTAAACAAATAATTTTGGCTAGATATCTATTTTAAACAAAAAAACCCGATGTAAAAATCTTGTTTTTTTGTTTTCTAATGTGCCTAAAACAAAGCATTTTTTTTTATAAACTCGTACTTTCTTTATATTTCTAAATCAAAATTAAACTTTTAAAAATATTTCAATTTTCTTTTGTAATTTGCATTACATGAATTTTTTAGTTCATCATTGCTTATAACCACTTTTATCAATTGAAAATAATGTCTAAAACTTTACAGTCAATAGTATGTATACTCATGGGTTTCATCACCTATCAAAATATACATGCGCAATTAAGTAAAAAACACTATTTACCGCCATTAACATATGCAGAAGCAGGAAATGCAAATCCTGAAAATCAATATTTTTACATATCAACGCCAAAAAATCAGAATGTAAGTTTTACCATTAAAAGAATAGGCTTTCCTGATAATGACATTAAAGGTACTGTGTCTAGTACTTCACCACAAGAACTATTTATAGGCAATGGCAATAGCCAACTTTTTGTAGATTCAAGAACCACAAGTATTGTTCACAACAACAAAGGCTATATCATAGAAGCTAATGATGTAATCTATGTTTCTATTAGAGTTTTAGCAGGTGGTGGCGCACAAGCAGGTGCGCTAGTCAGTAAAGGTGCATCCGCTTTAGGTACTACTTTTAGAGCCGGCATGTTTACCAACGAAAATCCGCAAAACAATTATCTGAATTTTATTTCTGTAATGGCATCCGAAGAGAATACACAGGTAACTTTTGATGATTTACCCGCGGGTATTCTCATTAAAAATTATACAGGTACTTTACCAATTTCTATAACTTTAAATGAGGGTGAAAGCTATGTAGTTGCTACAAATTCTTTTGATAATGTTATCAATAGAGATGGCTTAATTGGTACTTTAATAAATGCCGATAAACCAATTATTGTAAATGTAGGTTCTGCAAATGGTAGTTTTCACAATGGTGGCGGACGAGATTATGGAATAGATCAAATTGTTGGTGTAGATAAAATTGGTTCCGATTATATTTTTGTAAAAGGTAACGGTACTAATAATTGGGAAAACGTTTTAATTGTGGCTCATGAAAACAACACAGCAATACGTATTAATGGAGGTAGTGCAGCCGAAACCATAAACAAAGGACAATATCTTTTAATTGAAGGAAATCAATACAATGCAAATGGTAATATGTTTGTAAAAACTTCTGCCCCTGTTTTTGCATACCAAGGAATTGGAGCAAATAATAGCGAAGCCAATCAAGGGTTGTTTTTTGTACCACCTTTAAGTTGCGAAAACAGAGGAAAAGTAGATAACATACCAAACATAGAACGTATTGGTGGTGTTACCTTTAATGGCGGAATTACTATTGTTACCAACAAAGGAGAAAGTGTAAATATCAACTCGCAACCCATTGCAAACTTTACAACTTCAGGTCCTTTTGATGTTGACGGAAACCCTAATTATGTAACCTATAAAGTAACAAATTTAACAGGTAATATTTCTATTGATAGCGGCGGAGAAATCTATTGTGCCTATTTTAATCAAAACGGCGCTGCAACTTCTGGTAGTTTTTATTCTGGCTTTCTTTCATCACCAGAAATTAATTTTGATACTACAGTGGCTTCTCTAGGCAATTGTATTCCGAATCTTACTTTACAAGCTGCAAATACCGATTTATTCGATAGATTTGAATGGCAATATTTTAATGAAGCAACATCTTCTTGGGAGGCAAGAAGTATCAATGAAGACTATAAACCTTTAGATTCTGAGCCAGGAAAATATAGATTAATTGGCACTGTAGATTGTACCAGTGCAACTTTCGAGTCTATTGAAATACCTGTAAGTCTTTGTCCTGACGATTTTGATGGCGATTTAATCATCGATAATTTAGATGTTGATATTGATAATGATGGTATTTTAAATTGTGATGAATCACTTGGAAATGCTACTTTAGATATTAGTGACATTAATAATCCTGAAATTAGTTTTCGAGATAACTCTAAAAACTCCACAATAATTTCTAGCATATATACGGAAACAGATTTTGGCGATTCTTTTATTGGTAATACCAGCGGTAATTTTGAATCTGTTATAAATACAACAGTGAATTCTAAACTAGCGTATACGCTAAATTTTACTCAAAATATTAATTTTAAATTCTCTCAAAATGAGGATTTTGATCATGTCATTTCTGAAGGTGAATTTTTTGTGCTAAAAATTGGCCCAAATAATAAAAATGTAACGCTTTTAGATCCTGATAATCAACTTTTAATTGACACAAATTTTGATGGCGAATTTGAATCTGGAGTTACCAATTTTTCTGCATCAGAAATTCGGTTTAAATACAGATTAAACACAACTGCAGCGGCAAGTACGTTTCAGTTTTTAGCAAACCAAGTAAATCAACTTATTTTTAAACATCAATCAACAAGCCTTGTCGCAACATCTCGGTTTAACGGCAACATGGAACTCACCTGCTTTTCTTTGGATTCTGATGGCGACGGCGTTGAAAATATGTTTGATTTAGATTCGGATAATGACGGAATTCCTGATATTAATGAAGCTTTTCCGCAACCAAATTCTATTTCTGGTTCAGACACCAATCAAGATGGTTTAGACGATGTTTTTACAACTACTTTAAATGTAGATTCTGATAGTGATGGTATTTTAAACTACCTAGATTTAGATTCTGATAATGATGGTATTTTTGATACCACTGAAGCTGGTCATAATTTAGATACGGATTTTGACGGTGTTATTGATAACGCAAACGCTTTAATCGGTATCAATGGTTTAGTCGATGCTTTAGAAACTTTCCCAGATGCAAAAATACTTTCACTAAAGTATATAATTGCAAATACCGACAATGATACCGATTTTAACTTTGTAGAATTAGACGCAGATAACGACGAATGTTTTGATGTTACTGAAGCTGGTTTTACAGATGAAAATAATGATGGTATTCTAGGAAATAGTCCGGTTCAAGTTGATATAAATGGAGTAGTAATGAATGCCGCAAATGGTTACACAAATCCGAATTTAGAGTATACTACAAGCGCTCCAATTATTTTGAATACGTCCTTTGAAGATCTTGCTTTTTGTGAAAATAATACAGATTATATAAGTATAAACTCCACAGCAGAAAGCTTTCAATGGGAAATTTCTAAAGATGGCAGAAGTTGGAGCATAATTACCGACGACACTTTTTACATGGGTGGCAAAACAAATACTTTACAAATAAGCAATACACCTTTAGCGTACAACAATAATCAATACCGAGTTAATTTAAACAGAACGGGCAACGCTTGTACAGTAACTTCAAATACGGTTACCTTAACTGTAAACCCAGCACCAACTGTAACACCAGAAGTAAATTTATTACAATGTGATGATGATTTAGACAGAATATCTACCGTGAATCTTACAGAAGCAGAAATTAGCATTTCGGCAAATTATGAGAATGAAACTTTTACCTATTTTGAAACAGAAGCGCATGCCATTGCTGGTACGCCAGAGGTTGATGACAAACTGCGATACCCTGTAAACCAAAACGGTGAAGCTTGGGTAAGAACTATTTCTGCAGAAAATTGTTTTAGAATTTCTAAAATAAACTTAGAAGTAGAAGCGGCGGCTGATGTTGCTTACAATAAAGAATTCCCGGCTGTTTGTGATGATTTCTTGCAAACAGACGGCACAAATGGCGCTGATAACAATGATACAGATGGTATTACAAATTTCGATTTTAGTGATGCTGATGCAGAAATTATTGTCTTCTTTCCGCCTGCCTTACAACCCGATTTAGAAATTTCGTATTATCAAACCAAAGAGGATAGAACTGCAGTCATAAACCCGATTGCAGATATCTCTAATTATAGAAATATTGGGTTTCCTTCGGATGTAACAAGGCAAACCATCTATTTTAAAATCACCAATAAAAATAATAACAATTGTAGCGGAACCGGTGAGTTGTATTTAAAAACAGCTGTAGTACCTAAGGCAAATACAGTCACAGATTTAGAGCTTTGTGATAATGCCAACGACGGCGACGGCGCAAACGGAATTGTACAATCTTTTAATTTAGAAAGTCAAACAGATGCTATTTTAAGAACTCAAAATCCCGATGATTTTACAGTTACCTACCACATTTCTGCTGCGGACGCCAATAGTGGTAATGAGCCTCAAAATGCTACTTTTGCAAACACAGTTCGAGATTCGCAACTAATTTACGTAAGAGTAACCAACAATACAACAGGTTGTTTTACAGCGCAAAGTTCTTTTAATGTGATTGTAAATCCGATTCCGATTGCTAATTTTGTAGAAGATTTAGAAGTTTGTGATGACAATTCTGATGGTTCTGCAAGAAACGGTTTTTCGCAATCTATTGATTTAGAATCGCAAACACCCGGAATTTTAGGAACACAAGATGCTACTCTTAATCAAGTAACCTATCATCGTACTTTTGCAGATGCTCAAATAGGAAATAATCCTTTAATTTCTCCGTATTCAAATAACAATCCGAATAGAGAAACTATGTATGTGCGTATTTTTAATACGGCAACTTCTTGTGTTAACGGAATTTCTAATTTTGATGTGCTTGTAAATCCTGAACCAACTTTTATAGCTCCTACTAATTTATCGTATTGTGATGATGCGTTAGATGGTGATGATGCTAACGGAATTGTGCAAAACATAGATTTGGATAGTAAAATTCCTGAAATATTAGGTAGTACGCAAAATCCGAATGATTTTATCGTTACTTTTCATCTTTCGCAAACAGATGCAACTACTGGAGATAATGCTATTGAATCTCCTTATGAAAATACAAATCCGACAGAAACTATTTATGTACGCATTCAACAAAAACAAACCTTGTGTGTAAATGACGATGCTACGTTTGATGTGATTATAAATTCATTACCAGATTTTACAGTTACCACACCTCAAATTTTATGTTTAATCGATGCCCCTTTAAATATTGCAGTAGAGAATCCACGTGATGTTTATAGCTATGAATGGAAAGATGAAAGGGGTGCAACTATTGGCACAGACAGCAATATTAACGTATTTTCTGGCGGAACTTATCGAGTGACAGCAACCACAACAAACGGCACCGATTGTGAAAGAGAAGAAACCATCGTCATCAATGAATCTGATCCTGCAATTTTAGAAAATAGTTTTGTAACCATTATAGATGAAGGAAATAATCTTGGGAGTACTAATAATTTATCAATCTCTATTGATACTATCAGTAATACTATCGGTATTGGAGATTATCAGTTTGCTGTTTTAAACACCGATAATAATGAAAGATTCCCTTTTATTGGTTTTCAAGAGGAACCGATGTTTGAAAATTTAGAAGGCGGAATTTATCAAATTATTGTGAATGATAAAAATGGTTGTGTACCCGATACTACTTTGTTAGTTTCAGTCATACAGTTTCCGAAATTCTTTACACCAAATGGGGATGGCGACAATGATTTTTGGATAGTAAAAGGTGCTAATCAAACTTTTTATCCAAATGCAAGTATCAATGTATTTAATAGATTTGGAAAATTAGTAGCACAAGTGCCCATTGACAGTGAGGGTTGGAACGGAATTTATCAGGGTAAATTATTACCCTCTGATGATTATTGGTATAATATCACCCTAATTCCTGCAGATACCACAAAACCAAGCATCACTAAAAAAGGAAATTTCTCGCTTTTAAGAAAATAAAATGATAAAAACTTATAGTGTCTTCTTCTTTATTCTGACAAGCATAAGTTTAAGCGCTCAAAACGAAACGATTCATTGGTATTTTGGTAATAAAGCTGCCCTAAATTTTGATAAGGGTCGTATAGAAGTTCTAGAAGATAGTGAAATGGATACTCCTGCAGGCTCTGCTTCTATTTCTAATGAAGACGGACTTTTAATGTTTTATTCTAATGGTACAACAGTCTGGAACAGGAATCATGAAGTAATGGAAAATGGAAATGGTCTTGCCGGAGATGCGAATAATTTTCAGTCTGCCATAATTATCCCAAAACCAGGAAATGATACTTTATATTATTTATTTTATTCGAGACTTAATAATAGCTCAAATCCTTTGGTAACTCCGGGTATTTTTTATTCTGAAATAGAGTTTAGTAATGAGTTTCCATTAGGTAAAGTAATTAGAAAAAATGCTTTTTTAGACTCTGACTCACCCGCTGAAAAGCTAACTGCGGTGCATCATAAAAGTGGAGAATCTTTTTGGTTACTAACATTAACCGCAGAAGACGCTGACTCCGAAAAGCTAAAGACAGTTTTTAAAGCCTATCATATTACCGATACTGGCTTAAACACTAATGAAGTTAAAACGGAATTGAATTTTGGGATTGATAATTTTGGATCTATGAAAATCTCTGCAGATGGTAAAAAGTTATTGGTTGCAAGCAATACTGATAACACTAGAGTAAAGTATGTTCATTACTTTAACTTTAATAATGAAACGGCAGACATTACTTTTCTTCGAAATTTAATTATAGACCCACCAGGAGCTAATTGGCCACCAAAAGGTTTGGAGATATCTCCAAACGGTCAGTTTGTTTATATAAGCTTTAAAGCAGGAAATCAGAACGGAATCTTTCAATACCAGTTAGAAGGTCAGGGAGCATCAGACGATCCACACGCAATTCTTTATTTAAGACCAAATATTATTGTTGAAAGTTTACAACTCGCAAATAATCAAAAAATTTATGTTGCTTTATCTTTAAGTGATAGCGATAGTGAAACTATCGGTGTTATTTCTAATCCGAATGAAAAGGGTTTTTCGTCACTATACACGTCTGCCCCTTTCCGTCTTACTCCTAGTGGTTCGAGAAAAGGATTACCAACCTTTATACAATCCTATTTTGCCTCTAAAATAATTACAGAAAATCAATGTTATGTAGATAAATTCAGCTTTTCATCTGAATCTTATGCGCCGATATCTGATGCTATTTGGGACTTTGGTGATGGTAATTTTGGTTCTGGCGCAAATACTTCACATACCTATTCAGCACCCGGTAAATATACGGTTCAAGGTGTTTTAACGGTAGGATCTAAAAAAGTAACCGTGTATAAAATAGTAAGTGCGTATGCGCTACCAAACTTACTGGCTAATCAAGAATTAATAGAATGTGACGAAAATTTTGATGGATTATCTATTTTTAACCTGAATTCAATTCGTGAAAAAATAACCAATCCTGCTTTAAATGAGGAGCTTTTCTTTTATACAAGTCTAAATAATTTAACTAATGATATTCAAATTAAGGATTCAGAAAATTTTCAAAATACCGCACCCAATCAAGAGATATTTGTAAAAGCAATAAATGTAAACGGATGTTCTAAAATCACCTCTTTCTCTGTAATTGCGCGCTTTGTTGAACTAGGAAATATTCCTGATTTTTTTGTTTGCGAAAATTCTGATGGCGTTTCTGGAAATGCAAAGGGTCAGTTTGTAACCACTATTTTGGCCAGTACAATTAGAACTCAACTCGGTATAGAGAATACTACCATACTTTCTTTTTATCCTAGTTATATAGATGCTCAGACCAACTTAAATAAGTTTGAAGAAAATTTTAACTCCGCGTCAAGCACCATATTTATAAAAGCACAAGAAGCAGATTTTTCTTGTGGTGGCATACAATATTTTAATATTATTGTAAATTCAGAGCCGCTCATAAACCTTCAAGATACCTATAAAATTTGTTTTAACCCTAATGCTAAACCCCCTGAAATTATTCAAGCAAATACTTCTAACAACCGTTTTGAATGGCGAAACAGTAGTGGGAATGTTATTAGTATCAATCCCAATTTCACGCTTGATACCCTTGGTGAATTCTCATTAACTGTATATAAAACAGAAAATGGAATACAATGTACAAATACCAAAAATTTTAGGATTGAGAATCCAGATCAGCCAAAATTTTCTAAAGTTCTCATCAATACAGAAGATGAAACTAACAATATCGTTGAAGTTTTTATAGAAGGAAACAGCAGTTATGAGTTTTCTTTAGACACTCTAAACTACAATGGCAATGCATCGTCCTACACGTTTAATAATGTAGCTGCAGGATTAAGAACTATTTATGTGAGAGATATAAATAATTGCGAACAACCTATTCAAACAAATGCCTCAGTTATTGGATTTCAGAAATTTTTCACCCCAAATAATGATGGTAAAAATGATTTTTTTAATATCAAAGGTTTAGACGCTAGTTCTTTTAAATCTATCGATGTTAAAATATTTGATCGCTATGGCAAAATTATTGCATCTATTACAGACTTAAATTCTTTGGGTTGGGATGGTAATTATGATGGCAAAAAGATGCCTTCTAATAGTTATTGGTTTACCGCAATCATTATAGATAAAAATGATAATCTCATCAAAGAATCTAGAAACTTTAGCTTAATTAGAAATTGATACGCAAAAAAAAACACCAAAACTAAATTTAGTTTTGGTGTTTTTTGTAATACTCTTCTCTTTTTAAAGTTTTATTTCAACTTCTTTTTAACTGCTACTTCTTTGTAAGCTTCAATTACATCACCTTCTTCAATATCATTGTAATTCTTCAACTGAAGACCACAATCATATCCTTTAGCAACCTCTTTTACATCATCTTTAAATCGTTTTAATGATGTTAAAACTCCGTCATGAACAACAATTCCTTCTCTAATAATTCTTATTTTAGAATCTCTGAATATTTTACCAGACATTACCATACAACCTGCAATGTTACCAACTTTAGAAATTTTATAAACCTCTCTAATCTCTACATTACCAGTAACTTCTTCTTTCATTTCAGGAGATAACATTCCTTCCATGGCATCTTTCAAGTCATTAATTGCATCATAAATAATAGAATATGTTCTAATATCAACTTCTTCCTTATCTGCTATCATTCTTGCATTTCCTTGCGGACGCACATTAAAGCCGACAATAATTGCATCTGAAGCTGTTGCTAATAACACATCACTTTCTGTAATGGCACCAACACCTTTATGTAAAATATTTACTTGAATTTCTTCTGTAGATAATTTTTGGAAAGAATCTGTTAATGCCTCTACAGAACCATCTACATCTCCTTTTAAAATTATATTTAACTCCTTGAAATCTCCAAGTGCAATACGTCTTCCAATCTCTGCAAGCGTAAGTGTTTTCTGTGTTCTTACAGATTGCTCTCGTTGTAATTGAGAACGTTTAGAAGCTATTTGTTTTGCTTCTCTTTCATCGTCAAAGACAACAAATTTATCACCTGCTTGTGGCGCGCCATCTAAACCTAAAATTGATACTGGTGTTGATGGACCTGCAACCTTTAAATTATTTCCTTTGTCATCAAACATCGCCCTCACTTTACCACTGTGTTTACCTGCTAACAAGTAATCTCCAATTTTTAAAGTTCCTGCTTGTACTAATATCGTAGAAACATATCCTCTACCTTTATCTAACAAAGCCTCTACAACTGCCCCTACTGCATTTTTGTTAGGATTTGATTTTAACTCTAAAATCTCTGCCTCTAACAAAACTTTTTCTAATAAATCAGGAACCCCTTCGCCTGTTTTTGCTGAAATATCTTGAGACTGGATGTTTCCACCCCACTCTTCGATTAACAAATTCATTTGAGATAATTGTGTTTTCACATTATCTGGATTCGCGTTTGGTTTATCTATCTTATTAATTGCAAATATAATAGGTACTCCGGCTGCTTGCGCATGAGAAATAGCTTCTTTTGTCTGTGGCATTACATCATCATCCGCCGCCACTACAATAATTACTAAATCTGTTACCTGCGCCCCACGTGCACGCATTGCTGTAAACGCCTCGTGACCTGGTGTATCTAAAAATGCTATTTTTTGATCGCCTACTTTTACAGAATATGCTCCAATATGTTGCGTAATTCCTCCACTTTCGCCATCAATAACATTTGCTTTTCTAATATAATCTAATAGCGAAGTTTTACCATGATCTACGTGACCCATTACTGTAATAATTGGCGCACGTGTTATTAAATCTTCTGGTTTATCAATTACCTCTTCTATTGACTCTTCTACTTCTGCACCTACAAATTCTACTTTGTGGTTAAACTCTTCAGCAACAATTACTAATGTTTCAGCGTCTAAACGCTGATTCATTGTAACCATCATTCCTAAAGACATACATGCCGAAATAATATTTGTTACAGGAACGTCCATCATCGTAGCAACTTCACTTACTGTAACAAATTCTGTTACTTTTAATATTTTGCTATCTAATGCTTGCGCTTCTTGCTCTGCTTCTGTTTGCTCTTTACGAGCATCTCTTTTATTTCTACGGTATTTTGCACCTTTACCTCTAGAAGATTTCCCTTGAAGCTTTTCAAGAGTTTCTCTTACTTGCTTTTGGATATCTGCTTCTGTTGGCTCTTCTTTTTTAACAGGGGTAGCACTTCTGCTAGTTCCTCTTGCTCCTCTAAATCCAGGACTTCTAGTTCCGGGGCTTCTTGTAGCAGGACTTCTAGCTCCTGCGGCACCTCTGTTTCCAATTGGTCTGCCTACGCCGCCGCCGCCAGTTGCGCCTGGTTTGCTAATACGCTTGCGCTTCTTTTTAGCATCTGCACTTGTAGTTTTCTTAACTTCAGGTTTCTTCTTTTTAGGTCTTTCAAATTGTTTTAAATCAATTTTCTTACCCGTAAAGTTAGGTCCATCTAACTTTTTATACTGCGTTTTTATAGCTTCTGCATTTTCTGCAGTAACCTCTTCAGGTTTTCCTTCAGATTTTTGATCCTCTTTTCTAGCGTCTGACTTTCTAGAATCTACTTTCGCTTCTGCTTTAGAAGCTACTTTTTCGATTTCTGAAACTGACTTTCTAACTTTTAGAATCTCTAATACAGGTTTTTCAGCTTTTACTTCCTCGACTTTAACCTCTTCAACCTTTGGCGTTTCTTCTGTTTTAACCTCTTCAACCTTTGGCGTTTCTTCTGTTTTAACCTCTTCAGCTTTGACAACTTCTTGTGGTTTCACAGTTTCTTCAACTTTAGGTGCAGCAACAACTTCTTTTTGTTCTTTTGGAACGTCTTTAACTTCTTGCTTTGGTTCTTCTTTTACCTCTTTGATCATATCAACAGGTTTTTTGCCAACCTGATCAATATCTATCTTGCCAACAGTTTTAAACTCTAACTTGTCTGCTTTAGCTTTAAGAACCTCTTCCTTCTTAACCTCTTCTTGCGCTCTTTTTTTCTCTAATTTAGCCTCAAGTTCTAAACGAATCGCCTCTTTCTCCTTGCGTTTTTCTTCGCCAACCTCTTTAGATGCAGCTTTCTTGTTTGCATCTGTTTCAAAGCCATCTTGTAAAACTTGATAGATGTCACCAGAAATTTTAGTCGTTGGTCTTGCTTCTATTTCATGACCATTCTTTGCTAAATATTCTACCGCTCTATCAAGAGAAATGTTTAACTCTCTTAACACTTTATTAAGCCTCATTGTTTTGCCTACAGACATAAATTCTTTTTAACTTTATAATTGTAAAAATATACCTTTTACTTCACTTTTGTGCACTATTATTCTTCAAATTCTTCTTTCAGAATTCTTTGAACATCTACAATTGTTTCTTCTTCTAAATCAGTTCTCTTAACCAACTCTGCAACACTTGTTTCTAGTACACTTCTTGCAGTATCTAAACCGATTTTCTTGAATTCTACGATTACCCAATCTTCAATCTCGTCACCAAATTCTGTTAACTCTACATCTTCTTCTTCTAAACCTTCTCTTTGAACGTCTATTTCATAACCTGTTAACTCACTTGCCAAACGGATATTTACGCCGCCTCTACCAATTGCTTTAGAAACTTCTTCTGGTTTTAGTAAAACGCTTACACGTCCTTTTTTACCATTTTTTTCTTCGTCATACATGGTAATTTCCATTGATGTTACTTTTGCCGGACTCAATGCCCTAGCGATAAATAACTGCTCGTTTTTGGTATAATTGATCACATCAATATTTTCGTTTCCTAATTCACGAACAATTCCGTGAATTCTAGAACCTTTAACACCTACACAAGCTCCAACAGGATCTATTCGATCATCATAAGAATCTACAGCTACTTTTGCTTTTTCGCCTGGAATTCTTGCAACACCTTCAACCGTAATTAAACCGTCAAAAACTTCTGGAATTTCTTGTTCGAATAATTTATTTAAAAATGAAGGAGCTGTTCTAGATAAAATAATTGCAGGTTTATTACCTCTTAATTCTACCGTTTTAATAACACCTCTTACAGAATCTCCTTTTCTAAAAAAGTCTGATCTAATTTGCTCACTTTTTGGTAATACAATTTCATTACCATCATCATCTAATAGAATAATTGCATTATGACGAATATGATGCACTTCTGCCGTGTATAACTCGCCTTCTAAATCTTTAAAATGCTTGAATATATTTGTACTATCGTGCTCATAAATTTTAGAAATTAAGTTTTGACGCAAAGCCAAAATAGCTCTTCTTCCTAAATCGATTAATTTTACTTCTTCAGATACATCTTCTCCAATTTCAAAATCGGGCTCAATTAACCTTGCTTCCGCCAATTCAATCTCTTCGTTATCATCTTCAGAAAAACCATCTGCAACTACTACTCTATTTCTCCAAATTTCTAAATCTCCCTTATCTGGGTTAATAATAATGTCAAAATTATCATCTGAACCAAATTTACGTTTTAGGGTAGCTCTAAATACTTCTTCTAAAATAGACATTAATGTTACTCTGTCTATACTTTTATTATCTTTAAATTCTGAAAACGAATCAATTAACGCTATATTTTCCATTCTATATTTTACTTAAAATACAATCTTCACTTTTGCTTCCTTAATATCTTGGTATGCTATTGTTGCTGTCTTTTGAACAGTAACTTTCCCTTTACCTATTGGCTTTGGCTCTCTAGCTTTCCAATTTAGCACAATTTTATCATTATCGGCTGCTACTAAAGTACCTTCTACTTCCTCTTCAGCCAACTTAACTTTTAAAATTCTATTGACGTTTTTAATATATTGTCTCTTTAATTTAAGTGGGTGAGAAATATCTGGTGTTGATACTTCTAGAGAAAAATCTTCTTCTTCCCTATCAAACTTATCATCGACACTTCTACTTATTCGTATACACTCACTTAAAGGAACGCCATTGTCTCCATCAACAGTAATCTGAATTTTATTGTTTGCTGAAATAACTAAATCAACTAAAAACAATGATTCATTTACTGCTAAAGCCTCGTCTACTAAATCTTTTACTTTGGTTTGATCCATTTTAAAATTTTACAAAATTCTCAAAAAATTTGCTTTTGAGTATAAAAAGAGGGGACTTTAAGTCCCCTCATTTATCAAATTACTGTTAAATTCGGTGCAAATATACTAAATGTTTGCTATTTAACAAACTAATATATATTCAATTATTTTCGTAGCTTTAAGTATCTTATAAAAATCTAAATTTTAGCGTCATGAAAAAAATTTTAGTCCCGATTGATTTTTCAAAAAAATCTGAATTTGCCTCTAAAATGGCGGCAAGAATTGCTAAAAAATCTAACAGCACAATTTACTTATTACACCTCATAGAATTGCCCACTGGAGTTGCCGATATGGGCGCAGGTAGTAACTTTAGCATCCCTGAAAGTATGCTATACTTAAGAAAGGTTAGAGAGCAAATTGTAGCATTTAAAAATAACTTCTTTCATAAAAGCACTGATGTTCATTATGCTATAAAACTTCAAAACCCTTATGAGGGTATTTTAAAATATGCTGATAAAATAAATGTCGATTTAATTGTGATGGGATCCAAAGGTCATTCTAATTTTGAAGAAATACTTATTGGATCGAATACCGAAAAAATAGTAAGAACGTCTAAAGTACCCGTTATTGTAGTAAAAAAGGACAATGAAAAATTTAGAATGAAAAATTTAGTTTTTGCTTCTAGTTTTAAAAATGAGAATAAAAAAGAAGTTTTTAGAAAGTTTTTAGGGTTTGCAAATCATTTTAAAAGTAAAATTCATTTACTAAAGGTAAATACACCCTCTAATTTTGAGAGTACGCAAGAAGCAACAGAAAAAGTAAAGCGCTTTATAAAAGAATTCGACTTGCCCAAATATTCGATTCATATTTACAATGATGTTTCTATTGAAAAAGGAATTTTAAATTTCTCTAGAGATCTTAATGCTAATTTAATCGCTTTGAGTACCAGCGGCAGAAGTGGTTTATCTCATTTGTTTTCTGCCAGCGTCACAAAAAATCTATCTAAAAAAGCCTTAAAACCTATTTTAACTATTAAGGTTTAAGATTTGTACTTTATATTTGCCCTAAAATTTTGCAAATATTAGCTATGAAAAAAATATACAAATTCCTTTTAACAATAGTTTTTCTTTCTTCTTGCAGTTCTAATGATAATTTAGGTTTGTCTACCGACAAAGTTGTTGGGAGTTGGAGTTTAATATCACAAATAATTGATGGGAAGGAGACCATAACTGATTGTGCAAAACAAACCATTTTTACTTTTCAGGCAGATCGAGTGCTAACACAAACATTTTATAGTATTTTTAATAATGGCTGCAATGCCGGCCCTCAAATTGTAAGTAATTGGTTTTATTCAGGAAACTCTCAATATAGAATAGAAAGTACAAATGGTACACTAAGGTCTCTCGAATTTATTTTTACTAAAAATAACACTAAATTTAGTTTAGAAGAGGCAGATAGTAATGGGCAAATAATTGTTTCTGTTTTTGTAAAGATTATTTAATTCATTTTTTAACGATTCAATTATACTTGTATTTTTAGATAAAAAAATTATTTTTACTATTTTTCGCGACTGTCATTTTAATTTCTTGTGAATCGGATAATGACACGGATTTAGATCCAATTATCGGCACTTGGCAATTACTTCCTAAAAAGTAAATGAAGCAGAAATGATTGCAGAATGTGGCAGAAAAACTACAATTACTTATTTAGCAAACGGAACAATATCCGAGGTTTCTTATCATAATCAAACAAATACTACTTGCTATACAAATGTAAATTCTGCTAATTGGGAAAATATAGAGAACACAACGTATATAATTGATTATGGGAATAATGATAGTGGAACCCGTAAAATAACATTCTTTGAGAATAATAGTATGTGTAGCTTTATATCTATACAAGAATATAACGGGACATCAAACACTTATAAAGCAACTTACAAGAAATATTAACCGAAAAACAGCTCACTTTATCACTTTAAAAGTGTTTTTTTTTTAACTTCTAATAGATTGCTCAAAAGGAATTCGATTTACAATACTTCTACCCAACGTAATTTCATCTGCATATTCTAATTCGTCGCCAACAGAAATTCCGCGTGCAATTGTAGACGTTATAATGTTAAACCTTTCTATTTGCTTATAAATATAAAAATTAGTGGTATCGCCCTCCATTGTTGAGCTTAATGCAAATATAAGTTCTTTTGTTTCACCTTTTTCAACTTTGTTTATTAAAGATTCTATTTGTAGGTTTTGCGGACCAATACCCTCAATAGGAGAAATTTTACCGCCTAAAACATGGTATAAACCACTAAATTGCGAAGTGCTTTCAATAGCCATTACATCTCTAATATCTTCTACCACACAAACAATTTCTGGATTCCTTTTTGGGTTTTGACAAATATCACACAAAATAGTATCTGAAATATTATGACATTTTTCGCACGTTTTTACATCATTCCTCAAATGCAGCAACGCTTCCGTTAAATAAGATGTATTTTCTTTTGGTTGTTTTAATAAATGCAACACCAAACGCAATGCTGTTCGTTTTCCGATACCAGGTAAACGAGATACCTCATTCACTGCATTTTCTAATATTTTTGATGAAAAATCCATAGTGTGCAAATTTAATACTTTCAATAGAAAAAAGAGAAGAGATTTTAGAGAAAAGACGTTCTAGATATTTATTAAATTAATTGGGTAAACAGAAGCAATGAATTCTTAAATCAAAAAAAAAAATCTAAATAATTTTTAATTTTATATACACCCCTTATCGTTATAAACCCTAAAACGAAAAGCAATCTGTTTCAATTCGTTTCTACTTTATCTCTAGTATAAATCAGTTTTTCTAAAACTTACACTCTCTTTTCTTTTTTCTCTTTTCCGAACTCTAAAAATCCTATATTCGTAGCCTTAAAAAAAGTAAATCTAAAGATGCAACCAATCCATATTTTATTATTAATTGTTAGCTATTTTTCAGTGTTGATGTTTATTTCTTATCTCACTGGAAAATCTGCCAATAACAAAACTTTTTTTAAGGCAGATAATTCTTCGCCTTGGTATTTAGTGGCTTTTGGTATGATTGGTGCCTCACTTTCTGGGGTCACTTTTATTTCTGTTCCTGGTTGGGTAGAATCGCAAAGCATGAGTTATATGCAAATGGTTTTAGGCTATATTGTGGGTTATGCTGTTATTGGTTTGGTTTTATTACCCCTATATTATCGGTTAAACTTAACATCAATTTACACCTATTTACAAGATCGGTTTGGTGATTATTCTTATAAAACGGGTGCAAGTTTCTTTTTAGTATCAAGAACAATTGGCGCTGCTTTTAGACTCTTTTTAGTCGCTAATGTGCTACAATTATTATTGTTTGATGCTTACGGAATTCCTTTTTGGGCAACCGTGACGATTACCATTCTATTAATTTGGTTATACACCTTTAAAGCAGGTATAAAAACAATAGTTTGGACAGATACTTTGCAAACCTTGTTTATGTTAATTGCAGTTGGTGTGTGTATTTATACCATTTCTTCTGAAATGGAAATTACCAATATTTTTTCTTATGTTGCAGAAAACGAACTTTCTAAAACATTCTTTTTTGACGATATAAAAGCTGGTGATTATTTCTGGAAACGTTTTTTAGCAGGCGCTTTTATAGCTATTGTAATGACTGGTTTAGACCAAGATATGATGCAAAAAAACTTGACCTGTAGAAACTTAAAAGATGCACAAAAAAACATGTTTTGGTTTACCATTGTTTTGGTAATTGTTAACTTTTTCTTTTTGGCTTTAGGAGTTTTATTAACAGATTATGCGCAGCAAAACGGAATTGATGCTCACAAAGATCAACTTTTTCCTATTATCGCCACAAAAGGAACTTTAGGTTTAGCAACCGCAATTTTCTTTTTATTAGGATTAATTGCCGCAGCATATTCTAGTGCAGATTCGGCATTAACTTCTTTAACAACTTCTTTTAGTATTGATATTTTAGAAATTGATAAAAAGAAAAATCCAAAAGATCAAGAAAAAACTAGAAAGCAAATTCACATTCTTTTTTCTTTTATATTGATTGGAACTATTTTGGTTTTTAAATATTTTATTACAGATGCCAGCGTAATTGCGAATATTTTTAAAGCTGCAGGATATACCTATGGACCACTTTTAGGTCTATACAGTTTTGGATTGTTTACGAAACTAAAAGTAAAAGATAAAATGGTGCCTGCAATTTGTTTACTCGCACCTGTTTTAACTTTCATTATCAGCTACCAAAGTTTAGTGTTTTTTAATTTTGATTTTGGCTTTTTTGTTTTAGTTCTAAACGGATTTTTAACTTTCACCGGCTTGTATTTGGTAAAACCTTAAATCCACAAGTAACATATTAGGATAGTTGAGTTCATTTTAGTTGTATTTAGAATGATGCAACTTTTCAATTAATTGCTATTTCAACGTTCGTTTTAACTTATTTTTTACCTTTATTTTCTAGTTAAGGTTTAAATCATTGAAATTTCATTTTTGGGAAGAAATCAAAAGAACAAAAAACTTAACTATCTTATTTTAAGTAAGTTGTGTTTTTGTAGTAGTCGTAATTATCTTAAGCAATTTACTTTATCAAGAAATTTTAATGCTTAAATTAGCAGAGGATACTCTTTTTTGGTATACAATTTTAGGATATTTTGTCTGGAATGGTATATCCATTTAAATGGAACCACTACAAATCTAAAAATGAACTTTTTTAGTCTGTATGTTGTTTTTACAAAAGATACTTTTTCTGAAAAAACAGTGAGTAAATGCAAGAAGAAATTTCTGCACATTGCCATAACCATCATAAAGACCGTATTTTGTTCCAAAAATGAAAAAGGTAATTTTTTCCAACCAAAATCATTATTCATTTCATCAAAAATCTTTTCAGCAGCACCTCTTTGATTGTAATATTCAATAACCTCTTGGTCTGAAGAATCGGTATCTGTGGTTAAAATGGCTCGATAAATGAAATTATCTTGATATTCAGTATCAGTTTGTCCTGTTTTATTACGCTCACGACTTACCACATAACGGTAGGTTTTATCGCCTTTAAAGGGCGTGTATTTTACACTGCAAACTTCTATATCAAAAAGACCTATACGTACAGTTTTCCAGTTTTTTACTGCTCTAATTTGGCAAGAAAGTTCTACACAACGTTGCGCTCTTATATAAAACAATTTACTGTTTTTCCACCACATCAATACTATCTTTACTGAAAGAACCACAGTCCATTCGACTTCTATTTATTTTTATGTTCTTGCTTTCTAGCAGTGAATACGAACTTTTTAAGGTATCAGCTTGCTTATATTTTACGTTCGTATTTCCATTTCTATTTTCGATATGAACAATGTGTTTTCCAATAGTAGAAACACCAGGGAAGTAGCCACGTTTCATTTTATAACTCTTTTTTGAGTCGTATTTTTCACATGGGATAAACTGATGATCGAAATCAAAATCATAGTATTTATTAATTTCTAAAACCCTTGTTTTAAGCAGCATATCTAGGTTTAAAGCATTCAGTTTTTTGTGAGTACTAAACTGATGTTCGATACCCGAATTACTGATATGAACTTCTTTTGACTGTGCTAAACTTTTTAAAACTCGACCAATAGTATCTGGAGAACAAACTTTTAAATTTGGAATTTGAAGAAAGTCTGTCTTTAAATGTTGCTCGATATCTTCGGCGCAATCCCCTCCTGCTAAAAATAGCATCCAAAGATTTTTAATTACATCTAAATAGCTAAATTCTGACTGTAAAGGTCTCTGTCCAAGTTGCTTTTCAATCAATGAAGAGAATTCAAGATTATTAAATATTTCGGATATAAAATTTAATCCGCCGTAAGCACTAATATTTTCTGTAGTTGTTGTAATTTTCACCTGTCAGGGTTTTCATCCAAGTTGGTGAAAATTATTGAGATGGAAAAGTCTTGTAACTACTATTTTTACAGGACTTTCCGTTTCTTTTGAATTGAGACCTGCGGAGTTAAGGTCATAATCTAATTATTGGAAATATAAATTCGTATTGCTACTCGTCTGCATTTATACCTACTTTGAGAAATAATTTTATCAACCAAAAAAAAATTAAGAGTTTTTACTGGATTCGAATTTGGACTCGGAACCATTAAATGCAATGCCGACAATACTTATTTTAATAATTTTCAGCATGAAGAATTAAGTGGCGGAATTTCTATTATATCTTTAAGTGTTGGCACAAATAAGTGTTTTAACGACCATTTCTGAATTGAATTTATAATTCCATACCTCACGTTAAGAATATTACTTCAGAAAATTTTAATACTATTTATACAGGTGTTGGTCAGACTATTGGGTTGACCTACAAACTAAATTAAACCTAAATTTATTCTTTTAAAGTTTAAAAAAAGTCTTCAAAGAACGTTGTTTTCACTAGTCTTTTCATTTTTTATCAACCCAATCATAACCACACTCCTATTAAAAAAATCTTACCAACCTTTATAAAATAGAATTACTAGAGCTACATCAAAGTAATATTTTCAAAAAACAAATTCATTTTTTTTCATAAATCTAAAATATTTTAATTTAAATTTGAGAGAGATATTAACAGGGCAAACTCACACTTTTTTTCCTTAAAAAAGCATTATAAATAGCTATTTTATAGTTGTTTAAGTTGTTTTAAAACCGTATATTATACTGATAATCAATACATTAACAGTATGAATCCAGATAGTAAAATAATAAGTATTTTTGGTAAGTTAGAAGACCCTAGAAGCCATATAAATCAATTACATGA
>NZ_VORR01000036.1 GCF_007997085.1 Polaribacter sp. IC066
TCTGCAATACGTTTTTTGTCGGAGTTCAATTTATAATGCTTTGATACAAAGGAAACAAACACAATTTAAAAGCACTAAAAATCAAACATGTAATTGTTACCTAGTAACTAACAAATGTTAACAAGAAAGTTCTTTTTCCTAAAAGCAAGGATAGAATTGTTAATAACTAGCTCTTTTTTGAAATCTAGGCTGAATAGTTACTAAATTTTTAATTCCGTGTAAAAGTAGCTATTTAGAATGAAATTAAATAACTATTTAGAATTAATTTAAATAATATTTTAGATATAAATTTATTTAAGACATAAAAAACGTTAGAAAAAAGAAAATTTTCAGGTTTATTTTTATGATTTGGGGTGTTTTATATGTCGTGCTTAAAAAGTATAAAAGTAAAATTTAGCTATGTTTTTTTTAATGCTAGATATTTCTATAAAATAAAATTAAACATTATGCTTAAAGTTTTAAAATAATAAAATTTGCACATAAAATTACCATAAAACGTGTCTCCGAAAATGTTATAGCGCTAATGAAGTTACTTGAAATAGAAAACTTGCCAAAGTAAGAGTTCTTTTAGCAAATTTAAAACTGATAGTCTTGGGGAAAATCTTAATGTTTTGCTAGATATATTCAAGTTTAGTAGCTTAAAGAATGTCTTTTAATAAAAACTCTTTAAAGCAACATAAATAGGGACTAATTTATTAAGAATCTATTTGATTTGTATTGTCTTTTCTTCAAAAATGAAGGTTCCGTCTTCAGTAACTCCTTCAATAAAAAGTTTTATATTGTTTAAAGGTGCGTTTGCAATGTTGAGTTCTAAATGACCATTTTCATCAATTTTATTAAGAGGTAGCCAATCTACAACACCATATTCTTTATAAAATTGATTCGTATAACTTTGGTATTTTGGTACATAAAACTTTTCTGGCTTGCTAAAGGTTAAAGGAAACTCAAATTTTCTTACAGTACTCCTTTTTTTACTAAATTTAAAAGGGTCTGTAACAATATTTATAGTGCCACCGCGACCAGAAGCAAAACCAATAGATGTTGTTGAATTAACTTCAATATAATCTACAACATCTAACCAATAATAGAATAATTGGTCATTCGCTACTTGATAACCATCTAATATCATCAATGGAACACCATCTGCCGTTCTGTTATAAACCTCAAATTTATTAGTTTTAAAATTATCACGAGCAGATAAACCAGATTTGCCACTTAAAAAATTAGCAAGTGTTTGATTTCTATCAAACTCATCAATAAGATAAATACGACCAAATGACTTATTTTTAATGGATTCAATTCTCTTCTCTTCAAGGTTTGCAGTAATTATAATTTCATCTAAAACTTGTATTTTATTTAAGTTTTCAAAGTTATTTGCTAGCGTAAAAACCTCTTGGGAAAAATAATTTTTAGAAGGATTTATAATTTTAAACGGTTTATTTAAATTAGGTACATTGCTAGGAAAATATTGCACGTAGAGCGTTGGTTGAAATAATCCACCTTTTTTACCAACTTTAGAAATATAAAGATTTTCTTTATTTTGAGGATAGTATTGATACATTTGAAAAGATTGTACCGCTTCTTTAAATTCAATAGATTGAGGTGGTTTATTTGATACATTATGCACTAAATATGTGCTTTCTTTTTCTATTTTAGGAATATTGACTTTTATAGATATTCCTTTTTCTTGTTGATGTTCTAAACTATTATTAGCTTTAAATATAGTGTACCAATTATAACTACTCCAACCCTGTGTAATTAGTAAATTATCTAAATCATATTTTTTTTGTGCGTTAATATTTGTAAAATAATAGCCACCATTTTCTATAACCCCTCTTATATAGGGTTGTATAAGTGTCTGCGAAATAATATTTGCGTTTTTTTGATACGATTTTGTTTTTTGAGGTAACGCAGTAACGCTAATATTATTGAAGCCAACAGTGTTTTCTTTGCTATACTTAAGATGTACGTTTATTAAGCTATCATTTTTGTTACTAGAAGTAATAGTGCTCTTAATAATTTTTAAACCTTCATAATTAAAAAACAATCTTTCTGCCAAGGTATTATTATAGGCATCGAACAATGTAAAAATAGTTATTCCTTTTGGTAAATTTTTAAAAGGTATTTTTTTAGTGATACTCAATGTACTCTCAAATTCTAAATCGATTGTTTGAAGCTTAAAACCATCATGAAAAACTAATTTTAATTTTTTATTTTTAATATCAGTAATTGAAGATTTATTCGTGGCTAATGAGACTAAAGCATGCGTTTCATTTCGGGCAACTTTTAATAAAACGCCTGCTGTTTTTATCGTATCAATAAAACTTATTTTAATTTCTTTGCCATTATTATTAATAATTGCTGTGTAATTTGCGTTTACTTTTGGCATAAATGAAAACCGACCAATACCAAGTTTATTTAATTGAAATGAAGTGATTATTTTTTTGTTTTCATCTATAATTTTGCCTTTTAAATTTGGTGCCCCATATCCAAATTGATCCTTTACAATAATGCCCATAGTATTCATAACATTGGCAATTATATGGCCACTTTCAGGCAAAATTTGAGCATCTATTTCAAACCCTTTTTCAGTGTTATTAATGTTTGTTTTAGAGTCATTAGGGTCTATAACTTCAAAAGTATCGGTAAAATAATTATGTTCAGAAAAATTAAGTAGCCAATTGGTGTACGCCTTAAAAATGTAAGTGCCACTTTTAAAAGCTGCGTCAATTTTAATAGCCCCATTGGCAATTCCGTTTTCTACTTTTATAAGTTGTTCTTTAATGGTATTATTGTTTAGGTCAGAAACAACACAATATAAGTTTATAGTATTATTAGAAAGCGTTTTTTTTTTTTGTTAAAAGCATAGGTAGTAAAACCAATAAACTCTCCTTTTATAAAATTAGATTTATTTAAATGCGTATAAATTACTTCTTGAAATGGTTTGGTGTATGCGTTATAAACAGTATTAATATTCTTTTCTTTAAAACTGGCTTGACTTACAGTTGTTTGATACACTGACAATAATAGCGTAAAGGCAATAATTTTTTTTAGAGGTTGAAGGAGGTTCTTATGCATAGTTTAGTTTATTGAATTATTATCAACATTAATTCCGAAAAATAATAATAATTATAAAGAAAACTCTTTTTTGCTAAAAATTCGATTTATTTTTAAGGTATTTTATAAGTTTATTGCAATTTAAAAATAAATTTCTTGCGCTACTCGAAAGGTATTTGCGTGCGCATTTACAATAATATTTACATCTTTAGAGTAACCGCCACCCATAGAGCACATTACGGGAATTTTATAATCAAAACAGGTTTGTAAAACGAATCTGTCGCGTTCTTTACAGCCATTAATAGTTAAAGCAAGTTTTCCTAATTTATCAGTCTCAAGAACATCTACGCCACACAAATAATAAATAAAATCGGGTTTTTCTTGGTTGATAAGTTTTGGAAGGATGTCTTTTAAGATCGATAAATATGCTTCATCTTTTGTGTCATTTTCTAATGCAATATCTAAATCAGATTTTTCTTTGACAAACGGATAATTGCTTTTTCCGTGCATAGAAAAAGTAAAAACGGTAGGGTCATTTCTAAAAATTTCAGCCGTTCCGTTTCCTTGATGCACATCTAAATCTACAATCAGTATTTTACCAACCAAACTTTTGTTTTGTATATATTTTGCACCAATTGCTTGATCGTTTAACATGCAAAAAGCTTCACCACGATTTGAAAAAGCATGATGTGTACCACCGGCAATGTTCATGGCTATTCCGTTTTTTAATGCAAATTCAGAGGCTTTCATAGTGCCGTCTGCAATCACCATTTCTCGCTCTATTAAAACTTCAGATAGAGGAAAACCTATTTTTCTAGCCGCTTTTTGATTTAAGGTGATGTTTAGTAAATCAAAAAAATATTCAGGATCATGAACCGTAAAAAAGTGTTTATTATTCGGTATTTCTGGTTCAAAGAAATTCTCTTCAACACAGGTGCCTTCATAGCGCAATTGTTGCGGTAAAAGGTCGTATTTTTCCATCGGAAAACGATGCCCTTCTTTCAAAGGATGTTGATATATAGGATGAGATGCAATTTTTAGCATAGATGCATTACTATTCAGTAAATTTTTTAAAATTAAATTCTTTAGAGAAATATTGATAGTTTGTTTTTATAAAAAAGTCTTTATACTTAGCTACGATGTTTTTATTTTTCTAACTAACTTCTTGTCCGTTTTTAACCGCTTTTCCAGGTTCCATAAAAGCTAACTTCCCGTCAGGAGTATCTGTCATTAAAATCATACCATTACTTTCTACACCACGTATTTTTCTTGGCGCTAAATTAACCAATACAGAAACCTGCTGACCAATAATATCTTCTGGAGAAAAACATTCGGCAATGCCGGAAACAAGGGATCATCAACTCTATTACCATAAAGTAAATTGTTGTTTTTTTAGTGGGTAGAAAACACCAATAATTACAAAAGGATTACGAGATCTTCGCCTATGCCATTGCATGGTTGTTCCCAAAAATAAAAAGATATCGTTCTTTTCTATAAAGGAAACAAAATATTTTTCTCTAACCTGTTTTATGGCTTCTTTTTCATTGTTTGTTCTTTTTAAGCAATTTTTATATAATTCAAAAATTTCCCAATCTTCAATCATTAACTTACTCGAAATTCCCTCATCATCTTCAAATACATAATAGAATTTATAAGGTACTTTTGGGATTATTTTTTCTGGATCACTATCTATATCTGCAAATAAATCTGTTTGTTTTCTCAATTCTTTCCACTCGTCCTTCCATTCCCTTTCGTCATCTTCAATAATGAAATCTATAATTTTAGTAGGTCTAAAAGTAGCCAAAGAAACGTTAGTAGGATTTTGAGAATCACCGATTAATTTAGTTTTATTGATGTAGACATTATTTAAACAAAATTTTTTTCTCTCTTGCCAATAATTTTTTGTGTCAATAGTTTTTAAAATTTTTATGTTATAATTATTCGGAGAATAGCTTTCAGGTCTAAAATCACTTGAAGTTCTTTTTTCAACATCAAGTTCAATCCAAGTATATTTTTTAAAACCAATATCTTGTTTTACTTGATTCAGAAAACTTAAAGGAATTGGATAAATTCTTATCCAAGATCCATCTTCTAAAATCCCGGCAGTACAAACTAATTCATCATAACTGCGAGAAGGTAAAGGGTAGGTAGTAACAGTAATTAAAATTTTCTTTATTGGCATAAGTTATAAATGCTCAATTACATATTTAAACTCTTTTAATTCCGATACAGCTTCTGCTAAATGTGTTCTATGACATTGGCAGTTATCAGCTTCAAAGCAAGTTAATGCAATTCTTTTATTTTTTTTAAGCAAATTAAGAATTTCTTTTTGATAATTAACCGTTTGTGTTAAATTATTTGTTTTATACTCATCAAAGAGTAAATCATAATCTTTTTGGCAATTCAACTCTTTTCTTTTATCTGAATTTATACCAACTTCAGGAATATGGATATAAATAATTCCTAAACTTTCACAGGCTGTTTTTAGCTGATTTTTACTAAATCCGTACTTCATACTTAAAGCATTTTTTCTGACATCACATAAAACTTTAATATTATTTCTTATCAGTTTATTTAAATAATGTTCAAAAGAAATCCCTTCATAGCCTATCGTAAAAAGTGTAGTTTCGTTTTCTTCAAATTTTATATCATTAATTTTTTTTAATTCTTGTTTTGAAAGATGCTTTTCTGCAATTATACTGTTAATTGCAAAATATGGATATCTATTGTAGGTTAGCTTTATTAAATCTCTGCTGCTTTTATTTTTATAAATTATAGCGAAGTCTGAAACAATTTTTTTATCATCACTATTTAATTGAGCTAAATAGTTTGTTTCATCGATTTTAGACCAATAATTTTTTGTTTCATCAACAATTCCGTACTTTTTTAAAGTTTTTAAATCAGCATTAGCTTGAAAAGAATAACATCCATATTTATATGGAACAAAATCGTATGTTCTCTTTTTTGTATCATACCTGCTATGCAAAAACAATAATTTTTGCAACTGAATTTTATCAAGTCTGTTTTCAAAGACTTGAAGCATTGATAATAAAACCTTTCTTCTATAATACATACTGTAAATATACTAACTAATTTCTTGTCCGTTTTTAACCTCTTTTCCAGGTTCCATAAAAGCTAACTTCCCGTCAGGAGTATCTGTCATTAAAATCATTCCGTTACTTTCTACACCACGTATTTTTCTTGGCGCTAAATTAACCAATACAGAAACCTGCTGACCAATAATATCTTCTGGAGAAAAACTTTCGGCAATGCCAGAAACAATGGTTCTTATATCAATACCAACATCAACCTTTAATTTTAGTAATTTTTTAGTTTTTGCTACTTTTTCGGCTTCTAAAATTGTTCCAATACGGATGTCTAATTTTGTGAAATCTTCAAAATCTATGATTTCTTTTTGAGGTGCTGTGACTTTCTTTTCTTGCGCATTGGCAATTTTTGTAGCCTGTAACTTTTCAATTTGAGCTTCAATAGTTTTATCTTCAATTTTAGAGAATAACAACGCTGCTTTGTTTATTTGATGCTTTGCAGGAAGTAAAATATCTTTTTCGGATACATTGTCCCAAGAAGGAGATTCCTCATTATCGTTTGGAATGATATTAAGAATTCCTTTTAATTTAGTTGAAGTAAAAGGCAAAAACGGTTTCGATAAAACAGCTAAAGCTGCAGAAATTTGCAAGGCAACAAACATAATTGTTTTTACGCGTTCTTCGTCAAGCTTAATAACTTTCCAAGGCTCTTCATCTGCTAAATACTTGTTTCCAAGTCTTGCTAAATTCATTAACTCTTGGCTTGCTTCTCTAAATCGGTATCTTTCAATAGATTTTCCAATCACATTTGGAAACTCTTTTACTGCCGTTAAAACATCTTCATCGGCTTCTGTGAAATTGTTAGGTTCTGGCACAAGTCCTGAATAATACTTATTCGTTAAAACAACAACTCTGTTTATAAAATTACCGAAAATAGCAACCAGTTCGTTGTTGTTTTTTGCTTGAAAATCTTTCCAAGTAAAATCATTGTCTTTATTTTCTGGTGCATTTGCCGTTAAGGTATAACGCAAAACATCTTGCTGATTCGGGAATTCTTCTAAATACTCATGCAACCAAACTGCCCAATTTTTAGAAGTCGATAATTTATTACCTTCTAAATTTAAGAACTCATTTGCAGGCACATTATCTGGTAAAATATAATCTCCGTGTGCTTTTAACATCGCCGGAAAAATAATACAGTGAAAAACAATATTGTCTTTCCCTATGAAATGAACCAGTTTTGTATCGTCTTTTTTCCAGTAATCTTCCCAGTTTTTTCCTTCTTTTGCAGCCCATTCTTTGGTCGCTGAAATGTAGCCAATGGGCGCATCAAACCAAACATATAAAACTTTTCCTTTGGCATCTTTTAAAGGAACAGGAATTCCCCAATCTAAATCTCTTGTTACTGCTCTTGGTCGCAAACCGTCATCAATCCAACTTTTTACTTGTCCGTACACGTTGGGTTTCCAATCCTTTTTATGTCCTTCTAAAATCCATTCACGTAAAAAATCTTCGTGTCTATCTAAAGGTAAAAACCAATGTTTGGTTTCTTTAACAGTGGGCACATTGCCTGTAATAGCAGATTTTGGGTTGATTAAATCATTTGCGTTATGACTTGTTCCGCAGTTTTCACATTGATCGCCATAACTTTCTTCAAAGCCACATTTTGGGCAAGTACCTACTACAAAACGGTCTGCTAAAAACTGATTTGCTTCAGCATCGTATAATTGTGCTGAAACTTCTTCTATAAACTCGCCATCATTGTACATTTTTGTAAAAAACGCTGAAGCAGTTTCGTGATGGATTTTTGATGAAGTTCTTGAGTAATTATCAAAAGAAATTCCGAAATCTTCAAAAGATTTTTTGATAATTTTGTGGTATTTATCAATAATAGCTTGGGGTGAAATACCTTCTTTTTTAGCTCTCATTGGTATGGCAACACCGTGTTCATCAGAACCAGAAATATAGGCAACATCTTTGCCTTTCAAACGCAAATAACGTGCGTAAATATCTGCGGGAACATAAACACCTGCTAAATGACCAATATGAATTGGGCCATTTGTATAGGGTAAAGCTGCTGTAATTGTATATCTTTTTGGAGTATTCATCGAATTTTCCTTATTAGTTTAGAGACTGATTTATAAAGTGCAAAAGTACAAAAAACCGAGTTTTAAAAACCATTGAAAATTAATACATTTACAGAAGTAAGAGTATTAGATTTTTAGAACCAATAGTCAAGATAAATTTTGAAGAAAATAATCCTATTTACCTTTCTGTTTTTGATGATTTTTATAACAACAAGTGCGCAAGAAAAGCAAGATGCTTCCTCAGTAAAAGAGAACCCAATTGTTTTTGGAGATGCTCTTATTGGTTATTCAAATACTGGTAAAACGGCGCTTACTGTCGGTGTAAATATAAATTATCAATTAAAAAATGATTTATTTACATTTAGAACTTTACAAACTATAAGCATCGATAAAATTGAATGGTTTTATATGTTTCCGGTTTCTGTGGTAAGCAATAGAACAACGGAGTATGCGGCACTTTATGGAAAACGTTATGTAGAAGACGGATTGGCCTACCATTTTTCTGGCGGAATTTCTTATAATATTAATAAAGATATAAACGGAGATTTTAAGACAAGAGAAACTTTTATAGGATTTCCTTTAGAAGCAGGAATTAGTTGGTTTAAATCCGAAAAGAAAAGATTTAGATTTTTTTATGGTTTAATTCCTGTTGGTAAACCAACGTCATTTGGCAGGTCTATAGGTATTAAACTTTATGGAAATGTTGCTAAAAGATCTTATGTTGGTGTAGGAGTAACGTTCGGGTTAGGTTGGCATAAAATATATACGGATTAAGAATGATTTTCTTAAATCATTAGTGTCCGATTAAAAATAGTATAAGTAAATAAAGTACTCTAAAATAAAGGGATTACACTTGTTTTTTATCTGATTTTATGTTATTTATCATCTCGTCTTGGCTGTTGGCTCTAAAATCAAAGCGCTTTTCTTTGGTTTATCGCGAATCAATAGTTTTAAATTAATCTTCAAAAACTTCACCCACTGTAAATGATAAATCAGGAAAAATACGACTCGTTGCAGTTTCTTCTGCAATAAGTGGTTTTAGGCCAATATACGTATCACCTTGTAAAAAATAGCGATGAATGGTTTTGTAAACATAATCTACAATCCAATATTCTTTTACACCATTTTCTTCGTATAATTCATATTTATTTTTCATTTCTCTATTGGAGTTACTTGGCGATAAAATTTCAATAATTAAATCAGGAGAACCAATACAACCTCTTTTATCTAGTTTTTTGGGGTCACAAATAACACATAAATCTGGTTGAAAAACGGTGATAATATCTTCATCTTTTATAGAGTTTTTTCTTTTATCAATTAAACGAACATCAAAAGGAGCAGCATAAACTTTACAAGCTGATTTGTGAAAATGATTTAGAAAAATTCTACTTAATTTACTAGATGCCTCTTGATGAAGTCTTGCAGGAGCAGGAGACATTTTAAATACTTTTCCTTTTAAAATTTCAACACGCTCTTTAAATCTCCATTGTAAATAATCTGCATAGGTGTATTCTTTTCCATAATCTAAAACGGGCTCTTCAACGGTGTTTTTCATAACCTTGTGTTTTTATAAATTTACAAATTTTCAGGATAAACACAAAATAGAAATTATATCACTATTTTTGATCAAATTTTAAATTAGATTGATGAAAAGTAAAATAGTTTCTTTTTTATTGTTGATGAGTTTTACGTTTACAAATGCACAACAAAAATTAACAACGCCACCGTATTTAAAAATTGGCGATACCATTGCAATTGTTGCGCCTGCCGGAATTTTAAAAGGCAGACAAGCTACGATACAAAAAGCAAAAAAGCTAGCGGAGAGTTGGGGCTTAAAAGTGGTTTTGGGTAAAAATATGTATAATCAAAACAATCATTTTGCAGGGACAGATGATGAACGCTGTCAAGATTTTCAAGAGGCTTTAGACAATAAAAACATCAAAGCAATTTGGGCGGCAAGAGGCGGATATGGTTCTGTTAGAATTTTAGATAAGTTAGATTTCGCAGAGTTTAAAAGACATCCTAAATGGGTTATTGGGTATTCTGATATTACTGCATTTCATAATCATATTTATAATTTAGGAGTGGAAACCATTCATGGAATGATGGCGACGAGTTTAGAGCAGAAACCAGAAGAAATTATGAATACGATTTCATCATTTAAAAAATCGCTTTTTGGTGAGGCACTTTCTTATACGGTTGCATCCTCAAAATATAATAGAACTTTTTCATCCAAAGAAATTGAAGGGCAACTTATTGGTGGAAATTTATCAATTTTAACGTCTATGTTGGGCTCTGAAAGTGAGTTAAACACAGAAAATAAAATATTATTTATCGAAGAAATTGGCGAATATAAATACTCCATAGACAGAATGTTGCAAAGCTTAAAGCGTGCAGGTTATTTTACAAACGTAAACGCTGTAATTGTGGGCAATATCTCTTTAGTTAAGAAGAATTCTACACAGTGGGGAAGTTCTATAGAACAATTAATTTTAGATGTTGTGCCAGCAGAAGTTCCTGTTTTGTTTAATTTTCCAGCAGGACATGAAGCAGATAACAGAGCGTTAATTTTTGGTCGAAATGTTGATGTGAAAATCGGCGATGCAGCGTATTCTATTAATTTTAAAGAAAATTAGAGATTAAATTTCCTTCGGTATGATAGGGCTCAAAACGGGCAAATAATTCTTCTGAATACCAATTAAGTTCTCTTGTTTTTTTAACCATTTCTGAATGTTTCGGGTTGCTGTACGCATAGTTAAACATGGCATCTGCAGAAGACCAAATTGAAAAAGTAGCTTGCATTAATAGCGGGAATTCTCCAATTCCTTTAGAGTACAATAATTCTTTATAAGCATCCATAGATTTAGAGACGGCTGGTACATTTTTCCAAAATGTATAGGCTAATTTAGGTTTAATCGTAGCTCTTGTAATGACCGCCAAAGGTTTACTTTTATCTAATTCTGTGCTACTTTTAAACGGATTTTGTTTGCTCCATTCACCATGACTTTTAATGTTTTTCATAAACACAACACTATAATTTAAGGAAGTTTGTTTGTATCGTTCAATAACCGTTGAGTTTGTGAAATTTTTAGCCTGCTCTTCAGAATCAAAAACGGCAATAAAACCAAAAGTAGAAAAATCTGGTTTTATAGAAAAACCGTTGCCACTTCCTGTTCCTAGTGGTTTAAAAAAAGTTAATCCGTTTGTGTTCTTTAAAGAAATTGGTGGTCTACCCATCCTAACAAAAGCATTCCATTTATTTTTAAAACCTTTATATTCAAATAAACAGATTAAGGTAATTTGCGTCATACAACAAAGATAAAGATTCCGCTTTTAAGAGATGAAAAAAAATGGTATAATTACATTTTTTTCTTTTTTTATTTGAAATATTGCGGTAATTTATTTCTAAATAGCGTTCTGAAACGGTTATTTTAAAATAGAAATGCTGCATCTATAAACTAAAGTTATTTCGATAAATAATTTGAAGTTGTAATTTATTTGTAAATTAGAATTTTAGAAGGGTAAAGAGTGCAAACAAAAAGTGCAGTATCAAAAACAATTATTTAAAGTCTAGTTATGGCAGACCACAACGAGCTTGGTAAAAAAGGTGAAAAATTAGCAGTCGATTTATTAATTAAAAGCGGTTATAAAATCCTTGAAAAAAACTATCGTTATTTAAAAGCAGAGGTAGATATTATTGCTCAAAAAAATAATGTTTTAGCTGTGGTGGAAGTAAAAACCAGAAGCTCTGATTATTTTGGGGATCCGCAAGATTTTATCACCCCTAAAAAGATACAACTATTGCTTTCTGCCATCGATTATTATGTGGTGCAACGAGATTTAAATGTGGAGGTTCGTTTTGATGTTATTGCGGTTCTTTTTCAAAATAATGAAACTAAAATTGAACATTTAGAAGATGCTTTTTTGCATTTTTAAACCTTCTTTTTTTGGATAGAACATCGTAATTAAAAAGAAAGAAATTATAGAATTGTCATTCTAAAGTTTACCTTAGTTTTATGGTAGCAAAGAGGTTTTGGCTCGGTATTTTTTTAGGAATTTTAGGAGTTATTCTTTTTTCTTCAAAAGCGGTTATGATTAAACTGGCTTACAATTATAAAGTAGATGCAATTACAATGCTCCTTTTAAGAATGTTATTTTCTTTTCCATTTTATTTGGTTATTGCGTATTTGTATCGAAACGAAAAGAAAGAGGTTAAAACAACTAAAAAAGAGTATTATTGGATTGTTTTGTTTGGGGTAATAGGTTATTATTTAGCTAGTTATTTTGATTTTGTAGGATTAACGTATATCACAGCAAGTTTAGAGCGTATTATCTTATTTGTATACCCAACAATTGTAATTTTATTAAATAGATTTTTTTTAAAACAGCCTGTTACAAAAATTCAAGCTATTGCTATTTGTTTGTCTTACATAGGCATTATAATTGCTTTTTCTAGTGAAGTTGAGGTTTCTGGAAGTAATGCGTATTTAGGCGGATTTTTTATACTCTTAAGCGCAATAACCTATGCCTTTTTTTTAGTAGGAAGTGGTTGGTTAATACCCAAGTTTGGCGTTGTAAAATTTACAGCATATACCATGTTAGTTTCTTGTGTTTGTGTATTTGTACACTTTAGTTTTATCGGAGAAACAGATTTGTTTAATTTACAGTGGCAGGTATATGTTTTAGGAGCTTTAATAGCAGTTTTTGCCACTGTTATTCCTTCGTTCTTAATAAGTGCTTCTATAAAAATTATTAGCTCTTCTAATTTTGCAATTGTTGCGGGTATCGGACCCATATCAACAATTATACTAGCTTCATTTTTTTTGAATGAGCGCTTAACTTTAGTTCAGTTTTTTGGGGCATTATTGGTGTTGATTGGGATTGTTATAAGCGCATTAAAAAAAACCAAAAAGTAACAACGTTTGCACACTGTAAAATTTACATTGTATCTATAAATGCTACTAGATCTTTAAATTCAGTAGGTTTCGAAATAATTTTTTTGTTCTTATCTAATATAAAATAAGTGGGTGTGGAGTTAATTTGATAGGTTCTTGCAGTTTCATTTTTCCATTTTTTTAAACCTAAAACGTTATGCCAACCAAGTAACTTTTCATTCTTATAGTTGCTCCAAACAGATGCATCATTTTCTAAAGCAAAGCCAATGACTTTCATAGCGGTTTTGTTTTTCATATAGCTGTGCAATTCAGGAATTTCTCGCAAACAGTGAGAGCAACTTGTGCTCCAAAAAACTAAAACATAATTTTCGGCATCATTTAAAGCAGATAATTTTAAGGTTTTGCCATTTTCATTCCAAGAAAAATCTGGCGCTACTCTGCCAATTTCAGCAGAAAAAAGCGCTAATTTTTCTGCTATAAATTGTTTGTTTTGTAAATTTTCTGGCAGCTTATTATAATGATTTTCAAATAAATAATCGATAATTTCTAAATTTTTAGAAATTTCAAAATTTTCTATTAAAAACTGAATAATGTCTCTTTTGTAAGAAACATTTTGAATTTTAGAAAGTATGGTTTCTATAGATTTTTTATATAAAATTTGTTGCTGTTCTTCATCATCAGAAAAATTAATATAAAACACATAATCTAAAATTCTATTGCTTAAAAATGAAGAATTCATCAACGCTTTATTAGAGAAGTCTAAAGTATTAAAAAAAGTATTTTTAATATTAGAAAGGTATTCGTTAACAGAAGATAAAATTTCTGGCGGATTAATTCGAGCGCTAGCCTTTACAAACGGAGCAATATATTTATTTTTAGTCTTTTGAACATATGTATTTTGAACGGAATCTACCTCTTTATATACTTTTAGGTAATATGCTTTTAAGTCTAGTGTTGGGTCTTGTAAAACAGCTACTTGAATAGAATCTAGTCGTTGTTGCGCCATAGAAACATCTTTCATGTACGCAGTATACAGTTTATTTTCTGTAGATTCTTGAAAAGCAATTGCTTCTTGAGGATAATTCGGATTAAAAATAAAGGAAACATTTTCTTTATTGTAAAAGAAGTCTACAAAACCAGCTTCTTCTAAACGGTATGTGGCTCTATAGCTGCCAGGTTTTGCCGTAGCAGGTAATTTTATCTCAAAGCTACCAACAACTTGTTTTTTTCCGTTTACGATAATAGAATCTGTTTTTATGGTGGTGTTGTTTACAAAAACTTGCTTTGTGCCTTCTAGCTTGTATAAAATAACCCAATCGCTTTCTAGTTTCGGACTCATTGATCCTTTTACAGTGTGTTGCGCCTGCGAAATAGTAGATATTAAAAGTACAAAAGCTAGTATGTTTTTCATCATTTTAGATCAATTTAATTGTTATCAACGTGCTGTTTTCAACAAGTATACCAAAAATACTATTTCTGCTTTAAAATAGGTATATTGTATCGTTAAAATATATAGCGATGGGTTTTTCTGATAAAATAATATGGATTACTGGCGCTTCTTCTGGCATCGGAAGAGCCTTAGCTATTGAGTTGTCTAGTCAAAATGCAAAGTTGATTTTATCTTCAAGAAAAAGAGAAAATTTAGAGTTGGTTAAAAGACAGTGTAAGAATCCTTATTTTGTAAAAATTATCACATTAGATTTAGAAGTTTATACAAACTTTAGGTTTAAGGTTGATGAGGCGATTGCTCTTTTTGGTAAGATTGATATTTTAGTAAATAACGCTGGTATTAGTCAGCGCTCCTTTATCAAAGAGACTGCTATTGTTGTTGATAAATGAATTATGGATATTAATTATTTAAGAACCGTTGCTTTAACGAAAGCGGTTTTACTACATTTTATGGAAAATAAAAAGGGTCATTTTGTGGTAAGCACAAGTATTGTTGGTAAAATTGGCACTCCGTTGCGCTCTAGTTATGCTGCTAGCAAACACGCTTTACATGGTTTTTTTGATAGTTTGCGAGCAGAACACCATCAAGATCATATCGCAGTAACTTTAGTTTGTCCGGGTTTTGTGAATACGAATGTTTCTATAAATGCATTAGCAGCAAACGGCACGCCACAAGAAACATTAGACGAGGCTACAAAAAATGGAATTCAGCCAGCACGTTTTGCAAAGCTTATGCCCAAAGCGATTCAAAATAAAAGGGAAGAAATTTATATTGCGGGTGCAAAAGAAAAATTAGGTGTTTATGCCAAGCGTTTTTATCCGAAGTTATTAGCTACAATGATTAGAAAGCTGCGTGTTACTTAATCTTCAAAATACTCTAAAAACTCAAAATAAGCAACAATAGCTTCTTTCATTAGAACCGTTTGTTCACCGGGCTTTAAGTTTGGTAACTCTGTAATTGTTTTATAATGCGGCCAGCCATCATCATCAAAAAAATCGAACTCATAATAACCATAAGGTTCTAGCAATTTGCAAATAGCAATATGCATTAGATTCATTTTTTCGTCTTTTTTAAACTCTCTATACCCTTGCCCTAATTCTTGAACGCCAATTAAATATAGAATTCCGTCTACATTTAATTCTTCTGCTTCAGAAAAATCATCGGTTAATTTGGTAATCAAATACTCCCATTTTTCTTTTAAATTGGTCACTTTTGTCATAAAATAGCTTTAGAGAGCAAAGATACAATCTGCATTTTTAAATTTTAAAAAAAAGATGTAGGTTTACAGAAATTATCTTTAATGAATGTTTTTGATATTGTAATTATTGTATTGCTTCTTTTGGCTTTTGTAAGAGGAATTATGAATGGTCTTTTTTCTGAAATTGCTTCTTTAGTAGCGGTAGTAGTGGGGGTTTATGTTGCTATTCACTATGCGAACTATGTAGAATTTTATTTAGTGAATTCTACTTTTGTAGAGTGGTCTGACCAAACCAACAAAATTGTTGCTTTTGTAATTACATTTTTAGTAGTGGTACTTTTAATACTTTTTATAGGTAAAATACTAACTAAGATAGCAGATATTACAGCGTTAGGATTGCTAAATAAAGTGCTAGGCGGTGTTTTTGGTGTTTTAAAAATTGCGTTAATTCTAAGTATAATTTTAATCTTTTTTAACCGAGTAAACAATACAATTCCGTTTATAACAGCAGAAATGTTAGATACATCTACCTTATATCATCCTATAAAAAAGATTGCACCTGAATTATTTCCATCAATAATTAGAGAAGATAAAGACGGCAAAACAACCATAGAATTGCCAAAATAATTTAGTATTTTATTTTATCCATCCAATTAAAATAATTTTTATAAACATTCTCTTTTTCTGTAGCTACATATTCTAAAAAGGCTTTTGCTACCGGAGATAATGCTTTCTTTTTTAGGTAAATTAGTTTCCAAACAGATTTTAGAGGCAACCCTTTTGCTGGTATAATTTTAAGTTCGTTTTGTAATAATTCGTTTTTAATACTTAATAAAGACACAATAGAAACACCAATATCTGCAATAACTGCTTGCTTAATAGCTTCGTTAGAGGTTAATTCTACTTTTATTTTAGGCGCAATTTTTTCTTGTTTAAAAAATAATTGCATGGTATGTCTGGTGCCAGAGCCTTCTTCTCTAAAAATTAAAGGTATTTTATTAAAAATGGAAGTATCCTTACTTTTTTGAGCAATTATTTTGTTTTCTTTGGATGCTACTAAAACCAAATGATTATCCATAATTGGTAATTCTTCCAAATCTAAATGATTAGGAATTACGGTTACCAAAGAAAAATCTACCAAGTTTTTTTCTAAATCTTTAATAACGGTTGTTTTGTTAGATACATCTAAAACTAATTCTACTTTAGGATGTTTTTTTAGAAAACCATTTAAGAAATAAGGCATTACGTAATTGCCTGTAGAAACCACAGATATTTTTAACTTACCCGATAGTAAACCTTTAAAAGCCTCTGTTTTATACTGTATGGTTTCTGTTTTATTTAAAATTTCTTCTGCAATTTGATAAATTTCTTTGCCAAAATCTGTCACATAAAATTGTCTTCCTATAATTTCAGACAAAGGAATATCAAATTGATCTTGAAAATTTTTTAGTTGAATGGATGCTGCCGGTTGGGTCATATTCAATTCAATAGCTGCTTTAGTAATACTTTTGTTTTCTACAATAGTGATAAAAACCTTTAGTTGATGTAAAGTAAAGTTCATTAAAAATGTTTATGATTTGCATAACAAATTTAAATAAAAATATATGAACTATTGCATATAGATTAGATGCGTTAAAAAACAGAAAAATGAGTGTAGATGTATTAATCAGTAATTTAACAAACCCAGTGTTGTTATTTTTTGTTTTAGGGATTATCGCCTCTCTCGTAAAAAGTGATTTAAAGATTCCTGAATCATCTTCTAAATTTATTTCGCTCTACTTATTATTTGCTATTGGTTTTAAAGGCGGACAAGAATTGTCTCACAGCGAATTTAATACCGAAATTATATATTCCATTTTATTCGCAATCGGTTTATCTGTAATTGTTCCATTATATACTTTTTACATTTTAAAAAGAAAAATAGGAACACCAAATGCAGGGGCAATAGCGGCGGCATACGGTTCTGTAAGTGCGGTTACTTTTGTAACTGCGGTATCTTTTTTAGAAAATCAAGGGGTATCTTTTGGCGGACATATGGTTGCTATTATGGCAATTATGGAATCTCCGGCAATTGTTGTTGGGGTTATTTTAATTATGTTAAATGATAGTACTAAAAAAGAGAAAAAATCTATAGGAGGTATTTTAAAACACTCGCTTACAAGTGGTAGTGTACTAATGCTCACAGGTAGTTTGGTTATTGGTTTAATTGCAGATGCATCTCAAGCAAGAGGAATAGAGCCTTTTACAACCGATATTTTTAAAGGTTTTTTATCCTTATTTCTATTAGAAATGGGTATGGTTACGGCAAATAGAATTAAAGAATTTAGAAAACATGGATTATTTTTATTCTTTTTCGGAATTATGGTGCCACTTTTTAACGGTATGGTGGTAGCATATGTTAGCGGTTTCTTAACAGAAAGTGAAGGGAATAGATTCCTTTTCGCAATTCTTGCGGCTGGTGCTTCTTATATTGCTGTGCCAGCAACAATGAAATTAGCAGAACCAAGGGCAGATCCTGGTATTTATATACCTATGGCTTTAGGAATTACGTTTCCTTTTAATATTACAATCGGTATGCCTATATATTACGCAGTTGTACAATTATTCTAAAGTAAGATATGCTTTTATAAAAAAAGTAAAAACCATCAAAATATTCTTTTTTGATGGTTTTTGTTTGTGCCTATTGTTGTTTTTTTCTAAATCTAGGGTAAAAATATCATCTAAATGTGCGGCGCTAACTATGGAAACTTTTCAATTTTAGAAAAAAAAGAAATTTTAAATTGTTCAACCATTCTCTAACTCATAAAATACCATGTGGGAATTTTGAAAATACAGAATTGTAAATTTGAGAATCTACACAAACTAAAAAAACAAAATTGCAAAATTATTACTTAAACACTAAAACTAGATTCAAATTATGAATTTTTGAAAATAAAAAACATTAACATCCGACAAAAACTTAAGATCGCTTTGCTTCAAGATATAAGATGCAAGAGTTAATTCGTAAATATTTGAATATTAGAACTAATTGATTTTTATAGCTGATAACAAAATTGAAAATAGTTTTTAGAGTTTTAGTAAGGTGTCATATTCTAAAACTACTCTAATCTGTTACTTAAATTACTAAAACCTATATTCAGAAAATTTTTACCGAACAGTAATGAATAAAAAAATAAGATTTATTAAAAAAAAACACTATTTCTTTAAAAGTATATAAATTTTTATAAACTGGTTATTTCTCTTTCTAATACCTTGAAAATAAAAATATAACACCTTACGACGCTATTATTTTTGTATCTTCTATTAAATCTTTAGATGAACCAAATATTGAGGAGAATAAAGATTAATGAATAAGAATAATGATGCTACAGAAGATACAATAATTGTCTTTAAAGATGAGTATGATGTTAATGATATGACATGTTCAGGGTATACTTTATTAAATGGTAATTTAAATTACGAAGAAGTTATTGATGAGGATTATGCTTGGGATAATGATGTTTGGGTTATTGGAGAAGCTGAATTTTTAAATCAAAAACTTGTTAAATTTGTCGATGAAAACCCAAATAGTGGAGGTACTCGTCCAAATACAAGTTTAACAAGATTAGAGGGGAGAGCTGAATATGGTGGAATAATTCAAATCACAGACAGAGGTGCTGTTGAACCTTGGTTTAATGGTAAATTTGAGATTAAATATATTGTTTTTTCAGCTACAGGTGCAAAAATTAAAGAATAAGCATTCGGAAGGACAAAAAGAAAACATTTTTAAAATAATAAATGGGTAGATTATAATGATTTTATAGCAAATTGGAATACTTCAAATATTGGTAATTTTATGATTTAAGCATGGGTTGAAAGAGATAGAGGACGCTCAATAACAATATCTCAATCATTTCCTGCCCCTTGTACTGGCTGTCCTTCTACTTCAGTTTCATATACTGTTGGAAAACGTGACGAAACTTTAGGTCAATCAATTGTTCAGTTTAGGGATAATTTAAATCAAATTTATGGTATTTCCTATTCAAATTTTAAACGAAAGTAAAAATTTTTTTTTCTTTTCATTTTTTTTATATAGTACGTTTTTATTTTCTCAAGAAAATCTTCAACTTGAGTTAAATATTTTGTCAAGTAGACATGGTACTGGCGATTTAAATGGAATTAGTTTTTCTAGTAATTACATTAAACCAATTAAAAAAAATTTAAGCTATTTAATTACTATAGGAGGATCTACTCATCAAGGTAAAAACGAATTGATATATAATTTGAATGGAAAAGACATTGATGGTTCTATTTTATATACAACATCTGGTATACAATTAGGATTTGGACTAGATTATAATTTGATTAAAATTAAAAAACATAAATTTAATGTTAGACTAATACCATTTATTAGATATCAAAGTACTTCGATACCTGATGTAAGTACAATTTTATATCCGCCGATAACAGAATTACCTTTACCTGTTATTTATTTTGAACAATTTAGACCATCAGAAACTATAGCTGCTGGTTTGGAAAGTAATTTAATTTACAACCTTACATTATTTAATACTGTATCTTTAAACTTAATAGCAAGTTTTCAGTTTGACACAAATGGGGATACTTTAAGAGGATTAGGAATTGGATTAGTTAAAACTTTTAACTAAAGAAAAAAGATTTACAAAAACCACCTTAAATAAAGGTGGTTTTCTTTTTAAAACTAAAAATATATGAATTATTTTGGTGTTACTTCTTTTCTAAATCTAGGGTAAAAATATCATCTAAATGTGCCGTACTATCCATAGATACTTTTAAATCTTTAATAATACCGTCATTTAAACCATATACCCAACCGTGAATTTCTAATCCAGTATCATCTATCCAAGCTTGCTGTATGATCGATGTTTTTGCTAAATCATACACCTGTGCTTTTACGTTTAATTCTACTAACCTGTCAAAACGCTTTTGATCATCTTTAATGTTTCTTAATTCTGTAATATTGTTTTTATAAACTTCTTTAATGTTTCTAATCCATTTATTGATCAACCCTAAAGATTTGTTTTGCATGGCAGCTTGTACACCACCGCAGCCATAATGACCGCAAACAATAACATGTTTTACTTGCAAAGAATTTACAGCGTAGTCTAATACGCTTAACATATTCATATCGGTATGAACTACCATATTCGCAATATTTCTATGTACAAACATTTCTCCAGGAAAGGTTCCTGTTATTTGATTTGCGGGTACTCGGCTATCTGCGCAGCCAATCCATAAAACGGGTGGTTTCTGACCTTTAGAGAGTTCTTCGAAAAAGGTGGGATCTTGGTCAATTTTTTTCTTAACCCAGTCTTTGTTGTTTTGTAATAACTGATGGTAATAGGTGTTTTTCATGATATTTTGTTTTTTTAAGATTTGTCTTTTATATTTTGTTGTACCCATATAACACATTCATCGAAGGTTTTAAAGATGTGTTCAGTGGGTATAAAATCTGGAATAATATCAATACGTTCCATCATATATCTAGGTTGATGCAATAGGTTTACAAATAAAACCTCAATGTTTTTTGCTTTTAAATCTAACAACATATCCTCCATGGCATACAAACCAGATTGATCCATATATTGCATTCTTCCTAAACGAATAATAACAATATTCGCGGTTTCTGGTATTTGTTGAGATAAGCGCTGAAAATCGCTGGTAGAGCCAAAGAATAAAGGTCCTTTTATGTGCTTTATAAATACTTCTTGTTTTAAAGTATTCGGAAAACCTTTTTCATCGGGCCAAGATTCTTCGTCTAAAATTGTAACGAGACTTCTTTTAGCAGTTAAATCTCCAATTTTTTTCATGAACATTAAAGAGGCAATGATAAGACCGATGCCTACTGCGTAAATTAGATCCCAAAAAGTAGAAAGTCCTAAAACGATCAACATAATTAAAACTTCTGAACTTACTTTTAGAAAACCAATTTTTAAGTCTTTTGGTAAATACGGAATTGCCTTTAAACCTTTATAATCCATTACACCAATACCTACCGTAATTAAAATACCTGCTAAAACGGCCGCGGGAATTTTTGAGGCGATAGGGCCTAATAATAACATAACGATTAACAGCATGATACCTGCAATCATTCCTGAAAGTTTTGTTTTACCACCAGCATTGATATTTACCACCGTTCTTATCGTAGCGCCGGCTCCCGGGATACCACCAAATATTGCGGCAATACTATTTCCGATTCCTTGCCCCACTAATTCTTTATTAGGTTTGTGTTTGGTCTTCGTCATATTATCTGCAACAACACTGGTCAATAAAGAATCGATAGCTCCTAAAAGGGATAATGTTAATGCCGTAAAGATGTAAGGAGTAATACTAGAAAAACTAAACCCAGTAAATATTTCCCATTTAGGGATCGGGATTCCTCCAGGAATTTCTTGTATAGCTCTATAATCGAGCCCGAAGCCGACGGCAATTCCAGACATGACAATTAAGGCGACTAAAGTACTGGGGACTGCCGTTGTAATTCTTTTAAAACCATAAATAATAAATACAGTACCCAAAGCTAATAGTAATTCTAGCCAATTAATATTTTGCAAAGCTCTTGGCAAAACCCTTAGGGCACCAATGGTACCAGCGGCACTTTTAGAAGCTAATATTTCAGATTCTAATTGAATGTCTCCGGGTGTAATTTTCTTTGCTCTTTGAATGGTTTCTGCAAAATTTTCTAAAACTAAAATCTTTTCGCCAGCTTCTTCTTTCAATATGTTTTTTAGAATTACTTCTTCGGCTTGAGGCTTAAATTGATTCACAAATTCTATATCTTCTTTTGGGTAATAGCCTAAAGAAGGCAGTATTTGAGTTAGTAAAATAATAACCCCAATAGCTGTCATAAAACCAGAAACAACAGGATATGGAATATATCTAATATATTTTCCCAAACCCATGAGACCAAAACCAATTTGGAATAATCCTGCCAATAAAAAAACAGTTAAAATGGCTGGTAAAGCTTTGGTAACATCGCCATCATTAGCGGCAATAATACCCGCAATAACAATCATACTTACGGCGGTCATTGGTGCTGTTGGTCCAGATATTTGCGTACTAGTTCCGCCAAAAAGTGCGGCAAAAAAACTAATAAAAATAGCACCGTATAAACCAGCGCTCGGTCCTAAACCAGAAGAGACTCCGAAAGCCAAAGCTAAAGGCAGTGCTACGATACCAGCAGTAATTCCACCAAAGGCATCGCCTTTAAGGTTAGAAAAAAAATTTTTCATAATTGATTGGTTGATTTTTTTTTCTTGTCACGATAAAAGTGACAAGATTTTAAAGGTTTAAGTAAAAACTCACTTGTTTGTACTATTGAATCCTATATTAAAAAGAGGGCCTATTTGTTATGGATACAATACTAGGTATTGTGCTAGTAAATAACAGCGGCTTTGTACCTTCTATTCGCAAAAATAAATATAGAAAAAATGTTTATCGTACTATTTGAGTTTTTCAAGATACTAAGATACAAGGAATTTAATCAATAGCCGAAAACTCTAAAGTAATTTAAAGTATTAAGAGAGAGAATAAGACTTAAAACGGTATTTTAAGTCTTATTTTACGGATAATTGGTTAGGTAATTGGTTGGTTTTTTTTAAAGTTCTTTAATCTCTTCAGCAATAATCCATCCTAATTTGCCATCTGCTAGTTTAATTTTTTTCCAGTCGTCTACAAGATCTAAAACCACAACTTTAGTGCCTTCATGCAAGGTAAATACTTCTTCAGAATTTAAAGTTGGCGCGTTTCTTACGGCAGTTTTTTCTGCAAAAACAATGGCTACCTTATTGTTCTTGGAAAAAGTATATTGATTATAAGTAATTAAAAAAGAGAAGATTAAAAGTATAAAACTAAAAATACTGGTGATAAAATAAAAGCGCTTTTTTGATGGAGAATCTGCAAAATAGAAAAGTAAAAACAATAAACTTCCTAAAAAAGAGCAAATAATAATTACAATTGCCCATTGATTATAAGAGAGTTTTTGTAACCAATTTTCATGAAACTTCTGAAATACTGTTTTAGGTATTTCTTCAATATTATCTAACGCTAAACGTTTTGCAAAAACTAAATTATTTTTTACATCTTCGTTTAAAGGATTATTTTTTAAAGCTTTTTCATAATAGTAGATAGATGGGCCTACCTTATTTAATTTATAATAAGAATTGCCCAAATTATAGTATAATTCAGACGAAAGCATTCCTTGAGCTTCTATTTTTTTATATAATTCAATAGCCTCTTCAATTTTCTCGTTTTTATATAAATCATTGGCTTCCTTAAAAAGTTGTTCTGTGTTTTGACCCAGTAAAGAGTTTGCAACTATGAGTAATAAAAAAAATATTTTTTTCATTTTATAATTGTTTATCTAGTTCAACGATTACTTGTTTTGCTCTCTCAAATTCTGCTTTCATTTCTGTGTCAGTTATAGGCGTGTAACGTGCAAAATCAGAAGCTTTTAATACATCCATAAACTGCTCTATAGTTGTTTCGCTTACATTTCTATTCTGAAGTATTTTGGTAATATTTTCTTTGCTAATATCCGCGATTTCTACAGTCAGTTTTGCTTTTAAATAATTATGCAAAGCTCTTTCTAAAGCTTCATAAAAAGCTTCTTTTTTACCCAATTGTTTTTGTGCTTCAGATAAATATTTTTTGGCTAATCGTTCTGCTTTTCGCTGTTTTGTTCCGATAACATCATTATTGCGTTTCTCATTATTTTTAGCAATTATAATGCCTACCGGGATTAAGACTAAAGGAAGTAATAGCAAAATATAAAATGAGTTTGATTTGTAAAAATCAGTGGTCTCTTTTGATACAAATGCTGTTGTAGTTTGAATGTATCTAAAGTTTTTACCTGTTGAAACTACATTTTGTTTTGCTACTGTATTGGCATCTTTGGTTATTAATTGTTTGCCTTCTGTTACATCAACAAATAAATCATTGGTAGAAATTGTGGCATATTTTTCTGTTTTGGGGTTAAAGTAAGAAAAAGAGACACTCGGTATTTTATATTTTCCTTTGTATTGAGGCACAACGGTATAAATATCTGTTACCGATCCCGTTAATCCGTCAGTGGCAACCCTTACTTTTTCTTTTCTTTCTGGTTGATATTTTTCTAATTCAGATGGTGTTTTCACGGTAGGTAATTCAAATAATTTTAAATTCCCTTTTCCTGAAACTGCCACTTTAATTTGTGATGATTCGTTTGCTTTTAAAATATCCTTACTCAAAGAAACATCAAAGTTAAACTGACCAACAGCACCTGCAAAATCTTCTGGTTTTTGACTGATAGGTAACCCTTTAGGATTTATAACTTTTTTGGCAGATGCAAATTCTTTTCGAATGTTTTTGGTAATTACATTTCCAAAAAAATCAGCTCTTCCAGTAGGAACCCCAATAACAATATCCATCTTCATAGGATCTAATGTTAATTTTCCTGTTTTTGTAGGAATTAACAATGCTTTTTGAAGTACAATATATCTATAATTTTCTCCATTGTATTCTCCCATTTTTACAGGAAAACCATTTATTTTAATTTCTTGATTCCAGAATCCGTTATATTTAGGAGCCTCTGTAACAGAAGTATCATAAACGCTCACGTTTTCGCTTACATACAATCGGTATTCTACATAAATTCCTTCACCTACATACGGTTGAGATTTAGAAATTTCTGCAATTAAATGGATGTTTTGTTGAGCAATATAATCTGGATCGTTTGGGTTTTCAGGGATGTCAATCGGGTCTAGAACAATAATCTTTACCATTTTAGAATCTATGGCAGTGCCATTGATGTAAATGCTTGCCGGATCAATAATAAGTTCTCCCTTTCTTTTTGGGGTAAGTATATAGGTGTAAGATTGAGAAAAACTTACTTTTCCGTTAATCCAGGACTGACTTACAGATTGGCTAGGACCTTGTATAACTTTAAAGTTACTGAATTTTGGAGGTGTAAAGTTATCTGCACCTTGCTTGTTTATAGAAAATTCAACTCTTAATCGCTGATTAAGACCAAGTTTATTTTTACTAACAGTTACTTCGAGCACTGGTTGCTGCGCTGCCACAGAAAGTGTTAGTATACTTATAAATATTGATATGTAAAATTTCAACTTCATATTGGCTTCTCTTATTCTTTTTCTTTCGACTACTTTTAATATGAGCTATGTAAGTAACTATTTTACTACATTTTATTTCATTTTATTTGCTTTTCTAGTGTTAGAAAATAAACTTCAAAAGTATGATTTTTCTACGCTTTACAAAGAATTAAACAGAGGGTTTTACCAATCTTTTTCTTGTTTTACTTTTTTACCTTTGGCTTTTTGTGCGTTCATTTTCTTTTGGGTCTTTTTTTCCTCATTACTTAAACTTTCTAACAATTGTTTAACTTGTTGAGGAGACATTTTTCCTTGTTGAGGTTTTGGCTTTTCTTGTTGGTCTTTAGCATCTTCTTTTTTAGGATCTTGGTTATCCTTTTTATCTTCATCGCCTTTACCGTCTTTATCTTCGTCGTTTTTTTTATCTTTATTATCGTCACCTTCTTTCTTATCCTCGTCTTTATTTTTATCGTCTTTGTCCTTTTTGTCTTGGTCTTTTTTATCCTTATTCTTATCGTCTTTATTTTCCTCTTTTTCTTTATCCAGTAATTCTTGAGCTACGGCTAAATTATAACGCGTTTCATCGTCATTAGGATTATTACGTAACGAATTTTTAAAGGCATCTACGGCTCCCTGATAGTTTTTAGTTTCCATCATAGAATTACCAAGGTTATGATAGGCTTCTGCTTTTGTAAACTTGTCTTCTGCTGTTTTGGCTGATAATTCGTATTGGGGCGCTGCTTCTTTAAAGTTTTTGTTTTCATATAAAGCATTTCCTAAATTATAACTTGCTTTATCGTAGTTAGAGCTTTTATCTAACGCTTTTCTATACGCTACAGAAGCGTCTGTATATTGTTGTTGTTGGTATAGTTGGTTTCCTTGTCTTACCATTTTTCTAGCTTTACGTTGTAAAGCTATAGAATCTTTTTGTGCAAGAATTCCGTTTGATGAGAAAATCATCAAGAATAGAAGTGCTATATTTGTATAAATTTTCATCTGATTATCTTTTTGTTTTCTCTTCATTAAATAAATCTACTTTTCGCAGCCATTTGGTTTTCTTATCAAACAAGAAAATATCTAAGAGTAAAAATAAAATTCCTATTCCTAAAAACCATTGAAATTGATCTTTGTAATCTGCAAATTGCTTGGTTTCAAATTCGTTTTTTTCTGCGCTAGCTATAATTCCTGCCATTTTTTTTACAGGGTCTTCGGTAACATTACCGTCTATATAAGCGCCATTAGCAATGGCAGCAATTTCTTCTAAAACGGCTGCATTACGTTTGGTAATAACAGTCTCACCAGCTCTATCTTTTTTATAGCCAATCATATTGCCATTTAAACGCATCGGTATCGGACCACCGTTTTCGGTACCAACACCAATAGTATAAATCTTTACACCATCATTCGCCAAATTTTGTGCCACTTGTTTTGTTTCTTCTTGATGATCTTCACCATCAGAAATAATAATTAAAAAACGATTGGTCTGATCATTGTTATCATAAAAGGTTTTTGCTAGTTCTAGTGCCTCATAAATAGCAGTTCCTTGACTAGAAACCATATCAGGATTTGCATTTTGCAAAAACATATTAGCAGCGGCATGATCTGTAGTAATAGGTAAAAGCGGATACGAGTTACCAGCATAAATAATAATACCAATTCTATCTGAACCTAATTGGTCGATAATCTTTGAGATGATTTGTTTTGCTTTTTCGAGTCTGTTAGGTGCAATATCTTCTGCCAACATACTTCTAGAAACGTCTAGAGCAAACACAACGTCTACACCTTCTCTTTTTACTGTTTTTAATTTAGAGCCCATTTTCGGGTTTACGAGAGAAATAACTAAAAAAGAAATTCCTAAAAGCAACATCAGTAGTTTTAAAGTGGCTTTAAATGTAGATGAATTTGGGGCTAATTTTTTTAGCAAAGGCAAATCGGCAAATTTGCGCTGCGTTCTTTTTTTCCACCATAAAACCAATAGAAAAATAACAATCATTACTGGAATAATTGCGAATAGATAAAAATAAATTGGTTCTTCTAATTTGTACATTTTTCTATTATTGAAAGATTCAAAAATTCAAAAATTAAAACTGTTATTATTTAATTCTTGCGTTTTTCAATATTTTAATATTTTTAAATAAAACTTTTAAATAACGTATTTCTTAACAAAAATTCTAACAGTAAAAAGCCAAGCGCTAAAAGCACCAACGGTCTAAACATTTCTTGATAATTATAATATTTAAATTCTTCTATTTTTGTTTTCTCGAGTTTATCAATTTCATCATAAATGGCTGCTAATTTATCATTGTCGGTGGCTCTAAAATATTGCCCGTTTGTTTCTGATGCAATTTCTTTTAAAAGCTCTTCATCAATTTCTACTTGTTGTTTCCTGAAGTTTAATTGCCCTGTTCTAGGGTCTTTACTCCAAGGGAAATCTGCCATTCCGTTTGTGCCAATTCCTATGGTATATACTTTTATTCCTAATTCTTTAGCCAATTCTGTGGCAGTTCTAGGATCAATATTTCCAGAATTATTTACACCATCGGTTAATAAAATAATAACCTTACTTTTTGCTTTACTATCTTTTAATCTGTTTACGCTAGAGCCCAAACCCATACCAATAGCGGTACCACCATCTAATTGGCCCCATTTTAATTCAGAAATAGTACGTTTTACAATGGCTTTATCACTAGTAATTGGTGTTTGTGTAAAGCTTTCTCCTGCATAAACAACAATACCAATTCTATCATTTGGTCTTCTATTTACAAAAGTTACCGCCACTTTTTTTAAGGCTTCTAGTCGATTAGGTTTTAAATCTCTCGCTAACATACTTGCAGAAACATCAATTGCCATGACAATATCGATGCCTTTATTTGTTTTTGTTTTTTTACTTACAGAAACATTTCGTGGTCTTGCTAATGCAACTACAATGGCCGCTAAAGCTAACAATCTTAAAAGGGATACGATTGGTTTTAGTTTCGATATAAAAGAAGATTTTGTCTTAAAACCCTTAATACTCGGAACCGTTAAAACAGCCGCGTCTTTTTTTCGGACAAAGAAATACCAAATCGCTAATACAGGTACTAGTATTAACAACCATAAAAACTCTGGATTTAGAAATTCAAAATTACGCCAATTCATCATTCTTAATAACTGGTTTTGGTTTTAGATTATGCACTACTTCTTCGGCATCTTTTCTATCTTCTTCTATTTCAGGTGCTAAAGGCTTCGATTTAGCAAACTTCACCAAATCTGCTTCTCTTAACAAATCTTTTAATTTGATAAGTGTTGCTTTGTTGGTGTTAATAGCGTCTGCATCATGAAAATCTTTTAACATGTCTATAATTTCGTCGGATGTTTTTTCTAAAGCAGGTACTTTTAACTCCCGTTCTATATAGCCTCGAATAATATCTGTTAATTCGCTATAGTATTCTTTTACTTTATTATTCTGCCAAAGCAGTTTTTCATCTAATTCGTTTAACTTAAAAATGGCTTCATCATAAGGAGGTAAAGCCTTGTAGGTAGGTGCGTCTTCTTCGGTTTTTCGTTTTCTAATCACAAACCAATAAATCCAAAATCCGATAATTACTAAAGCCGCTATTAGTAAGTAAATATAAAGTTTAAAATCATCAAAAACATAAGGCTCTTTTTTGATAGTTTTTATAGGATATTTTTTAATTTTAGTAGTATCAATCGCTACTGTGGCAACATTTATCAACAAAGAGTCTGTTAAATAGGCTTGGTTTTTAACAAATACTTGTTGTTGTGGTATATAAAAGGAACCACTATCAAAACCAGTAATAATATACTTTTGAATAAGCATATTACGGAGTGTATCTATTTTTGCAGAGTCGATAACTTCGAGACCTAATAAAGCTAATTTTGGTAAAATTACATTTTCTGTTTCGTTTACAGAAATTCTTAAATTAAACTGCTCACCAATTCTAATGCTAGAGGTTTCTACCTGTGCCTTTACCATTGGGTTTTGACCAAACGAAGCAATACTGTAGGCTAAAAAAAGAAAAAAGAAGCCTATTTCTCTTACTCTCTTTCTATAGGAAAAAAAGCAATAGGATAGTGAATCTTTAGCACTTTTTTGAAAACGTATATGAATGTTACTTTTTTTCAACTTTTTAATATATATTTTTAATTTCGATTTTATCCAGATTTTAGTTCGAGTATTCCTTCTCTTTAAGAAGGTTAGGATTGGGTTTCTTTACTTCCCTTTATATTTAAAATAACCTAATAATTTTTTCACGTAACTCTCATCAACTCTTGTACTGATGGTTCCGGCGCCACCTCTTTTAAAGGTGTTGATATAATAATCAGAAAGTCTTAAAGCATTTGCCTTGTAATTTCTTCTTGTTGTTTTTGAGGACGTGTTGACTAATTGAATAGCTCCGGTTTCTGAATCTTGCATGTGTACCATTCCTAAATTCGGAATTTCTTCATCATGCTTATCATAGACCCTAATTCCTGTTAAATCGTGTTTTTTAGCTGCAATTTTAACTGTTTTTTCATAGTCATCATCCATAAAATCTGACAATATAAAAACAATGGCACTTTTTTTTATCACACTAGATAAAAATTTTAAAGCAGCTGCAATATTTGTTTTTTTACTTTTTGGTTTAAATTCTATAAGCTCTCTTATGATTCTTAAAACATGACTTTTTCCTTTTTTAGGCGGAATGTAGAGTTCAATAGCATCCGTAAATAAAATTAAACCTACTTTATCATTATTTTGGGTAGCAGAAAAAGCAAGAGTTGCAGCAATTTCTGTAACCGTATCTTTTTTGAATTGTGTAGCCGTTCCGAAGGATTCTGAACCAGAAACATCGACCATTAACATCATGGTTAATTCGCGTTCTTCTTCAAAAACTTTAATATAAGGCTCGTTGTAGCGAGCGGTAACATTCCAGTCAATAGCTCTTACATCATCACCAAACTGATATTGGCGCACTTCAGAAAAAGTCATACCACGTCCTTTAAAAGAGGAATGGTATTCTCCCCCAAAAATATCATTAGACAAGCGTTTTGTCTTAATTTCTATTTTACGAACTTTTTTAAGTATTTCTTTTGTATCCATTATTTTAAAGCAGTTGGCTATTCGCAGTTTGCTAAAAGCTAAAAGCTTATAGCGAAAGGCAATTTTATGGTACCTCTATTTCGTTAATAATTTGGTTGATAATTTCTACAGAAGTCACATTTTCTGCTTCTGCTTCATAGGTAATACCAATTCTGTGACGTAAAACATCAAAAACCACCGCTCTAACATCTTCAGGAATTACGTAGCCTCTTCGCTTTATAAAAGCATAACATTTTGCCGCTTTTGCTAAATTGATACTTCCACGAGGTGAAGCTCCAAAACTAATTAAATCTTTTAAAGCTGGTAAATTGTATTTTTCTGGATATCGTGTTGCAAAAATAATATCAAGAATATATTTCTCAATTTTCTCATCCATATAAACCTCATTTGCAACTTCTCTTGCTTTTAAGATTTGTGCTACAGAAATTACGGGGTTTACAGTTGCAAAACTGCCCGACAAATTCTGGCGCATAATAATTTGTTCATCTTGTAATTTAGGATAATCAATAACAACCTTTAACATAAATCTATCTACCTGTGCTTCTGGTAAAGGATAGGTACCTTCTTGTTCTACAGGGTTTTGAGTTGCCATTACTAAAAATGGTTCGTCTAATTTAAATGTGGTGTCACCAATGGTAATTTGTCGTTCTTGCATGGCCTCTAACAAAGCAGACTGCACTTTTGCAGGCGCTCTATTAATCTCATCTGCCAAAACAAAATTGGCAAAAATTGGTCCTTTTTTAATCATGAAATCATTTTCTTTCATGTTATAAATCATCGTTCCAACAACATCTGCGGGCAATAAATCTGGCGTAAACTGCACTCTACTAAAGCTACCTTGAACTGCTTTTGCTAGCGTGTTTATGGCCAACGTTTTTGCCAAACCAGGAACACCTTCTAATAAAATATGTCCGTTACCGAGTAAGCCAATTAACAAACTTTCTATCATTTGTTTTTGCCCTACAATTACTTTATTCATTTCAAAAGTAAGAATATCTATAAAGGCACTTTCTCTTTCTATTTTCTCATTAATAGCTCTTACATCTACTTCCATTGTTATATTATGTGTTAGGTGTTATTTTTTTCGACAAACAAAGCTACAATATTAGCAAAATTATTCTTGTTAAAAGAAGGTTAAAGATGATTCGTTTATTTTTATTACTTTTAAAAAATATTTTAAGTCTAATCTATTACATGGAAAAATTAACAGATAAGTTTATATGGAAGTCATTAAAGGAAGGAGATCTAAATGCGTTTTCGGTGCTTTTTGAAACCTATTATCCTAAATTACATAGCTATGGTTTAAAAATATCTAAAGATGCAGATGTAACTGAAGATACGCTGCAAGATTTTTTCTTGTACGTTTATGAGCACAGAGAAAATTTAAGTGATTTAGATGTTATTGCGCCGTATCTTTTTACCTCTTACAAGCGTTTTTTGTTAAGAGTGATGAAAAAGAATGAAAAATTAATATATACAGATGCACCAGACGAAACTTTTGTAGATCTTAAATTTACAGCAGAAGAGCTTTTGACCAATCAAGAAACAGAAAGTTTTAAAAATAGAAACTTATCAACTTTACTAAATAAGTTACCAAAAAGACAACGAGAGGCTATTTATTTAAAATATTACAGTGATTTAAAGGCAACAGAAATATCAGAAATAATGGGTATTAATTACCAAAGTGTTGTAAATACATTGCATAAAGCAATTAAGAGTTTAAAGGAAGAAATTGCGATTTTAAAATTATTTAATTAAATTTTAAGATAAAATTTAGAGTATAAAAAATATAAAGTATCCTTATCTATATACATTGATATGAATTACAGAAATGATTAAGAGAAAATATACAAAGATTAACGACTTTTTAGAAGATGCCTCTTTTAAAAATTGGGTAGTACAGAATAACGGAACCGATATTAGTTTTTGGGAGTTTTGGATTTTAAATAATCCTGATAAAAAAGAACTTGTAAATAAAGCAAAAGATCTTGTTTTAGGGGTTTCTTTTGATAAAAACTTTGTGAGCAAAGAAAAAGTTGCTTTTGAATGGAAAAAATTAGAAACTAAAATACAGGTAAAAAAAATAAAGCAACAAAGGAAGGTTCGATTTTTAAAACCATTAAGTATTGCGGCTTCTATCCTTTTATTAATTTCTCTTGGCTTTTATGTTGCCAATTTTTATACAAAAGTTACGCATAAAACCAACTATGGCGAAATTTTAAATATAAAGTTACTAGACGGTAGTGATGTTACATTAAACTCAAATTCTAGGTTATCATACTATAAGAATGAGAGTAGAAAAGTTTGGTTGTCTGGAGAAGCTTTTTTTCAGGTGGATAAAAAAGTAGAGACGAATGCAAAATTTTGGGTTTTAACAAATGATTTATCGGTAGAGGTTTACGGTACTTCTTTTAATGTAAATACAAAAAAGAAAAAAACAGCCGTTTTTTTAGAAGAAGGTAAGGTTTGGCTAAAACTTAAAAATGGTGTTGATAAAAAGATGATTCCTGGTAATTATGTTTCGTATTCTGCAAAGAAAAATGAAATTCTAGAAGATATTACTATTTTTAATCCAACCCTAAAGACTTCTTGGAAAGATGGTTCTTTATTTTTTGATAACTTATCTTTGGAAAAAGCGATGGAAAAAATAGAAGAATCTTATGGTTATGCTATTGTTTTTAAAGATGAGACCAGTAAAAAGACGGTAATAACAGGGGCTGTGCCCATTACCAATATAGACATCTGTATACAAGCAATTGAAAAGTCTGTAGATGTAAAAATTATTAAAAAAGATAGCAGTTTAATTATTAGTAAAAAGTAGGTTTGATTTTAAATTGATAAATGAATCAAAAATCAATAATTATAAAATTTTTAGTACTTTTTTTTGGGCTCTTTGTTTTTCAAACAAATGTGGCGCAAGAGCGTAAAAAGCAACCAATACCTTTAGCTACATTATTAGAGCAAATTAGTGACAAACACAAAGTATTCTTTACTTATAATGCAAACCTACTTTCTAATAACTTTATACAAGAAGAGGGTTTTGCAAATTTATCTTTAGAAGAATCTATTTCTTTATTACAAAAATTAACTTCTTTATTATTCGATGATTTAGGGAATAACTATTACGTAGTTTATACCAAAAAGCAATTAGATGATAAGAAAGCTACTTTAAAAGAGAAATTAAATTTAGCCGCTAATTTTATGGCAGATAGTGTTTACAGCAGAGCTAAAATTATGATTAAAGGAATCGTTTTGAGTTCTGATAACACACCTCTTAGCGGGGCAACCTTGCAGGAAGAAGGTTCTTTGGTTGGCATTACAACCAAGGCAGATGGTACTTTTGAATTTATAATAAACCAAAATCATTTGGTAACGGTTTGTTTTTTAGGTCATAATACTAAAACGTTAAAACTTACCCCAAATAAATTCCATACAATTACACTCGTAGCAGGTCAAGAGTTAGAGGAAGTAAAAATTGTAGGATCTCGAAATAAAAATAGAGTTGCGAACGATACGCCTGTGGCGATTGATTTTATAGATATAGAAAAAACAGCGTCAAAAAGTAGTCAAGTAGAATTAAATCAATTTTTGCAATATGTTATTCCGTCTTTTAATGCTACAAAACAATCGGGCGCAGATGGTGCAGATCATATAGATCCGGCAACTTTAAGAGGTCTAGGACCCGATCAAACCTTGGTTTTAATCAACGGAAAAAGAAGACATCAAGCATCTTTAATTAATTTATACGGAACCAGAGGAAGAGGTAATTCTGGTACAGATTTAAATGCAATTCCTATTTCTGCTATTAAAAGAATAGAACTATTAAGAGATGGGGCCTCTGCACAATATGGTTCTGATGCTATTGCAGGGGTTATTAATATAGTCTTAAAAGATGCTGATGATGAACTGACTGTGAGTTCTACTATGGGTTTTAATAATGCAAATAATGATAATATTTTTCCTAACAAAGTAGATGGTTTTACATATAAATTAGGCTTAAATTATGGTGCTAAAATAAACAAAGGAGGTTTTGTAAATTTTACTGCAGAGGCATTATCAACAGATAATACAATAAGACCAGGAACAACTGCCAGAGAAAAATTTGGACAAGCAGGCGTAAAAAATGTGAGTGTATTTTTCAATGCTGAAATACCCATTTATAAGAACACAAAGCTGTATGCTAATGGTGGTTTTAATCACAAAAACACCGAAGCTTATGCTTTTACTAGACCAGCTAATAGTGCAAGAAATGTTCTTGATTTTTATCCTACCGGCTTTAATCCATTAATTACGTCTACTATTTTAGATAATTCTTTTTCCTTTGGAATGCTTACTGAATTTAAAGAATGGAATATTGATATTAACAATACTTTAGGCAGAAATAATTTTCATTATTTTATTAAAAATACGGTAAATACAACGTTAGAAGAAAACTCACCTAAAGAGTTTGATGCAGGCGGACATCAATTAATACAAAACACAACAAGTATTGATTTTTCTAAATATTTTTTAGAAAAATCTTATGGATTTAATGTTGCAGTAGGATTAGAATATAGATTAGATAAATATAAAATATTTTCTGGTGAAGAAGGTTCTTATAGTTCTTATGACGTAAATGGTGATGTAGTAAACGCACAAACTCCGGCTTCTGAATATCAAACTTATAACGGGGATCTTAGGCCTGGTGGTTCTCAAGGTTTTCCAGGGTATTCTCCACAAAACGAGGTAGATAGAAATAGATCTAATTTTGGAGTCTATTTGGATACGGAAGTAGATTTCTCTGAAAAATTTATGATTGGTGCAGCTTTGCGATTAGAATACTACACAGATTTCGGAAGCACTTTAAATTACAAACTTGCTTCTAGATATAAAATTACCAAGAAAATTAATTTAAGAGGTTCTTTTAGTACAGGTTTTAGAGCTCCTTCTTTAGCACAGAATTATTACAATTTAACCTTTACAAATTTTATTGGAGACACACCAACAGAATCTATTTTGGTAGCAAACAACAGCCCTATTGCCAGAAGGTTTAATATTGATGAGCTAAAGGAAGAAAAAGCGATAAATTTTAGTTTGGGATTAACAGCAAAAGTAAGTCCTACTTTTAACGTAACTTTAGATGGGTATTATGTTGGAATTAAAGACAGAATTATTTTGAGTGGTAACTTTGATGCTTCAATTTTAGGACTTGGAGTGGATAACGTTCAATTTTTTGCAAACGGCGTAGATACAGAAACTAAAGGCATAGACTTGGTTTTAAACTGGAGAAAGAAAATGGGGAATAGTGAATTATCTTTCGATTTATCTGGAAATATAAATCACATGATCATTACAGATATTAATAATAAGCTGTTAGATAAAGAAACTTTTTTTGGAGAGAGAGAACAACAGTTTTTACTAGCTTCTGCACCCAATAGTAAATTTAACCTCGGGGTTAATTATCAATATAAAAGATTTAAAACCTCTTTAAATTTTACTAGATTTAGTGAGATTAAGTTAATCGATTGGCAAGTCACTAAAAATCTATCGAATTTCAATAATTCAGCATCAGAAAGGTTAGCGGCTGCTACAGATATTTATCAACCAAGAATAACAACAGACTTACATTTTAGTTTTAAAATAAATAGAATTATAGATCTACAGTTCGGAGCTCATAATTTATTGAACATTTATCCAACAAAGCAAAATGAATATACCGATAGTGGTGGCTTATGGGATGCCACACAAATGGGGATAAATGGCTCATTTTACTACACGAAATTAACTGTAAAGCTTTAAGTGTAAAGAATTGTTCAGAATTCTGCTTGTAAGTTTTCTTTTAAATTATTTTTTCTGCATAATTTAGGCTCAAACTACCTGTTTATCAGTAATATAAAAGCGTTAATGCTATTGTATTATTTTAATTTAAAAAAATAAGTGAAATTTTAAGGGTATATTTTTTCTTTTGATGTCTTATATAGTAAATGGGTGCATGCCTTTTAATCGAAATAATTCTCCGACGTTCTAAGTCGGTGGTCAATAGAAAAGTTTGAAAACAAGTTGTTTTCATCAAACTAAAAATAAAGTTTCTTTCTTTTGATACCTCTGCAGCTCTGCTTCAAGGTGGTTTATTAAAGCAATGACCAACTACACATATTTATTATTAATTAAAATTTTATTTATTTATGAGACAGAAATACTTATTAAAACTATGTACCGTGGCTTTTATTTTCATGTTACCGCTAGGACTTATGGCACAAACAATTAAAGGAAAAATTACAGATTCAGAAGGTAGAGTGCTACCTTACATGAATATTGTAGAAGAAGGAAACACTTCTAATGGAATGGTTTCTGATGATAATGGAGAATTTTCTATTACCGTTAAAAGTTTACCAACTACAATTGTGGTTTCTTCGATGGGTTTTGCAACAAAATCTGTAAAAGTTACGAATAGTGATTATTTAACAATTGTGGTTATGGAAGACAATGCGTTAGATGAAATTGTTTTAGTTGGTAGTAGAGGGAAACCAAGAACTGCTTTCGATTCTCCAGTACCAATAGACAATATTAAAATATCTGAATTAACACAAACTGGTCAAGGAGTTTTAGATCAGCAACTGATGTTTAAAGTACCTTCGTATAATTCCACACAGCAACCTGTGTCTGATGCTGGTGCTCACTTTAGCCCTGCAGATCTTAGAGGTTTGTTTCCAAGTAGAACACTTGTTTTAGTAAATGGAAAAAGAAAGAATGCGAGTGCATTGGTATATAGTTACGTAACTCCTGGGCGTGGGGAAGTTGGTGTAGATATGAAATCTGTTCCTTCCGCAGCGTTAGAACGCGTTGAGATATTAAGAGATGGGGCTGCTGCGCAATATGGTTCAGATGCTGTTGCTGGTGTTATTAATTTAGTGCTGAAAAAATCAATGGATCCATTTGTAAATACAAGTTATAGTGTAACGAGTGAAGGCGATGGAGAGCAATATCAACTAGAAACAGGTTTTGGTGTTGATATCGCAGATAAAGGGTATGCGAATTTTACGTTTAATTATTTTGATGCAAAACGTACCCAACGTGCCGGAACCGTTACAAGTGTAGAGGATGAAGCAGGATATTGGGGCGTTACAGACGCAACTGATTTTAATACAGCAGATTTAACTGCGTTTTTAGATAAGAACCCAAGTGCAGGTTTTCAAGTTGGTACGCCAGATATGACCATTACAAATTTTTCATATAATATGGGGTACACATTAGACGAAGAGACAGAGACTGAAGTATATTCTTTTGGTATGTTGACCAATAGAAGTGGTTCTGCTCCTCAATTTGCTAGAGTTCCTTATTGGGTGAGTGGTTTTGATCAAATATATCCTGAACAAGATTTTTTTTTAGCAGAAATGTCTCCTCAAATTATAGATAATACCTTGGCAATTGGTATAAAAACAGTTTATAATGATTGGAACTTTGATTTGAGTTCGTCTACAGGTAAAAATAGAATTGATTATTATATTACCAATTCTTTTAACCAATCCTATGGTGCAAGTAGTCCATCAGATTTTTATAATGGCGCACATCAGTTTAGCCATATTGTTAACAATTTAGATGTGTTTAGAACGTTTGAAGGTGAAGATGATAAAGCTATTTCTATCGCTTTTGGCGCAGAGCACAGAACAGAACGTTTTGTAACTGAAGAAGGAGAATTAGCTTCTTATAATGATGCCACACCAAATATAGCAGATAGAGCAGGTTCAGAATCTTTTGGTGGTTTTAAACCAGAAAATGCATCTGATGATTACAGAAGTAATATAGGAATCTATACAGATATAAGCGCAGATCTTTCAAAGTCTTGGCTAGTTGGTGGGGCATTGCGTTTTGAAGATTATTCAGATTTTGGGTCTAACGTAAGTTGGAAATTAAATTCAAGATGGAAAACAAAGAACGATAAATTAGCAATAAGAGGATCTGTGAGTAGTGGTTTTAGAGCGCCCTCATTGCACCAAATGTTTTATACAGCAATAACGACTACTTTAACTGAAAACGGAATTCAACAAAACGGAATTTTAAATAATTCTGATCCGGCACTTAGAGCATTGGGTATTCCTGAATTAAGCCCTGAAACCTCTAATAGTATTGGTGCAGGTATCTCTTATCGTATTACTAGAAAACTTGGTTTTACTGTAGATGTTTACCAGATAGATGTGAATGATAGAATTGCACTTTCTGGACAAGTAACTCCTACAGGAGATGCTTCAAGCCCTATAGATCAAACCTTAGATGCAGTTAATGTTGGCGCAGCAGGGTTTTTCTTAAATGCGATTGATACCAGAACAAAAGGTATTGACCTTGTATTTAGTTATGATAATATTAAAGTAGGTCCTGGTATATTAAGTGGTAGTGTTGCTGCTAATTTTAATAGAACCGATGTAACAGGCTTTAATTTCCCTAAATTTATAGAAGATAATAACTTACAAGATGCAATCTTTTCTAGAGAAGATATTTCTAGAGTAGAGTCTTGGAGGCCAAGACAAAAAATTATTGCTTCTGCAAATTATAGAATTAATAAACTTACAGCAGGCTTATCTTTTATGAATTATGGAGAGGTAACATATAGACATGCTTCTGACGCTTCTAACGATGCAACTTTTGGAGGTAAAACCTTAACCGATATAAACGTTAGTTATGAACTAACAGATAAAATAAATATTTCAGCAGGGGTTAATAATTTGTTTAATGTGTATCCAGATACTTTTGCGGATGCATATAGTAGCAACGGTGGTGTGCCAAACGATAGAAATTTAGATTTTGTAGGTAGATTTAAATACCCTTGGCAAACAACTCAATTTGGTATTGATGGAACACGAGTATTTACAAAATTAGCATTTACGTTCTAAAAATTAACTTAAAATATTTCCTACTTTTAGACTCACATGTATAATTGTTTTAGTTGGATAGATAAAAATGCTACTCGAAAGAGTAGCATTTTTTTATGTTTATTTTTTTTGAAGTTAAAAAATCAGAAGAAAGTGTTATCTATTATTTTGTTATAGAAAGTAGTATCTATTTATATGATTGAGTACAAAATTTAAAGGCGTCAGAAAGGTTTTATCAAGTAAGTTAAGTGGTTTAATGTAATTATAGTCCGTGTTTTATAAATTTAAATAAAATTGATAAGAGCGCAAAAGACGATGTTTTAAAAGGTTGTTTTTTTCTTTTTATGAATGGTTTCAGATACTATCCTAAAAAATTTATATCGCAATGTAAGTGCTTGATTATTGTCGACTTGATACCATTTTGTTATTTTTATTAAAAAAAAATGAATTTGAAAGAGTATATTTTTTCTATAGTTGGCTTTTAAAATAAATGGGTGAAAACTTTTACATGAAAGAATAACCAATAAAACAAATTTAATAACTTATTTATGAAACAAAAGTATTTTTTAAAATTATGTACCGTTGCTTTTATGTTTATGCTACCTCTTGGGTTTATGGCACAGACTGTAAAAGGTAAAGTTACAGATTCATCTGGTGAAGGATTGCCTTATATGAATATTGTTGAAAAAGGAAACATTTCTAACGGAATTGTTTCTGATGATAATGGAGAGTTTTCTATTACACTTAAAAGTTTACCAGCATCAATTGTTATTTCTTCTATGGGTTTTGAAACCAAAACGATAAAAGTGAAAAATAATTCATACTTAACAATCGTTATTAATGAAGATAATGCGTTATCTGAAATCGTTGTTACAGGTTCTAGAACGCCACAAAGAAGTAATACCAAAAGTCCATTACCAATAGATATTGTATCTGCTAAAGATTTAGTAGCTACAGGACAAACTACTTTTGATAAAGCGTTACAATACAAGATTCCATCATTTAGTACAGTACAAACACCTGTAAATGATGCAACTTCTTTATTAGATCCGTATGAAATTAGAAACATGGGGCCAAGTAGAACTTTAATTTTAATTAATGGAAAACGTAAGAATTTATCTGCTTTATTATACACACAAACTTCTCCTGGTAGAGGTGAAACGGGTTCTGATATTTCAGGAATTCCAATTGATGCTATTAAAGATATCCAAGTGTTAAGAGACGGTGCATCTGCACAATATGGTTCTGATGCAATTGCAGGTGTAATCAATATTATTTTAAAAGATGCTACTGATGGAGGTTCTGCAACACTAAGATCAGGAATCACTTCAGCAGGTGATGGAGAAATGTATGGTGTTTCTGTAAATAATGGGGCTACTATTGGAGATGATAAGGGTTTTATCAATTATACATTAGATTTTTCTAAAACAAAAGTATCTAACAGACCAGGAACCGTAAGTGCTGCCGGTGAGTTTGCTGATTTCTTTGATGGTGATGCGGCTGTGCCTATAACTCTTGGTGGTGTGCAAGAATTTTTAAGTAGAAACCCAGACGCCAATAATATCAACGGTGCACCAGAAACGGCTGCCGCTAAATTTTTAGTAAACGGTGAATATAAATTGAACGAACAATCTAATTTATACTTCAATGCAGCTTTAATTAATAAAAAAGTAAATTCTTTCGCTAATTACAGAACGCCATATTGGAGAACGGTTGATGATTTTCCTTATTTAGCTGATTTTTTCCCTGGCGATCACCCAACAAATGACGGTGGTTATGACGGGTATGTACCAACGTTTGAAGGAGATTTAAATGACTACAACGCAACCGTAGGAGTAAAATCTGTAATTAACGATTGGAATATAGATGCTAGTTTTACTACGGGTGGAAATTCTCAAACTTATAAAGTAAATCAATCTCATAATAGAAACGAAGTTTTTGGTGTTAGCTATAACTCAGATACAGCTTTATTTGAAGCAACTCCGCTTTACGGTGCAAATTCTAAACAATCTTTTGATCCAGGTGGAACAGGTTTTTATCACAATGTTGGGAACTTAGATGTTTCTAAAATTCTTACAGACAACTTAAGTGTTGCTTTTGGTTCTGAAATTAGATTTGAAAGATTTGAAGTGATTGAAGGTGAATTAGGTTCTTATGATGGTGGTGGTGCAGATTCATTTGCAGGAAACAGCCCAGAAAACGCAGGTTCTTTTACACGTTATAATTTTGGTGGGTATGCCTCTTTAAACTGGAATCCAATTGAAAACTTAACGTTAGACGGTACAATACGTTCTGAAAACTATTCAGATTTCGGAAATGCATTTGTATGGAAAGCAAGTGGAGCCTATACGATTGCTGACAAATACACACTAAGAGGTTCTGCTTCTACAGGTTTTAGAGCACCAACATTACACCAAATTTACACACAAAAAGCACAATATAGTTTTGTTCCAGGACAAGGGATTCAAGTAGGTGGTTTGGTAAATAATGTGTCTTCTCAAGCAGGTTTATTAGGAATTGAAAAATTAAAACAAGAAACGTCTACCAACTTAACATTAGGTTTTGGAGGTAAGGTAAATAGAAATTTAAGTTTTACGGTAGATTATTACAGTATTAATGTAGCAGATAGAATTGTTTTAGGTACTGAAATTACAGGAACAGCTTTTGATGCTAATGATGTAAACATTGGAACGACTCCTTTAGATGATATTTTAAGAGATAACAATTTATCTGATCTTAGTTTTTTTTCTAATGCTATAGATACTAAAACTTCTGGTATCGATTTAGTTATTGGTTATAATAAGATTGAAGCAGGAGAAGGAACTTTAGGTTTTAACTTATCTGGAAACTTCGTAATCGAAAATGCTAGAGATGGCGCGGTTAAAAATCCAGCTATTGTTGAAGCAGCAGGACAATCTGTAGTGAATGAAACTCAAGAAGCTTTATTCTTTACTTCGAGACCAGAAATGAAGTTAATTTTTGGAGCTACTTATGATATTGGGAAGTTTGGATTCAATCTTAATAATACCTATTTTGGTAAAACTAAGTTTGCACAACAAGGTTTACAGGATTTAGAAAAACTTTTTGTTGACCAATCCCAAGTACCTTCAGGAGCATTAGAAGACGGAGGATCTGATTTAAGAACAGAATTTACTCCAAAAGTTGTTACAGACTTAGGGATTAACTATAACGCTACTGAAAAGTTGACATTTTCTTTAAATATAAACAATTTATTTAACGTGTTACCAGAATGGAGTTTTACAAATGCAACTGCAACAGGTCAAGCTATTCTTGATGGCGCTGCCGTTACAAATTCTCCATCTAACTTAATTACATTTAACCAACGTTATTCTCAAATGACCTATGATGGTTATCACTTTAGCCAATTAGGAACGATGTTTAATTTATCTTTAAACTACCAGTTTTAAAAAGCTAATTATTTGAATTATTAAAGTGCTACTTGAAAGAGTAGCATTTTTTTACTTTTTAAAATATTGCTTAATAACGCAGATTTTACACCCTTAATTTTATGTTAATTAACATAAAACCTTAACTCCGCAGGTCTCAATTCAAAAGAAACGGAAAGTCCTTTAAAAATAGTAGTTACAAGACTTTTCCATCTCAATAATTTTCACCAACTTGGGTGAAAACCCTGACAGGTGAAAATTACAACAACTACAGAAAATATTAGTGCTTACGGCGGATTAAATTTTATATC
>NZ_VORR01000037.1 GCF_007997085.1 Polaribacter sp. IC066
ATCACACACTTATCAACCGATGTGCATAAACAACTGCTTTTTTTGAAATAGAATGACTAAAAATAAAAAATTGTGGATAAAATAAATCAAATTGTTAACAACCACTAAACATCCGCTGAATAGTTACCTTTGTTTTACTATTTTATTTCACTATTTGGTTTTATAATCATTCTAAAAGATTGGTCTCTGTAAATATAATAGCCCATCCAATTATATAGAGCTCTTAATTTATTACTAAAATTAACAAGTCCCATAATATGAACAAAAATCCAAATTAACCAAGAAATAAAACCGCTCATAGCGTATTTTGGATTTGGAAAATCTAGCACGGCTTTATTTCGGCCAATGATGGCTAAAGATCCTTTATCTCCGTAGACAAAAGGTTTCCATTCTCCTTGATTTTTTAATAAATTATTAGCCAGGTTTTTTGCCTGTTGTATTGCTGGCTGGGCTACCTGCGGGTGACCGTTCGGATACTTTTTATCACTATTCATAATAGCGCAATCTCCTAAAGCGTAAATGTTTTCTGACAAATAAACCTGATTAAATTGATTTGTTTTTAACCTTTTTCCACTACCAAAGCTGTCTTGAGGAAAACCTTTAAAAACTTTCGCAACAACCCCCGCAGTCCAAATTAAATTTTTAGAATTAATTTTCTTTCCGTTGGATAATTGCACGCTCTCCCCATCAAAATCTTCAACAAAAGTTTCCATAATAAGATTCACACCAACTTTAGACAGCTTTTTAGAGGCATATTTTTGTGCTTTAGCAGACATTGTGGCCAACACAGATTTTTGACCATCGATTAAAAAGATTTCACCTAATTCTTCTTCTTTTAATTCTGGGTAGTCTTTTCTAATAACCGAAGCACTCATTTCTGCTATAATTCCAGAAAGCTCTACACCTGTGGGTCCTGCCCCTGCAATAACAAAAGTTAAATATTTTTTTCTTTCTTCTGCATCTTCAATTCTTGTGGCTAAATCTAATCGTGTTAAAATGGTATTTCGCAATGATAAAGCATCGCTTATTGTTTTCATAGGCAAACATTTTTCTTCAATGTTTTTATTACCAAAGTAATTTGTTTCTGTACCCGTCGCCATCACTAAAATATCATATTTTAGCTCGCCATTGTTTAAGATTACTTTATTCTCTTCTGTAACTATTTGTTCTAAAGAACCAAGTCTAAAACGTACATTATTATAATTACGAAGAATTTTACGAAAAGGATAGCTAATTGCGGAAGGCTCCATAAAGCCGCTAGAGACCTGATATATTAAAGGTGCAAAAAAATTATAATTATTACTGTCTACTAAAATTATATCATATTTTTTTGAATTCCCTAGGCGTTTTATAAGCTCTAATCCAGCAAATCCTCCACCAATAACAATAATTTTTTTACGTACATCCATGTTTTTAAATATAGTTTTTGAATACACTAAAACGCTGTAGTAAATGTTTAGTAATATTAATTACAGATTTTAAGTTAATGAATAAATCAAAACTTACCAAGCTTTTTAGAATTTTGTAAAGGTCGCAAATACTTTTTTAAGAAGTAGATCAATAACAATTAACTTAATCCAAATAAAGAAGAAAGCACAAGTTACAGAGCAAGAATCATTTTACTAGTAAAATTCAATTTTTTTAAATAGCGAAGCAATGCATTCAATAATTGTTAGTTGAACCTACTTGTCCCACAGGTAGGCTTGTTTGAGCATTTATAGGAATCCTGGGTTTCATTGTTAGGCGCTTTGCTTCATATTTATAAAAGAATATTATTTTTTGATATCTCGATGGTTCTGCCTCCTTTAGATTAGCAGAATGATTTATATTCGTAAAATATACGTTGTATTTGGTTGTTAATGTTTTTTCGTAAGTATTCTAATAGTTAATTTTTTTTAAGTTTTATATCATTATGTTTATTTTAAAAGGTTTGTGCTAGTTCTTTGTCGGGAGACAAACTAGGTGGTGCGTATTTTTTCTAAAAAATTAAGTTAAAAGCAATCAACTTGGCACAATTTGTCATTCCGTAGAAATTCCATATACATTTATGTTCTTATTTTTAAATTTAAATAATTTCGCTAATTCCGTATAAGAAGAAAAGCTAGATGGAGCATTTTTGTCAGGAAATCAGCATAAAAGCAACGAACTCCGTACAGTTTGTCATTCCCTCGGAATCTCAAATACACCTATCGATCTCTTTCTTTTTTTCAAAAAAAATGACTTACAGTTATGATTGACTTACTAATTTTTTAATAACAGCAAATTCCTATAAGCAACAAAATTTAAGTTCTACAGCATAAAGTTGGCATTAATTTAATGCCAGAAATGATGAATCATTAAAAGAAAGTAGAAAACTAAACAGAGAAAGAAATGTAAAAATTATTAAAATGATATTGAAAAAATTATCATGAAATTATCGTGAAATTTTAATTTGATATTCCGCAAAAATTTTACCTGTATTACCACACTATTTTAGTTGAAATCGATTATTTTTATACTTTAAAAATAATACATGAAAAAATTATTACTAGTGCTTTTATTGTCTGCAAATTTCATTTCCTTTTCGCAAGATATTATACGAAAAGAAATTACAGGGAAAATTATTGTTGAAGGAAAAGATATTGAAAACATCGCTATTTTTAACACATCATCCAATATAGGTACTGTAACAAACGAAAAAGGTGAGTTTATAATGGCAGTAACTTTAAATGATATTTTAGAAATTAGAGCTCTAGAATATCAAAATTTTGATGTTAGAATTAATGAAGCTATTTTAGAATCAAAAAAAATAAACATTTTTTTAATTGAAGAAATTAATAAGTTAGAAGAAATTATAGTAGTTTCTCATAAAAAATTGACGGGCAATCTTTCTGCAGATCTTAAAAGCGCAGCAAAATTTAACCAAAAAGAAGATGCAATTTATTTTAGTATTAAAAATAACGAAGTTTTTAAGAATATTGAAACGCGTATAAATGAGAATCCGGATAGAGTAATTCCGTCAGAAACTAGAACTTTAGTGGATGGTTTAAATATCGTTAATATTGTTGATCAATTATTAATTCCGCTTTTTAGATCTGAAGTAAAAGACAAGGAGGCAGCAGGGATTCCAGAAGTTCCATCAAAATTTATTAAATATTACTTGGGCTCTACTTTTTTAGTTGATAATTTTAATATTCCAGCGCATCGAGTTGAAGAATTTATTAGATATGTAGAAGACGATACTTTTAATTTCGATTTGTTAAACTATGGTAATGAATTAGAGTTTATAGAACTTATACAAAAAAGGAGTAAGCACTTTTTAAATCCTAAAAAGTAATATATATATATATATATATATATATTCATAAAATAGTAAGCTGTACTTCATTAAAATTAACTACAACTTTTTTATGAATAGCCGGTTACCAATTGTAATTATTAAGATACTAAAAACTACTATTGCGTAGTTGATAGTATTTCAATTTAAAAAACACAATGCTTTATACGATTGTTATTGCCATTCTTCTTACTGTTTTGTTTGTAGGTTTAAAACCAAAGAAAAAAGCAACAATAATTCCGTTAGAAAATGTTAAAGTTCCAATGCATTGGCATGCACTATTGGTACAACATATTCTTTTTTATAAAAAGTTAACGAACGAGGAACAGCAACTATTTCGATTTAAAATGTTTCGGTTTTTACAAACAAAAAATATTGAAGCGATTCATTTTGAGCTAGAAGAATTAGATAGGCTGTTAATTGCAGCCAGTGCTATAATTACTGTTTTTAGATTTCCAACTTGGAACTATTCTAATTTGACTACCGTTTTAATTTATCCTGATTATTTTGATAAAGATTTACAGTTTAACAGCAAAACGAAAGGTAGAAATATTGGTGGGTTGATGGGTGCAGGAAGATTCGAAAATCAAATGATTTTATCTAGAAAAGCCTTGCATCATGGTTTTAGCAATAAAACGGATAAAGGAAATACAGCAATTCATGAATTTATCCATCTTTTAGATAAAGCCGATGGCGTTATTGACGGAATTCCGAAAGCTTTATTAGACAAACAATATACAATTCCGTATTTACAATTAGTCCATAAAAAAATGGAGGAAATTAATAGAGACACTTCTGATATTCGGAATTACGGAGGCACTTCTGAAATTGAATTTTTAGCCGTTGCAGGAGAATATTTTTTTGAAAGACCAAAGTTGTTGAAAAGAAAGCATCCTGAATTGTATAAAATGCTTGAAGCTTGTTTTGTGAAGTGATTTTATTTTTTTAAATTTTTAAATGATATATAAGAGTTTTTGTGAAAATTACAACAATTACAAGCGTAATTGATAACACTTCTGTTTTGTTTTTTCGACCAAAGAAAAAAATCACATAAAGCTATATAATTTTTAGGTTCGCTATTATGGGATTTATCTTAACGTCGAAATAACAAAATTTGCAATTTTTTGTTCTCTAAAAATCAATCCATAAAGTTTGTCATTCCGCAGAAATACCAAGTACACATATGTTTTAATAGGTCTTAATTTATGCTCTTATCGTTAAAATGTTTGTGCTAGTTCCTTATTTGAGGACAAATTAGAAGGAGCTTATTTGTGTGAATATGTATAGTTAAGAAATGAACAACCTCGAGGCAGAGCCATCGAGGTATCAAGCTGAAAAAAACCTTATTTTTAGTTTGATGAAAACCCAGGTTTTCAAACTTTCCTCTTGACCACCGACGCAGAGCGTCGGGGAATTCTATCGATTAAATGAAAATATCGTTCTACCTATTTTTAATTGATTCGATCAACAGTTTTTTTAGACTTTAAAAGGAACAAACCTATTAAATTTTACTTTATTGGCATAACAATGCATCAGCTTTAAGAAATGCAGCAGGTTGTAATCAGCAACTGTTATTAATCTATTTCTTTTAACTCTTTTTCAATTAAATCTTTAAGTAAGGTTCCATTTACAGTTGCTTCACGATTTGATTTTTCAAGGAACCATCCCATTAAGTTGAGTTGCGTCTTTAAAAAAAATAAATATTCTTTATCATTTCTTAAACTGTTATAATCTGTAGGATGCATCACTCCTGAAATACCAAAATCATTTTCTGTGCCTCGCCAAAACTCATCAAAACGTGTTTTGTAGATATTTAAACCCGTATTCATGATGAGTTCAACATAACGCTTTTCACTAGTTTCCATGGATAAATCCCAATTATCATAGACATCTACAATTTTTAGACGTAAAGTGGTATTCGAAATTAACTCGAGCCCTGACGATTTAAGTGTTTCAAAAGGACCATCTATAAAACTGCTTTGTTCATAAGTAATTGTAGTATTAAAAAAATCGGATGCGAGTGTATCTTCATAAGGTAAATTGTTTTCAAGATGTTTTAAAACGCGTTCTATTGACTTTTTAGAGTTTTTATAAAATAAAGATACTGTTTTAAATCTCACTAAATCTGTGGTTAATGATTCTTGAAATAATTGTAGAATTTCAATTTCTTTTTGAACTAGCTTCTCATTCTCATTTTTATTATTAATCTGCAAAGCAATTAGAATTCCAATAACAACGAGTACAATTTCGCCAATAGCATATAGTAGGTATTTACTGATTTTATTTTCGAGCAGCATTTTTTGTCTAATTTTTCGAAAGAATTTTATCATTAGTAAGTGTTTGATTAAAATTAAAGCGAACATAAGCTAATATGCGATCTTTTTAATCAATTGTGACAGTATTTAATTAAGTTTGAATTTTTAGAACGAAAAATAAACAGGAGAAAATTGAATTCATAAGTGATTTATAAAAGTGATTTATTCTCCTTTTATGTAACAATTTTTATGACCTTATAATTTTTCAATCAAAAATGAATAGCACAAACATTCTTTTTATTAAACATTCATTTTTCCATAACATTCTATAAAAACCAAGTACAATTTTTAAGTTTTATTCCCAATTCACACACTATCTTTGCACCTCACAAATTTCTATGTCCATAAACACGCTTTTAATAACCCCACCATTCACACAGTTAAATACTGCCTATCCTGCAACTGCCTACATCAAGGGTTTTTTAGAATCTAAAGATGTACAAGCAACGCAAATGGATTTAAGTATCGAGTTGTTTACCGCTGTCTTTACCAAAGAATTTATCGATGCAATCTTTAAGCAAGCAGACATGTTGGGCAATAAAGAATTGCCTTTGGTGTATAATCAGCGAGAAGAGTATATTAATAAGGTAGATTCTGTGATGAATTATTTGCGTGTGCAAGAAGTTACGGCAGCCTATCAAATTGTGCATAAAGATTATTTACCACACGGACATCGACGTATAAAATTAGACAAAGATTTAACCACCGAGTTTGGCAAATTAGGCATTTTAGACAAAGCTAAACACATAGCCACATTGTTTGTAGAAGAGCTTGGCGATTTTATAAATGCCAATGTAGATGAGTTTTTCTCGTTTACACGTTATGCAGAACAACTAGCAAGAGCAGCGTCTAGTTTCGATATGATTGATGAGTTTCTGCAATATGAAACAACGTTGATTGAAGACGAAATGTTGTATTTATTAGAAGAAAAAATAAAAGAAGATGATTATAATTTAATTTGTTTTACAGTTCCTTTCCCTGGTAATTTATTCTCTGCTTTACGGTGTGCGCAGTTTATCAAAAGAGAATATCCACATCTTAAAATCGGAATGGGTGGCGGTTATTGCAACACGGAATTAAGACGTTTATCAGATCCTAGAATTTTTAATTTTGTTGATTTTATTACTTTGGATGATGGTGAAGGTCCGTTGTTAAGAATTACCGAATTTTTAGACGGCAAAATAGGTGAGGAGCAACTAGAAAGAACTTATATCTGCAAAAATAACGCCGTTGTCTATGCAAACAAAATACCCAATACCATTTTTCACCACCGTAATTTGCCTGCGCCAAGTTATATTGGTTTGCCAACAGCAAAATACTTATCTTTTTTAGATGTGATGAATCCGATGCACAGAATGTGGTCTGATGGAAAGTGGAATAAACTCACGATTTCTCATGGTTGTTACTGGAAACAATGTTCTTTTTGTGATGTGACATTAGATTATATTGGCAATTACCAAAACACCACAGCAGAAGATTTGGTGAATAAAATCGAAAAAATAATTTCAGAAACCGGAATTACAGGTTTTCATTTTGTAGATGAAGCCGCACCACCAAAAATGTTGCGCGCTTTAGCAAATACACTAATTGAACGTAAAATCTACATCACTTGGTGGACGAACATTCGGTTTGAAAAAACATTTACAGCAGAATTATGTTCTTTATTATCAAAATCTGGCTGTATTGCTGTAACGGGTGGTTTAGAAGTGGCTTCTGATAGATTGCTAGCAAAAATGAAAAAAGGAGTTGATATTGCGCAAGTAGCAAGAGTTACCAAGGCATTTTCGGATGAAAACATTATGGTGCATGCGTATTTAATGTTCGGTTTCCCTACGGAAACAGATCAAGAAACGATTGATTCTTTAGAAGTTGTGCGTCAATTATTTCAAAATAATTGCATCCAGTCTGCTTTTTGGCATCAGTTTGCTTGTACAAGTCATAGTCCTGTAGGTAAAAATCCAGAGAAATTTGAAATCAATATTACCGGACCAAAATTTGAAGGTTTTGCAGAAAACGATTTGTATCACGAAGATCCAACAGGAGCAGAGCATCATTTATATAGCGAAGGATTAAACTCGGCGCTGAATAATTATCTAAATTATAAAGGATTCGATATTCCGCTGCAAAAATATTTTAATTTTAAAGTTCCTAGAATAACTTTAGAGAATGATTTGGTTGCTGGTTTTTTAAAGGTTTAGATTGTTGATTACTTCAGGATTTTTTTAATTAAATTTTAAACAATTTAAATTGATAAAACACTCCATAATTTTGTCATTTCGACTTTAGGAGAAATCCCGTAACCTTGAGTTCAACAAATCTATGCTTTATGTGATTTCTCCCTTTGGTCGAAATGACAAATTAGTTATTAGCAAAACTCAATTTTTAAAACTAGCGGAAGCCATGAATTTAAAATTATAAGTTGAATCTGCTAGTCCGGCAGGCTTGTTTCAATATTTAGCGCAATCTTGGGTTTAATACCCAGACACTTTACGTCGAAACATTAAAAGGTTATTCTTTTTTGATACCTCGATGTCGATGGCACAAAGCTGTTGATTATTAGCTATAGTTTAAAAACTATTTTTTATAATTTCAGTCATGCTATAAGCTTAAAACTCCTATAAAACATATTTCTCAAAAATACTTTCTAATTCCATTTCAGGATTTTCACACAATCCAGGATGTGTTTTAGAACTTTGAATTATGGTACTTCTGCAAGCGGCTAACCATCTAAATCTGTCAGAAATTTCTAGTTCACCAATTTTTCCTGCGGATGATTTTCCTTCGCAGATAATTTTCCAAGCGTTTAAATAAGCATTCAAAGTAGCTAATTCTAAATCTGGTGCTAAAGATTTTAACTTATTAGGGTTGATATGGTATTTAATATTCAAGAATTTTTTACGTTTAGAAAAAAGAATCACCCCTATATTAAAGAATTCTTCACGCTCTACTTTTGGTACCAATCTGATAATGGCGTATTCAAAGGTAACTTTATCTTGCATTTTCTGCTTCTTTAACCAATTTATCAATCATCGTTAATTTTGCATTTAAAAAAGAAATATACGCAGCTCTCATTTCATCAGGCTTTAGAAAATCGCCTTCACTCAATAACCAATCTTCTGGAATTTTAGAAACAATCTCAATAATTGTATTTGCATTAATTTTCTTTTTTATTTCATCCGAAGCTTTTTCTAAACAAGTTGCTTTTGATAGAAGAACATGATCTTTTATCAACGGAAAAGTTCTTGTTAAATGATTTTCCCAAGTTGCCCAATTATGATGAAAATACAAACTTGCACCATTATCAATAATCCACAATTCATTATTCCAATTTAATAAATTGGTGTTTTTCGCAGTTCTATCAATATTACTAATCAAACTATCTAAAAGTACTACTTTAGATGCGGTTAGTGCATCTACTTTAGAAACTAAAGGATCATAGGTTATAGCACTCGACAAAAAATGCAACCCAAGATTTAAACCAATACTAAATTTAAGTAAATCTTGAATTTCTTCATCGGGTTCTGTTTTGCTAAAAGAATCGTCTAAATTCATAAAGACCAATTCCGGAACTTTTAAACCCATTGCTCTTGCCAATTCGCCACCAATAAATTCTGATATTAATGCTTTTTTGCCTTGACCTGCACCTCTAAACTTTAGCACGTACAAAAAACCGTCATCGGCTTTTACAATAGCGGGCAAAGAACCACCTTCTCGCAGGGGTTGTAAATACTGAACCACATTTACGGTTCTAATTTCAATTGTATTCATGACTACTAAAATATGATATTTAATTTAGAATTCAAATTTTAAGAAGAAATGAACTTTTAAGGAACATACAATAAGTTGTATTTCTCAAGTATTTTTCATAAAATTTTAAAAATTATTTTTTATGGCTGATGTTAAACTTCAAACTCAAAACTATTTTTGGTATTCTTCAAAAGTTCCGTCTTTATAGAATACAACAATTCTTTGAATTTTTTTTTCATCATTTGTTTCAGAGGTAAATAAAGATGGCGCCGAAGCATTCGATTTATTTTCTGCTTTTTTAGGAAAAGAACCTACTCCGTTTAAGAGCCAGTAAAGATCTACATCTTTAAATTCTGAAATTATTTTTAAAACAAAATCGAGACTTGGTTTATTTCTACCAGACAAAATGTGTGAGATGCTAGAACGCTGAACACCTATTTTATCTGCGAACATAGATGCTGTTAATTCATTAAAATCCATCACTTTTTTTATCCGCGTTGTAAACTCTAAACTGTTTATCATTGTAAATCGCTATTGAGTTACAAATGTAAATTAAATTTAAGAAACAGCAAAACAATATCTTTAAAACAGTTATCAACACTTGTTTTTATATTAAACAATAACTTTAATTAAAGTGTTTAAAGCGCTCATTTAATTTGATTTAATTGATTTACGTAAGCTCTATTTTAGACTATGCAGAGAATTGTTTTTGATGAAAACAAATACAAAGAAAGCAGATGTTGTAAATTTACAAAAGTAACAAATAAAGCGTTTTCATTAATTTACATTTGTAACATTTTATTAGTTTACAATTGTAACGTGCTTGTTGGGTACTTGTTTTCAAAAGTGTAGATTTGTATTTCTAAATAAAAACGTCAGTGCAGACTTTATCAACTACCTTTTTAAAAAAATTATTTAAGGACCAAAAAGAAACAGCACTCTTTGGCAAGTGGATTACTTTTGATGATATTAAAAACCTCTTTGCAAAACACCAAGCTGTTTTTAAAATTGAACCCCTAGGTTTGTCAGAAAAACAGCGACCTATATATACCTTAAAAATAGGAACAGGAAAAAAACGCCTATTGATATGGTCTCAAATGCATGGAAATGAAAGTACCGCAACAAGAGCTTTATTCGATTTATTTAATTGCTTTTTGAACACGAGCGATGCAATGTTTGAAACAATATTAAAAGAATGTACACTGGTTTTTATTCCGATGTTAAACCCAGACGGCGCACAAGCATACACAAGAGTAAACGGAAATAATATCGATTTAAACAGAGATGCGGTGCATAGAGTAGCAAAAGAAAGTAAACTATTAAGGACTGCTTTAGAAGAATTTGATCCTCAATTTTGCTTTAATCTGCACGATCAAAGAACTATTTTTGGTGTAGAAGGTACCAGCAATCCTGCTACGATTTCTTTTTTAGCACCTTCAGAAGAAGAAACACGAGCGCTTACCAAAGGCAGAAAACAAACGATGGATGTTATTGCTGCGATGCATCTTTTATTACAACAAATGATTCCGAATTTTGTCGGCAGATATACAGATGAATTTTATCCGACAGCAACAGGAGATAATTTTCAAAAATTAAGGTATAATACTATTTTAATAGAATCAGGACATTACCCTGATGATTATCAAAGAGAAGTTACAAGAGAATATACGTTCTACGCTATACTGCAAGGTATATATCATATTGCCACTTCAAGTACTTTTAACGCTTATGAAGCGTATTTTAAGATTCCGAACAACGATAAAATATTTTATGATGTCATTCATAGATATACGAATTCTAAAAACGATGTTGCATATCAATATATCGATGAAATTATTGACAAAAAAATAGTCTCAAAATTAGTTAAAGTGGATGAATTTGACTTGAAAAACAAAACCGGACATCACGAAATCGTTTTCGAAACTGAAAAACATTAAACTTTTCTTACTTTTTATTGTTTTAAATTAAATTAAATGTATAAATTTGCTATATTAATTGAATAATACACAATAAATGAAAAAATTTATCCTAGACGAAATAGATCATCAGATTTTAGATATCTTAATAGAAAATGCAAGAACACCATTTACAGACATTGCAAAACAACTGTTAGTATCTGCCGGAACTATACATGTTCGTGTAAAAAAAATGGAAGATGAAGGTATTATTCAAGGCTCTACCTTAACATTAAACTATGAAAAAATGGGCTATTCATTTATAGCGCATGTTGGTGTTTATCTAGAAAAAACATCGATGACACAGAGTGTAATAGAAAATTTAAGAAAAATACCCAATGTAACTGTAGCTTATGTAACTGCAGGTAAATACAATATTTTCTGTAAAGTAAGAGCAAAAGGAACGAATGATGCAAAAGATATTATTTATACCATTGATGATGTTCCTGGTGTAAATAGAACAGAAACCATGATTGCTTTAGAAGAAAGTATCAACGATAAGAAAAGAATGATGCATGCAATTTTTGCAGAATTATAGCAGAATATCAACGAATTTATAAAAAATCCTCATCACTAAAAATGATGAGGATTTTTTTATGGAATAAAATTCTTTAGCTGTATGTTTGTTATCAGTACGAAATATATAATTTATGTCCTATAAAATTGAATATACTGTAAATTCATCAATCGATAATTCTACCTTATTACATCTATACAAAAGAATGCTAAAGCCTCGATTAATAGAGGAAAAGATGCTAATTCTGCTACGCCAAGGAAGAATTTCTAAATGGTTCTCGGGCATTGGTCAAGAAGCAATTTCTGTAGGGGTTACCAGCGCTTTAGAAAACGACGAATACATCTTGCCAATGCATAGAAATTTAGGGGTTTTTACCACTAGAGATATTCCGTTGTATCGCTTATTTTCTCAATGGCAAGGAAAAATGAACGGTTTTACAAAAGGTAGAGATCGAAGCTTCCATTTCGGAACGCAAGAATATAATATTATTGGAATGATTTCTCATTTAGGACCGCAATTAGGCATTGCAGACGGAATTGCATTAGCCAATAAATTAAAAAAGAACAATAAAATTTGTGCTGTTTTTACAGGCGAAGGTGGCACGAGTGAAGGAGATTTTCATGAAGCTTTAAACGTAGCCTCTGTTTGGAGTTTGCCCGTTTTATTCTGTGTTGAAAATAATGGGTACGGATTATCTACCCCAACTTCAGAGCAATTTAATTGTAAAGATATTGCCGATAAAGGGATCGGTTACGGTATGGAAAGCCATATTATTGATGGCAATAATATTCTTGAAGTATATACCAAAGTAGATGAGATTGCTAAAAGTGTGCGTAAAAATCCTAGACCTATCTTATTAGAATTTAAAACGTTTAGAATGCGCGGTCATGAAGAAGCGAGTGGCACAAAATATGTTCCGCAAGACGAACTAGATTTTTGGGCAGCAAAAGATCCTTTAGAAAACTTTCAGGAATATTTAAGAAACGAAAATATTCTTACTGAAGAGATTGAATTATCCTACAAAGAAGAAATAGTTCTTGAAATTAATGAGCATCTTCAAATGGCCTTTGATGAAGAAAAAATTATTCCTAATTTAGAAACAGAATTAAAGGACGTTTATAAAGCATTTAATTATCAAGCAATAGAACCATCATCAACCAAAAGTAAAATACGTTTAATCGATGCTATTTCTGATGGATTAAAATTGTCTATGGAAAAACATGATGATTTAATTATTATGGGACAAGATGTTGCCGAATATGGTGGTGTTTTTAAAATAACAGATGGTTTTGTAGAAAAATTTGGTAAAGAACGCGTAAGAAATACACCTATTTGTGAATCGGCGATAGTGGCTGCTGCTTATGGTTTGTCGATAAACGGAACAAAATCAGTTGTAGAAATGCAGTTTGCAGATTTTGTATCGTCAGGCTTTAATCCGGTTGTAAATTTATTAGCAAAATCTCATTATAGATGGTCTCAAAACGCAGATATTGTAGTACGAATGCCCTGTGGTGCTGGCGTTGGTGCTGGTCCTTTTCATAGTCAGACCAATGAAGCTTGGTTTACAAAAACACCAGGTTTAAAGGTGGTATACCCTGCATTTCCACAAGATGCAAAAGGCTTGTTGGCAAGTGCTATTGAAGATCCAAACCCTGTGTTGTTTTTTGAACACAAAGGGTTGTATCGATCTATTTATCAAGAGGTTTCTGAAGGATATTTTACTACAGAAATTGGTAAAGCTGCCGTGTTAAAAGATGGTACTAAAATGACAATTATTAGTTACGGGGCAGCCGTGCATTGGGTTTTAGAATCTCTAGAAAGTTTACCAGAAATTTCTGCAGATGTTATCGATTTAAGAACTTTACAACCTTTAGATACAGAAACGATTTATAAATCTGTTAAAAAAACAGGAAAGGTACTTGTTGTGCAAGAGGATTCTCTTTTTGGCGGAATTGCGAGTGACGTATCTGCATTAATTACAGAAAATTGTTTCGAATTTTTAGACGCCCCCGTAAAAAGAGTGGCAAGTTTAGAAACGCCAATTCCTTTTCAATCAGATCTAGAACAACAATATTTAGGAAAAACAAACTTAACAAAAGCAATACAAGATTTACAGAATTATTAATTATATTTACTTTTGAATAGTATTATTTAAAAAAAATGGACTTTGATAAAGAAAAATATAAGATTTATACCTGGAAAAATTGGATGGTATTGCATTGGATTTTAAATCCAGGGTTAGCTGTTAACGAATTAATTTTAGGACAAAGAATTCCGAAAATTAATTTAGAATACAAAATATCTGAAAAATCAAGATTAGAACGAACTTTTGTTCCTTGTCCACATTGCCACAAATTACACGATGGCAGAACTTGGTCTACCGAAAATGGCACTGCATTCAAAAATTGGTTTGGTCTTTATTGCACAAATTGCGAAAAAATTATTCCTTGTTTAATGAATGCTTTTAGCTTTATAATGCTGACAATTACATTTCCAATTTGGGGTTGGTTCAGAAAAAGTTTAAAAGCTAACTGGCTAAAAAAACAACCAAAAAGATACATAAATATTGATATTAAAATGATACCAAATCCGTATGATAAAAAAAGTTGGATAAAAACTGGGTTAAGTTGGGGAGGATTTATGTTTATAGTAATATCAATTTTATTTCCTTATTTTGAAAATCAAGAAATAACTCTAAAAAATATATTAATAGGATTGGTACTTTGGACTATTGCAGGACTTGTATTTGGATATACCATGAAAATATTTATGAATAAATCAATCAATAAAAAAGGAAAAAACATCGCTACTAGCGATGTATAAAGTTGCTTTCCAAAGCTTCTGTTCAAGTTTAATTTATAAAAGTCATTATTGAATAAAATAAAAATATCGATGAATAACAAGCAAATTATTTTTAAAAAACGACCAATTGGTGTGCCAACCGAAGATACTTGGCAATTAGAAACAAACCCAGTTCCTGAATTACAAGAAGGAGAAATTTTAGTAGAACAGCATTATATTTCTTTAGATCCGGCAATGCGGGGTTGGATGAATGATGCTAAATCTTATATTCCGCCCGTTGCGATTGATGATGTAATGAGAGCTGGTTCTGTTGGTAAAGTGATTAAAAATAATGGAAATCCTAAATTTGAAATCGGCGATGTAGTAACAAGTTGGGGTGGTGTGCAACAATATGCAATTACAAACGGTGAAAGTTGGTATAAAGTTGATACACGTTTGGCGCCAATGCCCATGTATATAGGAACTTTAGGAATGCCAGGAATGACTGCTTATTTCGGAATTACCGAAGTTGGTAAAGTAAAAGAAGGTGATATCGTTTTGGTTTCTGGAGCCGCAGGCGCTGTTGGAAGTGTGGTTGGACAAATTGCGAAAATTAAAGGTTGTACCGTGATAGGTATTGCGGGCGGAAAAGAAAAATGCGATTACTTAATAAACGAGTTGGGTTTTGATGCCGCTATCGACTATAAATCAGAAAACATATATTCGGCTTTAAAGGCAAAATGCCCAAAAGGAATTGATATTTATTTTGATAATGTTGGCGGAAAAATATTAGATGCAGCGTTAAGTAAATTAAGAATGCATGCTAGAGTTGTAATTTGTGGCGCAATTTCTCAATATAATAACAAATCTAAAATTGATGGTCCCAGTAATTACTTGTCATTATTAGTAACAAGATCTACCATGCAAGGAATGGTGGTGATGGATTATACAAAAGATTTTGGCATAGCGGCAAAACAAATGGGAACTTGGATGCAAGAAGGAAAATTAAAATCTAGAGAAGATATTTATGAAGGCATCGAAAACTTTCATGAAACGTATAACAGATTATTTTCTGGTGATAAAAATGGAAAGTTAGTTTTAAAAGTAAAAGAAAATTAAAAGGTGGAATTAGAACATTTTTTTCAGTGCCCACATTGTTGGGAAGATATTTCGATGATATTAGACACAAGTGTTAGACATCAAACATATATAGAAGATTGTGAAGTTTGTTGCAATCCTATTGAGGTTTCGCCAAGGTTTGAGAATACTGAACTGATTGGGTTTGATTCTCAATCTATTGAGCAATAGCAATGCATCGTTATAGAGGAAATTATTTTTATGGAGATTTAATATAGATGATATTTATTGTTTAGAGATTCAAAAGAGTTTTATGGAAGTTCGCAGTGTTTTAATTTACTAGATTTGAGTTGCTACACAAAAATTCACAGAGTTCTAATCTGATAATTTTAGTATTTATTGTTTGTAGATTTGAAAGAATTTTATGGAAATACGCGGTGATTTAATTTAGTAGATTTTAACTGTAACACAGGTATTCACAGAGTTTTTTCACAGAGATTCACAGAGTTTTAATCTGATAATTTTAGTATCTATTGTTAAGGATCTGAAAGAGTTTTTATTGGAATTTGTTATGATTTAATTTGCTGAATTTGAGCTGTTACACAGAGGTCAACAGGGTTTTTTACAAAGATTCTTTAAGGGTTTTCAGTTGATAAAGGATTGATAATAGAGGAGTATGTTATCTTGTTCATTTAAAAAATGGAACGTTTTTTTACAGAAATTTATAACTCTTTACAACTTACGAGTTTGCTAAGAGCTTATTTTTTTTTAAAAATATTATAATAAAATATCTTCAAAATTTTTGAACTTTTACAAGAAAGACTAATTTTTAAAAAATGCGCTGCGAAACTCCGATTTTTTTTTCACTGTGAATCTCTGTGTACTAATTATTAAATTATTACTAAAAGTATACGATAAAATTCTGCATAACGTTGTTGTACAAAATTAGTTGCTGTGGTTAAGCTATAAAATAAATAATTATTGAATAGAAAGTCTGCGAGGACTTTCGTAAGTAAGCTAAAACAAAGCACTTAATTTTGTAAGGTGTTGGCAACTGTTTTTTTGAATTAAAATATTTTATAAACACCGACCTTTAAATAAATTCTTTCATATTCTTTTACAGTTTTAATTTTATATTTTTTCATTACAATTTTTCTTATTTCATCATCATCTTTTCCTGTATATTGACCATTTTCATTTACAATTTCGCTGTAAATTTCTAATTCTATTTTTGTTGGTAAATCTGATTTTTTAATATTTCCAACCTTATTTTTAATTGTAATATCAAATTTATAACTATTTCGATTATTGTTAATTGCAATTTCTGGTGTTGCATTTCCGATTTTACCTTTTGGAGCCCATAATAATTTTCCAAAGGTATATCCCATTCCAATATCTTTTTTGTAGTCATAGGCAAAAATGATAATTTCGTCAACATCATTGTCATTTCTTGATTTTTTATAAACGATAGATTTCATTGTATTTTCAAGACTTTCTTTAGTAATATCAAATGGAACTACAATAGATAAAGTATGACGTATGTATTCCGGTAAATCTTTCAGCTCTTGAGTTTCATATTCCGAAAGGTTTTTTATTAATGGTTTAAAACTATCAATTTCCAAATCTTCAATTTTGTACGTTGAGACTTTTGTTGAATCGAAAATTATTTTAAATTCAGTTTCTATTTTTGCAATTGGATTAGAAGAAATTGCTTCTGAAAATATTTTATTAAAACTCTTAGTTACTTCAGTTTCTTTTCCTTTTGAAGCAACATAGGAAAGTCCTAATTGTTCTAAATACCCAACCAAAACACCTTTTTGCAAAAGCAATTTTGCTTCTGGGTTATTTTTTAATTCTTTTACATTAGAAAGCCATTTATTATATTTTCCACCTTTACTAAAACCGAATTTTTTGAAATCAGATTTTCCTTTAAATGACAATAATTCATCATATAATGAATTGAACTCTGTAAAAAGTTTACTTACTTTTTCGGTATTATCCACTTTTTCTATGACTTCAATTACTTTATTTTCTGTACCTTCCTTTTTTTCATTCTTACAAGATGTAAATCCTATAATTGTAATTGCTGAAATTATTAATATTTTTTTCATTTCTTGCTATATATTAATTATTTATAAATATTTTTAACGCTAGTTTTTATTTAATTTCTGTAGCGATTGCTTCCAGTTTTTCAGTTAACTCAACTATCTCTATAATTGTATCTCTATCTTTTGTGCTAAAATTTTCCATATTAGTAACACGAATTGCTGTTCCTGCCATACAAACCATTAACATATTCGTACTTCCTGCTCCAATTTCGTTAAAATCTATATCAGTTGAAATAATTGCATTTCCTCCTTGTCTTACACATTGAACTCGTAAATCTGATTTACATAAATTTGTAGCTCTTCCAATCTTTCTATTTGTAGTTTGTGAGCCAGCACCAAAAAAATCATTAAAAGACCTAGATAATTCAGTTGCAAATCCTGTTCCAGATGTTGTTTGGGCAGAAACCATTCCTAAAACTTCATAATCCCAATTGATAGGTGAAGGGCTTGTCATAACAAGAATATAATGTATGATTTGTTGAAGTCGCCTTTGGATTTCTGCTTTTTGTTTTCTAAATGTATCAGCAATTTTGTTTAATAAAGGTTTTGAGCAACTTGAACAATATGCTCTTTTATCTTCTTTTAAATGTTTATTAATGAAATCTACTTTTGACTCCAGAAGTAAATCAGCACTAAAAAATCCATTTAATGATTTATCACAATTCAGGCATTTTTCATAGTTCATATTTTGTTTTTTGAATTCGGATTTTTATTACTGTATCACAACTTATAAAAGAGGGTTTTTCCATTTAAATTCTGCAAACATCGAAATCCAATCTTCCGGAAAAGAACCTTTTAATACCATTTTTTCTAATGAAAAAGGATGTGTAAACTCTAATTTACCAGCGTGTAAAAAAAGATTTTTCCAACCAAAGTTTTCTTCAAACATCATGTCGTGGTTTTTATCACCATATTTTGTGTCACCAATTAAAGGGTGACTTATTTTATTAGAATGCACTCTTAATTGGTGCATCCTTCCTGTTTGCGGCAAAAACTCGACCAAACTATAACGTGAAGAATCATAGGGTTTTACAGGGATATTAAGGGTGATGTTTTCTAAGGTTTTTAAATGTGTTAAAGCTTCTTTATGCACATTGGCATCGCGACCTTTTACGGGAGAATCTATGATTTTTGTTTCAGGAGAAAATCCGCGAACAACACCATAATACGTTTTTTGAATTTCTTTCGCTGTAAATAATTCTTGAAATTTAGAAACAAATTCCTTCTCTTTTGCCATTAAAATCATGCCAGAAGTTTTTCGATCTAATCGATGAATAGGATATACTTTTATATGCAGCTCTTTATCAATTAATTGTAACAAAGAATCTTCATCGCTTACATTTCTCGAGAGAAAAGCATGATGTACTAGAATATTATTGGGTTTATTAACACAAATAATATATTCGTCTTCAAAAATAATTTCTAAATTCATAATTCATCAAAAAAATAAAAGTACTACTATTTGTGCATAAAAAAAGACACTTTTTTTATCAATTTTTTATTCTGTACCAATCTGATTTATAAAATTGTCATTTCCGATTCCCTTCGGATTTTCTCCCCATTTATTTGCTTTTGCTTCACTATCCATGCAAGTCAATACTAAAAACCAAATAGAACCTGCAATCGGAATGATGCTCACTAAAACCATCCAACCACTTTTGCCAATATCGTGCATTCGCCTTATAGATAGCGCAAATGACGGAATTGCAGTTAACAGAAAATAGATTAAAGATAAGAAGCCAATTTCATTATCGCCCTCTCCGGCGGCGGTACCAAGCATTACATCTAAAGTAATGCAAACCGCATAAAAGATAATGTGAAATAAAATAAAAAACCAATATTCCTTACGTCTTGCTCTGCCTGAAAAATCTAAATACTGTTTTAAAACTTTTAAATACCAATTCATAATGTAAATTTATTTGTTGTGTCGTTTCTAAAATATCTAAAAAAGTCCTCTAGATTTTAATTCTAAATACCTGTTTATACTATTTCCTGTTAAATCTTCTGGCTTTGTAAGCACAGATTGAATTCCGTATTTTTTTAATTCGTTTACAATTCTTTTCTTTTCGTACATAAATTTTTCAGCAATAACACTGTCATATACTTCTTGAATCGTTGCTGCTTTGTTGCCTATCATAGCATCTAATTCAGTATTTTTAAAGAAAACAACCAATACTAAATGGTTTTTTGCCAACGCTCTTAAATAAGGAAGTTGCCTGTTTAAACCATCAATAGTTTCAAAATTTGTAAATAAAATAAGCAAGCTTCTGTGTGTAATTTTTCTTTTTACTACCGAATACAACGTGCTAAAATCTGGTTCTGAAAAATTAGTTTTAATATTGTGCAATGCTTCAGAAATAAGGCTCATTTGAGAATTTCTTCGCTCTGCAACCACCCAATCTTCTAGCTTTGTAGAAAAAGACAACATACCAGCTTTGTCTTGTTTCCGTAAAATTACATTGCTAATGGCCAACGTTGCATTTACTGCATAATCTAACAAACTTAATCCTTTAAATTGCATTTGCATAGCGCGTCCTTTGTCTATAATCGCATACACAGATTGCGATTTTTCTTCTACATATTGATTCACCATAAAATGGTTTCTCTTGGCTGTAGCTTTCCAGTTTACCGTTCTAATATCATCACCAGAAACATATTCTTTAATTTGTTCAAACTCTAAAGAATTTCCTATTCTTCTTACTTTTTTAGATCCATAAGAACTAGAGGCATTGTTAAAAGATTTGATATCAAATTCTCTTAACCTTAAAAAAGAAGGATAACATTTTAGTTCTTTTTCTTCGCCTAAAACATATTTTCTAGTCGCTAATTTCAAAGCCGAATTTGCATAAACATTTATATGTCCAAATAAATAAACACCTCTTTCTTTTGGGGTTAGGTTATAGTAAATTGTTTTTTGTTCTTTTTTCTGTAACTCTTGATTAAAAATAAAGTCTCTTTTTTGAAATTGATAGGGCAATTCTTCTATGAGTGATAAATGAGCTACAAAAGCATAATCATTTTTAATAGCGATAGAAATTTTATTTTCATCGCCATTAGAGAGTCTTTCTGGTAAATTTCGATCAATTCTAATTCCTTTTTTTGGTTGATATAAAAGAACAACATCTATACATGTCAAAATTATCAACATAAAAAGCAGCACTTTAGAAAGCTCAAAAAAGAAAGGAGCAAAAAAACCAATCACAAAAAATATTGCTATTGCCGATAAGCAATAGAAAAACCGGTTATGTAGGAATAAAGTGCTGTTAATTTTTTTCAAAGTTTTTTACCTTTAGCTTTTAGCAATTGGCTACGAGCAAAAGCCAATAGCATTTTTTTATTTTAAAAACTTCTCGATTACACTCGAGAAGGTATTTTTTATTAATTCAAAATTAAGGCTCCTAAATATTCGAAAAGAAATCCTGAACTTTGATGATTCCTATTTCAGCCAACAGCCAAAAGCGAATAGCCCAAATCCAATAGCGAAAAGCCAAAAGCCCAAAACTTACCTAGGAATCTCTACCGCTTCAATAATCTGCTCTATAATCTGTTTGCTTGTTAAACCTTCCATTTCTCTTTCTGGTGTTACAATAACTCGGTGTTGCAAAACCGGGATTGTTGCTCTTTTAATATCTTCTGGTGTTACAAAATCGCGACCATCAATTGCGGCAAATGCTTTAGACGCAGATAAAATTGCAATACTTGCCCTTGGCGAGGCACCTAAATATAAAAACGAATTAGACCGGGTATTCACAACAACGCTGGCTATATATTTTAGTAAATTTTCTTCAATCTTAATTTGTTTGACCAAAGCTCTAAACGCAACAATTTTATCGCCTTTAATAATAGTTTCTATCTTGCTTACTTTCGTTGTGTTTTCTAAAGCCTGTTCTCTCATAATAATCTCCAACTCCTCTTCAGCATTCGGATATTCTATAATCACCTTAAACAAAAACCGATCTAATTGGGCCTCTGGTAGTCTATAAGTTCCTTCTTGTTCGATAGGGTTTTGAGTTGCTAACACCACAAAAGGTTCCTCCATTTTATAGGTTGCACCATCCATAGTTACCTGTTTTTCTTCCATCACTTCAAACAAAGCAGCTTGTGTTTTTGCGGGCGCTCTGTTAATTTCATCAATTAAAATCATGTTTGAGAAAATAGGTCCTTTTTTAAACTCAAAATCAGATGTTTTTACATTAAAAACAGAAGTTCCTAAAATATCCGAAGGCATTAAATCTGGTGTAAACTGAATTCTACTAAAACCAACATCAATTGTTTTTGACAATAATTTCGCAGTGATGGTTTTCGCTACTCCAGGAACGCCTTCAATTAAAACATGACCATCTGCCAGTAGCGCAACTAAAAGCAAATCCATCATATCTTTTTGCCCAACAATCACTTTTTGCAATTGCTGTTTAATTTTAAAAACACTTTCTTGTAATTCAGATAAATCTATTCTGTTTTCAAACTCTAAATTGTCTGAACTTATTTCATTATTTGGTGTTTCCATCTGCTTTTTTTTTAAAGAAATTATCAATCATTTTATGCAATACAAGTAATTCTTCTTGTGTGCACTCAAATCGTTTATTTAAAGTAATAATTGTATTGATTAAATATTTTGTATTCTGAATTTTATTATCTGATTTCGCCGCGAGATGATGGATGAAATTTTTGTTTAAAATGTTGGTATTTAACAAGTATTTTGTTCTTACTTTCTCTAGAAAAAAGGCTATTTTTTTATCAACCAAATTCTTATGATCTTCTTCTTTTAAATACAAGCTAGAAATAGTTTGGGTAAAAGCAACCGTGGTATTTTCTAAAGGAAGAATAATCGGAATTGCACGTTGTTTTCTCCTCGCATTAAACAACATAAATAGCAAGATGCCCACCAAAGAAACAAACAAAAACCAAGTTAAAGTTTCGTGCTGTAAGAAAAATTTAAAAACAGATTCGTTGTCTTTATCTGGCTGATTTGAATATTCACTTTTCTTAATTTGTGGATCCCATAAAAGAGTAGAAGAAGGCAAATAAGAAAACACATTTTCTGTATACTGTTCTTTGTCTTTTAAAAGATAATAATTTGTAAAAACCACAGGATTAGCATGTACATAAATTGCGCCTTTGCCAAGATATATTTTCATGAAATTAGGCACTTTTTCACCATCAATTTTTGCGGATCCTAAAACAATCGTTTTATTTTCATTGTAGGTTACAAAATAATGCCTTCGGATGTTTCTATCAAAAATAAAAGCTTGTGTTTTTAAGTTTTCATTCTTTAAATAAAATTCTCCTTTTAACGGTCTTAAATCTTCGATGGTAGATACATTTTTATCTAAATTATTTGTGGTGATTTCTAATTTCTCTCTTAAATTTTCACTGAACTCATTTAAAGATAAAAAAGCATTATTTCCGCTAGCAACAAACGATAGTAATGCGTCAATACCGTCTCCGGTTAATTTGTATGCATCATTTTTTATACAAATATACGTTCCAAAATCTGCCTTGGTAGTTTCGTGATTTTTATACAAATAATCATAAAAATTTTCTTTTAAATAAATAACTTCTTCATTCTTAAGAAGTTCATCAACTTCATTATAAATGATATAGGTGCCAAACGGACTTTTTTCTTTTTCTCTATAATTTTCAGTCCAGTTGGTTTTACCACAGCCAGAAAGCAATACGAAACAGAGTATTGTAAATAGATGTTTATATGTGATTATAAGTTGCTTCAAATAAGATTTTTTAAAAAAGATTGATACTTATTTTGCGCAATTGCAAAGCTGGTTTCGTCTACAGGGAACTCTCCGTACCAAACATAAGAGTATACATAAGAAAGATATGAAAACTGATTTCTAATTTCTGCATTTTTTATTTCAAAAAGATATTCTGAATTTGTTTTATCTTTATGATATTCAATAAGTTCTCTGTTAGACAAGCTTTTTAAGGAAGTTAAATAATAATAACGAATGGCCAATCTAAAGTTCTTATTTTCTAACGCTTGTTTTAATAATTCTTCTAAATTAAGCTCATGGATATCTTCATTTTCATAAATTAATTTATCTGTAAGTTTTTTTGATTTTTTAGAAGTTTTCCAGAATTTGGCATCAAAACCTAACACTGTTTTTAAAATTAGAAAAATAATAAATCCGCCTAAAAGAAATGGAAAAATACTTTGCATAAAAAAAACAAAAAAGTTTAAAATACCTAAATCTAAAGTAGAACTGTCTTTTTTTTCTTGCAGTTCTTCGGTATATTTAAAGTCTTTGCCTTTATATTTTTCGTTTAGGTTGCTTTTAAAAGTCCTTACTTCGCTGATGTCTAAATTTTTATTATAAACAATAGTATCTGTTTTAATTTCTAATGAATCAATTATAATTTCTTGTGCATTCACAAAAAATGTAAAACAGAAAAGGAGGGAAGCGATGCTTTTTTTCATTTATCGAAGTCCGTGTTTTTTAGCCACTACAAATGGCAATACCAAATAATAGTAACTGATTGATACCAAACTAAACAGAATAATTGCAAAACAAAAAATGGTTGGCATACGGTTTGAGTAGCGCGTTACATAGCCCTCTAAAAAAGCGGCCATAATTGTAAACGGAACAGTGCTAATAAAAATATAAAAAGCGTCTCTAATGCCTATTTTAAATGATTGAAACCGTTTTAAAGTACCCGGAAATAAAATACTAGCGCCAATAATATAGCCAGCAGCTGCTTCTATAATAATTCCGAAAATTTCATAGGTTCCGTGAATCCAAATTCCCTTTAAACTATCAAATAAACTGTTTTGTTGATAGAAAAACGCCTGAAAAACTGCCACCATAATTGCGTTGACAACAATATAAAAAGCAGTTCCGATTCCTAAAAACAAACCTGATAAAAACATATTTAAACCAACTCTTTGGTTGTTATCATAAATACCAATAAAAGTACCCCAATTGCTACCGCCTTTATAAATGGCCATAGCGTCTCCACTTTCAATATTTTCTAATGTTTGGTCTACGTAATTATTCCCTAAAATTTGCCTAGCAAAAGATTCGTCATTAAAAGTAGATAACAAACCGATAAAAAAGCAAGCAAAAAAGAAAATAAAAGAAATATAAAAGTACTTTCTATACTGATAAGAAAGGAGTGGTACTTTGTCTAAAAAAAAGTATAAAAATACGTTTTCATTTCTTCGTTTAGAGTCGTAAACCTTGTCGAAGCTGGTCTTTGCAAGTTTATTTAAATAGAGCGTAACCTTACTTTTTGGATAATAGGTTTGAGCATATACTAAATCATTCATGATTTTTATATGCAGATTTGCTATCGTGTCAGGACTTTTTTTTTCTTTATTTAAAAATCCTTGTTCAAATTCAAGCCATTTTTCTTTATTTTGCTTAATAAAAGCGACCTCTCTCATTAAGAGCTAAATTAATCATTGCATGAAAACACTCCAAATAAAAACGGCACAAAATGTAAATATAAAATTTACAGCTGCCAGCGTATTTCAAAGACTCTTGGCATTTATTGTAGACAATGTTGTAAAGTTCTCATATTTCTATTTTGCTAATAAATTATTCGGATTTACCATTTTAGATGACACGATAAACGGTGATGGTTGGACGATAAAAGCGATGGAAGTGTTGTTCTTTTTACCAATTACTTTTTATTCTTTATATTCAGAACTATTAATGAACGGACAAACTTTAGGTAAGAAGTTGCTGAACATAAAAGTGATTAATATTGATGGATTTAAACCGGCAACAACAGATTATATAATTCGATGGTTTTTAAGAATTGTAGACTTTAATTTATTTCTATTGCTTTTTGTGTATGTAGCTTCTTTGGGTTTAGCAGAACAGTATAGTTTATTGGTGTTACTTTTTATAGTTGGTAAGTTGGTCGGTTTCTTTTTGATTTTATTTACGGATAAAAGTCAACGTTTTGGAGATATAATTGCCAATACAATTGTAATCAATTTAAAGGATGAAGTAATGTTTTCTCAAACAATTTTAGAAGAGATAAACGATAATTACATTCCGACTTACGCAAACGTAATTAAATTGTCTGATAATGATGCACGAATTATTAAAGAGACTTTTAAAACTGCTGTTCAATTAAACGACTACAAGACATTAATTAAATTACGTTCTAAAATTTTGGAAGTTACAGAGATTAAATCTGTGAATGCTACTGATAAAGAATTTATTGATACGGTTTTAAAGGATTATAATTTTTATACTCAAAATATGTAGGGTGCAGGTTTTGAAATATTCTATTTTACATAATATAAATTATAGTACAAATTCACTCCGTAAATTAGATAGCTATAATTCTCTATTATGTTAAATATCCCAGAAAGCTCTGAAAGCTCAATAAACATTAGTTTGGGGGTGTTTTACAATTCGGCATTAAGTGTAAATTAAACTTATTTACAATCTCATATTTGGTATTATTCAAACTAATTTTTTAAATACGCTATTACAAGAAAATTTTAGAGTTACAAGATTGTAGCTATAATTCGAAATGGCGCATGTCCCGATTTTTTGCGGGATGAAAATGCCGCTCGCAAACGCCTGCCTGCCGGACAGGCAGGCTCAATTGCTTTTTAAAAATTAGTATGCTTTGCAGTAATTTTTTTAAACACAATTATCCCGCGCTTGCAACCGCCAAAAAAAAGCTAACCTTTTGAGTTCTTCAAAATTTGTAAAATTCAATTAAAATATTGCTGTAATTTTTTTCTAATAACATTTTTGTCAACTTTCCACAAGAGTATAAAATTTAAGAAAAATAAATTTCTATACACTTGTTCTATTTGGAAATTAGAATTAAACTTTTTTTTAAGATGTTAATTTTATTATGTTAAATACAAAACAATTCAGAGAGTTAATCAAATCTAGAATTAAGCTATTTTAAAAATTTATCCACTGGATTAATTCTTTAAAATAATATGTTAAATAAGTTATCAAAATTGTTTCTATTAAACTTTCATTCTTTTCTTTTTTTCCTTGATGAAAAAAGAAACAAAAAAATCAAGACTCACATATAATTTTGGAAACAATTACGGTTCGTTTCTCTATATTTTAGGATAGATTTGAACTTATTAATATTATTTTTAGAAGTGTTTTATAATTTGAAAACTTAAGAATATGTATTGCTAGTTCCCTAAAATATTACGTTCCTCTCTCCTATTGTTTTACCAAAATTATATTTAGGTCATTAAAATTATTTAATGTGCACAAAAAGGTTTTTTTATATGTATATCTATAGTCATATAAACTTAAAAATTAATTTTTTTATTTTAACCTTAATATTCATATCTTTCTTTTAATTTTGTCGTATATTGAAATAATAATGGGACAAATTGATTACATAAAGGAAATAGCACGATATGGTTTAGAAAACAATCGTGAAAACTTGCTAAAGTCTTTGAATGAATTCATAGAATTCTACAAAGACAGTAAGAAAATTAATCTTGCCCTTCAACTTCAGTCTCTTGTAAAAGAATCAAACCGAAATGCGGGAAACTTAACAAAAGTTGGTTCTGATAATTATTTCAATCAACAGAACGAAAGAGAAGTAAATGATCTTTTTATAGATAAACTAAAGTCCGATTATAGATTAGGAAATTTAGTTATAGATCCAGAAGTTAAGAATGAACTGATTTATTTTATTAAAGAGAATAATTCTATTGAACTTTTACAGAAGTTTGATTTGCCTGTTTCTAATAAATTGTTATTACATGGCCCTTCTGGTTGCGGAAAAACTTTAGCCTCATATGTTATTGCTGGTGAATTAGATAAACCTATGTATGTTGTTAATTTAGGAGCAATAGTGTCTTCAAAACTTGGAGAAACTAGTAAAAACCTTACGAAGGTATTTAGGAAAGCAGCTTTAGAAGATAGTATTATTTTTATTGATGAATTTGATTCTTTAGGTAAAATAAGAGATTACAATCAAGATCATGGAGAGATGAAACGAGTTGTGAATACTATTTTGCAACTTTTTGATTATCTTCCTCAATCTTCAATGGTTATTGCCGCAACCAATCAAGAGAGTATGATTGATGAGGCTTTACTTAGACGATTTGATGTGAATTTAGAGTTTTCATTACCGAATAAACTACAAATTGAAGAATTGATACAATTAACACTAAAAAAAGGAAATTTTACTATTCAATCTAAAACTGCTTTAAATAAAATCATAAAGCAATGTGAAAAATTAAGCTATTATAGTATTCAAAAAACTTTAATTAATGCTATTAAACGTACTTTATTTAAACAACTAGACAATAAAAAACTAATCACCAAAATAGATATTTCTGTTTGGTCTGAATTAATTGAACTTGAGAAAAAAGCATTAAAAAAATAGTAAGACTTACACTTCTAAATCTAAATCTACACCTGTATCAAGTTCACTTATAATAGTTAAATTGTTGATTTCAAGCATTTCATTGTATAAATTATTTTCTGTAATATTTTTCAATTCTTCTTTAATATTTATTACTAAAGAAAATGCATTTTGATTACTTTCTAAATATTGTTTTAAACTTTCGTCAATATTATCTTTTGATAAACAACGAATAGCTATAGCTATTTCTCCGTTTAAAGAAACAATATCATTAGGTTGGAGTTTATACTCTTTACTTTGGACATTTGAAAAAAGAATATTTTCCTTACCAAAATGATCTTCACTCCAAGAAAACGAGTTTTTTGCGACTGTTTCACTTCCTTTATTGGTTGCTATTTCATCTATTGGTAAATTTTTCATTAAATTAAAAGACATATGTAGTGGTAAATATCCTAGATGGTTTCCTTTATCTGGATATGAACTATATGCAATTGATATTTGAAATATCAATTTATTTCCTGAACTTATAAGATATTCTGGCAAGAAAATTGGAATAGAAATAATTTCATGCGTTTTAATTTTGTCCTCAATCACCATCGTAATTGATTTATTATCAGAGAGTAATGCCTTGTTTCGATCTGGTATACCATATCCTGTAAGCTTTCTCAATAACTCTTCTTTATTCTTAAAAAGTGGTAATTCTTTAGCTTTATAATAGTTAGCACTATTTATTAATAAAGCCTTGATTGATTGAACCTCTAGATTAGGATATAATCCTTCTATTTCTGCTGCCATAGATGTAATCAAAGGAGTAGAAAGACTTGTTCCTGAAGTTCTTCTAAAATAGTTATCTACTGGACTTGCAAGAACCTCAATCCCAGATTGCTCTGTTAAAACATCTCCTCCATCAAACACTAAATCAGGCTTATTTAAATTCTTATTCTTTTGATTTCTATTAAAATTTGTTGTGTTTAACTTTTGTTCATAATCGTAGTGAAACTTACGAGAATAATATGCAGGATAAATATTAGCAGGTGTAATATCTGAATTATCACCACTTTCTAAATTACCTGCTAACGCTCCAATCGATATATTATTTAGTGATTCAGAAGGAATACTAATATTTGTGTTTTCACAATTATGTACAAGTGAAGTCTTATTTAACTTATAGTAGAAATCAGGATAATTATGATCACTATGTGGATCTAAAATCAATAAATCTTCTAACGAATCTGCATCAAAATTTCCAACCGAAATAAAAATTAAAATACCAAGTTGATGTGATAGAAAATCAAGTTCATAAGCAAACTCTGAGAATGTCTCATTGTATTTTTTTGGATGAAAAACTAAAGACATATTAAAAATACGAATTCCTTTATTTTTATTAGCAGTTCTTATGGCTTTAATTAACATTGGAAAGTTAATACCTCCATTTCCATGATGTAGTACCTTTATAGGTAAAACTTTACACTTAGCTTTATAAGTTTTTTTTACCGAAGCAGAAAAATCTTGTCCAAATATTGCTAAACCTGCTACTAAGGTTCCATGACCGGAATGATCGGCATCAGTTTCTCCTGTTATATTTATTCCATCATCAACAATTAAATTATTAAAAGGCTCAATCGTATTTATACCAGTATCAATAATCCCAACGGTAGTGAGGTTCTCTGGAATTAACACATCAAAACCATAATTCATTCTAAGCGTTCCTAACATCCCAGGTCTAACATTTATTGCTCTAGTGCTAGTTATGCTTTGTATAATATCAAAATTATGTTCAAGACTAAGTAGAATGTCACTACTGACACTTTCTATATAAAAAAGGTCATCACTGACGTTAGGTGAAAAAGATAAATTGACTTCATTTAAGAACTGCTTTAATCTTCTTTTTTGAAGGTTAGAAATTTCAATTGATGCTGATTGAATAAAAGAAAGGATAATGGCTTCTTTTTCATTAGTTTTAGACCTCTTATCAATAAAACGAAACTTATAGATAGTAGCAATTATGTTAAAATCTTCATTAGAATATGGAACGTCCTCAACTTGACTTATTATGAACTCAATATCAGACTTAAAAGCATCAAATAATTTTTTGTCAACCACTTCGAGAACGACCGTGCGATTAAAGTCTTTATAAGAAATTGGAAATAACCCATATTTTTGAAAGAATTTATTTTTTAAATCTTTACCGAAAATTGGAAAGAATCTAATCTCAATTAGATCAATATAACTGGGGAATTCGATAGTTCTGTTTTTGTATCTATTTTCATAACTTTGGGTAAAAGCTATATAATAATTTTTGAGATTAGTTACTTGAAATTCTTTAATTTTCGGTTCTTCTACCTCATGTTCAGGTTCTTTTTGAGAAAACCCTCTTTTACGATTAAAGCTATTTTGTTGATTTTTTTTGTTATTGAGATATAGGTGTTTGTTTTTCATTTTCTAAAAAATTATTGAGTTAATGAACACCCAGTAGTTTAAAGTTAGTAGTAGCAATTTATTTAAATAAAATAGTATTAATAGATAAAAGTTAAATATAATAAACTTTAATAGAAATTATTTAAAGAATACAGTAAATATTAAAACATGATATTCTTTTTAACCATTCCATACACATTTCACTACTCTCCTATCGTTGTTTCGTAAAAAGCGTATTCCATTACATTCTTTAAGAAAGATTTGAGAAAGAAAAAAATAAAGAAAAATTGAGAAGTAAAAGCTTTTTACCAAAGCAAAGCAATCCCGCAATAAAAATGCGGGACAGGCGCCACGCAGAGCATTATAATACCTTTTTAATTAGGGATTATCCTGTAGATGATTCATAATTAAAAGCTTTTTATGGAATATAGAAAAATCAAATTATAGCTATAATTCTCTATTTTCTTAAATATCCCAGTTCGTTTAGGGGCGTTTTACGATTCGTCAACAAGTGTAAATTAAACTTATTTACAATCTCATATCTAGAAGTATTCAAACTAATTTTTAAATGCGCTATTATAAAAAACATCTAGAATTGCAAGTTTGTAACTCTAATTCGAAATGACTCCTATCCCGATTTTTTGCGGGATAAAATTTCCGCTCACAAACGCCTGCCTGCCGGACAGGCAGGCTCAATTGCTTTTTAAAAATTAGTATGCTATCGCAATAATTCTTTTAAACACAATTTACCAGCGCTTGCCTATAGTTTATCTTGAGCGCAGCCGAAGAACCTAAAAAGCTAACTTTTAGAATTCTTCAAGATTTGTAGTTTCAATAAAAATCTTGCGGTTATCTCACTTTATTATTTATAAAAATAGTTTTGTTTGATTGAGATAAGTCTTTAGATGAAATTAAATAAACAACCTTTTATGGTATCAATTATGTTCTAGGAAAAACAATTATTTCACGCTCTCTAAATTATTCAGATCATGTAAAATACTTTTGTTTAATGATTGATTGTAAATTTTAAACATTTTGTATATTTACCTAAAATTAATCGATATATATCTTTTTTAAAAGATACTGTTAGGTTTAGATTATTCTAAAAAAAATCACAAAAGACAAGTTACACGACGAATATCAAAAGTTAACCAAAGAGGCACAAAATCTTTTTTCAACGAATAGAAAGTTAATGGATTAGAAGGTTTATCAAGCTGAAGAAATTATGAAACAATTAGAGAAGCTAACATAAAATGACTGAAGATAAGAAACCCGATACTGTGGTTTATCATACAGAGACTCAAAATTTAGTTTAATATTCCCAAAAAAAAAGTTATTCAGCTACTGCGTGGCAAACTTAAGGAGTCTAGTTTTAAACGTTGGACAAAATTTGCGCATCGTGGTATAAGTACAAAATATTTTAAAAAAGAGGTAAAGATATAACTTGTTTTAAATGCACAAGGTAGCGCGCAATTTCCGACAATAAAATTAGCAAACGTTCATAGAAAATGATAGAAAAACGTATTTACCTTTAAAATAACAACTTAAATTCAAGTAATAATGAAGTGAAAGGAGCTATTTTCTGTAAAAGACTACTCCCTTTTTTTTGTTTGAAAAAACTGTAAAAAATTGCATTTTTGAATATAAAACCCATAAATATAGTTTGGTTAAAACGAGATCTTAGGTTACAAGATCACGAACCTCTGCATAAAGCAGAACAAAAGGGTATTCCCTATCTTATAATTTATTGTTTTGAACCTAGTATTATTGAATATCCAGATACTAGCCCCAGACATTTACAGTTTGTATACCATTCCCTAAAATCACTGAACAAGCGTTTAGAAAACTATAATCGTAATGTGGATGTGTTTTATGGAGAAGCGATTGATATTTTTAATTTTCTTAATAAACAGTACAGTATTCAGCAACTTTTTAGTTATCAAGAAAGTGGTTTAAAAAAAACTTGGCAACGTGATAAAAAAATCAACGAATTTTGTATTAAAAACAATATTCATTGGGAAGAAAGCCAACGTGATGGGATTATAAGAGGTCTTAAAAATAGAGATACTTGGAACAAGAGATGGCATGCTACAATGCACATACCGATTCTAAAAAACAACTATTCAGTTTCACAACTTAATAAATTAGAACATTCATATATAGTACCTCAAAAATTAGTTTCAAAGCTAGAAAACTATCCAAAACACTATCAACCTGCCAGCGAAGAAAACGCCTGGCGTTACCTTACATCTTTCACTCAAAAAAGAGGATTTAATTACCATAGACATATCTCTAAACCTACGGAAAGTAGAATTGCTTGTAGTCGATTATCGCCTTATTTCGCTTGGGGAAATATAAGTATCAAACAAGTCTTTCATTTTGTTGGCAAGCATCCTAATGGAACAGCAAATAATCGTGCCTTTTCTGGAATGCTAACGCGTTTGCATTGGCATTGTCATTTTATACAAAAATTTGAAGTAGAATGTACGTATGAAACACTTTGTGTAAACAAGGGTTATGAATTATTAGAACACAAAAAGAACGAGTTGTTTATTAAAGCTTGGAAAACAGGCCAAACAGGATATCCGCTTATCGATGCGTGTATGCGTGCTGTAGAACAAACAGGGTGGATTAATTTTAGAATGCGCGCAATGGTTGTTTCTTTTTTAACCTTAAATTTAGATCAAGATTGGAGAGATGGTGTATATCATTTAGCGTGTCAATTTTTAGATTATGAACCAGGTATTCATTATCCTCAATTTCAAATGCAAGCAGGAACGACTGGTATTAACACCGTGCGCCTTTATAATCCTGTAAAAAATTCAGAGGAACACGACCCACAAGGTATATTCATTAAAAAATGGGTTCCTGAACTAGAAAATGTTCCAGAAGCATATATACATGAACCTTGGACAATGAGCCTTATGGAGCAGGCCTTTTGCGGTGTAGCCATTGGTGTCGATTATCCTTTGCCAATAGTAGATCTTAAAACGAGTGCTAAATTAGCAAGAGATAAAATTTGGGGACATAAAAAACATCCAGCAGTTAACGCTGAAAAATACAGAATTTTAACAACACACGTAAATAAAAGACGATGAAGAAAGCTCTTTTACAATAAAAAATAGGTATAGTTTATGAAAGAACTTTTACCTGGCGTAAAAATTGAAAAAGAATTGAAAAGACGTAAAATATTGCAGTGAACGTTGTAGAAGAAATATTCTTATCGAATCCGACAGAAAACCAACTAGAGGTAGATGGACTTTTGATACTGAAAACAGAAAAAAATATCCAGCAAAAAAGATACCACCTACGATTCAGTTTCCAGACGTAGATTCATTTTTTAAAGAAGCATTAAACTATGTAAACAAGAACTTCTCAAATAATATAGGGAAACTTTCAGAAAATTCTTTATACCCAACAAATTTTGAAACCAGCAGACAATGGTTTCAACAATTTTTAGAACAACGCTTCTTAGAGTTTGGTACTTATGAAGATGCTATTGTTGCAGAGAATTCTATACTAAATCATCGTGTTTTAACACCGATGCTAAACGTAGGTTTAATTACTCCAAAAAATATTGTTGAGCAAAGCATTATTTTCGCGAAAACTAATAATATTCCTATCAATTCATTGGAAGGTTTTGTTCGTCAAATAATAGGCTGGCGAGAATTTATGCATGGTATTTATGAAAGTCGAGGAAGTGATGAACGTACACGTAATTTTTGGGGATTTACTAAAAAAATTCCTAAATCTTTTTATGACGGAACAACAGGGATTTACCCAATAGATGAAACCATTAAAAAAACACTAGAAACAGGATACTGTAATCACATAGAACGTTTAATGGTTTTAGGCAACTTTATGATGCTTTGCGAATTTGATTCAGACGAAGTTTACCGCTGGTTTATGGAACTCTTTATAGATAGTTACGATTGGGTTATGGTACCAAATGTATATGGAATTAGCCTGTTTGCTGATGGTGGATTAATGGCTACAAAGCCATATATAAGCGGTAGTAACTAATTAATGAAAATGAGTAATTATAAAAAAGGTGAATGGCAAGCAGTTTGGGATGGTCTTTTCTGGCGATTTATGGATACGCATCGCATTTTCTTCAAGAAAAACCCTAGGTTAAGAATATTGGTTTCTATATTTGATAAAATGCCACAAGAAAAAAGACAACAGCATATTAAAAATGCAGAAGATGATTTAGTTAAACTGTAATAATTATCATTGTTTCCTTTTTTTATTATAGTACAGAGTTTTGATTAATATATAGAATACCATTAGATAGACATTGCCACTACTCTCCTATCCCTTTGATAAACTCAGGACAGGCTAGTTTCGGGCAAAGCGTATTCCATTACATTTTTTTAAGAAATTTTTAGTAAAAAAATAATGAAAATTTGAGAAGTAAAAGCTTTTTACCAAAGCAAAATAATCCCGCAATAAAAATGCGGGACTGGCGCCATGCAGTGCATTATAGTGCAGCGTATAGTAATCTTTGTTTAGCCGCATTTTAAACTATTTACATAATATCAGCTATAATGTCTTTAGACTTATATCGACAGCTATTATGTTAAAATAAATTAGGGCTTGATTAAATTGTAGCTTTATTTGAAATCGATATTTCTATGTGGGGTTTATATTGAGCACAGATGAAATATAAATTATCCCAGCTTTAGTTATAATTAGAAATGGCACCTGTCCCGATTTTTTGCGGGATGAAATTCCTGCTCACAAACGCCTGCCTGCCGGACAGGCAGGCTCAATTGCTTTTTAAAAATCAGTATGCTTCGCAGTAATGTTTTTAAACACAATTTTCCAACGCTTGCTGGAGTTTATATTGAGCGCAGTCGAAATACATAAAAGCTAATTTTTAGAAATCTTCAAAATTTGTAATATCAATGAAATTCTTGTTGTAATTATTTCTAATAACATTTTCGTCAATTTGCTACAAGAGCATAAATTTTAAGAAAAATAAATTTCTATACACTTGTTCTATTTGGATATTAGTTTGAACTTTTTTGGTTTAGTATTTTTAATATTATGTTAAATAGAGAATCAAAATACTTACTATTCATCTTTTATTATTTTCTTTTTTTACTTGACCCTTCGGCTGCGCTCGTGATAAATTCCAAAAGAAACAAAAAAGCTTGTGCAGAGCATGTCGAAGTATTAAAACTTACATGTAATTTCGGAAACAATTACGCTTCGTTTCTCTCTATTTTAGGCTATTTAGCGTTAAGAGAATATCTGGTAGCCGTTTTTAGCTACATACTATTTGAAGCTCTATATTAGTTGGGTTTTGTATCCAAATACAATCATCTTCAGGATCATTGCATTCGTATAGCCTATATTATTAAGTTCCACTCTCCTACTTGTTTCGCCAAAATTATATTAGGTCGTTTTGCCAACAGTAGCATCTGTATAAATACATGCTAATTCTATGGTACCTATTATTATAAAAATTTGATTTTAATTTATCAATCATAATTAAATAGAATTTTGTCTTATTATACTTTAACATTGAGATAAACAACAAAACATTTTAAAAATGGATACTATTCGGAAAAACTACGCCAATAACGAATTAGATAAAACTGACGAACAAATAATTAGACTTTTACAAAAGAATGCGAGATTATCTAATAAACAAATTGCTGCAGAAGTTGGTATTGCAGAGTCTACTTGTTCTGAAAGGATGCGTAAATTACAGCGAAAAAAAATATTTTTCGGGTTTCACGCTATTGTTGATTCTTCTAAACTTGGTACAAATATAGAAGCCATGGTTGCCATAAAATTAACCAAAAACACAAAAGATCAAGTTGATCATTTTAAAAATGCAATGTCTTTGTTACCTGAAGTAGTGAATATTTACCATTTAGCGGGTCAGATAGATTTTCTACTTTACATTGCAGTAAGAGATAAAAATCATTTAAGAGATTTTGTAATGGATCATGTTACAAAAGATTATGTGAAAAGTTTAGAAACTTCTTTGATTTACGATTTTTCACAAAACCCATTGTTTCCTATTTATTTAGATCATGAATAAAGGAGAAATTCTACTTAAATTATTGATTAGATTTTCTCCTCTATACTTGCTAATTGAAAAAATAAATGATGTTTATATTTTTAACTTGAAACAAACAACTTTGGTTTCAGACATCGCTTCAATAGCAGATTTTACGCCTTCTCTGCCTATTCCGCTACTTTTAACGCCGCCAAAAGGCATCGCATCTATTCTATAATCTGTAGAATCGTTAATCATTACACCAGCGCACTCTAGTTCGTTAATTGCTTTATGTGCATTATTAATATCATTCGTAAAAATTGCGGTATGCAAACCAAAAGGAGATTTATTACAACATGCTATCGCTTCCTCTAAATTTTTTATTTTTGAAAGCGTTACTACGGGCCCAAAAACTTCTTTGCAATTGGCGATATCATTATTACAGTCAGCCTCTAAAATAGTGGGTACATAACAATTTCCAATTGTTTTTCCTCCGCTAATTATTTTTGCTCCATGCGCTATGCTTTCGGCAACAAACAAATCTATCTGATGCATTGATTCTTTACTGATAATAGGTCCAATATCAACACCTTCTGATAATGGTGAACCCATTTTTAAAGTAGCCGTTACTTGAGAAAAATTATTTAAAAATGAATCGTAAATAGTCTCTTCTACAAAAATTCGTTTTACACCAACACAATTTTGGCCGCTTGCAAAAAATGCTCCTGAAACACAAGATTGAACAGCGTCTTCTAAATCAGCATCAGACAAAACGATTACAGGAGAATTAGAACCCAATTCCATCACTATTTTCTTTAGACCTGCTTTTCTCTGGATAACCTTTGCTGCTTCTACTCCCCCCGTAAAACTTATCAATCTTATTCGATCATCGGCAATGAGCGCATCACCAAAGTATTCTGGAGAACCTGTAATTATACTTAACATTTCTTTTGGTAAGCCAGCTTCAGAAAGAATTTCTCCAAACTTAATGGCTACTAAAGGTGTATAATCACTCGGTTTTAATATCACTGGATTTCCTGCAGCAATTGCTGGCCCTAGCTTGTGACAAATTAAATTTAAAGGATCATTAAAAGGTGTAATGGCAACAACAATACCAATTGGCACTTTTACTTCGTACCCAACTCTGTCTTCTGAACCAGAAACAGCGTTAAACGGAATAGTGGCTCCACTTATTCTTCCTGCTTCTTCTGCAGAAAGTTGCATGGTATTTAAAGCTCTAGTAACTTCTTTTCTTGCCTGAACTATTGTCTTTATTCCTTCTGTTGCAATGAGATTCGATAATACATCAAATTCTCGTTCCATTAGGGTTACGGCTTTTCTAAGAATTGCCATTCTTTTTGAAGCTGGCATTTTTTTACCGATTGCCTCTCCTATTTTTGCTAAATCAAGTGCATTCAACACATCTTGCTTCGTTGACTGAGGAACTGTTCCGATTTTATCTCCAGTATAACTATTATAAACAGATACCGTACTAATGTTTTTTTTATCTATCATCATGTTTTGAGGTTTAACGGTTAACTATCGATATAATATCATTGTACAAAGCAAAACCAGTTTCAATTTTACCTGCTCCTGATCCAACGATTGTAGTATCTCCTAAAATACTAGAAGTTATTTTTAAAGCATTTGTAGCATCAGAAATACCATATAATGAATTATTCATTGAAATTAGTTTAGGGCAAACTGAACCATGAACAATACCTTTATCATCCTTCCAAACGCTTCCAATTAGTTTCCATCTTTTATTATTTGCTGCTGCTTCTTTTACATCTGAAAGTGTAATTTTAGAGATTCCCTTTACGGCAATATCTTTTTGAATTAATTGCACATCAAAAACAACATTTGCCAAAATAATTACCTTAGCCAAGGTGTCTAATCCTTCCACATCACTTGTAGGGTCAGCTTCTGCATATCCTAGTTTTTGTGCCTGTGAAAGTGCATCATTATAAGACATTCCTAATTCCATTTTAGATAAAATATAATTAGATGTTCCGTTCATAATACCACTTACAGCAGTAATATCTGAACCTAAAAGACCATTGTTTAAAACATTTATAATAGGGGTACCACTCATTACAGTTCCTTCAATTGCTAGCGTTTTTCCCTTTAGTTTAGCCAAATTAAAGATGTGTTCATAGGCTACAGCAAAAGGACCTTTATTAGTAGTAACAACATGTTTATCTGAATTTAATGCAGTTTCTATATGAGATATTGCTGGTTGTCCTGTTTTAATATCTGTAAAGCTAGCCTCAATGATGATATCTGCATTAATTTCTTGTATCGCTTTAGGAATGTCAAGTATATTCTCTGATAACAAACTATAATCACCATTATTAGCATTTGTGAGCACTTTCTGCATATCTATTCCATCCGCATTAATGTGACTACCTTTCATGCTATCTAAAATACCTACAGTTTGTATTTCTAGATTTTTAGCCAGCGGTAAGACCGAGTTATTTCTTAAGATAATTTCAGCTAATCCTTGTGATACAATTCCAAATCCTACATATACTATTTTTACCATTTGTAATTATTTAAATTCATGTTTATGCTACAAATCTATATATATATCCATATATAATAATTATTACCGTAAACTATTCTGTTATTATGTGTTTTTAGTAAATCATATGCGCTTGTTAATGCAAAACATATTTAAAACAAAATTTAAATCGTTCGTAAAACATTTTATGAAGCAGATAAATTTTTAGTAGAGAATTCTGAAATATAACTTTAATGTGTTTTTTAATACAAGCTAAGTTAAAATTGAAGTCTATAGCAAGCATATAATTAGTTTTATTTTTCCATTCCACACACATTCTACTTCTCTTCTTTCGTCGCTTCTAGCAAAACGTATTCCATTACATTTTTCAAGAAAGTTTTAGAAAGAAAAAACAAAGAAGATTATTATTTGTAAACCTTTTTATCTAAGCAAAGTAATCCCGCAATTAAAATGCGAGACAGTCTTCCATCAGTAAATTATAGGGCAAATAGTGAGTTGTTTTTGTGTATTCCGATTCGCAGGATATTTATAAATAATATCAAGTAAAATATTAAACTCGCATCAATAGAACTATACTTTTAAATAGCATTCTTTGTTAAGGTAAATTACCCGCTATATAAGTTAGACTAAAGATTTCTAATTTGCATAAGAGTCCAAAACTAAACCCGACCTCGTTATCATTTTAGTGAGAATTCAAAAGATATGGAGCAACAAGTGTCCTATAGCCCTTTTGCGGTCTGGACACGATAGTGGCATGGCTTGTAGAATTCAATAAAATTATAAGCAGTCTAAATTTTTGTTGAAGCCTGTGCTGAACTCGATTCAGTATTCATCAATGGAAAAGAAAAATGAATAAATTACTCGTGGACATTTTATTGTTAAATTCCATACTAATTTCGAATATAAGTATGCACTCAAATTACAAGCTAATATTAAAGTAGTATCACTTCGAGGTTAATATTTTGGAATTTATATAAAGTTTATCACACTAGTATAAAATTACTCCGTTTATAATTTTGTAATACAGCTGCAGCTGAATATCATTTGAGATATAATTCATCAATAGTAACAAACAGATTGCTTCACAAAAGCTCGCAATGACCAGAACTTTACCCCACCATCCCATCAATAAAAATATTGATAAAATCTTTCATTTTCAAAATAATTCTTTCTCCAATGACACGTGCTTTTAAAATGTTTGGTCTGTTTTCTAAACATTTAAAAACGTCTTGTCTTATGGGTTCTTGACCGTTATAAGCATAACTTTCTATGAGAGAGTTGAATTGTTTTTGATCTAAATTTTCTTCATCACAAATTTTAGACAAAGCCAATATTTTTTGTTGTTGCCAATATTTTTCGAATTCATCTTGTATCACATCAACATCACTAATATGTGGTAAATTCTCTTCGATAAATTTTTCTATCAAGTGTTTTTTACTTCTTAATTTTACATCACCGCCTAATAAATCTAGAATTGCTTTCTTTTGTTTTTGAGCTTCTGTTTTATTAGGAGTTTTTATTTTTGAGAGTAATTGTAAAATATACACTACATTAATTTCATCTCTATGAATTAATTCTAATTCAAAATCTACATCCTCTAAAATAGAAGTTTTTTGAGTCTGATTTTGTTGCTTAACGGAATCGTAAATATCTAAATATTCACTTTTATAGTTTTCAAAAGTTTGTTCATCAATCCCTAAATCTTCCCAATTAAAATCTACATAAGATTCTAAAACATTTTTAGCTCTTAACAATCTTCTAAATGCTTGTACAAATTGAAATTGTTGCTCCTCTCCTACTAAAGCATCTACACTTTGGTGTGTTGGCGTAATTTTCAACAATGCATGTAAAGCTTCATCAAATTTTTCTGCAACACTTTCGTAGTCTGGAACAAGAATCATTTCGTTTGCATTTTTATTAGAAAATAATGTAATGGCTTCATCTGTAGCTTTCTTTAGATTTCTAAAACATAAAATATTTCCTTGTAATTTCTTATCGCCTAATATTCTATTCGTTCTAGAAAAAGCTTGAATAAGACCGTGGTGATGCAAGTTTTTGTCTACATATAAGGTATTTACTTTTTTCGCATCAAAGCCTGTAAGCATCATATTTAACACAATTACAATATCTAAACGGTCTTTGCCATCGTTAAAATTTTTCTTTTCTCTGTCTTTTAAACGTTTGCTAATATTCTTAAAATAATTCTCAAACTGAACACCATCTTTTGTAGAAAAACTCGTTTGATACATGGCATTATAATCCACAATATATTCGTCTAATTTTTCTCTGGTATGGCTCGATTTATATTTTTCTTGATCTTCTGCAACCAAAGAATACTCATTGCCTGGCAAATAATCTTGTGCATCTTCATTGGCTTCATTTGCACCATAAAAAAAGATAGTTGCTATTCTTAAATTATGATCACCAGCTAGTTTTTTCGCTTTGAAAATATCGTAATATGCAATCAGTGTTTTAATATCGCTTACTGCAAATAACGCAGAATATTCTTTAATAAAGGTTTTTGTACCATGATAGGCAATAATATAATCTGCAATTTTTTCTAATCGTCTTTTGTCTGTAAAAACTTCTTTTGTATTGATGTGCTCCACTTGAATATCTAATACTGTTTTACCTTTTTGCTTGTAACGTCCAACATATTCGATTCCGAATTTTAAAACATTAGCATCTATAATAACATATTTATGCAAACATTCGCCAAATAAATCTTTGGTGGTTCTTTTTCCTAAATCGTTTTTAGAAGCATTGTCTGCAAAAATTGGAGTTCCTGTAAAACCAAAAAGCTGACAGTTTGTAAAATAAGCTGTAATTAATTTATGTGTTTATTCAAATTGACTTCTATGGCATTCATCAAAAATAATGACCACTCGCCTATTCTTTAAAACTGCTAATTTCTTTTCATATTGATTTTTAGAAATGGCATTGTTTAATTTCTGAATCGTTGTTAACACTAATTTAGAATCGTCTGCCAACTGTTTTACCAAACTGTTGGTGTTTTTGGTAACGCCTACATTATCCTTTTTAAAACTATTAAACTCTTTCATGGTTTTATAGTCCAAATCTTTACGATCTACTACAAACAGCACTTTATCTACAACAGGCAAATCCATAATAATCTGACTCGCTTTAAAAGAAGTTAATGTTTTACCAGAACCTGTTGTGTGCTATATATAGGCGTTTTCTGTATTGTTTTCTACTTGCGCAACGAGCTTTTCTACGGCATAAAGTTGATACGGTCTTAATACCATTAAAATTTTATGTGTTTGGTTTCTTACAATATACTTGGCAATCATTTTACTCAAATGATTTGGATTCAAAAAAGCAGTTGTAAAGTCTGTTAATTCTCTGCTATTTTTATTGTGAATATCAGACCAAAAAAAAAGTCTGTTTTACCGATTGTAATTTATTGTTAGCAAGGTACTTTGTATTTACGCCATTGCTTATGATAAAGAGTTGTACATATTGAAAAAGACCCCGATTAGACCAAAAAGAATGTCTTTGATATCTATTAATTTGATTAAAGGCTTCTTTTATTTTAAACCACGCCTTTTTAGTTCTATTTGCCAGGGCAAACTCACACTTTTTTTCCTTAAAAAAGCATTATAAATAGCTATTTTATAGTTGTTTAAGTTGTTTTAAAACCGTATATTATACTGATAATCAATACATTAACAGTATGAATCCAGATAGTAAAATAATAAGTATTTTTGGTAAGTTAGAAGACCCTAGAAGCCATATAAATCAATTACATGA
>NZ_VORR01000038.1 GCF_007997085.1 Polaribacter sp. IC066
AAAACTGAAAATGGTGCACAGATATATGCAGTTATTAGATCAGTAACAGATACCTGTATTAAGAATGGTCAAAATATTTTCGCTGCTTTTAAAACTATTGCTGTTTTAAAGGCTGAATAGTTACAAATATTTTTAATCGGACACCAATGTTTTTTTATAAATCAAATAAAGTTACAGCTTACATCTATTACTGAATCGACTCTATTTCTTTCAATAATTTTTTCGTTTCTGGTAAAGGAGAAATACCATATTCTTCTTCTAAAATTACCTCGCATTTCATGTAGGTTTTTATGGCTTGTGGTCTGTTTCCTTTTACAATATAAGCTTGCATTTGTATTCTGTACGCATCTTCCCAAGTATTATCAATGGCCAATGCTTTCTGCGCCAAACGGATACTTTCTAGGGGGTTTTCATCAATTAAAATTTCTGCCAATGTAATATAAGCGCCTAAAACCAAAAGTTGTGTTTTTTCTCGTTCCTCGGATGTCCAATCTTCGTAAACTCTATTCGGTAAATAAGCTCCTTTGTATAAGTTAATGGCAGTTTTATAAGCAGTTTTTGCCACGGAATTATCATGATTAAAAGCTTCATTACCAACAATTATATACCTTTCTAAAGCTTCTACATCAACCCAAACTTTCTCTAAATCAATTTGATAACTTACACCTTGTCTTAAAATATATTCAGGTTCTGTTCTAGAAGGTCTATGAGGTTCTAAAGCTTTATGGATTCCGTGTAAGGCAACTTTAAAATCACGATCATTCCAGTCTTCCCATAAGCCATCCATAATTTTTTCTTTATGAAGTGCATTTCTCTGTCGGTTAGAAATAAAATATTGTAGTAGCTGAACTGTTTTATCTCTTCCCCATTCCTTGGCTTCAATTTTTTGTTGATTTCTCCACACGCAAAAGCTCCCTAACGTTTCAATGCGAATTGTTGCATTTTCTTGAAAGGTTTGTAATTCTTGCAATTGTTGATGGAGGTCTGACATCGTGTTACGATTTCTTTTGTATCGCATCCATTTTAGTAGAAAGGTTTTTTATTTCTGTCGATAAACTTTCTATTTGATTTTGAATCTTATTAAAGTCAGATCTTGAGGCATTTCTCCATTCGTTCATTTGTACTTTTTCTGAAATCTCTTCGCCAAAAATATTTATTTTATCCTGAATTTCATCTTGAAAATGTGTGAACTGTTTTTTAGGATCTTTGAGGGTATCTCTCAATACTTTTGGTCCTACATTTTTAATCGTTTTCCACATAGAAAGGCTTTTATCAATAATACTCTCTTGTTTTTCTGATGTTTCGTATCTGGTTGCTTCTTCTGTTAATTCGGCTAATTTTTGCTGCATAAAAGTTAGCGCATCATTAAAATCTGAAAAGCGTTTTTCGTCTCCATCTTGCACATGAGAAATTTTACCACGCCATTGAATTTTAGATTCGCCATTCTCTTCAAAGATTTGTTGATGAAAACGAACCATAAAAGAGGCTGTTTGTTCTTGTGTTTTTGTCATGATTTTAATTTTATCCGGGTTCTTTTTCAGAACCCACTTCATATCTTATTAAACCTTTAAATGCTGCGGTTACCGTATTTCCTTTATATAAAACTTTATAGATTTCTTCAGATATTGGCATATCAACCTTGTAGTCTTTTGCTAACTCCATGACCACTTTTGCCGTTTTTACACCTTCTGCAACTTCATCCATTTCTTCTATAATTTGTTCTAAACTTTTTCCGCGTCCTAATTGAAAACCAACATGATGGTTTCTACTTTTAGAGCTAGAGCAGGTGGCAACTAAATCTCCCATACCGGCTAAACCAGCAAAAGTGCTTTTTTTACCTCCCATCGCAATGCCCAATCTTGTTAGTTCTGCCAAACCTCTTGTTATAATGGCAGCTCGGGTGTTATCGCCAGCATCAGCGCCATCGCTCATGCCTGCTGCAATAGCAATAATATTTTTTAAAGCGCCTGCTAACTCACAGCCAATAACATCAGAATTTGTGTACACTCTAAACAAGCCAGAGCTAAATACCGATTGTAATTCTGTTGCAATTGTCTTATCAACCATTGCAATTACAGCGGCAGCAGCATTGCCAAAATGAATTTCTTTTGCCAAATTTGGGCCAGTTAAAACTCCTGCAGGATGCCCAGGCATTATTTCGTTAATAATTTCTGTCATTCGCATTTTGGTACTAATTTCTAGTCCTTTTGCTAAATTTATAATCGGAACCCAAGGTCTAATATGTGGTTTAGCCTCTTCTAAAACTTTTCTAAAAACTTGTGCCGGAACCCCCATAACAATTACATCTGCTTCTTCTACTGTTTCTTTAATAGAATTAGATGCTCTTAAAGAATGTGTGAGTTTTGCGTTTGGTAAATATTTTTGGTTTGTATGTTTTTCGTTAATCTCTTTAACAGTTTCTGCATCTCTAGCCCAAATAATAGTAGCACTATTTTTTGCAGTTAAAGACGCTACTGTTGTTCCCCAAGAACCACCGCCTAATAAGCCAACTTTTAGTTTCATAAATTTAGTTTTATTAATTATCTAATTCTTTCAAAAATAGGTTTCTTACTTCTTCTACATAGGTGTTTATATGTTTTGGTTTCCATTCAGAGGTGTCTACAGGGTCTAAAACAACCACTTCTATATGTGTTGGCTTAAAGATTTTACTGCCTTTTGGCATCGCCATATACGCGTTTTTTATTACGATTGGTACAATGGGTACACCTGCTTTCATAGCCAGATGAAATGCACCTTTTTTAAATTCGCCTAACTTTTTACTACCGCTCCTTGTTCCTTCTGGAGCAATGGCTACAGAAGTTCCGTTTTTAAGAATGTCAGCAGCATTATTCATAGATTCTAATGCTTTTTGTTTGTTAGATCTATCAATAAAAATTGCGCCCATCGCTTTAAAAATTGGCCCAAAAGGAGTTAATTCTAATTCCTTTTTTGCAATTCCAGTTACATCTTTTCTTAATAGTTTTAAAATGATAAAAAAGTCTGCGGATGATTGGTGATTAAAACAAAAAACGGCAGGTCTATGATCTACCAAATTATGCTTCCCTTTTACGGCAATATCTAATCCTGCCAATTTAGTTCCGAGATCTCCAATACTTGCAATTGTAGCATTGGCGCCTTCTTGTCGAGACATCGATAAGGAACCTTTTATCAATCCTTTTACTGCAGATGGATAAATACTTGCCGCAGCCAAACCTGTTCTTAATCCGTTTACCAAAGGTTTCTTTGTGTTTTCTTTAAAACGTAGAATTGGCCAATTGTTTTCGAAAGCTAATTGAGAAAGCTTTGTATCTGGATTTGTAGCAATTGGTTTTCCTACAATTTCTAACAGCGGATAATCGTCGATACTATCTGTGTAAAAGAAACTTTTAGAAAGGTCGATATTGTTTGTTTTTGCAAAGGTGCGGCCGGCTCTTGCTTTGCCTTCAGACCAGCACATTTCTGAAATAACACCCGTAAATTTTTCTTTTTTGACTTCCATTTCCGTGCAAAAAATATTTTTAATCCCCAATTCGTTTGCAATGGGAGTTACTTGATACCGTGTTGCTGCCGAAATAATAACCACTTGATGGCCTCTTTTTAAATGCGAAGCAATTAAGGTTCTAGATTCAGGATAAATGGTTGAAGCCAAATGTTCTTGATAAATTTCTTCTCCTAAATCGATAAATTGTTTTTCTTTAATTCCTTTTACACCCAAACAAGAAATTTTAGTAAGGCTTTCAAAATCTCTATTACCAGCAGCATACGCAATAATAGCAATAAATTGAGAAAGCAATTCTTTAGGAGTCGATTTTCCGCTTAATAAACGGGATTTTACAAATTGCTTTGCAGAGAAATCATTGATAATCGTTCTGTCTAAATCGAAAAAAGCGGCAATATGAGGGCCTTCTTCATCTTTTTCTATTTCTTGAGAAATACTTTTTAGTTCCGAACCCGGAACAACTTCATTCTCATCCGTATTTTCAGTAGTAGATTTTTTTGCTTTAACCAATTCTAATTTCTGCAAAAAGCGTAAACGTTCGGTAAGATTGTCTAATAAATCCATCCAATTATCTAATTCTTTAAAATCGATTTTTTTATCAACAGGCGTTAATTTACTGTTTTTGGCTAAACGCAACGCACTTACTAAAAACGGTTTAGAAACACTATCTAATCGGCTAATTCTATTTTGCCAATGCAATTCTTTACCTTTAAAAAGGCAGAGCTCTATAAAATTGCCATCAGAAAACTCATCTTCTAAATCCCAAGTATTTAAAGTGTGACAAACTACTTTGTTAGATTCTAGGTAGACCAATAAAAGCCCTTTAGAAACAAATAATTCTTGTTTTGCTAATAAGTTTTCAATATTTCCTTCGGGATCACTAACAATCTCTCTCCAGTTTTTATCAAATAAATGTAATTCTGCTTCAATTTCAGAACTAAAATGGGGTTTATTGGTATAGAAAAATTCAAACTTAAAAAGGTTTCTTAAGCGCATTATTTCTTCCCAAAAAGACAAAATCCTATTTGTTTTTTCATCTTTAATTTTTACCAAAGCCATTTCTATAAAAGCTCTGTGATATAAATGTGCAGACGCCATATTTGCGTAATACGTTGCTGATAAAAATTCTGTTGGTGCTAAACTATATTGGGTTTTATAACCTGCTTTATTTTTTTGAACAATGCTTGAACTTTTTAATAAGTTTAATGCTTTTTGTACAGAAGCACTAATGCTTTTTCCGCGTTCAATTAAAACATCTTTTTTACGTTGCTCAATATAATTCATCAATTTAATTACATCGGCTTCAATCTCTTTTTTAGTGAGTGCAAAGTTGTTTAATAACACGTTACAGACTAATGAAACTGTAGTTACTGGGGTTATCATATTTGCTTTGTGAATCAATTCAAAAGCAAAACGGGGTAACGTGTTTTTATCAGAATAACTGTCTTCTTCAATATCCGGAATAATAGCATTTTGATGTTCGCCAACTTCAACAGGATCTCCAAACCTTAGGGCCGCTTTGCCATATTCATTGCCTAATTTTTTAAAATAGTTGACAAAAGCTTTGATGTCTTCAGATTTTTTTTCTCCTCCTTTTCCTTCTTCTGTCATTTGTTTTACATCCGGAATCAAATCATACACAATAGAAACGGGTACATATTTTATATTTCTAGTGCTTTCTTGCGCGCCCTCCATGATGTATTTTAAAATACCCATTTGCGGATAAACAATCTTGCCAGTTCTAGAACGAGTTCCTTCGATATTCCATGTTAAATGATCGCCATTTTCTATCATACAAGAAATATAATGTCTTAAAGCAGCTTTATAAATCTGATCGTCTTTAAAACTTCTTCGGATAAAAATTAAACCCGAGTTTTTTCCTAATTGTTTAAAACCAGGAAATGCCAAATTAATACCACCAAAAGTATAGGGAATTGGCATTCCATAACGTGCTAATGTGGTTACCAAAACCACGGTATCTAAATAGGTTTTATGTGTTAAAATAAATGCAACCGAATTTTGGCGCATTAATTTCATCAACTTTTTTATTTCTTGCGGATCAATGTCTATTTTGCTGTTGTACGCTTTAGACATCATAAATTGGAATCCTTTTACAGACAACATATTCGCAATAGGGTTTTGTTGCGAGTATAATTCTGAAATACATGCTGCGCCTTTTTTTTGAACTTCAGCAAGATCCATTTCTTGCTCTTTGGCAATTGCTGCTAATGTTTCTTGAAATTTAGGACTATCGATAACGTTCTGTAAATTATGTTCCATATTTAATTAAAAAAAAGGTTTGTAAATTTTGAGGCTCCTTTTTGTTCCCAAAATTTAGGGAAAAATAAGGTTTCAAATTTCTCAATAATTGTTTTGCTTTTTACCGTTTCTATATTGGCGTTTAATGCATTGGCCACGGTTAAAAGCACCGTTGCGTTTGCGCCCATTCCGCAATGACTCCCAAAAACTTCTACATTTTTAATATCATTTCTATAGGTTTCTGCTTCCATGCAATTTTTCCACGGAATTAAACCATCTGTTTTTGTGTAAATACAAGTAATAGGAAGGTTAGGGATTTCTTCTAATTCATTAATAAATTTAAGATTTCTTTCCTTTATTTTGGTACCTCTTAAAAATTCTAGTGTTTTTATAATCGGAGTTTTCATGTTTTTTACACCCCAAACAGGAGAACCGATAGTGATGAGTTGTTCTACTTTTTCTGGGTATCTATTGGCAATTATTTTAGCGAAAATTCCACCACCACTCCAGCCAACAAGGCTTACTTTTTCTTGATGCTTTTCATAGATTTCATCTAGCTTTTCAATTAATTTCGGTAATGATTTTGAGTTGATCATATTTACGCCCAACTCCCACTTATAGGTTTTAAAACCCGAAGATCTTAAATATTTTCTAACAAAGGTTGTCGAGGCATCGTTGCCTAAATAAGGGGGCATTAGCAAAACAGGTTTGCTTTTTTTACTTTTATGTTTCGGGATAAAAGGATACAACCAAAACATAGAAGTCCATTCTACCACAGAACGGGTTTCTAACAGCACATTAAATAATGGGGGCGGCGGTATGTTTGTGTTAATTCTATTAATTTCTGCTTTAAACTTATTGATAAGGTTTGCGATTGTATCTTTTTCAATATCTATAAAAACTTCGTTTTTATAGATACTTTCTAGCAATAAAACCAAGGTAATATAATCTCTATCAGGACCAAAATCTTCGCAAATAGAAATACATTGTGCACTCAGAATATTTAGATTTTCTTTTTCTAATTTCACTTTTTTAATGATTTTAGAAAGCTGTTTCGCATACGGATGCCTATCAAAACTATTGATAATAATTGCTTTTGCCTGCTTTAATGTTGCACCTTGAGAAACGGCAATGGCAACCGCAAATTTGGTGAATGCTGTATATACTATTTTGTTACTTTCCATACATTAATTTTTGGCTTTGAATCTTGCATTAAGCCAGATTAAGAGATCTTGCTCAACCTCATTTTTATGAACTTCATTTAGCATTTCATGTCTGCCACCTTTGTATAATTTTAAGCTAAGATCTTTAATACCTGCTTTTTTATAGTTTGCTGCAACTTTTTTTACGCCTTTTCCCATTTCTCCAACAGGATCTTTATCTCCAGAAAAAATATAAATAGGAAGTGTTTTAGGCGTGTTTTGAAACATTGGGGATTTGTTTATTTTTTTGCTTCCTTTTAAAATATCTAAAAAAACACCTAAAGAAAAATCTTCTACTCTTAAAGGGTCTGCTTCAAAAACATCAACTTGATGTTCGTCACTACTAATCCAATCTACTTTTGTTCTGTTTGGTTTAAATTTTTTATTAAACTGATTAAAAAAAAGGTTTTTTAAAATTTCGTTACTTCTGTGTTTTCCGTTTAGTTTGCTAAAAAATGTTGTGCTTATAAGACCAAATGTGCCCAAGCCTTTCATAAAACTTGCAGTTCCAGATAAAATTAAAGCTTCTACATCATCACCAAATAGCGTCACATATTCTCTGCTTAATAAAGAACCCATACTGTGTCCAAATAATATTATTTTTTTATGTGGATGTTCTTTTTTTATGATTTCTGATAGTTTTCTCATATCAAGAATCGCATCAGAAAAATAATCATCACCATCATAAAACCCTAAATGATCATGACTTTTTGCGGATAATCCGTGAATTCTATGGTCATGCGCGTACACCTCGTATCCTTTTTTTTGAAGCAGTTTTGCGATCGATTGATACCTGCCTGCATGTTCACCAACACCGTGAGAAATTTGAATAATTCCTTTTAAAGCTTTCTTTTTATTTGCGGGCCATTTATAATAAAAAATAGGCTCGCCATCAAAAGATTGATATGTATCTGTTTGAAAACTCATTAATTTTCTTCTAGAAATTGTATCAATAATTTTAAAAATTTATCAGAATTCTTTTTAGTACCGCTTATTTTAACTCTCCCTTGAATTATTATTTCATCCAACAATAATTTCTTTTTGTAGAGGTTGCTTAAATTTTCGTCATCAATTTGTATGTGTACTAGAGGTTTTGTTGTTTTTTTCTTTTTAACACTTACAGATTCTTCTGCAATATTCAGCTGATAATTTACGCTACTTTCTCCTAAATTTAAATGAAAATCATACAAACCAATATGTTGTTTTCGTGTTTCTTCATTTTCAGTAAGGTATTTTTTTAATGTGCTAAAAAATGCTGTACTTTTTGCTTTTTGAACGGTAGCGGTTGTTTTCTCTTGTGCTTTCTCTAAAATAACTTTTTCTAGTTCGTTTGCAGATTCCCTAATATATCTAGAGAATTTATCAGCATCTGGCATTGTTTTCGCGTCAGAAGTTGTGGTGATAGAAACCAAACCATTATAACTAAAAGCGGCAATAATTAACCCAAATCCGTCTAAAACAGGTGTTAATCCAAAAATAGATAAAATTTTCTTACCTCTTAAATATAAAGGTACTTGTGGGCCAGGTACGTTGGTAATTGTAACGTTAAACGGCGGCCTGTGAAATTCTTTAATATTGTATTTACTATACAAACCTGCGGCTAAATTTGCCAAGCCAAAAGGTACAGCATCTGCCATTTTAGAGAGTGCTTTTGCCCCAACTGCTTTGTGTTTGCTTTTGCCTACATTGGTTTGTTCTTGTATATATTCTAAACGCTCAATCGGATCTTTTATATGGGTTGCAATTCTAACCAACATATTAGAAATTTGATTGTTCATTTCTTGCTTTTCGCCTTTGCTTCGAATAGAAATCGGCACATTTGCCACTAGCGGCTGAACTGGTAATTTTTCTTTTTCTTCTAAATATTTCCTAATTCCGCCTGCACAAATAGCTAAAATTACGTCGTTAATGCTCACGTTCATAATTTTACGAAGTGTGTTTATTCTCTCAAAAGATAAAATAGCAGTGCCCCATGTTCTTTTAGGCGAAACCGATTTATTAAAAATTGTGTTTGGTACAGAAAACTTGCTTCTAGAAATTGATTTTTTATTATTCAATTCCCATTTTATTTGTCCTTTGATAAGAGAAAAAGCAGTTTTACCAATCAATCTAGGAGCTTTTAAAGGATCTTTAAAAAATGTTTGTGAACTTTTTAGTAATAAACTTAATTCGTCTGGTAAGGGTTCTGGTTCAAATGGCTTTGGTTTCGGAATTTCTTTATCTTGATCATCCATACTTTTATCAAATAAAAGACCCATAATTCCTACACCAGAACTGCCGTCTATCATTACATGATGTACTTTTGTAACAATGGCTACAGAGCCTTTTGGTACTTGAGAAACCGCATCTAAACCTTCAATAAAACTGATAGACCAAAGTGGTCTTCTTAAATCTAAAGGACTGCTAAAAATTAAAGACGTCATTTCTCTTAAAGTCTTCCAATCCGAAGGGTCTGGTAGTTTAAGTCTGTTGATGTGTAAATCAATATCAAAATTAGGATCATCTACCCAATACGGATAATCTAAATTCATAGGTACATTTAAAAGTCGTTTTCTAAATTTCGGAATTAAGTGAAGTTTAGAGGCAACGATATCTTTAAAATCTTCAAATTTTAAAGAACCTTCAACAATGGTTAAGGTAGCAATGTGCATCGGACTTGTAGGGGATTCTGCATATAAAAAGGCAGCATCTTGCCCAGATATTTGTTGCACAGAATCGTCTAAAGTTCCTTGTAAAATATCTTTAATTACTTTCTTGGACATGAATTTCTAAATTTATGTATTCAAATTGAGTAAAAATTATAGATACAATAAAGTAGTGTCTATACTTTTAGTTACTCTGCAAGATAATTAAATTTCATTACATTTTCTACTATGAAAGTTATTGAAGTTTTATCTAAATTAAGTCAAAATAAGAGGGTTTAAATTTTTAAATTACTATACTCTGATAAAACTATGCTGAATTTATAAGGGAAATTTAATTTTGAAAAATAGCGAAGTGATCAATTTAAAATTGTGAGTGAAACCATCCTGTGCTTTATATCTTGAACTTGTTTCAGTATTCGACGTAATACCTACTTAAATATGTGTGATATTTTATCAAAATTTAAAAGGATATTCTTTTTGAGACCTTAATGGAGAAGTTTTTAGGTTGTTTACTAGAGATGTGCCAAAAAAAAAAGCCTCAAAAAAATTAATTTTTGAGGCTTTAACAAATTGGAGCCGATGGAGGGACTCGAACCCACGACCTGCTGATTACAAATCAGCTGCTCTAGCCAGCTGAGCTACATCGGCTTTTATTTTAAGTTTGCAAATTAAACACAAAAATTGAAGTTGAGCAAATTAAAAATGACTTTTTTTTAATAAAGAAAAAAAATTATTGCACCGCTTCTTTATACACTTTTAAACAGCGTTCACGAGCAAATTTATGTGCTACAATTTCTTTAGAATAGGTAAACTCTTGAAATTCTGGCACCCATTTTTGAATGTATTTTAAATCTTTATCAAATTTCTGAATTTGTGTTGTAGGATTAAAGATTCTAAAATATGGAGATGCATCAACACCAGTACCAGCAACCCATTGCCAATTGCCAATGTTACTTGCTTGCTCATAATCGTGTAATTTTTCAGCAAAATAGGCTTCTCCCCATCGCCAATCAATTAATAAATGTTTGCATAAAAAACTACCCACTAACATTCTAACGCGGTTGTGCATAAAACCTGTTTGGTTTAATTCTCTCATACCAGCATCTACCAAAGGGTAACCCGTTTCTCCGGTACACCAAGCTTTAAATTCCTCTTCGTTATTTCGCCATATAATTCTGTCGTATTGTGGTTTAAAACTGTCTTTTGCCGTGTGCGGAAAATGCCATAAAATTTGCATAAAAAACTCACGCCAAATAAGCTCTTTTAAAAAGGTTATATTCTCGCTTTTAGAGGCTTTGTCTACCATTTTACGAACACTTACAGTGCCAAATCGTAAATGGGTTCCTAATCTCGACGTGCTGTTTTTTGCCGGGAAGTTTCTTGTTTCTTCATAGGTATCAATTAAGTTTTTAGAAACTTTGTAAGAAGCTACTTTAATAGCGGATTCAGTAAAACCAATTTCAGCTAGAGATAAAAATTGGTGATTTTCTTGTTGTATAAAGTTAGCAAGATTTTCTTCTGATGGGAAAAATTGAATTCCTTGAGATTCAAAAGCTGCGATCCATATTTTTGAAAAAGGAGTGTAGACTTTGTAAGGGTTTCCGTCTTTTTTTACAATTTCATTTCGCTCAAAGATTACTTGATCTTTATAGGTTTTAAAGTGGATTTCTTTGGATGTTAAAAAATCTTTTATTTCTAAATCTCTTTGAACGGCGTACGGCTCATAATCGTGATTTGTAAACACAGTGTCAATTTTATATTCTGCCGATAGTGTGCTGAAAATATCAAGCGGTTTTCCATGATAGATAGAAAGACTACTGCCAATTTCTAAAAGTTGGTGCTGAATATTTTCTAATTCTTGATGCAGAAAAGTTACTCTTGAATCGTCTTTTGGTAATTTGTTTAAAATATCTTCGTCAAAAATAAAAACAGGAAGCACCTTTTTATCCGAAGTTAATGCATGGAATAATCCACAATTATCTTCTAATCGTAAATCTCTTCTAAACCAGAAAATGTTTATGGTGGTTTTCATCTTTATTGTTTTTTGTTTGATTGTTAAAAATAATAATGCCACAAATTCACAAATATATAAAATCGTTTGATAGATTTAAGTGTGTAAATTTGTGGCAAAAATAAGCTGCTATTAGTTATTTTTTATATTCTCCAAAAAGCTCTAATAATTTCGTTTGTCTATAAGCAAAAATTTCTTCTAATTTAGGCTTTACAATAAATGGATGTACTATTTGACCCAAAATACCTAAAGGAACTTTATAGTCGATAATGTCTTCCATTTCTACGCCACCGTCTATTTCTTTTATAAAATGCTTATGATGCCATAGTGCATATGGTCCGTACATTTGCTCATCAACAAAATATTTTTTATCTTCTATATGTGTAATCTCTGAAACCCATTTTGTTTTAATTCCTAATAACGGAGTTACAATATACTGTATAATTTGGCCTGTATAGAGTGGTCTGTCAATAGTAGAAATAATATTGAAACTCATATAATCTGGCGTAATTATTTTTAAGTTTTTAGGATTTGATAAAAATTCCCAAGCGGTGTCTAAACTGATTGGTAACTTTTGAGATTTATGAAGTGTGTATATTTTCATGTTAATTATGGACTAAAATATAAAGATTTAAAGAGGTTGCGATACACAACCAAATTATATATGGGAGCAATAAAAATTTGTAATTACCTACTTTATCACTAAACTTAAAGAAGTATATACATAGCAGAGCGGTTAATAAAGTGATTGCAATTAAGCCAAGCAGCACCAAATGTTGATTGAAGAAAAGATAATTCCAACTTACGTTTAAAACAAATTGAAGCAGAAAAATAACTTTCATTTTCTGTGTATTTTCTACGCTAAAAAGTTTTCCTAAATACATAGAAAAACAAATCATAATCAACGTCCAAGCAGCTCCAAAAACCCAACCCGGAGGTGTCCAAGGAGCTTTGTTTAAATTTACGTACCAACCTGCCATTGGGCCGTTTTGATTGAGCCAGTTCCCAATTGCTAATCCTCCAAAATTTATAATGAGAAATAAAGTAATTAGCTTCGCCTGCTTCATAAAAGAACTATTTGTTTTTTAAAGCTTCAATTTCTTTTAAAATGTTGTCAGCTTCCAAGTATTTTTGGTCACTATCACTTCTGCTAATAGATTGAAGTTTGAAACCTTCTTCCATTAATTTTTTATATTTTTCTTGAAGCTTATCAGCTTCAGGTTTTTTTTTAAATATGCCGAACATTATTTTATGTTTTTTATGATTTTAGAACTTAATGGCTTCGTTAGAGAAAAATAATAATCAATCAATTCTCCATTTTTATCAACCATGTATTTTTGAAAGTTCCATTTTACGGATGAACTTTTGTTCCCGTTTAAACTTTTATCTGTTAACCAAGTATAAAGAGGATGCTGATTGCTTCCTTTTACATCAACTTTTTCGGTAATTAAAAAAGTAACCCCGTAATTCACTTGACAAAATTCTTCAATTTCATCAGAATTACCCGGTTCTTGTTTGCCAAATTGATTGCAAGGAACACCAATAACGACCAAATTGTTTTTATAGGATTTGTGCAACTCTTCTAGATCTTTATATTGCGGTGTAAAACCACATTTGGATGCTACGTTTACAAAAAGAATAGATTTATTTTTAAATTCGGATAAATCAATAGCTTTTCCTTGTAAACTATTTATTTTTATATCGTAAATATTTTTCATTTCTATACTTTAAGTTATATTTTAAAACTTACAATACCGCAATCTAGCTCAAATATCTGACCTGACATTGATACTGCTTTGTCAGAGATTAAAAAAGTAGCCATGTCTGCAACTTCTTGAGGTTGTAAGAATTTTTTTAGAGGATGACGGTCTGTGATATTTTCTATCATTCTGTCATTCCTTAATAATTTTGATGCTAAATCTGTATTCGTTACAGTTGGTGCAATTGCATTTACACGAATTAAAGGTGCTAATTCTGCGCCTAAAGTCTTTGTAAGCCCCTCTACAGCAGCTTTTGCTGCAGCGATACTTGCATGAAAAGGCATTCCTAATTTCACTGCAACCGTACTAAATAATAAGATAGAAGGCTTTGTGCCTTTCTTTAAAGCAGGCAAATAGTGTTGAATTGCTTTCACGGCACCAATTACGTTAATTTCGAAGTCATCTCTAAAATCTTCTAGTTTTAATCTTGCAATAGGTTTTAAATTGATGCTACCTGGGCAGTAAATCAGGCTATCTATTTCTTCTATTTCAGGTAAATCATCCGTGAGAATATCCAAAGAAAAATGAGTAAGATTTTGATGAGGCTCTAAAGTGTTTGATCTGCTAATATTAATTACTTTATGATTCTCAATTAAAGATGTTACAATCGCTTTGCCAATTCCTTTACTTCCTCCTATAACTACTATTTTCTTCATATATCTGTCTTTTATCGTCTTCCTTTTAAACGCTTTTCTATTTTCTGTTTCACAGCTGTTAAGCGTTTCATTTGATCCATAATTTCTGGATCTTTTTCTAACTTAAATACTTCGTTTAGTTCTAGAATAAGTGCTTTCACTTCTCTAGACGCTAAAATTCTGTCACTTGTTGTTTTAAAAGAGAACTTTCTATGTTCAAATTCTAATGCTCTATCTAATAATTCCATTCTTATTTCTCGGTTTTTTTCTAACTTTCGAATATAATTATAAAAGTTAGAAAACCAAGAAAAATATGTATATATTATGCAGTAAGCGGTTTTCCTTTTAAACGCTTCTCAATTCTTTGTTTTATAACGGTTAAACGCTTCATAATATCCATTAATTTAACGTCTTTACTCTTTTTGTATACTTCATTTAAACTTAAAATCAGGTCTTTCGCTTCTCTAGCCGCCATTATTCGATCGCTAGTTGTAGGAAATCTCATTTTTCTTGTTTCAAACTCTAATGCTTTTTTTACTAATTCCATAATTTAATACTTTAAAGTGTTTTGTAATTCTGCTATTTTCGACTGCTTTTTAAATTCACCCCCAAAATAAGAGGTAGTTGTAGAAGAAGTGTCATCTTTTATTCCTCGAGAGGATACACATAAATGTTTGGCATCTATGATTACAGCAACATCTTCTGTTTTTAAAACTAATTTTAATTCTTCTGCAATTTGGTTTGTTAAGCGCTCTTGCACTTGTGGTCTTTTTGCAAAATATTGTACGATTCTATTCAATTTTGATAATCCAATTACCTTTCCTGATGAGATGTAAGCAACATGCGCTTTGCCTATTATGGGTACAAAGTGATGCTCACAAGTCGAATAAACCGTAATGTTCTTTTCAACTAACATCTGATTATACTGGTAACTGTTCTCAAACAATGTTATTTCTGGTTTGTTTGCTGGGTTTAATCCTGAAAAGATTTCATCAACATACATTTTGGCAACCCTACTGGGCGTTCCTTTTAGAGAATCATCAGTGATGTCGAGGCCCATCACGTCCATTATTTCTTCAAATAAAATACTGATTTTTTCTTTCTTTTCTTCTTCAGAAATATTGAAAGCACTTGGTTTCATAGGTGTTTTTAAACCCGCACTAAAGTGATCATCTGAAGATGAATCAACAGAAAAACTACTTTTCTTCTTTATAATTTGCTGTCCATTAGATTGTAAGTCTGTAATCATATTGTCTTTTTTAGGTGCTGTCTTTAAGGACTCTAATCTTAAAAGCAAAGCACGGTTAGTTATCTTTTGGATACAGAGTTGTTAGAAATTGATTTTTGTCTAGAACATTTAAAACGTCCTTTTGCAAAAGTTCTTAATTTTTCATGTTTTGTTTTTCTTCCTTGTACTCTAGCCCGCCACATTCTAAAGCTGCTTGGTTTCATTTCTTTTCGCATCAAATCAATGACTTCTTGTTCTTTTAAACCAAACTGAAAGTCGATAGCTTCAAATGTTGTTCTGTCTTCCCAAGCCATTTCTATAATTCTATCAATAGCTATGCCGTCTAATTGTTCCATATATAGATTTAGTTTATTGCGTCATAAAAAGAATAGTTTTTCTCATTTTCTATCTTAAAATCTAGCAGTTTATCGAGAAAATTTTTATTTTCTTTCAATAATTTGTTGTCTTTAAATCTTACAAAATTACCTTGAGCATGAATGCTATATCCAGAGGTTTTGTAAATGTGCATTTGATAAAAAGGAATTGCCCAACTGTAATTTTTTAATCCTTTTGTAATATGAACTAAAATTCCTTTTTTTCTAATTTCGATATTCCCATAATTAATATCAGCAACACTATTTAAAATGTTTTTAAAACCTGGGCTAACGTCTTCGATAACCATTCTTTTAGAGCCGACACCTTTTACTTTAATAGCTTCTATAAAGGAGTATGAGTCACCGATTAAATCAGTAATTGTTAATTTGTCGCCCTTGTCTGAAAATGTTGTATTGAATATCATGCTCAAATATACGAAAAATAGATTTTGTTTAATCTATTTTACATATCGATAAACAGTATTTAACAAAAGATTATGAGATGTACCTAAATGAGCAGTAAATAGTTGAGATCTTAATCGCTTTTTAGCATTTTTTTTCGGTCTGTTATGGTGTGTTTTTTTAGAATTCTTTTGTTTTCTAATAGTACTTCTGGGTCTTGCCTCATTTTGTAAAGAATGTCGCTTGCCTTTTTTCTGGTAAGTTTGATATCTACAATAGGCTTCGGATAGTCTCTACCCAATTCAAAACTAGCAAATTGCTGATCTAAAGGAGTCATTAAATAAGGCTCATGGATAAAAGCTGTAGAAAGTTTTGTCAATTCTGGCACCCATTTTTTTATAAAAGTGGCATCTGCGTCATGCTCAATACTATTTTTTAGCGGACTGTAAATTCTAATCGTGTTAATACCCGTTTCTGCAGCCTGCATTTGCATTTGTGAAAAATGAATTCCGGGCTCAAAATCTAAAAATTGTTGCGATAAATGATGGGTAGCATCTTGCCAAGGCTGCCATAATATGTGCGTAAAAAACGATACCAACATAGAACGCATTCTAAAGTTTAAGTATCCTGTTTCATTTAAACAACGCATACTTGCATCTACCAGTGGAAAACCAGTGTAGCCGTCTCTCCATGCTTTTTGATATTTTAAAGAAACACTCTTTTTTAATTTGTGATAGCCTTTATTAACACTCGCTTCTTCCATGGTGTGTTCCATTTCAAACTTCTGAATAAAATGGGCTTGCCAACGCAATCTAGAAACAAATGCACCTAAATGTTTCTTATTAGCATCGTTTTTAGCGGCTAATGCTTTTTGAAAAACTTGGCGAATAGAAACATTTCCCCAAGCAAGATAAGGAGATAACCTACTACAACTTTCTCTAGCTAAAGCGGGTTTAGAAATATGATTCATGTAATTTACATGGCGTGTTTCAAAAAAGCTATTGGCGTATTTCCATGCCATTTTTGTGCCTCCTTTTTGAAAAATTTTATCTTTAGGAGTTTCTAATTCCGTCACAAAAAACGCTTCTTCTATTTTTTTAATTTCATCAATAGATACAAAATCACCTTCTTCTAATTGGTATTCTAATTGGGGTTTGTACATAAAATCGTCCCATTTAGTAAACCAATCATTTCTATTTAACAACCCACGTAAAACGCCATTGTTGTTGTTTTCTACCCAGTTTATAGAGTTGTTTCTACAATATCTTGTAAAATCTTTATCTCTGGTGTAGGTAATTAGTAAACCTGTTTCTTGATGAGAAAAAACAGTGTCAATTTTATAATAATTTAGCAATTGATTGCAAGTGGTAACAACTTCGGATGTGACACAAAGTACTTTTGTATCGAACTTTTCTAAATCTTCATTTAAATCTTTGATAGATTGTTTGATGAAATTCCAATGTCTTTCTGAATAATGAGCATCACTTAACAGGGATTTCTCAAAAACGTATAACAATAACACACGTTTTTTAGATTTTAAAGCATTAAAAATAGCCTCATTATCTTGTAAACGTAAATCTCGTTTTAACCAAATAACATTTATTTCTTCGTTAATATTCATCTATATTTTGAATAATATGATTCGCTTTTTCTTTAATTTTACTTCTATCTTCGGATGACATTTTGTTTAATAAACTATACATCATTTTCATTCTAAAGTTAGAAGATAACTTTTCTTGCTTTTCATCTAAAAAGTTCCAATATAAACTATTGAAAGGACATGCATCGTCTTCGAACTTTTTCTTTTTGTCATAATGACAGCCATCACAGTAATTACTCATTTTATGAATATAACTTCCGCTAGAGACATACGGCTTTGTAGCAATTTTGCCGCCGTCTGCAAACTGACTCATACCTCTGGTGTTTGGTAATTGCACCCATTCTATGGCATCTACATAAATACCTAAATACCAAGCATCAATTTCATCTGGGTGAATTTGCGTTAACAAAGCAAAATTACCCGTAATCATTAAACGCTGAATGTGGTGTGCATATCCGTTATCCAAAGAATTATTGATGGCATTTTTTAAACAATTCATTTTTGTGTTTCCTGTCCAAAAGAAATCAGGAAGTTTATTTTTATTTTCTAAAAAGTTTTCCTGCTTATATTCTGGCATTAACATCCAATACATACCTCTCATATATTCACGCCATCCAATAATTTGTCGAATAAAACCCTCTACTTGAGAAATATCTATTTCATCTGACCGTTCTCTGTAGGTTTGCAAAGTAGCATCAATAATTTCTTTAGGAGACATCATTTTTGTGTTCAAAGCAAAAGATAATTTTGAATGGAATAAATACCAATTATCGGTATGCATGGCATCTTGAAAGTCACCGAAATGAATTAATAAATGTTCGCAGAAATAGTCTAATTGCTCTAAAGATTGCGCTCTAGAGATTGGGTATTCAAAGTATTTCTGATTAATTTTTCCTATGGTTTTTACTTCGGCTTTCTCTAGGTCAGCAATAATCTCGGAAACATCGTTGTCAAAGTTTTTTGCTGGCGGAATGAAAGAATCTCCTTTCCATTTCTTTCTATTACTTGCATCAAAATTCCATTTGCCACCTTCAGGCTGCTGATCAACCATTAAAATTTGATGTTTTTTACGCATATTGCGATAAAAAGTTTCCATCAAAAATGTTTTCTTGCCTTTAAAAAATGTTTTTAAATCTTCTCTTTCAGTATAAAAATGTTCTGTTGAAAAAGTTTCAGACGCTATGTTAATTTGCTGACAAAAATCTTTTAGTTGTTTGTCTAATCGATATTCATCTGGGCTTTGATATTCAAACTTTTCAATACTATGCTCTCTGATAAGGTTTGATAAGTTCTCTGTTAAACTTTGCGTATTATTTTTATCATTTATCTGATAATAAACAACTTGGTGGTTTTTGCTTTTTAATTCGTTGGCAAAATTCCGCATAGAAGCAAAAAAGCCGGCAATTTTCTGAATATGATGCGTTACATAATCTGTTTCTTGACGCGTTTCGAAAAAACAGTATACGGTTTGCTCATCTACTTCTTGATACCAAGAATGATTGCTATTTAATTGATCTCCTAAAAGTAAGCGTAACTTTTTCATTTGTATTTTATTTCCTTCAGAACTTTAAGAACCCTGAAGGTTTTATTGAATTTTATTTTTATGTCTTAAAGATCTTACCTATTTGTAAAATTATTCTGTTGTTAAAACAATGTTTTTTCTAACCAGATCTTTCTAAACTTATGATTGCCATCATAGCGTTCTGCTTGCAATTGCGTATTGAATTTTCTGTCTCTAGGGTCATTGCCAACTCCGGCAACATACATCCAATTGCCGTAATTGCTGTGTACATCATAATCGAGTAATAACGATTCAAAATAAGATGCACCAATACGCCAGTCTAGTAATAATTCTTTGGCAAAATAAGAAGCTACATTTTGTCTGCCTCGATTGCTCATCCAGCCCGTTTCTTTAATTTCAATCATGTTGGCATTTACAAAATCATCTTTTGTTTCGCCATCAATCCATTGTTGAATAATTTTTTGGTCTGCACTCCAGTCGTACTCTCTGTCTAGAATTCCGCCAATTTTAAATATTTTAGACTCATATTTTAAAGAGATGTATTTAAAGTAATCTCTCCAAATTAATTCGAAAACTACCCAATAGGTAGATTGATTTGAACCAAATTCTTTCTCGTATTCTTTTACCTTATAATAAATAGTTTTGGCAGATAAACTGCCATTTGCCAACCAAGCAGAAAATTTTGTTGAATAATCGATGCCGACTAACCCATTTCTAGTCTGTTTGTAAAAGCCAACTTTTCTAGTTTCAAAAAAATAATGATCAATTCTTTTTAAAGCTTCAGTTTCGCCCCCTAAAAAAGGAAAAGCAGAATTTCTGTGCGTCTTAAAATCATCAAAACCTAATTCTTTTAAAGAAGGGATTTTTGTAGAATTTTCAATTAAATTCTCTGAATCTAATTTAGAAACATTATTTTCAGGTAAAATATCTACATACTTTTCTAGTTTTTTTCTGAATCCCGTAAATACATCTGGAATGTTCTCAAATTTATTACTAACTGTATCTGGATGATATAAAAACTGATCATACTCTTCTATAATACTGATGTTTTCAGGAATGGATTCTTTGATTGAAGTATTCGTTTTTATTTCTTCTGGAGTCCATTCTTTCTGTGAGTAAATAGCATCAACCTTAAAATTAGTACAAATATTTTTAAAAACTACTTTAGGATCCTCAAAATAGGTGAGGAGCGTAATATTTAATTTTGCTAAATTTTTTGTAAGATCTGCAATCGTTTCAATTAAAAACTGCGCTCTATATTTTTCTGTTTTTTTAAATCCGAATTTGTCTTTTTTAAAGAGTTTTGGATCAAAAACATATAGGGCAATCACTGTATCATGATTGTCAATTGCCTTTTTTAAAGAACTATTGTCTTGCGTTCGTAAGTTATTACGAAACCATACTACTCCGGTGTTTTTTTGTTTCTCCTGCATTTTTCGCTACAAAATTTAACTTCGTTCCAATTTTTTTCCCACTTTTTTCTCCATGTAAAAGGTCTTTTACATACAATGCAATCCTTTTCTGGTAAATGTTGTTTTTTATGCATTTTTCTGAAAGGGATCTGCTCCCTTGTTATTTTTATTTCAGCTTGTTAATATTGCTAATCATCCCATTAAAAACAAACCAATGAAAAGGCATCACTGAATACCAATACAATCTGCCTGCTAAACCATGAGGTCTAAAAGTTGCTGTTTGATGTATAATACCATCTCTAACTTTAAATTCTAACCAAGCTTCACCTGGCATAATCATTTCTGCATATAATAATAGTTTTCCTTTTTCTTTATCCGCATAAATAACACGCCAAAAATCTAAAGCATCCCCAACATTTAATTCCGTTGGGTGTCTTCTGCCTCTTCGCAGACCTGCACCTCCATAAAACTGATCTAGAAACCCACGAATTTTCCATAAAAAAGTACCGTAATACCAGCCCGTTTCACCACCAATTGCCCAAACTCTATCGAGTACTATTTTTCTGTCTTTTACTTCTCTTTGTTTAAAATCTCTAAAACAGCCATATTCTGGTACATTTATAAATTGATCTACAAAACCATGCAATTTCCCACTACTGATATAAGAATCTTTCCAACTAGAAATAATACTATTCTGTTCAATTTTTTTGAATGCTAATTCCAATGCTTTTTTGTAAGACATTGGTGTAATGTCTAAAATTTCATTGATGTTACTTTTATTTCCGATTACTTCTACACCCATAGAATTTACAAGGGTAGCGGCTAATTTATAGGAAGTTGAAGTTACAAAATAAAGCCAATAAGAAGAAAGTTTTGGTGTCATGACAGGCACAATAACAATCGTTCTTTTTAGTTTTCTAAACTCGGCAAATTGTAATAACATTTCTTTGTAGGTCATAATTTCTGGACCAAAAACATCATAAGAAGTATTATACAATTGTTCGTTAAACAAGGCTTTGTGTAAAAAGTTTAAAACATCTCTAATACCCAAAGGTTGTGTTTTTGTTTCCAGCCACTTTGGCGCTATCATAAAAGGTAGCTTTTCTACAATATCTCTAATAATTTCAAAAGAAGAACTGCCAGAACCAACAATAATTCCTGCTTTAAAAGTGGTTAGTGCATATTTGCTAGAACTTAATGTTTTTTCAACGTTTTTACGAGATAATAAATGTTTAGAGAGTTTAGTGTCATTGGTAATTCCGCTTAAATAGATAACTTGTTTTAACGCTGTTTTTTCTGCAAATCGTTTAAAATTAAAAGCACATTTCTCTTCTAAAATATGAAATTCTTTCGCAGAATTAGACATGGAATGTATTAAATAATAAGCAGCATCTATGTCTTTAGGAATATCATGTAATGAGCTTGATTCCAGAAAATCGGCCTCAATTAAAATAATATTTTTTTCTTCTCTAAAGTAACTTTCTGCCCTTTTAACATCCCTTACAGGACAAACAACTACATGGCCATCATTGATTAATAGTGGTATTAATCTTTTGCCAATGTACCCTGTTGCACCTGTAACTAATATCTTCATATTTTATGTTATTTTTTTGGTCGTTGATAACCGAATCTTTCTTTTAACGCAGGAACGGCATAGCCATCTAATCCGTTTATAGTTACTACTTTTCCTGCGGATAAATCTATAAATCCGTCTTCATGAATTAACTTTTCATTCACAAATAATTTTTCAATTTGCGCCACAATCATCAAAACATCATTCGATTTAATATACACTTCTTCTACATATTTCATTTCCATTTGCACAGGAGAGTTTTTTACAAAAGGCGCGATACAACCTTCTTTAAACTCTGATTCTAAACCAGTTATATCAAATTCTGAAACATCTCTTGGATATTTTGCTGATGTTTCATGGGCTTCTTCCATAATATCTTCAAAAATATGATTGATGGTAAAGACGCCGGTATCTCTTATATTTTTATACGTATCTCTAGGAACCGTGGTGGGTCTTAAAATAAAACCTAACGTTGGCGGATTTGAACCTAAATGCGTTACCGAACTAAAAACAGCAAGATTTGTATTGCCTTCTGTAGAAATACTCCCTAATAAATTGGCTGATTTAAAACCAGAGCAACTGTTAATTAAGTTAATTCTAAAGATTTTATCTAAACTATTAATGTCATTAATATCAAAATATTTCATGTATGCGACTGCTTATTATTTCAACAAATATACAAATTGTTTAACTTATTTACTTTTAAGCTAAACAAAAGTTACGTTAATTTTTTTTTAGAATTAAAAAGATAATTAGTAAAAACCTTATAACCATATGGTTATAGCTTTTTTATTCTTCTAGAATTATAAAGATATGAATCTTTTTTTTGAATCGTTTAAATTCGTTTATCAGATGCTCTATTTTCTGTTTTTCGTTTTTTTTGTGAAAGAAAAAGCTACCTCGGTCAATTTTGATCAAGGTAGCTTAAAAAAAGTTTATTATTGGATATTCATTTCCATATCATGATCATATTTGCAGCAACCTGGTAAATTTTCATAAGCTTCTTCATTTCCTGCCATTTTTTCGGTGTCATAACCAGAGGTTGCAATTGCTTTATGGATTGCCATTGCATCCGTTTTTGTAGCATCAAAAGAAACCGCTATTTTCTTTTTATCTTTATCCCAGGTGGCTTTAGAAATGCCTTCAACCTTTTTTACTGCATCTTCTATGGTGGTTTTACACATTCCGCAATTTCCTCGAACACCAAAAGAAATGTCTGTTGTCGCTATTTCTGCCGTTACTGCTGTTGTTGTTTCTTCTTTTGGTTTATTGTCGTTTTTACAACTTGTTAAACCCATTGCAGCGATTACAGCGATACTTAAAATTACTTTTTTCATTGTTTTAAAATTTAATTATTATTCTATTATTTGTTTTATTTCTCCGCAGGTAAGCATGGCATCTCCAAAATAAGGATTGATTACTTTTTCCTCTTTACTCAACCAATATGCACCTTTATTGCTATCTGCCATTGGGCAAAATTGATGATACACTTTTTCATTGATGCCAAAGACTTCAATAGCATTCGTGAGGTCGTATGATAGCTGTTTGAAATGATTTCTTTGTTCTTTAAGGTTCGTTGTTTTTGAAATTAAAGTTGCGGATGCTTTTATCTCTTTTTCAATCGACATCCAATGTTTATGCACTTCTTTGTCTTGTAATAATTTCATATCAACGTTAGATAGTTTGCTGATTAGGTTTCGCGATATTTCAATTCCGGTATTCGAATTGCCTTTCACAAAAGCATCTTTTAAGTGAATGTATTCCTCAAAAACCATTTTTAATTGATCTTGAAAATCGTTTGAGACTTTTATTCTTTTATTGATGTTCGTATAGCTTTCATTCTTTGCAGAAGCCGTTTCCTCCATGCCAAGATGATCTTCATGCCCCGTCATTGTTTTTCTGCCCTCTTTATTCATCATCGATTTTTTGCCTTGTAATTGAGCAGCAGCATCTACTGTAAAAGTGCCATTTGTTACGATTTCATCTCCATTTTTTAAACCCTCTAAAATTTCATAATTGTCACCAATTTTATTGCCTAAGGTAATTTCTTGCAGTTCAAAAATTGGTTCTTCAGGATTGGTTTGCACATACACTACAGATCTTTTTCCCGTCCATAAAACTGCGGATGCCGGAATTATGAATGTTTGTTTGCTATTGCTGTTTAAATTTGTAATTGCTCCTTTTACAAACATTCCTGGTTTTAATAATTGTTCTTTATTATTCAGAACGACTCTTAATTTTAAAGTTCTTGTATTTTGATTTAAAATAGGATCTATAAAAGCAACCTTTCCTTTAATTTCTGTACTTTTATTTGCATTTGTTGTGATTAAAATATCTTGCCCTTTTTTAAATTGATTCATCTGATTTTCATATACATCAAAGTTTGCCCAGACAGTATGTAGGTTTGAAATTTTTAGCAAAGGTTGCCCTTCTTTTACCGTTTCTCCTTGTGCAACTAATTTTTGGGATACAGTTCCTGAAACCGTTGCGTATACGGGGAAGTTTTGTGTTACTTTACCCGTTTCTTCAATTTTTGCAATCTGACTTTCAGAAACCTTTAATAGTTTTAGTTTGTTACGAACCGCATTGTACAATTCTGGCTGTGTATCTTTTAAGGAAGCCGTTGTAATTAATTCTTGCTGTGTTGCAAATAATTCTGGCGAATAAATTGTGGCCAAAAGTTGCCCTTTTTGCACTTTTTCTCCGGTCGAGTTTATATACAAACGTTCTATTCTGCCCGAAAAATAACTTGTTTGTATTTTATTTGTTTCTTCATTTTCTGCTATTTTTCCTGATAGGGTAGTAGTCACATTTTTATTTACGATATTACCAACAACAGAAGTTTGAATGTTTGCCAAAGCCATCGCGTTTTCTGTAAGTTTAAATTCATCTGCATTTAAACCATCTGCACTTGTTGCTGCGGGAATTAAATCCATTCCGCAAATAGGACAATCGCCAGCTTCGGGTTGCATAATTTGAGGATGCATAGAGCAGGTCCACATTTTATTCGTTTCTGAAACGGCATCATGATTGTGTGTTGTTTTTTCTTTGGATGAATTCCCGAAAAGAATCCAACCGAAAAGGAGTCCGATTCCTAAAATTCCGATATAAACAATGTATTTTTTCATTTCTATTTGTTTTTTCTTTTAATAATTTTCTTATTGAGAGAACTAGTAAGCGATAATAAAAAGCTATTTAAAACTGTAATTAATCCTAAAAGTTAAAAGCTCTTAAAGCAATTGTATTAAAGTTGTCTCTGCTTTCATAATCCATTGTGTGTGTCATCTACAAAAAATCAAAGCAACGCTAACCTTGGTGCCTAACATTTTGGAATTTACCATCTATAATTGATACATAAGCTTTGACATTTTTATTTAATGTATAGAACACAACATAAGAGGGTATTATTTCTTTTCGATATTCGTGATGCTTTCCTGTCCCTTCAATTTTATCAATAAAAGTAACTTCTAATCCATTTTTCATATAGTTTTTAGTCATATAAAGAGCCTCTTTTTCTGAAATTTCATCTCTTAATTTCACATCAATTGCATTAATTAGATTCTTAAGAGCTTGAGGTTAAAAGTCTAAATTTTTGAATTGATCTTCATGAATTTCATCCATATCTGTCTAACTAAAATATAAATCACTAAGAGTCAAAATAGAAATTGAATACCCAATAGCAATCTTAAATAATGATGTGTTTTTCTGATTTTTATTGCCGTTTTCTTATGAACCACCTTATTGATTTATAGTGAACGGAAAGCTAATTTTTACTTTTTCCCAATGAAGAGAAATACTGCCTTCTGTTTCGCTAATTTTACTTATTTTATATTCTAAATGCTCTTTTATTTCAGCTGAAATAATTGGTATTACCTTAAATCGAATTACATCTTCATCTTGATTATACTCATCTTTTCCATGTTGATTCCAATTTTTATTAATCATAATAGTCCAATCATCTTTTGTCGGAACTATAAAAAAACCATATTTACCAGCTGGTAATGTTTTACCATCAATAATTAAATCTTTGTTGGTTTCTATATAAGTTGCCTTTTGCGCACCTGCTTGCCAAACATTATCGTAACCAACTAAACCGCCAAATATAATTCTACCTCTAACTCCTGGTGATGAATAATCTATATGAATATGAGCATCGCCAATTATAGCCATGGTTTCTGTATGTGGACTTAATACTTTCTTTTTAGGTATTTCATTTTTTTTGTTTGTTATAACACTATTTTCCTTAATGTCTTTTTTCTTTGTTTCATTTTTACAACTCAACACTAATAATGTTAGAGCAACTACTACTATTATTTTCTTCATCATTATATTTTAATATTTTTTAATCTTAATGCATTCACAATTACAGAAACCGAGCTAAAACTCATGGCTAATGCCGCTATCATTGGTGATAATAAAATTCCGAAAAAAGGAAATAAAACACCTGCCGCAATAGGAACTCCAAGTGTGTTATATATCAATGCAAAAAATAGATTTTGCTTGATATTTCTCATTACAGCATGACTCAATTTTTTTGCTTTTACAATACCATGTAAGTCTCCTTTTACCAAAGTAATCATTGCACTTTCTATCGCTACATCTGTTCCTGTTCCCATCGCAATCCCAACGTCACTTTTCGCTAAAGCTGGTGCGTCGTTAATTCCGTCTCCAGCCATAGCAACAACTTTTCCTTGTTTTTGAAGTTTTTCTACTTCTTTCATTTTATCTTCTGGCAACATACCTGCTTTGAAATCGGCAAGATTTAATTCTGATGCTACTGCTTGTGCGGTATTATGATTATCACCTGTCAACATAATTACTGCAATTCCTTTTTCTTGCAATTCTTTGATGGCTTTTTTACTTGTTTCCTTTATTTTATCACCAATAACCACGTAACCAACAACTGCCTTATCAACAGACAAATAAGAAACTGTTTTACCTTGTTTTTGAAAAGATGCTGCTTTTTCTTTCATTTCTGATGAGATTTCTGCATTTGCATATTCCATCATTTTAGGATTACCCAATGCTACTTTTTTATTGTTGATAGTAGCCTCGACACCTTTACCAGTAACAGCAGTAAATCCCTCTGATTTTATTGTTTCCGCATTTTGCTCTTTCCCATATTTTACAGTTGCTTCTGCTAACGGATGTTCGCTATTGGTGTTTAGTGATACAATATATTGCAACACTTCTTTTTCGCTAAAAACAGCATCGAATGCACCTGTTTTTTCTACCGTTGGTTTTCCTTCAGTAATCGTTCCTGTTTTATCAATAATTAAGGTATCTACTTTGTCTAGTTTTTCAAGCGCTTCGGCATTTTTAATCAATACACCATTATGAGCACCTTTACCTACACCAACCATCACAGACATTGGTGTTGCCAAACCTAAAGCACACGGACACGCAATAATTAACACTGCAATTGCATTTACAAATGCATACACATAAACGGGTTCTGGTCCCCAAATTACCCAAGCGCCAAAAGTTAGTAGTGAGATTATAACCACAACAGGAACAAAATAACCAGATACTTTATCTGCTAAATTTTGAATTGGCGCACGACTTCTACTGGCATCGTTAACCATATGAATAATTTGAGAAAGAAGGGTATCTCCACCTACTTTTTCTGCTTTCATTAAAAAAGATTGATTTCCATTTATTGTTCCAGAACTTACTTTATCATCTTCTGATTTATCAACAGGAACAGGTTCTCCAGTAATCATAGATTCATCAATAGTAGTTTTTCCTTCAGTTATAACACCATCCACAGGAATTTTTTCTCCTGGTTTTACTTTCAGAATATCATTCAGCTTAATTGTATCGATTTTCACTTCAACCTCTTCACCATCAACAATTTTTACCGCTTTGTTGGGTGCTAATTTTAGCAATTCTTTTACTGCTGAATTGGTTTTGCTATGTGCACGCGCTTCCAACAATTGTCCCATTAAAACAAGTGTTAAAATTACAGTTGCAGCTTCAAAATACACATGAACTGCTCCAGAATCTGCTTTAAATTGTGCTGGAAAAACGTCTGGAAAAAATAGTCCGAAAACACTAAATAACCACGAAACTCCTGCTCCAATTCCGATTAAAGTAAACATATTTAAATTCCATGTTTTTATACTTTTATACGCACGTTCAAAAAACATCCAAGTAGCATAAAAAATCACAGGAATGGCCAATGCAAATTGCACCCAATTCCAATATTTCTGTTCCATTATATCATATAACGGATTGTTGTTTAGCATTTCGCTCATTGCAATTATAAAAATTGGCAATGTAAAAGCGACTGCAATTTTAAACTTTTTTAAAAGCTTTTTATATGTTTTTTCTTCTGATGAAAGATCTGGTTCTACAGGAACTAAATCCATTCCGCAAATAGGGCATGCACCAGCCTCATCTTCTTTAATTTCTGGATGCATTGAGCAGGTCCATTTTTCTGATGTTGTTGCTGATAAATTTTGTTCTTCTACTAAATCCATTCCGCAAACAGGGCAATCGCCAGCTTTGTCATACGTTTTTTCGTCTTCGCAATGCATTGGGCAATAAAAAGTACCTGTTCCGTTTTTTACTGGTTGTTTTTCTTTTGGATGCTGAGGTTCTCCTGATTTGTGAATGCTATAGCTGCCACCATCATTCTTTAATACTTCTTGAAATTTTTCAATTGAAATGTGAGATTCCATTTCAATTGTTGCGTCTGCTTTTTCTAAGTTTACATTAGCTTTAGAAACTCCCTCTACTTTAGAAAGTGTTTTTTCAACGTGATTTCTACATCCGTTGCAAGTCATTCCGTGAATTGAATAGGTATGCGACATCACTTTTTCTTGTTTTGAATGATGAGGTTCTTCTTGTTTATGAATATGATATCGATCACTATCATTTTTAAGCGCTTCTTGAAACTTTTCTATCGGAATATGAGATTCCATTTCTATCGTAGCTTCAGATTTTTTCAAATCTACCGAGGCTTTAGAAACTCCTTCTACTTTAGAAAGTGTTTCTTCAACGTGACTTCGACAGCCGTTGCAAGTCATTCCGTGAATTGAATAGGTATGTTTTATTGTTTTTTCTTCTTTTGGATGATGAGGTTCTTCTTGTTTATGAATATGATATCGATCACTATCATTTTTGAGCGCTTCTTGAAACTTTTCTATCGGAATATGAGATTCCATTTCTATCGTAGCTTCAGATTTTTCTAATTCTACCGAAGCTTTAGAAACTCCTTCTATTTTAGAAAGTGTTTCTTCAACGTGACTTCGACATCCGTTGCAAGTCATTCCTGTTATTTTATAAGTGTGTTTCATTGTTTTGGTAGTTTTAATATCATTTTATTTTCTAATTGTAAATCATCAACATGACCCGCAATCTTATGATCATCTGTTTTAAAATGTAAATGCATATTGGTGCTGTGATGTGTAAAAACTGCTTTATGTTTTGTGGAGTAAAAGCCTATAATTTGAACCGGAATATTTTTTAAATTTCCAAATAGTCCAGATTCTTTATGCTTTTTATGATTGTGAATGGTATCGCCTTCTTTCCAATTAATAACGTGCCAATCTAATGAAGCTAAAGTGCCTTCTAATAAAAAGGGAAAAGGCTTTTCTGTGTCGATTCCATTCGTTTTAGCGATTTCAAAAATGGTCTTTTCTAAATCGTTTTTAGTCGTCATATTTGAAATTTCGAGAGCATCCCATTCTTCAACTTCTGCAGATACCAGCAAAGCAGCTTTGAGATTATACGATTCTTTAATGTGTAAGCTACTATCTAAAACAAGGCTATTGCTAGGTTTGCTGTTGAATATTTGGATTTCGCCTTTTAGATTTTCTACAGCGCCTAAAGCGTAAAGGTTTTTTTTACTTGAAAGGCTATCTAGACTAATTACCGATTGAATATTTCCAGACATCATGGTTTTTAATTTTCCATAATGTTTTACTTCAGTGATGCTTGTTTTTTTGTCGGTATGTTGGCAAGAGACTAAAAGTAACACTAAAATTGTTGCGATTATATATATTGATTTACTCATTTTTTAATTGGTTAAATAATTAATAATTGTTGTTTGTAAATAATAGGTTTTCACCGATTCAATTTGATTGATTTGAAACTTTAATTGCAATTCTTGAATATCTAAAACATCATTAAAATTGATTATTCCCGTTTCGTAGCTTTTAATTAAAATTTCTTCTGCATTTTTGGCTTGTTGTAAGTTTTTGGTTTGGGTTTCATAACTTATTCTTGCTGAAGTTCGATCGCGCACTGCTTTGTCTAAAACGGTTTCTAATGTATTTAAACGTTCTTGCTTTTGGGCGCTTATTTCTTGTTGCTGCAATTTATTTTGTTTGGTTTGTGATTTGTATTTGTTATTGAAAATTGGAATCAAAACAGAAACCATCGGCATCAAAATATCCTTTCCGTTATCACTGAAATTCATATTTGGGCGTTCGGTAACATTGATATAATCCAACCCAAAACCAATCATCGGGGTGCTTTCTTTTTGATTTAACAATTCAGATTTTTCTACAGATTGATATAACTTATCGTACTTTAATACTTCTGGATGGAAGACTAAATTTTTAGTTTTGAATTCAAAATCTTCCGAAGGAATCTCTAATTGATCAACAACACGCACTAAAATACCATTTTCTCTATGTAATAAATTATTAAAAGCGGTTTGTTCTGCCAAGTATTGTTGCCCTAAAACATCCAATAATTGTTGCATTTCATTTTGGCGCATTTGCAAACGCAAAACATCTACTGCAGAGGCTTTGCCAATTGCTACAGAAGTTAATGCCAATGTTTCATAAGTTTCAAGCAAATTGATGTTTTGAGTTAAAACGATCTGTTTTGCTTTGTTCGCATACAAATCGTAATAAGACTGCGATACAGAAACCATTAGTTTCCTTTTGGCAATAACAATGTCTTCATATTTGGTATCTGCCAAAGAACTTATATAATTTTCTCTTGCGGTAATCTGACCAAACCAAGGCAACATTTGTTTTATAGAAATTCTAAAGTTTTGGGCTCCTGTGCGTGTTTCTGGTTCGCTTGCAAAGTAGCCAACTCCAAATTCTGTATTTGGCAAAGTGTTTGCTTCATTTACTTTTTCTACGGCGATGCTGTATTGCAATTCAAACTTCTGAATTTCAGGATTGTTTGCCAGTGCAACGTCAATAAATGCCTCTAATTGTTGACTTCTAATCACAGAAACAACGCTTATAAAGCAAACCAGAATACTAATTTTTATAGATGATTTCATTCTTTTTATGATTTAATAGAAATTGGTTGAGCTTTATTTTTTAGCTTTCTTTTTGCCATGATTTCTTTTTTCCAACTAAACAATACAGGCACAATAAAATAAGAGGTAATATCGATGATCATTCCTCCAAAAATCGGAATTGCCATCGGAATCATAATATCACTTCCTCTGCCCGTTGATGTTAAGACCGGAAGCAATGCTAAAACCGTGGTAACTGTTGTCATTAAACAAGGTCTAATTCGTTTTGATGCAGCTTCTAAAGTTGATTTTCTTATTTCTGATGTATCACTTGGATCATTTTTATCAAAAGTTTGTGTTAAGTAGGTAGCCATCACCACACCATCATCTGTAGCAATACCAAACAACGCAATAAAACCAACCCAAACAGCAACACTTAAATTAATCGTTTTCATATTGAAAAGATCTCGTAAGTTTTCTCCGAAAAAGCTAAAGTTTAGAAACCAATCTTGACCATACAGCCAAATCATGATAAAACCTCCTGCAAATGCCACAGAAATTCCAGTAAAAATCATGAGTGATGTGGATACCGAACGGAATTGAAAATACAGAATTAAAAAGATGATGAGCAAAGCTAAAGGGACTACAACCGATAAGGTTTTTTCTGCTCGAAGCTGATTTTCATAAGTTCCTGTAAATTTATAACTGATTCCTTTTGGCACAATGAGTTCTCCTGATGTAATTTTTTGCTGAATTAATGCTTGTGCATTTTCAACGACACTTACTTCTGCAAAACCATCTAACTTATCAAATAACACATATCCTACTAAAAAAGTATCTTCACTTTTAATGACTTGTGGTCCTTTTTCATAACGGATTGTTGCCAATTCGCTCAAAGGAACTTGACTTCCTTTTTCCACAGGGATATAGATGTTTTTCAAATCATCTGGATGATTGCGCAACTCTCTTGGATACCGAACGCGCACGCCATAACGCTCCCTGCCTTCAACGGTTTGGGTTATAATCATTCCGCCAACAGCCACTTTTAAAACATCTTGTACATCTTGTATCGAAATGCCATAGCGTGCTATTTTTTCTCTATCAATATCAATGAGCAAATACGGTTTTCCTACAATTCGGTCTGCAAAAACAGCTGCTGGTTTTACACCTTCAGATTGTTTTAAAATCGTTTCTAGTTGAACCCCAAAGGCCTCAATTTGTTTTAAATCTTGTCCTTTTACTTTGATGCCCATTGGCGCACGCATTCCCGTTTGCAACATCACCAATCGGGTTTCGATAGGCTGTAGTTTTGGTGCGGAAGTAACTCCAGGCAGTTTCGTAACTCTTATAATTTCGTTCCAAATATCATCTGGCGATTGAATTTCTGGACGCCAATTTCTATAAAACTCACCATCATTATCGGGAATGAGCTGTTTTTTGGCATCAACAAATTGCCACGCTTCACGAGGTTCAGATGGTAATGACGTTCCATTTTTTAATACATATTTACCTTCATCATTTACCCGATATCGTTGGCGTTCTCCGTTTTCATTCAGCATATATTCAGGTTTATACTGAATTATATTCTCGTACATCGATAATGGAGCAGGATCTAAAGCCGATTCTGTTCTACCCGCTTTACCAACGACCGTTTCAATTTCCGGAATACTGGCAACGGCCATGTCTAATTGCTGTAAAACTCTTTTATTTTCTTCGATACCCGCGTGGGGCATGGAGGTTGGCATCAGCAAAAAGGAACCTTCGTTTAAGGAGGGCATAAACTCCTTGCCCGTATTTTTCATGATATAAAAACCAAAAACCAATAAGGAAGTCGGAATCATTAAAAATAGCAGTCTATTTTCTAGTGCCCATTTTAAAATCTTGCTGTAATACTGCTGAAACAGCATAAAAATACCCAACAAGCCAAAGCAAATAATACAAACAAAAAGTAGGTTTAAGGCAATGCTCTTATCAACGCCAAGTGGTCTCCAATATTCAGCTAATAGAAATACAATTGCTAGTGAAGACGCAATAATATTGATGAGGTTTGCTCTTTTTTCAGTAAGGGTATGGTTTAGTTTTAAAAATGCTACAGTTCCATAACTAATTAATAAAATTCCAATCCAATAGCCTAAAAACATAATTAAGAGTCCAAGAGCTAATAACAATCCGTTTAAAACAAAACTGCTTGTCTTTCTGATGCTCACTTTTTTAAATATGGAAGCCGCGAAAGGCGGAATTAAAAATAACGCAATAAAAAGTGCCGCTGCTAAAGCAAAGGTTTTGGTAAACGCCAAGGGTCTAAATAATTTTCCTTCAGCACCAATCATTGTAAAAACGGGAATAAAACTAATAATCGTTGTCATTACTGCCGTTACAATGGCACCAGAAACTTCTGCGGTAGCATTGTAAACGATTTCATTAATTGAAAGTTTTTTATGCGGTTTTTCGGTACTCGTTGCTTGTTCTGTGAGCATGGTATTTTCGCTTTCATCAAGATGACGAATAATATTTTCAGAAAGTATAACGCCAACATCAACCATGGTTCCAATGGCAATTGCAATCCCTGAAAGGGCCACAATATTGGCATCAACTCCAAAGAGTTTCATGGCAATAAAGACCATTAAAACGGCAACAGGTAATAATCCTGAAATCAAAATAGAAGCTCGAAGGTTAAAAACCATCACTATAATGACTAAAAAAGTAATTAAAATTTCTAAAATTAACGCTTCGTTCAGCGTTCCTAAAGTTTCTTGAATGAGTTCGCTTCTATCGTAAAAAGGAACAATGGTAACTTGAGAAGTTCGTCCGTCTTCTAAAACCTTTGAAGGTAAGCCTGGACTTAATTCGTTAATTTTTTCTTTCACATTATTAATGACTTCCATTGGGTTTGCCCCATATCTGGCCACCACAACTCCGCCAACAACTTCGGCACCTTCTTTGTCTAATATTCCTCTACGGGCTGCAGGGCCCAATGATACTTTACCAATATCTTTTATTTTGAGTGCTGTAAAATCTTCTGAAACGACCACTGCATTTTCAAGGTCTTCAATCGATTTTACATAGCCTAAACCACGTACTAAATATTCTGCTTGGTTAATTTCTAACGTTTGTGCACCAATGTCTTGATTACTTTCTTTGACTGCTTTTACAACTTGTGCCAAACTAACATTGTATTGGCGCATTAATTCAGGATTTACATCAACCTGATATTCTTTAACATAACCACCAATAGAAGCCACTTCAGAAACACCACTTGCAGAAGATAACGTATATTTTACGTAGTAATCTTGAATGCTGCGTAATTCTTGTAAATCCCAACCACCAGTTGCATTTCCTTTTTGGTCTCTGCCTTCTAATGTGTACCAAAATATTTGTCCTAAACCTGTTGCATCTGGCCCTAATGAAGGATTTACGTCTTGCGGCAACAAACCAGTTGGCAATGAGTTTAGTTTTTCTAGGATTCTGCTGCGACTCCAATAAAATTCAATATCCTCTTCAAAAATGATATAAATACTCGAAAAGCCAAACATAGAAGAACTACGAATGGTTTTTACCCCAGGAATTCCGAGTAACGAAGTTGTTAGCGGATACGTAATCTGATCTTCTATATCTTGTGGTGAACGACCATCCCATTTGGTAAAAACAATTTGTTGATTTTCGCCAATATCCGGAATCGCATCCACGGCAACAGGATTGCTTGGTAAAAAACCTGTGTTCCAATTAAAGGGTGCATTTATCGTTCCCCAGCCAACAAAAAGGAGGAGTAGTAGCACTGCTACCAATTTATTTTCTATTAAAAATTTGATGCTTTTATTCAGCATTAGCTTAATTATTAAACAATTAGACAAGGATAGCATGCGGAAATAGCGCATACAAGAAAATATCCAAATAACACGATGGTTACAGGATGGTACAGTCTATTGTGAAAAAATTAAATTAAATAAGACTCGTCAATCTTAAAGAGTTGACTTCTGACGAGTGGTGGTTCATAGTCTTCATAAGAAGATATGTTTTTGGATAAACCTTGAAAAAGCTTGTTATAAGTGTATATAAAAGAAGTTAAAAATACTTGTTGTTCGAGAGAAATTGTATCTACTTGCAGTTGTAATTCGTCTTGCCCCTCTATGGAGACTTGTTCATTATTACAGCAACCTTTTTTAATGATAGCACAGCTATCAGAAGATGGTTTTTCCATTTCCATTCCGCAGCCTTCAACTTCATGGAAAATAGCAGTTTCAACCAACGCATCTCCACAATAATGCATGCTAATTGTAAATGACATTGTAGAGAGTAACACTACAAAAGCCATTAATATGGATGCTATTTTATGGACTATTTTTTTCATTGTTGTGGTAAAAGTACAAAAAAGGAACTTAAATTAATGTTAAATATTTAAAGCTTGTTCATTATCAAAAAAACCAGCAACAAAAGCTACTGGTTTTGGTCATTTCTATGAGCACAAGGATTGTGAAACCTAAAGTATCTAGGATTCATTTTCAACCACTTTACTACTATTTTTAGAGGAGGTTACTTCCCATTTAATAGATTTTTTATAGTGAAATATCTCATTTTTACTTGTAGGATCCATTACCATTAAATAAATCCATTCGTTGTCTAAAAGTGTTTTCATGCCTTCGTTTCTTGCAATAATTTCTGAAACTCTTGCAATTGGTGCCTGAATCATTACTGATAATCTTAAGGGTTGATGATACATATTTTCATCCGACCCGAATAAAGATTGCAATGGTAATCCCATTTTTAAATCGCCTCCGTTTCCTTGTACAACTCCGAATTTCCCAGTAATATTATGTGTTATTTTAGAACCACCACCGTACATGTTATTATCAACTGTAGAAAAATAATAATGGTTGTTAATCCATTGTGTTACGGTCATGGGGCCTTGCATAATGCCTTCTAATGCTTTGCCTTCCATGTCTAATTCCCATTCGTAAGAATGTAAAAAACAACGACTCTCTAAATTGGTGTTTTTGGTTAAATTTCTCGGGCCAACGATGAAACCTGCGTTTTTTGCAAGTCCCCATTCAGGTCTCGTTTCTCCCCAATTATTTGCTTTTTTTTCTGCGGATGAAACACTATTTCCTTTGTTTCCCAATCTATCTTTAGTGGCTGTTTTTTGAGCTGCAATTAAATTCGTTTTTAAATTTTGAATTAATTGTTTGTGAAAGTCTGAAGCTTCTGCATCAAAAAGTATAATTTCATCTGTTGTGGTATTGTGTTCAGCTCCTAAAAATAAAGTAGTTTTTGGAATTATAATTTTATGTGTCCTTGCCAATACCTTTCTAACTTCGGGTAAATTAGCCAATTTTGCTAACATTCTTGCATTATGCCTTCCTGGGCTGGCCGCACAGGCACCACAATCTAAACTAGAACTAAACGGGTTGTTTGCAGAATGACTTCCATGACCTGCAAAAACAACCAATTGTGCAAATTGTTTCCAGCCCATTAAATCGAACGCAGATTTTACAATGCCTACTTTTTCTGCCAAAGGAATTTCCAAAGAATCATTGGTTTCAACAAGAGCTTTGTTGATGTCTGGCTGACAAATCCCTTCAATTTTAGATGCTTTTTTATCCTCTAATTGATACATTTTTCTGGGCATCAAAGTCCTTGCAACTAAAGAAATTCCGTAAAAAATACCTGAACCTTCTACATATCCAAATGCAGACGGAATCATGTTTTTCATTCTCTTTAAGAAATATTCTTTAAAAGAAGCAACCTCATTTTTATTACTATAAGATAAAAGTTGTGCTGCTTTATTTTCTTGGGCAATTTCAGAGACTGTGTAGGCAGAACCAACAATTGGCGGGCAGGATTTACGGGTAATTCCGTCGTTTAAGCTCTTGTAATCCATGGCAATTCCGAAAAAACCAGCATACCCAAAAGTTTCATAATTTCCTTTAGATTCAACATGTCTTCGAATTAGTTCAGAACGTGTATCAATGCAAAAAACCAACTGTGCATCAGGAATTGTGTTTTCTTTAGATGCGGTTGCAATTGATTGGTTTTCTAATGTTTTTACCAAACCATTTTGCCAGCTTTGTTCCCAAGCTTTTAATAAAATATATTGAACTTTTGAAACTAATTTATCCGAAGATACATCAACTTTTTTGGGTAAAATAGATGAATTTAATTTTCGTGCCGTCCATAGTCGAGCCGCCAAATAATCGATTGCTTCTATCGGATATTCTTTTTGCCAATCTGAATTAGAAGTTGTTCTATGATTTATATAGCCCGTCCAACCTGGAAGCGCCGCTAAATGATGCGTGAAGATTTTTACATACTCACTTTCATCAACATCTTTTAAAATTTCTTCTAAAGCTAATGTGCTTGTTTTCGGAATGTCTTTTAAAGCTGTTTTTCCTGTTTCAGAATCGTAGACAACTAAAAGTCTCCAAGCATTGTAAAATCCTTCAGTTTTATAAGGCATTTCCCATTCTGCAAGTCCTTCATCCATAAAAGAAGACAACCATTTTGCCATAATTACATCCACAGCGTGGTTCTCATTTAAAACATCTGTTTTATTTTTTGATGTTAACAGCTTTAGATAAGATTCTGGCGATTCAGAAAGGTTATTTTCATCTAAAAGAGCTGATAGCACATCTTTATTGATATCTCCTTTTTCCCAAGCTTGTCCATATAATTTTGCTGAAGGATACGCGTTTGCATTAAAATTCTTTTCAGCCGAATTTACTGCTTCATGAAACGTTGAGTTTTCATATCCAGATAGTGGGTTCGAAGCAACAAATGTGTAAAGAGGCCAAGTTTTTCCGATAACTTTTGATGCTTCATCAATACTATTTATAAGATGCTGGTTCATATCGATTTTGATTTATACATTAAAACTGACTTTTTATTGGGTTGTGAAAGGTTCATTAATTTGACATAGAGCCAGGGAATGTTTTTGTAAGTGCCTAGTTTCATGATAAAAAAGCCGATTAAGAAAATAAATCCGAAGATAATTTGCACCCAAGATAATGGCATTGGTTGATCGATCATTGGCATATCTGCCATTAAAATAGTAACGCCATTATACATTAAAGCATAAAGACCTATGCCGGCAACAAATAATAAAGAGGGTACTACAATTTTTTGAACAACAGATAAACTTTGTTCTTTTAAAATATTATACGTTGCTTGCCCAACGGTAATTGCTACGACAAGTGTTAAAAAAACGCTACTATTTAGTTCCATTCCTTTACCAGTCCATAAGGTAAAAAGATAGGCACCTAATCCTCCAAAAATTAAAACAATAAAAGTTTGAAACGGTTTAATTTTTAATAGTTCTGTTTTTTCTGGTTTGGTTTGTGCTATTTCTTCTCCTGATGATAAAAATAAATATGCTTTATAAAATCCGTGAAGAATTAAATGCACTACTGCGGCGTTGAAAAAACCTAAACCACATTGCATAATCATAAAGCCCATTTGAGCGATGGTAGAACATGCTAGTTTTTGTTTGACATTTACTTGTAATAGTTTTGTGAATTGAGCAATAATAGCTGTTAATCCGCCAATAACAAATAATATATTTAACGTGTTCGAAGCAAATAATAGTGTTGCGAAAAGCGCTAATAAAATTCCCGCGCCGTTTACAAAACCAGCGTGCATCAAAGCAGAAGCTGGAGTAGGAGAGGTCATTGCCGATAATAACCAACGATGAAAAGGATAAATTGCAGATTGTACAATGGCAGCAGCAATAATGCACAAGGCAGCGATCATAGTAATATAAGGAGGCAAATCTGCAATTGCTAACGCCAGTCCGCTAACTGTAAAAACATCACTGGCAAAGGCTAAAAGAAGCAAGCCAACTGTTAAAAAGAAAGTTCCGGTTAAAAAGTATTTTTGAGTAAATTTTGATGCCTCTCTTGCTTCACCCCAAGTTTTATCGATGCCAATTAATTGAGACATAAAAATCCCCATCATCAACCAACTAAAAAGTAGTAGAAAAATATGATTAGACATCACTAATAGCATTACAGATAATGTAAAGGCTAGACAAAGAATCATAAATTTAGAATGATATCTAAACCCTTTGAGATAATTTTTTGCATAACTACTTACTATGGCACTAAAAAAGCTAACGGTTGTCCATATTAAAATAGTAAAGCCGTTAATTTTTAAGAGATCTCCGAGCGTCCACGCTGGCATGCTAAAGAAATTAAGAAGGAGGTATACAAGGTTTCCCGCAAAAAGAAGCCATAATACGCCAGTTATAAAGACAGCCGTAACAGATTTGTTTAGATCTGCCTCTGAAGTCTTTCGCACTGTTTTTAAATTATTTTCAAAATTCATTTTAAGAGTTTGGTTTTGTTGATGTTTTAATTGGTTTGTATTGTTTTTTAACGGCGCAAAGATTCAATAAATTATTTATGTATTTTTATTTATAAATATTATGCATTCCATAAATTATATTTATAGAAAGTATGTTTTGGCTCCAATTTCAAAATTCTTTAAGTATAAATATTTTCTATAAATTAATGCTTGTACGAATCATTTATTGCTTATTTATTTATTTATGAAGAAAAGCCGTTTGTTAAAAGTACGATTCACAAATTCATTTTTTATCGATGTCTGTTTTTATAAAATGATGGTCGTAAAATTTTAGTAATGTTTTATAATTTCTTTAGCGTAAAGTTATCAATCACTTAAAAAATAACATGTACTTGTTGTTAGAGCAATTTAGTTTGAGATGTTCGTTTAAATAGCAGTTAAGGAAACTATTATCCTTTAACTTGAAGTGAAAATAAAATTCTTTTGATATTCAGATAGAAATGTAAAATTTTATCGTAGTTTTAAATTATGTATAACATAATATTTATAAAAAAAGAGAGAAGTTGAGTATTGCACACTATTATATTCAAAAAAGTAAGATGCTAAAAGCATTTATTTAGAGAGGTATGTTATCAACATCAAGTTCTGATTCGTGAAAAAAAAACAGCAACTATAATTGATAAGAGTAAAAATGGGGTGTTATCGTTATTGACTCTCTTTAAATAAAGAGGTGAAGTGTTGCGCTTTTTTTAAATACTGATGATATTAAATTATTTGAAGTTTTAAAATGCGCATAAAAAGTTTATTTAAATCTAAAATTAAAGATTGTGTTCATAAAGTTGATATGATTTGATGAGCCACTCTGCTAAACCAAAAAAAATAAGCACACAAAAGAATCATTAAATAGTTTTGTTTTTTCATTTGATTTTGTTCATGAGAGTTCTAGTGTAATGTTAATCATTAATTGTCGGGTAAAGTCTTTTTAGTTTAATTCTTGATTCTTTCGTTGTGAACTGCCAGTCTATAGTGCTATCCTTTTTGTTTCGGTGTTCTTGCCACGCTTTTACTTCTTTTTTTATTTCGCTCATCGTTGAAATACGCCTATTAAGGCATTGTCCGGTTAGCACGTTGAGTTGTATTTCTGCCATATTCAACCAACTACCGTGCTTGGGGGTGAATATAAATTCAAATCTGCTCGCTAGACGTCGTGCTTCCGCGGGTTCAAAAGTTTCGTAGAATGCCGAAAATGCGTGTGTTTTAAAATTGTCCATGACTAGTGTTATTTTTTTAGCTTCTGGATAGAGGTCATCAGCTATCATTTTGACGAAAATAGCCCAGTCTTTTTTTGTCTTTCTTTTAGTGATTTCCACTGTTCGCTTCCCTTTTAAAGGCTCATTAGCCATAAATATGTTAACCATTCCGTGTCTCACATACTCGTAATCTTCTTTGGCGTCCATTCCTTTTTTCATTTTGATTGATTGCTGGCTTCCTGATATGAGTTGCTTTGGCGACTCATCCATGCACACAACTGGTCTTTCTCGGTTATACGGTCTTTTGTATACGTCTAGCACTTCTTCCATACTCGCCACAAAAGCACTAATTTGCTTGGGAGGAATCACCCAACCCCTTACTCTCCAAGGCTTAAGTTCATTTTTTTTAAAAGGTTTCCCACGGACACATGAGATATACTATCTATATATTCCAGTTCAACTAATTTGTCTGCCAAGAGTCGTAAAGACCACTTAGCGAAGCCGTCGGGAGGGTTACTGCAGCAAAGTTTAACGAGATTAGCCTCTACATCACCATCAATCTTCTTTTCGTAAACTCTAGAAGTGGGTTTACGCTCAAGAGAGTCGTCTAGACCGTCCTCCAAAAACCTTTTTTTGATGCGGTCTATGGTTCGCAAACTAATTTTGTAACTATTCAGCCTAGATTTCAAAAAAGAGCTAGTTATTAACAATTCTATCCTTGCTTTTAGGAAAAAGAACGTTCTTGTTAACATTTGTTAGTTACTAGGTAACAATTACATGTTTGATTTTTAG
>NZ_VORR01000039.1 GCF_007997085.1 Polaribacter sp. IC066
GAATAGCTTTTAGTTTATCGGCATGTTTTCTTTGTTTACAATTACGGTGTAATTGTTTAATTGTAATTTTCTCTTCTTGTGATAATTTTATAGTCATACATCTGAATATCAACAATATAAAGATACTGAATATTACTCAAAATAACAAAAATATAGTGCTTAAATAAATGAAAAACAGTAATTTAATATCAATAATTAGACCATGAAATTTTATGTTCCCGAAAACCTAAATGTATTGAGTATATTAGCGATTTCATTTTTTGATTTAAATCCCATCGGAATATACGCTCTATTTTCAGAAGAATGAAGAGGGATTAATATATAATCATTATCAGAATGTCTTATTTCTCCAAATAAGGTTGGAAAAGCAGCTAATTTTTGCGTGGCTGCACGTGAACTGTTTAATCGTAAATTTTTAACATTTTCGACTCTTTTTTGAACTTCTTTTAAAGTTCTTAAATCACTTGGTTTTATATCTTTTAACCATAAACACCATCGGTTTTTACCATTTAAAAATTCGTGGGCACTAATTAATGGTTTTATAAAATTAATTGCATTTGGTTCTAGATGTATAAATTCATCTTTTTCTTCATCCGTAAACAAAAAATTACCTCCATCATTAGGCATACTTCCAAAAGAAATTTTTGAAACATTACAGATAGGTTTTCTTCGTTTTAAAATAACTAAATCATTTGCTTCAACTAAATAAGGATTAATATTTTTTACTGCCCTTTCATAGGGCTCTTCCTTAATATCATCGTAAATAAAAAGACTTTTATTTTTTATATCAAAATTTGCAAAACCGATAATTACGCAATGCACGGCTGCTTTTCCTTTAGCCTCATTTGTCCAATTAAAGGTAGTATGTGCAAAATGTATTTTTACTTTATAATTGTTCAATAATTCATTCCATAAAATACCTGTTTGTTCTCCTTGAGTAATAGAGTTTGTGGAAACAAAACCTGTTTTTATATTTGTTTCTTTAATGTACTGCGCAGCCTTATAATACCAAGCAGCAACATAATCTAAAACACCAGCACCTTTAACTTTTCCAAAAACCAATTTCATATCCTCTTTTTGAGTAGTGTTTTGGTTTGATTTTCCTAAAAAAGGAGGATTTCCAATAATATAAGATAGTGCTGTTTTTGAAACAACATCTTCCCAGTTTATCCGCAGAGAATTACCGTGTACAATTTTAGCTGCTTTTTTAAGTGGCAAACGGGCAAAGTATTGGCCGAATTCTTCAGAAACTAGCATGTTCATTTGGTGGTCTATTAACCACATGGCAACTTCGGCAATTTTTGCAGCAAATTCGTCGTATTCAATTCCGTAAAACTGATCTACATCCAACCACAAAATTGAAGAAACATCTAATACTTGCTCCCCATGTTTAAACAATGCGCGTAAAACAGCAATTTCTAATAATCTTAATTCTCTGTAGGTAATAATTAAGAAATTGCCACTGCCACAGGCGGGGTCTAAAAATTTTAAGGTAGATAGTTTGTAATGAAACTCTTTTAGTTTTTTAGAATTGGATTTTACTTTTTCAAATTCTTCCCAAAGTTCGTCAAGAAAAAGAGGTTTTATCAGTTTAAAAATATTTTTTTCTGATGTGTAATGTGCTCCTAAATTTCTTCTTTCTATAGGATTCATGACACTTTGAAACAGCGATCCAAAAATTGCGGGTGATATTTTACCCCAATCTAAACCCGCTGCTTCTAATAAGATACTTCGCATTTTAGAATTGAATGCGGCAATAGGGAGCATTTCTTGAAATAGTTTGCCGTTTACATAGGGAAACTGATCTAAATGCTCGTCTAAATTGGTGTATCTTTTTTCTTTTGGTGTGTTTAGAACTTGAAAAAATTCTGCCATTGCCGATCCTAAATTGCTGCCATCTTCATTGGTTTTCTGGTATAAAAATTCTTTAAAGGTATCTTTTTCAAAAATACTGGTATCATCTGCAAAAAGGATGAAAAGCAAGCGCACTAAATATACTTCTAAATGATGCCCTTCATAACCAAACGCTTCGAGTTGGTCATGCAGTTTGCCCATAAGCTCTGCTGCTTTTATATTTACAGGGTCTTCTTCTTTAAAGGTTCTTTTTTGGTAGCCTGCAATAAAGCCAAAGAGTTTTACATTTTTATAGAGTTCAGAAACAGAAAATTCATGTTCTGTGCCTTCATCGAGGTCAAACAGTTTGATTTTGTCAAAATCTGAAACTAGAATATATTTCGGGAGTTCGTGTTCTTTTAAGCCTGGGAAATAATCGGTGGCTTGCTCATATGCTTTGTCTAAATTTTTCCCTTTAGATTTGTGTTCTACGAGTAGCGTTCCTTTCCAGAAAAGGTCTATAAAACCTTGATTGCCGCTTAACTTTTTTACGGGTTCTTCAAAAGTTGCAACGCGCCTTCTTGATATTCCGAATACATTAAAAAAGTCGTTCCAGAAACTATCTTTTTCGGCGCGTTCTTTTGTTTCGGCTGCCCATTCATTAGAAAATTTTAAGGCTCTGTCTTTTATCTCGTTCCAGCTTAATGCCATTTAGTTCTTTTTTTTAGGTTTTTTTTTGTTAAAGATAGCTGAATAAAGTGGATTTCGATTTTGTTGCCTTGGAATTTCCTGCGTAAATTAAGAGGTTTGTGAAAATGAAATAGTCTTGCTTTAAGTACTAATTTAGAGATCTTTTTACACTGTGTTGTGTTTTAGTTTTCTTTGATGATTTATAATATCAGTCCTTTAATTTTTCATAATATTCTTTTAATATTAAGGTGAGTTCTAAATATTTTTCTGAATTATCTTTTTCTGGATAGTAATATTTGTTTTTGTCAATTCCAATTGTAAAGTCGTTTGAAATTCCAATTGTGTATGCTTTAGATTCCAAAATTCTAATTTTTAAATCTAATTCATCCCTGACGTGGGTGTTTTTTTGATTTCTAAGTCTTTTACCATCTTTTATTAAACAAAAGAAAAAGTAGTTATTATCTAATTCAATATGAATTGCTAACTCACACTTTTCATATGATTTTAATAGGACTAATAAACCATCTCCTCTGTCTGATTTTTGAAGTTTATTTTCTTGAAATTGTCTACTTAATATTTCCTTGAGTTGCCTAACCTCTTTTTGTTTCAAACTCCAAACTAATTCATTGTATGAGTTACTAATTAATTGACTTTCTTCAAGGTAATTAGAAATTACTTTTTTAATGTCGTCATTCAATTTTACATTAGTTGTCTGGTTAGTCAATTTTTTTATTAGGTTGATATACTGTTTAATACACTCTCTTAATATAGGTAAGTCAACTGCCTCTTTTTTGCAAAGTTCAAGCCATTCAATAATATGTTTTTTATAAGATATTGAATATATTAAGTCGTTATTTACTGTTTGTGATTCGTGACCGTCTAAAGTTAAAAATAGAATATGAAAATTATAATTATTGTCTTTGACATAATTGTAATATCTTAACATTTGATTTTCTTGCTCACCTGCATATATTTTATTCTCTATACATATGAAATTTTTTGTTTCCGATATAGCAATATCAATTCTACCACCCTTATTTTTTGTGATTTGACCAATAGACTTTTCTACTTCTACTAAACTATTTTTGGTATTAATACGAATTAGATTTTCATCGTTAATAACAAATTTATTAATATATTTTATAAATGTTTTTAAAAATTTATCACCTTGTTCATGACTACCATTTGGATCTAATAATTCTGCTAAAAATTTAGAATGTGTTTTTACTTCTGCAGATTCCATACCTAATATTTGAAACACATTAAAGTTCTCGCCATTATTTTTTGTAACTAAATCATAAGACTTTTTTATATTTCTTATTTGATTCAGTAGGCTTTTTATTTGATTATTCATTTTATTTTGTTCCATTCTAAATGGTGGATTGATTATTTTTTATTGAACACAATCTTGTTATGTAAGTTTAATTGCGTGTTTTAAGGACTAAAGTTGGTAAATAGACCACAGGTAAAAATCTGCAAGGACTTTCATAAGTTGCCTAAAATCAGTACTTAATTTATTAGGTGTTGGCGCATGACTTATAGTAATTCTTGAATTTTTTCAATAATTAATGGCATTTTTAATTCAATTCCCTTTTCGACTGCTTTAGTGCTCATTTTTCCAATCCAATTGATTAACTCTTTACCAATGTTTGCTTTATCACTTTCCCTATTGATAATTTCTTTAATTTCAAGAATATTTTCCTTTGGAACGCCTAGTTCTTTTAATTCGGAAAATATTTGTTCTGTTTTTTGATTAATTACTATAGTAATTTTTTGATTTAAATTATCTCCAATACCTATTGTCGAATTTGCATTAGCTCCATAAATATGATTATTGATTATCGTTTTTGTAAGCTCATTATTTTCTGCACTATTGATATAATCATTTTCAAGATTTGGAAAAGCCGTTTTTAAATCTAAAAGTGTATCAATTAATTTATGTTTAGTTAAGTTTAGAATATGATTCAATTGACTAAATTGAACTCGCCTTCTTACAGCAGTTAAATCTGGTTGATTACAAATTTTTTGAAATATTTTTACAGTTTTGATTGGAAAGTCTTCATATCCATAAGCTCCTTCATTTTCAGTTTGTGTTAGACTTTTCTCAATTGTAGAAACACTTTGTAAAATTTTCATTTCATAAATATTATAATCTAATTCAAAATCTTCATTTAGACTAGAAGCATCCATTGGAACTTGTCTTTTCCCAATAAAAGGATTCTCTATTGTTCCAAAAAGATCACATTGAATTATCCTATATACAGGTAATTTATCTTTCTCGTTTGCATAGCCATTAATTTCTTTTGAAATCCAGTTTTTAAAGTCTGTATTTTGTAAATCGTAAGCAATTAATTTAGCTCTGCTTAAAGCTTGACTTAAACTTATTTTTTCATAAGATAAATCTGTGATTAATTCTTTTATCATTTTTCAATTTTTAGCTTTATGCCAAATCCTTATATTTGTATAAATATAAGGATTATCCAATTTCTCTAAAGATAACACAATATGTAACTCCTTTTTTATTGACAATAAATTAAAATTTAAAGATTCCTTTTAAATCTATTTTCTACTAATTTATACCTTTAAAATAAGTTTGGTTTCAACGAACATACATTGCTATTCTAAAAGGAATACCATCCTTTAAATTGTATTGTTGGTTCTAAATTTTAACATCACTAATCCTTTCCTTCTTATTATTAAACAAGGGTAAGACAAATAATTCAGTATTATTTACGGGATTCCATAGAAGTGTACATTTAATCGTATTATTTTTATTTTTTATCGAGGTTTGGCATTTATATTGGGTTTGGTTTGTATGCTACCTTTTATAGATAGCGATGGTTCTATTTGGCTATCATTGTAATTTGAGAAAAAGATGCTAATTTTTGAACAGGAATTTTGTTATTAGAACATCAATTTATTTTCTGAACTAACAGTTAACTCTCGTTTTTAATGAGTGAAAAACAAAACTTTTATGGTCTTCGTTACAAACAGGCACTAGTTGAGGGTTTAACCCTTAATGATTTAAGGGTCTTTTTTTTATCATACCTCCTTTTATATCTTTTATGCTGTTCATTACAATAAAGGCATTAGGCTCAATTTTTTCGATTTCTGTATTTAATTTGTTTAATTCTAAACGTGTAATGACCGTATAGATAATATCCATTTCTTTTGAAACACCATTTTTGGCATAACCACCTTGACCTTTATAAATCGTTACCCCACGGCCCAATTTATCGATAATCATTTCTCGTATACAGGTACTCTGGGAAGAAATGATGGTTACTCCGATATATTCTTCGATACCCTCAATTATAAAATCTAATGTTTTAGAGGCAGAAATATAGGTTATCATTGAATAGAGGGCAATTTCAATAGAAAGAAAATACGCTGCGAAAGAAAAAATAATAACATTAATCAAGATTATAATGTCGCCAATTGTTGTGGAAAATTTTCGGCTCAAAAAAATTGCAAGAATTTCAGTTCCGTCAATTACCGCGCCACCTCTAATCGAAAGGCCTATGCCGGCTCCAAGAAAAAAACCACCAAAAATTGCAACCAATAAATCATCATCTGTAACATTTGGAAAGGGAACGAGTGCAACACAAAGTGCAAGCCCAACAATTGCCAGCGCTGTCTTTATAGCAAAACGTTTTCCCATAATTTTATACCCAAGAAATATAAAGGGAAGGTTTACACCAATTATAAAAATGTAAAGAGGTATCTCTGTCGTTGCAGCTAAAAGTAAGGAAATTCCGGTAGCTCCGCCATCAATAAAATCGTTTGTTAAGAGAAACCCCTTAAAGCCAAAAGAAGCAGAAAAAATTCCTATGATAATAAGTATTAAATTCTTAAAATTACGCTTAAAAGAAATAATAGATTGCCGGTATTCTTTTGCAAGTCTATAATCGGATGGGTTTCCTTCTGGAAATTTTCTTTTATCCCTGTACTTAAGAGTTGTCCAGGTTATTATGTTTGTTAAAAATGGGTTCATTGTAGTTTTATGGTTTTTTTAGCTTGCAGGGAACATTTTTATGCAACGTTTATTACTGTGTTTAAACACTAAAGTTAGTGAATAAAACACAGATAGAAAGAGCACGAAGACTTTTATAAATTATCTAAAAATCAGCAATTAATTTTGCAGGGTGCTAGGCATAGTGCTCTTTTCAATTCTTAACTTTCTAATTTCCAAGCTTAACATTGGTCTGAATATGGTTTTTTGAAAATTCAAATTTACCTGTAAATCAATTCCTATACCTAAAGATTTAAATGAAATATACCCTCCTCCAGTTTTTAATGGAAAACCTACCGTTAAAACTTATTTTGTATACTACTTGTTTATAAGACAACTTGTGTCTGTTGTATCTAATTCTTCGGTTTTTAATGTTCCCGAAAACATTGCTCTTCCGCTTTGATATTGAAATCTAAAATTTTCTTTTTTAGCGGCAAAATATTTTCCAAATAAGACATTTCATTGATTATATTTTTCAGTTAGGGTATCTCCTATAAATTCACAATCTTATCCAAAATAAGAACCTACAGAAAATAGAGATGATTTAGAAGTTATAATTTTTGACTTCAGTTCGGTTTTTAACTTTTTAATATTTGCTAGAATTACGCACAAAAATTCATTCGGCATTTAAGTGCGTTTATTAAATTTCTTTTGGTTTGATCAGCTTGAAAATAAAAATCAAATTTAGTATAGAAAAAATAATAGTTAATATTGATGAAATTTTTGGATCGGAAAATTCGAAAAACTCAACTATTTGATTTAAACTTAAGCCTATCAAACCAATACTCGAAATAAGAGGAATTATAGATACTTTGTTATTTTTTTATACATTTTTTCTTTTTAAAATTCAGTATTCCACAAATTTGCTCATGCAGTAAAGCGAACTTCTTAACGATACGCAATCATTCGTTTTATTCTTTTACGATACGCGTTACAAACGAGCACTAGCGGAACTTTAAAATTTAGCGACCTCTAGGAAGTGCTTTTACCATAAGATTAAGAACCCACTGCCCTATTATTTTTATACGTTATTGGCAACTAGCTTTTACGGCTTTATATTGGCCATAAAAGGAATCGATTTTATATGCTATTATCGCTAATTTATCTATGTTAATTTCGCTTTATAATTATCCAATAATCTTTTTCGAGTACAATAATGTTACTAAATTTCAAAAAAATATGAAGATTTTTCATTATTATAATTTATAAATATCATAATAATTATTGAACGGGTCGTTACTTTTACAATTATTTTCTTGCTGCTTTAAACTCACTGTTATCATACCATTTCGGGAAATAATCTTCATTAAATAATTTTAAACCTATATTAAAGAATAGCTGTAGATCTAATCTAATTCCGCTTAATTGAAAGGTTTTAGCATCGTAATTATCTGAAACCTGGTAGTATTGAAATTTTTCATATTGCTCAATAAACGCTTTAACCGCTTCAATGCTATGATCAAATCCTTTATTAGCACCACTAGCGTACAAAGCAAAATTCTGATTTTAGCAAAATTAAAATGATCTTATCTGAAAAATCATCCTTTTTCTGGCACTGGATCTGGAATGATATATCTATTCTATTTTTGAGCTGCTGCCTTGGCGTATTCTTCTATTTCAGACTGACTGTACCCCGTAATGGTTACATCTTTCATTTTTCCTAGACTAAGAATTGCATCCATATTAATATTGCCAACCTTTTGGTATTCATTTAGTTGTGTTTTTTAACAATTAAAGCTAGTCAATAAATAGCAGATAATAAGTCTCTGAATATTTTTGTAGATACGTTAAAACAGTAATTAATTATACCTGGTGTTTTAACCCCCTATTTCTTTACTACTTCTTTTCTTTTTGCAAATGTATTTCTCCAATTTACATCTCCATATTTTTCGCCTTTGATTCCAAGTTCCAAACATTCAGTATATTCCATAAATTTCAATTCAGATGCCTATAGAATTGGTTTATATTTCGAATATATTTAGCCTTCTCGAACTCATTTCTAGTTCACTTCAAATATCCTTTACCCTTACTTAATCAATAATTTTCTTGTTGTATATGTATTGTTATTGTTAATTTTTAATAAAAACAAACCTCCAGATTGTACCTTAAAACTAATGGTTCTTGTAAAATAAGTATTTGAATTATTAAAAATCTGGCTATCGACGAGCCGTCCTGCCAAATCAAATAATTGAACGGAAACATCATTTTTCTGCTCGGTAGCAAAACTCAAAGTAATCGTTCCATCCGAAGGGTTCGGAAACAAATTAAAATTATCAAATACAGCATCTTCTACACTTACTCTTCTTACTACGATAGAATAATCTTCTACTTCACCATCAAAACCTCGTTCACAAGAAAATGGTAATAAAATATCATCTGGGTCTGTATACTTTGAAGAAACTCTTAACGTTGTAACGCCAAATTTTGCGTTTTCAGGAACTTTAATTGATAAAGGACTATTGCTTGTAGCAATATTTACACCATCAGATGCAGAACCTAAATCGTATTCTTCTGTTGCATCAAAAAGACAATCTTTATTCCAATCGATCCATGCTTTTGTTTGTACTCTATAATTACCATCGGTATTTACCGCTACAGACAACTCATAAGTTTCATCTAAAAGTACTGTTGTATCAATCGATTTAAAATCGCTATATCCTTGGTTAGCATCCTCTTTTTCTGAACCATTATTAATGGTATTAAATTGAACTAACGTTGTACTAGTTTCAAATTCTGTACTACCAAAACCTTCACAAACATCGCATGCTAGCGTTGTAAAACTAAAAGGATCGTTAAAATCTCCTATTTTACAACTATTTACAGGCTGAACTCTCCAGAAGTAGGTAGTTTCTTGATTTAAGTTTGGCGTTATCTGTACTTTATGATCAGTAACATTTTTAGAAAAAACTAGATAGTTAAAATTACTATTTAATGAAATTTGCACATTATAAGATGCTGCATTCGCATCAGCATCCCAACTTAAAAACCCCGATAATTCAAAGTTTTCAGAATTATCTTGCGGAGAAATTAACTTCGTTTTGTTCAAATTATTACCAACTACTTTAAGAGAAACTTCTACTTGTTGCTCTAAAGAAGGAGAACTCCCTAAAACTGTAAGCATATAATCTTGTGTTGTAACACCCTCTAAATTAGAAACTGTCATGCTTACAGCACCATCGTTGCTGATTGTTTGCGGATTAAAAACAACTTCTGTTCCGATAGGAAATCCTGATGCAGATAAAGTAACAGTATCTGCAAAGTCATTTACAAAATCGAAATTAAAGCTATAAGTAACCGTTTGATTTCCTAAATTACAAATTGCTTTACTCGTTGTTTCCGAGGTCATTAAAAATGCAGGAATAATAGAATCAATGATAAAATTAGTGGTGTTTACATTATAGAAAATATTGTCTGCTGCCTCTACCATAATTCTTGCAGTGGTTGTGGCGTTATTCGGAATTACAACTTCTTCTAAACCGTCATTAAGCGTATTTGTTTTTAAGAATATTGGAAATGTAAGTCCGCCATCTATGGATAGTTTTATATTTACCAAAGAACAATTTATGGGTGCTACATCTGTAGTACTTTTTTCCCAGATAATTGTTTGCGTGGAGCCAACATCCCAACTTACAGGTGTATTAGGAGCGCTTACGGTAAAAGCAGCGGCATCTGTAATAGCTACTTTCATATCATCTCTTGCAGAGCTGCCACCACCTGCATAGTTATCTCTAACCAAAAAAGAAAAATTAAGTTCTCTGGCAACATCAGGTAAAACTTCCCAAGTAGAAGCCGTATTACCCGCCACAATAGTCGCTAATTTTGGCATAAACCTATGCGGCAGTTCTTGAGAAGGCAAAGATCTAAACATGGGTCCTTGTGTGCTCGATGCTTGTGGAGGCATTGGTCCTTTTTCATTATCCTGTTGTTCCCAATTATACGTTAAACTCGCTAAACCATCGGCATCACTTGCCGTTCCTTGTAATTTAAAAGGTGTAGATTTCGGAATTGCATAATCTAAACCTGCATTTGCAATAGGCGCCGTGTTGTTGGTAACTGTTTCTTCAGCACACGTGCCTACAGCTTGTAAAAAATTCCACATTTCTGCAATACTTATTGCATGAAAATAAGCATCGCTATTTCCGTTCGGATTGCCAGATTGCACATTAGGAGCACAAATACCTGCGTATCCCATAATGGTGGAGCCACTTCCGGGTTCTACTGCTGCAGAATCTACTCGGTTACAATCGTTACTTTGCGTGTGGTTTGCGCCAAATTGATGCCCAAGTTCATGAATAACATAATCAATATCAAAAGGATCGCCCACCGGATTAGCGATTCCGGTAACACCTTTTGCTTTTAGGCCTGTTACACAAGCACTTCTAAAAACGGCAATACCATCGCCTCCCGTACTAAATATATGTCCGATATCATACTTATCATTTCCTATGGTAGCATCACAAATAGTCTGTACTTCATTTAACATTTGATTGGCATTACCATCTGTAATCTCATCTGTATCTGCATCTAAAAAAATGAGTTCTTCATTATTAGCAACAAGCTCTAACTTTACCGCCAAATCTTTTTCAAAGACTCCGTTAATTCTGGTAACTGATGTATTCATTGCAGATAAAACTGCTTCTTTTTTTACCAAATCTGTTGCTGTATCCAGAATATTTTGCTGTTCTGCTCCTAAATGAAATTGCGCATATTCTGCACTACAGACTAAAGCGAATCTAAACGTTCTTAAAACCCCATCATTTGCATTTTTAGAAAATTTAGTCAACGAAAACTCTTTATTTACTGTTTCTTCTACTAAACATTTAAAATTAGTATCTATTTTAGTAAGGCTACTTCTTTTGTACACCATATAGGTTTCATTGTCTTTTGTATAAGGATCTATATAAATCGTTTCTTGTGTTCCAGAAAAAATTACTGCATGAAAACCATCTGTACCCATACTAATTTTTGCTACCGCAGTTGGGTCGTCTACACCTTGTGCCGAATACGAACGTATATTTGGGAATTTTGCTTGCAAAATAGCATCAAAATTTGAAGTCTCTTTAATTGTAAACCTTGCTAAACTGCCGTCAAAATTTGGCAACTCAATACTATTATTTTGTTTTGTTGATATACCTTTAACCACCTTCTTAAAAATATCTTTATTCAAACGAACAATTTCATACTTTAGAGGAACGTTTTTCTTTTGATAAATTTCATGCTTTTGAACTGATAACTGTACTTTTTCTTGCTTCATCCAAAGTTGTTGAGCACTTACATTAGTAACATTTGCAAGGGTGATAAACAGAAAAAGTACAAGGGATAATTTAATTTTCATGAAAGTATATTTTGAATCTAAATTTGGTATCCAAATATAATGAAATATCTACCTTTGTAAAACAACTTATGAACAGAAACATACTATTAAAAGACTTATCTGTAAAAGATTATAAAGAAACTTGGGATTATCAGTCTACATTACTGCAAGAAATTGTGGATGTTAAGATTTCTAACCGAAGAAATGAGCAACAAGAAGAAACTAAAAACCACTTCTTGTTTGTAGAGCATCCGCATGTATATACGTTAGGTAAAAGTGGCGATTTGAGTAATTTACTACTCAATAAAAAACAGTTGGCAGAAAAAGAAGCTACTTTTTATAAAATAAACAGAGGTGGCGATATTACGTATCATGGTCCCGGACAAATTGTTGGTTACCCAATTTTAGATTTAGAGAACTTTTTTACAGACATACACAAATACTTGAGGTTATTAGAAGAGTCCATTATTTTAACCATTGCAGAATACGGTTTAAAAGGTGTTAGAAGTAAAGGAGAAACTGGTGTTTGGCTAGATGTTGGAACCCCGTTTGCACGTAAAATTTGTGCTTTAGGCATTCGTACTTCGCGATGGGTAACTATGCACGGCTTTGCCTTAAACGTAAATACTAATTTGGGTTATTTTGACCATATAATTCCGTGCGGAATTAAAGGAAAAGCAGTGGCTTCTATGGAGTCTGAATTAGGCCGAAAACTAAATACAGAAGAAATTAAACTTAAGATTTTAAAGCATTTTAAAACGTTGTTTGAGGTTGACGAATTTAGAAATCAATAACCCTTCTATTTGGTTCATATAAACCTGCAAGCTTGCCTACTGACATACGTTCAATAAGCAAGCTTGCAGGTTATACAACTTATTTTTCTTCGTTAAAATACACTTTGTAAAACTTCATCTTTTTCTCTTCATCATAGCCTCTTTCTAGATATTCTGAAGCTGCTTCTGGTGCATCTACATCTAATTTAATACTGATGTGCGTATCTAACTTAATTTCTGTTTTTAGCTTATTTTTTTCTTTTTTTAAGACCACTCCAGAAACATCAAAATTATTTCTAATTAAAACATCATTTAAGTTTTCAAAGTGTTTTTTATACTCATCAAACTTTTCTTTGTGTTCTTCTTCCTGAAAAACTTCATCTTTAAAAGTAGCATAATCTACAGCTTCGTTTTCTTTAAAATAATCTACTGTATTTGCTAAAAAATTACCTTGTTCGTGCATGCCTAATTCTGGCTTAATAACCTCTTCAGAAAATTCTTTACACATCTCTAAATAGCTTTGAGTGTGTGAATTATAATCATCTGCTAGCTTTACGCTCAAGAAATTTTTAACCCAATACTGTGCATCGTAATTGTTGTTATCTACAGATAGTACCACGGTACCTTCTGTATCTGAAGTGTTTAATATTAAACAACCTTTGTCTATTTTTCTGGTTGATATTCCTTTTTGAACCACCACATCAAAATTCTCATTGTCATCTAAATAGGTCTGAAAAAAATCAACTTTATTTTCGATTTTAAAAATACCAATCGCTTCTGTTAACACATCTTTATACTCGATACCCTCAATAAAAACGACAAGTACATCTCCTGTTTTTATTTGAGCAGAGTTCGATTGTTCAAACAAATGATTTACAATACTTTTAGAGTATTCTACAAATGAACTTTCTTCTTTAAATACTTCTGAAGCGAAGTTATTTAGTTCATTTAAACGCACATCTGCATGATTGGAAAAACGATAACTTTGGGTTAAGCCTCCAAAGGGTTTTAATAAAAAATTCTTCATCAAGTCGTAACTTTCTTGATCAAAACGAATTAAATCTTCAGAGAACACATTCTGTCCGCTATTAAATTTATTGGCTACTTTATGAAGGATGCATTTGGTGATTTCTGCACGTGTTTTTTTTATCATCATTTGAAATTTTGGATGGTAAAAATAAAGAAAGTTTGTGGATGATTTTTATCTAAATGATAATTGTATAAAATTATTTTCGACATGAATTTCACAGATATTTACTAATAAAATACTCTAATTAGGGAAATAATTATTTAAAATTACCATAGCTATCGAGTAGTTTTAGTCCTGATTAAAATGGCATTCTTTTTTTTGCTGAACTAGATATAATATACCTAATAAACAATCAAATAAGTTCTAAAACAGACAGATGCTGCAATAAATTCAGCATAAAAAGACCTGCCTACTGGGCAGGCGGGTATAATGGAAAGCAGGAAATAGCTTCAAAAAAAACTACACTTTTAACTTTAATTGTTCTGGCAGTAATCTAAATGTTTTTCTGTGATGCTTGTTTGCGCCAAACTCACGAATTGCATTTCGATGTTCTTTAGTTGGGTAGCCTTTATTTTTTTGCCAATTATACATCGGGTATTCTAGATGAATCTTTGCCATATAATCGTCTCTATAGGTCTTTGCCAACACAGAAGCTGCGGCAATGCTCAAATATTTTGCGTCTCCTTTTACGATGGTTTCATACGGAATTTCTTTAAAATCCTTAAATTTATTACCATCAACAATTATAAATTCGGGTATAATTTTTAGTTGCTCAATTGCTCTATGCATGCCCGTTATAGAAGCCTGCAAAACATTTATTTGATCAACTTCTTGCTGCCAAACAAAAGAAACTGCAAAGGCCAGCGCATTTTCTTCGATAATGGGTCTTAAGGCTTCTCTCTTTTTTTCTGATAATTGTTTGGAATCATTTAAAAAAGGATGCGAAAAATCTTTTGGTAAAATTACAGCTGCCGCAACAACAGGGCCTGACAAACAACCTCTTCCTGCTTCATCGGTTCCTGCTTCTAAAGAAAATCCGCTAAAATTTGATTTTAACATTTTACAAATTAACAGATTTCATTATAATTATTAACGATTCTTTACGTTTTATTATTTTACATTTGCCTTTGTTGAAATTTGGAATGAAAAAAAGAATTGTTTTAACCTTTTTGTTATTTGGCCTTGCACTGACTAGTATGTATAGCCAGACAAAATTAGGTGCTGGCGCTAAAAGAGAAAATACATTTGTAGGCGCAGATGGTAAAATAGACACTTTAAATAATACAGGTTCTAAAAGGGTACTTTTATCAGGAAATACACTCTATACCGATTATAAAATATTTTCTCATAACAGAGATACTACTTACATAGACACCACATTAACCTTACAAAAAGAATACACGTTTAATTATTTAAGAACCGATAATTTTGAGCTACTTGCTTTTCATAATCAAGGACAAACTTTTAATAATTTAGGCTATAGTTTTAGCAATTTAAATAAATTACCAGATATTGGCTTTACAGCAAAACAGGTAAGTTATTTTGATATTGAAGATATTAACTATTACGAAGTTCCTACACCCACAACAGAGATTTTATACAGAACAGGCTTACAACAAGGGCAAGTTTTAGATGCACTTTTTACCTTAAATTTTTCTGAACGCTTAAATGTTTCTCTTTCTTATAAGGGTTTGCGCTCTTTAGGTGCGTACCGAAGAGCTTTGGTTAGTAATGGTAATTTTAGAGGTACTTTTCAGTACCGAACCAAAGACAACAGATATGAAGTGAGAGGTCATTTGGCTTCACAAGATTTCTTTCATCAAGAAAACGGAGGCTTAACAGAATCAGCTCTAGCCAATTTTATTAACGAAGACCCTAACTTTGATGACCGTGCCAGACTAGATGTAAATTTAAATGATGCCGAAAGTCAGTTTGATAGCAATCGTTTTTATGTAGAACACAGTTATAAACTGTTAGCAAATAAAGATACGATTAATGATAAAGATTTTAGCAATTTAAAAATTGGTCATGTATTTACCAATGAAATTAAAAATTATCGTTTTGATCAAACTACATCAACAACCGCTATTTTTGGTTCGGCAAGTGCAACAGATGCCTCAAATAACAAGGCAGAAAGCATTATTACCAATAACGAAGTAAATGTAGAATTCAACTCTAAATATGTTCTAGGAAAAATTAGAGCAAAGGCAAATTTAGCAAGTTACTCGTATGGGTATGACACTATTTTAAACAGCAATAGCGTTATCAACAAATTAAAATTAGAAGGAAATGCAATTTCTTTTGGTGCTGATTGGAATGCCAAAATTAAAAATTTTCAATTAAATGCAGATGCTTCCGTAACTCCGGGCGCTGGCAGATTAGCCGGCAACCATTTAAAGGGAGAGGCGTATTACGAAAAAGATAGCGTTTTTGCTTTAAAAGCGAGTTTGTTAATCAGTTCTAAATCGCCAAATTTTAACACCTTACTGCATCAGAGTAGGTATGATGCTTACAATTGGCAAAATGATACTTTTAGCAACGTAAATACAAGAGATTTAGGCTTTTCTTTTACTTCTAAATGGGTCAATGCTGGTTTAAATTTAACCAATATTGATAATTACACCTATTTTGACGAGAATAACACCCCGCAACAATCTGATAATCAAATTATATATCTAAAAGTAAAAGCAAACAGAGAATTTAAATTAGGGAAATTTGCATTAGACAACACGGCTATGTATCAAAATGTAAGCAGCGGAAGTTCGGTTTTTAGAGTTCCTGAATTTGTGACAAGAAATACTTTTTATTATACAGATGAATGGTTTAAAGGCAAACCTATGTTGGTAAATATTGGAATTACGTTTAAATATTTTACAAAATATAATGCCAATGCGTACAACCCGTTATTAGCAGAATTCACTTTGCAAAATACTGAAGAAATAGGTTTTCCTACGTTTGATGTTTTCTTTAATGCGAGAGTAAGAAGAACTCGTTTGTTTATTAAGATTGATAATGTTGCCACTAGCATTTCTAAAAAGGATTACTTTTCTGCACCAAATTACCCTTATCGAGATTTTACGATTCGTTTTGGTTTGGTTTGGAATTGGTTTATTTAGGCCCATAGCCCATCCTAAATCCTTCTCGAAGGGAAATACTTTTAGCTAGTTTGAGGTCAACTATTTGTGAGTTTGAGTCTGAACTTATTAAATAAAACGCGAAAATAAATATGGTACATCAACTAAAAAATAACTGGAAAATTTTCTTAATCGCAAGTTTAACTTTAGGATTAGCACCTTTTAATCCGCCTCATATTTGGGGTAAAATTCAATGGATTCTTGGCGGTAATGCTTTTTCTTTAGAAAACGGAATGCAGTCAGTAGATTGGTTTGATGTATTGCTTCATGGTTTACCGTGGATTTTATTACTGATTTCTATGTTGTTAAATCTTTTTGCAGCACTGGTAAAATCCGATCGAAAATAACACTCTTTTTTTTGGTAATTATTGTGAATCCTTTAGATTGATAAAAAGGAACTGCATTGAGGTCTGCTACTAAATGTATTTGATTACAATGTAACGCGATTGCTTTTGAGAAAGCATGGGTTATCAGCTGATGACCGATTCCTTTGCCCATAAAATTAGGCAATACAAATAAGAACTCTAATTCAATTGATGCCTCTTTTGGCTGATTTAAAATATAGAATCCAACAGGTTGATTACTAGAAGTAAACTTGTAAACAATCATCTCTTGAATCATTTTTTCAGAAACGGTTAACTCTTCTGTCCAATTTTTAAGTTGTTCATCAGAATACCCCCAAATAGCTTTCGATTTTAATGTAATTTGAGTGAGCATTTTTGCATCAGAAGTATTTGCCAAAAGAATCATATTTTCAGAATATGTGATACCAATTTAACTTTATAAAGTTGTAAAAAAAATTAAAACTCAAAATGTCTTTCTGATCTTAACAAAGAATACTAATATGCTATTCAAAAATTTTCAATAAGCTCAAACGGACAAACGTTAGGACAATTGTTATTAGAAAAAAATATTGAAATCGAAATTATACTTTCTAAAAAACGTTTAAGAATTAAATTGGTATGGTTTGAATAAAAGTTCTCTTAGAAATAATTTTTATCGAGAAGTTATTTCTTAACTAACTGTTTAATCCTAATATTCAAAGCTGCAAATAATAAGGTCATAAACGGACTTAACCAATTAAAAATAGCGTAAAAAGCATAATCAAAAACAGGGACTCCTAAAACCCCAGAATGATATGCTCCACAGGTATTCCAAGGAATTAACACAGACGTTACGGTACCAGAATCCTCTAAAGTTCTACTTAAATTTTCTGGCGCTAAACCTTTATCTTTGTATGCTTTTGCATACATTTTTCCTGGTACCACGATTGCTAAATATTGGTCTGATGCTGTAAAGTTTAAACCAATACAAGTAAAAACAGTACTTGCAAACAGCCCAAAAATAGAATCAAAAAGACTTAACATAAACGTACTTATTCTTGCCAAAGCACCAATTGCATCCATAATACCACCAAAAACCATGGCACATAAAATGAGCCAAATTGTTCCTAACATTTTAGACATTCCGCCAGCTGTAAATAAATCTGCTAACGCTTCATTTTCGGTTGCTACAGAAGTTTCTACCGTTATGGCTTGCATTACTCCTTTATAAGCTGTTCTAAAATTTAATTCTTTTACACCAGCAACTTGAGCAACTACTTCGGGTTGAAAAATAAGCGCAAAAACAGCACCTAATATCGTACCTGCCAATAAAGCAATTAATGGTGGGGTTTTCTTTACAATTAATGCAATAACAATTACGGGCACTAAAAATAACCAAGGCGAAATATGAAAAGCTTTATTAATATCGACTAATAAAACATTTACATCTGCAACACCATCTGTCTCTAAAGTTAACCCGATAATAACAAATATAATTAATGTAATAATTACGGTGGGCACTGTTGTTAGTGCCATATATTTTATATGTGTAAATAAATCTGTCCCTGCCATGGCCGGCGCTAGATTTGTAGTATCTGACATTGGTGACATTTTATCGCCAAAATAAGCACCCGACAAAACAGCGCCTGCGGTCATGCCTAATGAAATACCAAGCGCCTCTCCTATGCCCACCAAAGCAATGCCAACAGTTGCAGAGGTAGTCCAAGAACTACCTGTTGCAATAGAAATTACAGCACAAATAATAAGACAAGCCGCTAAAAATATGGTTGGGTTTAAAACTTGTAATCCGTAATAAATCATTGCTGGTATTACCCCACTTATTAACCAAGTTCCTGCCAAAGCCCCCACCATTAATAAAATTAAAATTGCACCTACCGTAGCTTTTACATTTTCGGCAACTTCTGCAATCATCATTTTATAAGAAACCTTGTTTCTAAAACCAACAAATGCTGCAACAGCAGCACCTAATAACAATACAAATTGATTACTACCACTTAAAGCATCATCACCAAAAACATATACATTATACGCCAACATTGCCACTAAAGCAATTACAGGAAACAAAGCTTCCCAAATATTTAGTTCTTTATTGTCTATAATTTTCTGATCTTCAATTTTAATTTCTGTTAAGTTTTTGTCTTCTTGCATTCTTTAATTGTTTGTTGTGTAATGTTACGATTTTACAGAATGCTATGCAAATCAAATTGGTTGACTTATTTTTGTATTTATAAATTCATTAACTCAAATTTTGGAGGGTACTGCTTGTGGCGAACTTGTAAAAATAGAGAATAAAGCGTTGTTATTTAGCGCTATTGATGAAACAATAACAGATTTAGATGTTTTATCGAAAAATTACTTTACAACAACGAAATACAAGCAATGCCTTTTCATAGAGGTTTTATGCGCGCTATTTTGTTTGCAATTTTATGTTGTTTTGTTTTTGGCTGATTCACACACAAACTTTACAATACTGATAAAAGAAAAAACACTACCACACAGAAAAATTAAAGTTGCTTATTTTTCTCTGTTATTTTTACCCTCCCTCTTTTAGATTATTTTACACCGTAAGAAACACAATTGTTTGCACCTTTTCTGTTTATAGAGTTGCCTTTCACACTATTTCTGTGGTAGATCCTTTATCTACCATTTCTTTTATGGTCTGTATGATTATTTTAATGTTTTTTAATCGAAAAAACACCAAAAGGATTTCGTGATTAATGCCCGGAATTTATATGAGAACTGGCTAGGTCGTTTTACAATTATTCATAAGTTTTATATCAATTCAGTTTTTAAAGAATCTTTTAAAAAACCAGAATTACCGATAGCCGATTTTCGGCACAACCTACTATTTTTAAAAACATTCTCTGGTATGGCGTTGCAGAAACTGAAAACCACTATTATCTTACTTTTTATGCTCTGCTAGATACAAGTGCTACAGCAGATTAAATAAGTACCATTGATAAGAGTCATCATCTGATTGATGTGAATGATAAGAATCTAAAAACCCTAGCTTGGTTTAATAATGACTATTACAATATTATACAAAAAGAAAAAGCAGGTACTTATAGGTATGTAGCTTTAAGATACCCAATGCTAAATTATAAAGATGCCAATACTTTTGTTTTTAAATTTATGTTCTTCAAGAAAAATAAAGAATGGGATCTTGCACCGCTCGACGGGAATTCGCCAACTAAAAAAGATTTGTGAAATTTATTGAGCGTTTAAAGGGAGTTTAAATCTTTCCTTGAATTCAAAAAACCCCATAAATTATAGCGAGCATGTAATTTATGGGGCTCAATTAATTTTTGATGTTTATGAAATAAATCTTACAATACCAATTCGTTTTCTAAAACTCCAACTTCAATCATACAGGTTTTCATCATTCTGTACGTACGTTCAATATCGTTATCTAAACCAATAGAGAAACGAATTAATCCGTCTGTTAACCCCATTTCTTTTTGTTCGTCTTCTGATATCTCTGAAGATGTAGATGTACCCGGAGCAGAAAATAAGGTTTTGTAAAAGCCTAAACTCACCGCTAAATAACCAATATTTTTCTGTTGCATTAATTCCATTAAAGCGTTTGCTTTTTCTAAAGAGCCCGCATCGATAGTTAACATACCTCCAAAACCATATTCAGCATTCATCATACTTTTAAAAAGTTCGTGCGAAGGATGAGATTCTAATCCTGGATAAACCGTTATTAACCCGTCAGCATGAAATTTACCTGCTAAAAAAGCAGCATTTTTGCTGTGTTGTTTCATTCTGATGTGCAAAGTTCTCATATTTTTTAAGATAGAAGATGCTCTCAAACTATCCATTGTAGAACCTAACAACATACTTGCGCCATCGTTTACACTTCGTAAATCATTGATGAATTCTTGTGATCCACAAACCACGCCTCCAACAGCATCCGAAGAACCATTGATAAATTTTGTTAAACTATGGCATACAATATCTGCGCCTAATTTTGCGGGCGTAATTGACAACGGAGAAAAGGTATTATCAACCACTAATTTTAAATTGTGTTTTTTAGCTATCGCTGATAAACCAATAATGTCTGCAACTTCTAATAGCGGATTACTAACAGATTCGCAATATAAGATCTTGGTATTTTTAGTGATTGCTGCTTCTACAATAGCTAGTTTTGTAATGTCTACAAAACTTGTTTGTATTCCTAATCTCGGAATAAAGTTCTTTAAAAAAGCATAGGTTCCGCCGTAAATAGTTCTACTAGAAACAATATGATCACCAGCATCACATAATTGTAATAGAACTGGTGTAATTGAACCCATTCCCGAAGCCGCAACATTAGCGGTTTCGGTACCTTCCATGGCTGCTAAAGCATCCCCTAAATTCAGGTTACTTGGTGTTGTATGGCGTGAATATAAATGACAACCATCTGTATTTCCTTCAAAAGTATCAACCATTGTTTTTGCTGATAAAAAGGTATAGGTAGATGAATCTGAAATAGACGGATTTACACCGCCAAATTCGCCAAAGTATTGTAAATCTTGAATAGTATCTGCTGGATTGAATTTCATAATAAGTACTTTATATTTATTCAAATTGACAACTATTTAGAACAATAAACAATAATTACCTTATTATATAGTTTTATTATCTATCTTTAAACAAAATATTGGTTTTAAAAACCAAGAAAGGTGACTTTACACCTCTTTTTTAGATAATTTTTGTATATGATATTAGATAAAATTGATAAAAAACTGATTAACCTACTACAAATCAACAGTAAACAAACCACAAAACAATTGTCTTTACAGTTAAATTTATCTGTAACCGCTGTTTATGAGCGTATAAAAAAGTTAGAGAATCATGGCGTAATTGATAAATATGTAGCCATTGCGAACAAAAAGAAAATCGAAAAATCTTTTTTAGTTTTTTGTCACGTAAAATTGGTGCAACACTCTAAAGAATACGTTACTACTTTTGAACGTGAAATTTTAAAATTAGAGGAGGTTTCTGAATGTTTTCATGTAAGCGGAGATTACGATTATATTTTAAAAATCTACGTAAAAGATATGGATGAATACAGACAGTTTATGGTTACAAAATTAACAGCAATCAAATACATTGGCAGCACACAAAGCACCTTTGCCATAGAAGAAGTGAAAAACACAACGGCTATTGAGCTTTAAAAAAAACCTCAAAAAATAATTTTTTGAGGTTGTTCTTTTAGATTTTTACCAAAACTATTTTCTCTGATTCTTTTTGTACTACTTGACCATAAAAATCTTTTAAAAAGGTATAATATTTTGGTGGTATCATTGCAGCATTAAACTCTAAAATAGACACTGTTTTTATCTTATTACCACCTATAACTACTTGATATTTAAAAACACCTAAATTATCTGGTAGCGCTATTGCTAAAGGCTCTGGTAATGTTTCTACACGATAACCTTTAGGAATTTGAATGGTTACTTTGTTTACATCTCTCCACACAGTAGCAAAATCTACAGGAAATTTTCGATCTTCTAGCTTAAAAGGATTTGTTCTTTTTGTTAAAAATAAAGAAGGTTCTATATACAGTTTATTGCCAATACCTTCTACCAAATCTTCACTAGAAAATTTTACATTTCTAATGATTACCTTGTTTAAAACATCTTGGTTTACAATTTTAAAATCTTCTACTTCTATATTGTTATTTTCCTCATATTTTGCTCTCAATTCTTCGTCCTTAATATGGTTTTTGCTTTTTCTAAAATCTAACGCTTTTAAATTATCATACTTTGTTCTTATAAAACCATTAACCATAAAATCATCAGACACTTTTACCATCACCATATTCTCGGTTGTAGCATGTTCTGATGCGGCTAATTTTACCCAAGAAGACTCTCCATTTTCTGTAACAACTCTTCCGTTCCAGTTTAAATCTCTTTTTGGCAACACATTTGGCATGCTAAAAGGCTCTGTAGCATCTAATAAAACTTGAGAATTATCTGAAAATTGTACGCTAGAAATTACATAATTAAATCCTTTAATCGTAGGAAAAAGTGGTACTCCGTTACCTTTAGAACTCACTAAAACAGGATTGGCGTTTAAGCCTGCTTCTCGTAACATTGCGGTAAGCATAAGGTTAATTTCTGCAGCATTACCCGTATGATCTTCATATGCTTTTTTTACCCCTTGATCGGTGTACTTTCCGTTATATCCGTTCCATTTTACGTTTGATTTTACAAACTGAAAAACTTTAGCCATTTTCTCTACTTCTGATGTAACTCCTGCTAACAAGGCATCTAAATCGTTTTTAAAATAGTTAGTTTTAGATAGTTCACCACCAAAATTGCTAGATTTATAAATCTCTTTAGCTACATTATTCCAGGTTGTAGAATAGTTTTTAAGTCTAGAATTAGGATATCTAGTCCCTGTCATTTCATATTTAACGCCGCCTCTATAACTTCTTACGCTTCCTACAAAGGGTTCGTTATCTTTTAAGGCAGGTATATTTTCTGCTTCGTAACTTGAAATATTATAAGCAAGATTTTGTTTTGTATTCTCATAAGACGTCGATGTAGTATTTCCGCCTCCAGGTGCTCCTCTACTTGTAGTATAATTGTTTTTCGTTCTCACTTTAGTTCTAAAAGTAATACTACCATTTCTTGCCGTCTCAATTGGTTTTACATAGTAATACCCTTTATTTTTTTTAGTAAAAACCAACCATTCTGGAGTTTCTATGGTATACTGTATTTTTTTTACAGGAATACCATGCTGAAACTGTAAATCATCTACATAATCTATAAAAGGAGAAGTCATTGTATATTTAAACTCAATCACAGAACCCTCTTTTAAATTGGGCATGGTTACGTTTTTAATATGCCTAAATTTACTCACCTTTTCATCAAAAACATCATTTTTAGAAAGCTTGTCTTCGTTCATTTTCCCTTTTTCATCAATATTATAGGTATACGCTTTAACACCTGAAATTTTTTCTGATTGGCCGCTCTCTGGGGTTACATAAGGCAATTTAAAAGTAGCATAACCAAAACCTTCTGTGGTGTATAATTTCATCCTAATATGCACTTCGTTTACAATTTCAAACCCAGAATTATTGTTGTAATTATAATAGGTTTTTCTGAATTTATACAAATAAGCAGCATCTGCAGTAGAATCTTGAGGATAAAACTGTTCTTCAATTTCTTCTTTTGATACCTTACCAAACTTATAATTTTGCGCTGTAACCGATCCGAAAATCATAAATACGAGTATTATAATAAAGTTATTTTTCATGATTATTTTTTTGTGAGTGCTATTCTTAAATTTTCTGATTTTGCAATACTTCTTCTAAAACTTCTGTAAGCGTTATACGCTTCTTTAGGATACAGTCCTTCTTTGATTAAAATTGTTTTTTTGTAAGAAAAACTAGTTTCGTTTATTTTTTTAAAACTGATGGTATATTGCCCAAATTTTGTTGCTATTTTTTTATCCGCCGGAATATATTCTAATTGATAAGAGGCAGGAATATTAATGACATAAGCATCTTCGTCTTTATAACCTCTACTAATTTTTAACGGTAAATTTCTAGTTCTATAACGTTTAGGAACAAAACTTTCTTTATTAAATATATTTATTCGAAATAAATAGTCATTTTCATTGATTGCCGCATAACTTCTAATCGAAAGTTCTAAATTTTCTGTAAAGACAACCTTTTCTTTGTCGTTTATCAAACTATGAGAATTTACCTCTAAATTGTTGTTATAGCCCCAAACGTTAGATTTATATGTTTTTATCAACTCTTGTTCCGTTAAATTATCTAAATAAGATTTATCATCATATTGTATCCCTTTAGAAACCCTTTTTAAACTTGCTTTTACATCACCTTTTTCTGTTAGATTAATGGTTGCAGTGCTTGTTTGTAAATTTATCTCGTCTTTGTAAGAAGCAGTTCTTTTGATAAAACCGCCTTCGGGAGTTACAACCAAAACGTCTCTATCATCTGTAAAATCTCCCAAAAAACCAAAAGGTTTGGTTTGACTTGTGCACTCTAACCAAATATCTTCTCCTTTATTTGGGATATTTAAAATGGCATGATTGCCCTGTATAGAAGCAAAATTTGTATCTAAATTTCTTTTTTCTTCCGCATATACAATGTTGTGCTTCATTAAAAAAAATCCAGATATAAAAATGTGGTTTAGGAGAAAAAAAAATATAACATTATTTAATAATCCATTAATATCTGAAATGGATGAAAAAATATGCTCTATTCTGAAAGTAAAACTAATTTCATCTGATTATGAAATACTTGAAAAACTTTCAGAAGAAGAACAAAAGCAAAGCGGAATAAAAACTCTTGAATTATTATCATTATTTGAAAAAGAAAATCAAAAACTAACGAAATTCATCTGTTACAGCTATTCACTTGAATCAAAAATTGAAAAGAAATTAGATAAAGTAAAAAAGGAAGACATAAAAACAGTTGGTTTGAGTAAAGGTTTCAGTATAAGTTATGGAATTTATTATTACTTCTTGAAAAACGAAAAAAAGAATGAACTTTTAAATTATTTATCTAAAAGAAGAATTCCTCAACACGGAAAATTTTATGAAAGACTTGAAAATTATTTTTTCCAATCAAAAGGTGTAATGCTATCTGAATCTTATATTCAATATGCTGGAGGTTATAGTAAAGAAAACGTAAACCAATCAGATATTCAAAAAGCTTTGAATGATTTGAAAATTATGGACAAAGAACACGGAGCATTTTGGATTTCAATGTTGGTAGAAAATGACGAAGAATTCATTACAGAAGTTAATAAAAATCTGAATTTAAGTTTAATATATGGAGAGAATAAGGAAAATCATTATCAAGCAGAAAATTATAGCGAGGTAAAAAACATTTTAGAATTACACATAAAAAAGGACTTTAATAAAATAAATGAGATTCTGAAAAAATAACGAAAGCACAACACCGTATAAAATTAATTGCTGGCTTTTAGCTTATTTACGAAAGTCCAAACGGACTTTCTTGGTTTGTGTTTTATTTACTAAATTAGTCGCTTAAAACACGCAACTAACCTTATACATAAACGTTGCCATTCATTGAAAAACGAACTCAAAATAGAAATATAAACAAAAATTAAAAATATGAAAAAATCAAATTTGAATACCATTCTATTAATTATCATAATTGTATTGTTAATAGTATGTGCATACGGAATTTATTCTCGTCCGACATTAGACGAAATTGACCAAAGAATAATGCATTGGGGACAACATTTCGGACAACACTTTTCTAATTAAATTATTGCTTTAATAGAAATTACGTTGGAATTTTTAGCTTGTTTGCGAAATCGGAATCTGAATTGAAAAACAAAAATCTGAACTGAATGCAGAATTTAGCAATTTACGGAATTCTCACTCAATCGGAATTGAAAAAGTTTGCGGAATAAATCGCTGACCGAATTCACTCAAACGCTGAAAAAAATAAAAACGGAATTTAGCCGAATAATTAAAAATCTGAATAAAAACAACGAAATAGCAACACCGTATAAAAATAATTGCGGTTTAGTGCTTAATCAAAGGTCGTTGCGTGTTTGTAACGTCTGATTTTCCTTCGGAAAATCCTCGCATACAAAACCGCAACTATTCTTATACATAAAGGGTATAATAAGAAGTTACACCAACAACCTCTAACAATGCTTTTGTATAATTTGTTAGCCCTTTACAATCGCCATAACCAACCTTATCTACTTGGTTTGCTGTAATGGGTTCCCAGCCACCAATACCAACTTGAACGCTAATATAACGGGTTTTGTTTTGCATAAACTGGTATACTATTTTTGCTTTTTCTATTGGGCTTTTGGCATCTTTAACTAAATCTACTATTTTAGTTTTAGTAGCTTCATTAATAATATCTCTACCTTCAATAAGCGCTGTATGCATCCATTGACCAAATTCTTGCCAATTGGTAGCTTCTCCATAAACACCTTTTAAATAAAACGTATTCAGTGCTACTTTTACTTTTGGTAAAATATCTCTTGGCGAGCGTGCACTATGCTCATATTCAAATGCTTTCTGATTTTTTAACACATACTGAAGCCCTGTGTCTGAATCCTTTTTTTCGATATTAAAATCAGTGAAATTTGTTTCTTTTTTTCGCCAAGCAATCCCTGTTGGATTGTTTATTTTATAGGTGCTTTTTTCTACTGAAACATAATAGCCATTTACAGGAAACCACCACGGAATAAAACCTGTTGTAGCTGTTTTATATTCAGATTCAAAAACCAAAGTATACGGATATCCTATTGGCGTATACTCTATATATTTTACTCTAGCGTCTGAGTATAAAGTTCCGCCAGACACCGCACTTACATCTAAAAAATCTCTCGCCTTATACTTTTTAATTTCATTGCCAAAAGCATCATAAATATATGCCGACAGTTTGGTTATTTTTGTATCGTTATTATACCGCGCAGAAATAATTGCATCGCTATTGCCAAGCTTGTTTAAAACAGTAACAACCTCTCTATTATAAACAACCATGCTATTTACAGCTTCAATAGTAATTTCTCTAGAATTGTTTCTAACAACCGCATTTGCATCCTCTTTTAAATCAGCAGGAATTAAAAATGCTGCATATACTGTTTTTTGAGAAAAACAGCATATAGAAAAGAATAAGAAATAAACAAATAAGGGAATTTTTTTATACATACAATCTTTTTAACTAGCACTGCAATGTAAAAAAGAAAAACCCAAAACTAAAAAAGTTTTGGGTTTAAATTAACATTAAATGCTACATAGCATTTGTTCTATTTTTTATTTGCGTGTGAACCATCACAATAACCATCTGGGTCTGATGTATTTCCACATCCACAAGGTCTTTGAGCTTTATTAGATTTCATGTTTTTTATAATTTTAGATTAATTTATTTTTGGAAGCTTTTAAAGCTTTATGAATTATGCTTTTGTTTTAACTACGAAAGACATTTCAATTAAATCATCGATAAATTTATCTTTTAACTCTTCTATAGAAAAGAAGCTTTTAGATTTATATTGAATATTAAATTCTGCTCTGTTTATATTAAAATTATCGCTTTTTAACGTTGTAATGCCGTCTTCCATCATAATTGTAGCAGGAATTGTGATGCTTTTAGTAACGTCTTTTACTGTTAAATTTCCCGTAATATCTACCTTTCCGTTCTTCCCTTCTACTTTGGTAATTGTAAATTTAGAGCCTGGGTAGGTAGTAACGTCAAAAAAGTCTGGACTGCTTAAATGCCCCACCAATTTTCCGTTTCCTTCCTCGTCTGCCGGAATGTCTAATACTTTTATTGAAGTCATATCAAATGTGAACTGTCCTCCGATTAAAACACCATTTTCGACCAATAATCCTCCTTTTTGAATCGCTACATCTCCATTATGTGCGCCTCCAGGTTTTGTTCCTTTCCATGTTAAAACAGACTCCGCTATATTTACATTGTCTAATTCTGAAACATTTACATCAACTACTTTTGCTTTTTCTGTTTCAACTGCAGCCTTTTTTTCGCCTTTACAGCCTGTTAAAACTGATGCAGCAAGTACTAAAGATAAAATTATTTTTTTCATACTATTGTTCTTTTTATTAATTGTTTTTATGATTTTGAAGTACAAAGATACAATCAATTTATTTTCCTTGGAAAATATTTTTTACTTTTTTAATAAAAAATTAATCACATGCGCTGCCGCTTGCAAACCAAAGGCCGCTGGCATATAACTGATTGTACCATAATACGATTTTTTAAAATTAGTACCATCTGTAATTTTTACACTTTTAGAAATTTGCATTTCTTCAGAATAAACTGCTTTCACTCCTTTATTTACTTTACGCTCTTTTAACCTTTTTCTTAAAACTCTTGCCATTGTACAATTCTTTGTATTGGCAATATCTTTTATCTTTATTTTGGTTACATCTAACTTGCCACCAGCTCCCATAGAAGAAATTATTTTTACTTTTTTTCTTCTTGCCGCAACTATCAAATTTACTTTTGGCGTAATACTGTCGATACAATCTAGCACATAATCGAACTCTTTTGACACAATTTCATACGCTCTGTCTGGAGATAAAAACTCTTCTAAAACAGTCAATTCTATTTCTTTGTTGATGTCTTTTAATCTTGCTGCTAAAACCTTTGCTTTCGATTTTCCTAGAGTAGAGTCTAACGCTGGTAATTGTCTGTTTTTATTGGTTTCATCAAAAAAATCGCCATCTACAAGCGTCATTTTTTGCACACCTGATCTTGCAATAAATTCTGCTGCATAAGAGCCAACACCGCCCAAACCAACGACTAAAATATTCGCTTTTTGTAGCTTCTCTATTCCTTCTTTTTCAACTAGTAATTCTGTGCGTTCTAACCAACTCATCCTTTAAAAATACGTTTAAAATTCTGTGCTATTTTTTGTTGAAGCTCTTTAACTTCTATTTTTTTTATAACTGCAACTTTCTGATAAATTTCTTGAATTTTAAGATCTGTATTATCATCTGTTTCTAGTAACATATTCTCTAACGGAATCTCTAAAACTACTTCTTGTAATTTTTTATGGCTGATGATTGCCGCTCCGAAAGATACTACAATTCCGTTTTTCAATAAACTTTGTGCAAGTTGTAGATTCTTATTAAACCCGTGTAAAACCCATTGCTGCATAGGTTTTATCTCTTTTTTTAAGCTGATAATTTCTTGATGTGCTTTTACACAATGAATCATTAATGGTTTCTGATATTTTTCTGATAACGCAATCTGTTTTCTAAACACAGACTTCTGAACATCAAAATCTACTTTTGTAATGGTATCCAAACCACATTCTCCTAAAGCAAAGCAATTTTTGTGTTGTAATTTAAGTTCAACCCTTAAAAGTTCTTCTTCAACTTTTTCTCTGTTGATATACCAAGGATGCAACCCAATTGAAAAAGAATGTGAAAAATCTATTGAATTTGGATATGTATTTAAAATTGAAACTACATTTTTATCCGAAGAAATAATATGTGTATGAACATCAAAATACTTCACTAACAACTACTCTTTATTTTTTGAATCAATGATAATAGTAACGGGTCCTTCGTTTAAGAGTTCCACTTTCATATCTGCACCAAATTTACCAGTTTGTACTTTTGTATTGGTTTCTTTTTCAAGTGATCTAACAAAGTTTTCATATAACGGAATGGCAGTTTTTGGTTTTGCCGCCTTTATATAACTTGGCCTGTTTCCTTTTTTGGTTGCTGCTTGCAAGGTAAACTGACTTACTACAATTACTTCTCCTTCGATATCTTTTAGTGATAAATTCATTACTTTATCTTCATCATTAAAAATGCGCAGGTTTGCAATTTTTCGCACTAAAAAATCAATATCATCTTGTGCATCTTCATTTACAATTCCTATTAAAACTAGCAATCCTTTTTCTATGGATGCTACTTTTAGTTCATTGATTGTTACGCTTGCTTTTGAAACTCTCTGGATAACAATTTTCATGAGAAGACCATCCTTAATCCTTCGCAAAGGCGAAGAAACTCGTACTCTTTATGAATGCTCATGATAGCTATTTCTTAATTCAAAATATAATTAATGTCGTTTTTCATCTTTAGAGAAATGTCTGAAAGACAAAAAGCCTAGTTATCCTCTTCTTCATCCCAAATATCAGTTCTAAAATGTTCTTTTTCCTCATCTCCGCTTAAAATTTGCAAATAACTTTTATAACGAGACCAAGAAACTTTATCCTCTTCTAAAGCATCTTTTACAGCACAATGTGGTTCTTTGTTATGAATACAGTTATTGAATTTACAGTCTTGTTTCAGCGCAAAAAATTCCGGAAAATAATCTCCCAATTCGTATTTATCGATATCTACAACCCCAAAACCTTTAATTCCTGGAGTGTCTATAATTCTAGCATCAAAACTTAAATCGAACATTTCTGCAAAAGTTGTTGTGTGCTTTCCTTGCATGTGTTGTTCAGAAATTTCTTTGGTCTTTAAATTTAAAGAAGGCTCTATTGCATTAACTAAAGTAGATTTACCAACGCCAGAATGCCCAACAAACATCGATGTTTTACCAGTCATTATTTCTTTAACGGTCTCTACATTTTTATTTTGAGTAGAAGAAACCTCTACACATCTATAACCAATGGCTTCGTAAATATCTTTTAAATATAGAATCTCCGCACGCTCTTCTAACTCGTAAGAATCTATTTTATTAAAAATAAGAATTGTTTCTATTCTATACGCTCTTGTTGAAACTAAAAAACGATCTATAAAGGTTGTAAATGTTGGCGGATTATTAATAGTAATCAGCAAGAAAACCTGATCTATATTCGCCGCAATTATATGAATTTGTTTAGAGAGATTTACCGATTTTCTGACAATAAAATTATCTCGATCTAAAATCTTTTTGATGACACCTGTTTCTTCGTCTCCTTTTTTTTCTAAATCGAAAACAACTTTATCGCCAACCGCAATAGGGTTAGTACTTTTGATGTCTGCAATTCTAAACTTTCCTTTCATTCTACATTTATGAAATTCTCCGTCATTAGACTTTACTTGATACCAACTTCCTGTAGATTTATATACGATTCCGATCATTGTTACAAAGATGCAGAATTTTACTTAAATATTAGAATGTCAATTCGAGTGTTTTTCATTTTTATGAGAAAATTATGTCGAAAACTTTTAGTTTTAACTAAAACTTCTCCATCCAAAATTTCTGAAAAAGAAATTTTACTCGAAGTGACAGTTTGAATAAAAAAAAAGACCTCACAGGTTTTAAAAACCTGTGAGGTCTTAATATTCTAAAAGTTAGCGAATAGAACTTCCTTTTTAAGTTTGCGCTGCGCGTTAAGAATTGAGCAATTGTTTTAGCTCTCAAGCTTTTTGGCCTGAAGCGGGTGCCTTTCGACTTCGCCCGAGATAAACTCAGCCTGACCAAGCTTTTTTGCTTGGTAACGCCAAAAAAAAACCATAAATTCACAAATAATTAGTGAATTTATGGCTAAAATTTAATGAACAATCTCGATGCTGAACTATCGAGGCATCAAAAAGGAATATCCTTTTAATATTTCTAAGCAGAGCGTCGAGGTATTAAACCCAAGATTCCGCTAAAAAGCGGGATTAGTTCAACTTACAATTTTGAATTCATAGCTTCGCTATTTTTCAAAATTAAGTTTCACTAATAACAGCTACTGAAACAAGTTCAGCATAATAATAAAAATAGTATAAGATTATTATCCGTTAATCACCTTTTCTTGATGATTAATAGATTCTTGGTGAATTGCCTTGAACATTTTCAATACAAATTCTTCACTTAAACCTTTACTTTCGCCTTCTAAAATCATATTTCCAAGAATCTCGTTCCAACGTTTAGATTGCAAAACGGCTACGTTTTTCTCTTTCTTTAAGCCACCAATTTGATCAGCAACTTTCATACGTTTTCCTAATAGATCTATTAACTGACCATCAACTACGTTAATTTGAGCACGTAAATTATCTAAAGATTTTGTGTAATCTTCTTCTGTATTACTCTCTTTTCTGATTTTTAAATCCTCCATAATTTGCTTCAACTTTGTTGGTGTAACTTGCTGTGCAGCATCACTCCAAGCATTTTCTGGATCAACGTGAGTTTCGATCATTAAACCATCAAAATTTAAATCTAAAGCAGTTTGAGAAACATCAAAGATCATTTCTCTATTTCCTGTAATATGAGATGGATCGTTAATTAATGGTAAATCTGGAAATCTATTTTGAAATTCAATAGCTATTTGCCATTCTGGAATATTTCTGTATTTCGTTTTTTCATAGGTAGAAAACCCTCTGTGAATTGCTCCTAAATTCTTGATTCCTGCAGTGTATAATCTTTCAATACCTCCTAACCACAAAGCTAAATCTGGATTTACAGGATTTTTAACCAATACAATTTTGTCTGTTCCTGCCAAAGCATCTGCAATTTCTTGCATAATAAAAGGCGATACTGTAGAACGTGCGCCAATCCATAATAAATCTACATCATTATCAATTGCTAATTTTACATGTGCTGCATTTGCAACTTCTGTACAGGTTTTCATGCCTGTTTGCTCTTTTACCTTTTTTAACCATCTTAAACCAATTTCGCCAACACCCTCAAACATACCGGGTCTTGTTCTTGGTTTCCAAATTCCTGCTCTAAAATAATTTACATCAGAATCTTTTAACTCGTGCGCAATTTTTAAAACTTGTTCTTCAGTTTCTGCACTACAGGGCCCTGCTATTACTAGAGGATGCTCTAAATTCATATCATCCAACCATGTTCTTAATTCTTTTGTATTCTCCATTTTTCTACTTGTTTTGGCGCTTACTTTATGCCGTTTAAAATTTGTTTTATATAATTTGTATTCTCCATTTCGTTAAAAATTTCAGAGAAATTATCTTGTTCCATCAACTCTTTAAAATGCTTTAAATTGTTGATATATTCTTCTAACGTTTCAATAACGTTTTCTTTATTTTGTTTAAAAATTGGCGTCCACATTGCTGGCGAACTTTTTGCCAAACGAACTGTTGATTCAAATCCAGAACCTGCCATATCGAAAATATCACGTTCATTTTTTTCTTTGTTGATAACCGTTTTGCCCAACATAAATGCACTGATGTGCGATAAATGCGAAACATACGCAATGTGTTTATCATGAGAAACAGGATCCATATACCGAATACGCATTCCAATGTCTGTAAAAAGCTTTAACGCTTTTTCTTGCAGCTTAAAAGTTGTCTTTTCTACTTCACATATAATATTTGTTTTCCCAACGTATAAGCCAGAAATAGCGGCTGTTGGTCCAGATTTTTCTGTTCCTGCAATCGGGTGACATGCTAAAAAATTTCTTCTTTTTGGATGATGTTCAACTGCTTTACAAATTGCTTCTTTTGTAGAACCGGCATCCACAACCAAACCTGTTTCAGAAATTTTATCTAAAATAGTTGGTAGTAATTTTACAGTAGCATCAACCGGAATTGATACAATTACTAGATCTGCATTTTTAATATCCTCTAGCGTTGCTTTTTCTTGAATTACACCTAATTCTTTTGCTTCATTTAAGTTATTTTCATCGATATCAATTCCGTGAATTATAACTTCTGGATGGTGTTTTTTAATGTCAATAGCAAAACTACCGCCAATTAAACCAACCCCAATCATGTATATATTTTTCATTTATTTCTTTTTGGCTTTTAACTTTTAGCTTCTGGCGATTAGCTAGTGGCTTAAAAACTTGTAAATCTAATTTTATCTTTTTGATTCAAAATATTACCTATTGCAACGCTACATAAAAGACCAATTCCACTTCCTAAACCTGTATTTTCCATTAAACTTACAAGGACAACTCCAAACAGTAAACCGAAAACAGTTCTTTTTGCTTCATTATTATTTTTCATTCCTTTTCTTATTTGCTTTTAGCGATTAGCCAATAGCAATACGCCTAAAATCTATAGCTTACTGCTTACAGCCTTTTTATCGCTTCTTGAATTATCTCTGTCGTTACACATAACGAAAAACGAATATATCCTTCTCCTTGACTCCCAAAAATAGTTCCTGGAGTTATAAAAATATCTTTATCGTATAAAATTGCATCTGTAACTTCTTCAGATTTTTTTCCTTCAGGGATTTTTGCCCAAACAAATAATCCTGTAGAATTTTTATCATAAGTACAATTCAATTTATCTGCCAATTGCCAAATTAAATTTCTGCGTTCTTTGTAAATTTTGTCTTGCGCCGTAAACCAATCATTAGATAATTCTAGAGCTTCTATGGCGCCTTTTTGAATTCCGTAAAACATACCAGAATCCATATTACTTTTTACTTTTAATATCTCGTTGATAAAATTAGCGTTTCCTAAAACCATACCAACGCGCCAACCCGCCATGTTAAACGTTTTGCTTAAAGAGTTTAGTTCTAAAGCAATCTCTTTTGAGCCCTCTACCTGTAAAATACTAATTGGGTGCTCGTTTAAGATAAAACTATACGGATTGTCATTAATGATTAAAATTTGATGCTTTTTACCGAATTCCACCAACTTTTTAAACGTTTCTAACGTTGCGTTAGTTCCTGTTGGCATGTGCGGATAATTTACCCACATTATTTTTACATCCGTTAAATCTTGACTTTCTAATTCCTCAAAATTTGGTTTCCAATCGTTATCAGCACTTAAGTCATAAAATAAAGGTTCTGCGCCAACTAATTTCGTTACTGAAGTATAGGTTGGGTATCCTGGATTCGGAATTAAAACTTTATCACCATCATTTAAAAAAGCCATAGAGATGTGCATAATGCCCTCTTTGCTTCCCATTAAAGGCAACACCTCATCTTCTGGATTTGAATCTACAGAAAACTTGCTTTTATAGAAGTTAGAAATTGCGTTTCTTAATTCGGGCAAACCCTGATAAGACTGATATTTATGCGCAGCTGCATCACTTAAACTTCCTTGAATTGCTTCAATTACTTTTACTGGTGGTTGTAAATCTGGAGAACCAATTCCCATGTTGATAATTGGTTTTCCGGCAGCCATCAAACCCCTAACTTCTCTTAATTTTTTAGAGAAATAGTATTCTTGAACTGTGTCTAATCTTTTTGCAGGTTGTATCATAATTTTATACATAATAAGACTCTAAAACATACTGAAACTAGTTCAGCATAAAAGTTCAGAGTGACTTCGTCATTTTCTTCCATTTTTATAAGCTCCTAAAATCTTAAATTCTTCGGCCATTATTTCTATAATTGTAATCGCTTTTTGATATTCTTGATACTCATCAAACGTAACATCTACAAAAAAAGAATATTTCCAGGGTGTTTCTATCACTGGCAACGATTGTATTTTAGTGAGGTTCATTTTACAATCACTCAACACATTTAAAATTGCTGCTAAACTTCCTCTTTTATGATTTAATTGAAACTTTAAAGAGGCTTTATTGATTTGATCAATACCGTTAAGAGGTACAGTTGTTTCTACAATTACAAATCGTGTTGAATTATCTTTAATGGTCTGAATTCCGTCTTCTAAAATTGCTAAATCAAAAATTTCTGCGGCTATTTTTGGAGCGATTGCTGCAATGCCTGCTAAACTTTCTTTTGCTATTCTTTTTGCTACTTCTGCAGTATCTACATCTTCTACTAATTTTATATGAGGATATTTCTTAAAAAATTCTTTGCATTGTAATAATGCCATCGGATGCGACCAAACTTCTTTAATATCTTTAATATCTTGACCTTTTAAAGCCATGAGATGATGATGAATATTTAAATATTGTTCTCCTGTAATTTGCAAGTTGTTCTTATCTATTAACGCATAGTTAGGAATAATAGAACCTGCAATGGTATTTTCTAAAGCCATAACGCCATGCGTAGCAGAAGTATCTAACAAACTATCTACCAAAGCATCAAAAGACATGCATTCTTTTAATTGTATAGCTGTTCCGTAAAAGTCGCGTGCAACTTTATGATGATTTGAGCCCTCTGCTCCTTGTATAGCGATAATTTTATTCATTACTTACATTTCATATCAAAAAAAAAGCCTCGAAGTAAATTCGAGACTTTTTATATTTTTAATGTTTTTTAACAACACGATACAAAGCCTCTTCTTTTATTGTAAAAATAAAAGTAAAAGAAGAAACGAGTATAATTGTTATTTACCATTTTAGTGTGCTTCGTTTAAAAAGCAAAGCTAGAGAATAAATTCAGATATACCAATATTATCAAGAAAGTTTCATGAAATTTATGAAATCTGCAAAATCAATGCTTTTCATTGTATAATAGTTAAAAAAAAGAGTGTTTTCCTTATAATTTTACAAACCTTTTGTAAGACTGGCTTTCGCCGTCTGAAATTCTAATCGTATACACCCCGCTTGGCAAATTTTCTATCGCTATTTTATTAGTGCTTTTAGCTGTAGTGACCTTTTGACCTCTAGAATTATAAATAGAAGCGCTTACTGAAACCTCACTTTCTTCTAAAGAAATGTATTGTTTTGCCGGACTGGGATATACCTTAATTTTGTCAATAACCGTTTTACAATTTAAGCCGTCGTCTGCAATTGTCCAGTTATACGTATCTTTTATATTTTGCATGGCATTTTACCCAAACAATAATTTACGCCTTTTGCACCCAGTGTTACCTCTGGCTGTAATTTTAAATTAGACCAACCTTTTAAAATAGCATCATAACTTTCGGTAGATAATCTAGAATGATCAAACATTTCTTTCATATTTTCTACATTCGTCACATCCCACGAGCTAATATCTTGATCAAAAGATTTTGCGTCCCAAAACATCGCAAACATATCAATTACTTGCTCTACATCCCAATCACTAATATCTTGATTAAAGGCAGCTGCCTCGTAGAACATCGCATTCATATCAACTACATTTTTTACATCCCAATCACTAATATCTTGGTTAAAAGAAATTGCTCTGTTAAACATACTTTGCATATCATCTACATTACCAACATCCCAACCACCAATATCTTGATTAAAAGCAGATGCCGACTCAAACATAAAACGCATATCAACCACTTTACTTACATCCCAATCGCTAATATCTTGGTTAAAAGAGGTAGCATTATAAAACATGGCATACATAATAATGGTTTTCTGACTCACGTTCCACGTACTAATATTTTGATTAAAAGAAGAGGCACCGTCAAACATACCGTACATAGAAATTACATTACTTATATCCCAATCGCTAATATCTGTATTAAACTTTTTTTTATGCTTAAAAGCTTTATTCATGTACGTTACCTGACTCACGTCCCAATTTGGCATTGCACCATACTTGCTATTACTGCATAATCCGTTTACAGGATTAGATACTAAACAAGCATCAATAGCTATTTGAAAATTAGCATTATTAAGTACTGTTTGAGAGCACATTGCTAGTGATATAAAGTAAATAAGAAAAGTAATTTTTTTCATGCTATTTCTTTTGGCTGAAATTTATAGCTATTATTTGTAATAGCTATTAAGGATGTATAATAACGCCTATCTATTCAGGGTAGACAGTTGACACAGTATTTTATTTAAAATTAAATTGCTATGAAACAAGAAATAAAACAATTGAAAAATTGTCTGCTTTTATTCAATGAAGTTCACTTTCTGATTATAAAACCAACCGTTACTATAAGGATTATTTTCAGTATAAGATGTGTTTTTCTATAATCTAGAATAAAGATACGTAAACAATTTTTCAAAGCAATGGCAAAACACAAATCATCTTACTCAAAATTTTAAATCGTTCTGGCTTTAGCTTTATTTGATTCCAAAAAACTGATTATAAATAAGTTACTGTCATTTAAATGCTTTAAATAATGGTTTATCAATAAAGCTATATTTTAAGGCGCTACCAAGTTAATTCTTTGTCTCGTTTAATAAGTGTAATTTTCGATTTCCTATTTTTTTCTAAAAACAATTTGCCCTGCGGATGTAAATTTGAAATAATCGAAAATTTTTGGATAGTACGCAAATATGCTTCTATAAACTCAAAAAGACATTTTTGAATTTTATTTTTTTTCGTGACTTTCTAAAGTTAAATTATCGTTACACCCATTAATGCTCAAATAAAAATATTTTTAATTTGATGAAGTCTGTTATGCCAAATAGAACCTTAATATGGGGCAAAAAGGGATTGACCATCCAAAACCGGAATTGTGAAAGTTGCAACCGAAATAAAAGAAAAGGTAAACAGAACTGCAAAAATAGAAAGAGTAAAGTATTAATATTAAATCCTCAAGTTTCGCAGGTCACTACCCCTTGAAAACAAAGAGAAAAGGAATAAAAAAAGTAGCATTTTTATTCCTTTAAGTTTCTAAATTTCAGTACCTTAAAAGTGTAATTCCAATACGCTAAAAATGCTACATACCAAAGATATTAAAAATTTATCAGAACTTAGTGCTACTTTTTGTGATACCCATAAAAAGTCAGAATTTTTCACCAACTATGTGTCGATATTAAAAT